>NZ_CP087998.1:1262360-1893540 GCF_021044585.1 Sulfurimonas sp. HSL-3221 | reverse complement strand
GCGCTCGCCCGCCAATGCAAAAGCGGGGAGATCGAGCGCCTGCTGAACGAGTTAAAGGAGATCATCACGGATGTCAGATAAAGTTAGAGTAAGCGAGATTGCCAAAGAATTGGGTATCGCATCAAAAGAGGTCGTCGAAAAAGCCCAGGCAATGGGGCTTGGCCACGTAAAAACGGCTTCAAACTCCGTTTCGATGGAAGAGGCGGAGAAGATCGCTAACTTTATCATGAGCGGTACGACGCCTGCGGCGCCGGAACCGAAAGTCCGTGTCGTGAAGAAAGCGGCCCAAGCCAAAGCAGAGGCAACTGCACCTGCCGAAGCCGAAGAAGTGGCGGCAGAAGCTCCGGCGGCAAAAGCTGAAACACCGGCAGCTGCCGAGGCAGAAGAAGCACCGAAAGCGGAAGACGCTGCAGTCGAAAAGAAACCGAAGCCGGTCTCCGGGGCAGTGGTTCAGCAGACGGAACCGGCCTTGAAACAGGTGACGCCGATCAAGCGCAGCGGCCTGCGGATCAAAAAGAAAAACCGTCCGTCCGTTGAGGAGACGGCCCAGGTCTCCAAAGAGACGACAAAACTCTCCAGCTACGGGAAGCTCAATGCGGACGTACTCGAAGAGCTAGCCCAGAAGAAAAAAGCTAGGAAAACCTCCAAATCGACGCCGACACAGCGCAAAACCAGCGGGACCTCCCTGGACATCTTCGGCGGTTCCATGTCCGATGTCTCCATGGATTACGATGACGACGAAGTCGTACTGCTCGACCTGAGCGAAGCGACGCAGGACAAACCGAAACTGCCCGAAGAGCCGCAGCGCCCGCGCGAGAAGAAGCCGGTCGGCCGCGGCGGCGGTCAGAAGAAGCCCGGCGGCAACCGTCCGCGTCAGGTCGCTCGTAAAAAGCGCAGAAAATACACGAAAGAGAAGGGTGCGGAGGAAGTTATTACCCACGTCGAGATCCCTGAAGATATCCGCGTTTACGAATTCGCCGAGAAGATCAACCACCCGATTTCCGACGTTATCAAGGTCCTTTTCAACCTCGGCATGATGGTAACGAAGAACGACTTCCTTGGCAAGGACGAGATCGAGATCCTCGCAGAAGAGTTCGAGGTCGAAGTCACGACGATCGACCCGACAAACGCCTTCAACTATGAAGAGGAGTACGTCGAAGCGGAATCCGAGGAGCACCTCGAAGAACGCCCGCCGGTCATTACGATCATGGGCCACGTCGACCACGGTAAGACCTCTCTGCTCGACGCGATCCGCAATGCTCGCGTCGCCCACGGTGAAGCCGGCGGTATCACCCAGCATATCGGTGCGTATACGGTAGAGCAGCGCGACAAAAAGATCACTTTCATCGACACCCCGGGCCACGCCGCCTTCAGCGCGATGCGTGAACGCGGTGCCCAGGCAACCGACATCGTTATCATTGTCGTTGCGGCGGACGACGGCGTTAAGCCGCAGACGATCGAGGCGATCAAGCACGCCAAGGCGTCCGAAGCACCGATCATCGTCGCGGTCAATAAGATGGACAAAGAGGGCGCGAACCCGGATCTGGTCAAAGGACAGATGGCAGAGCATGAAGTCTCTCCAATCGATTGGGGCGGGGACGTCGAATTCGTACCGGTTTCCGCGAAAACAGGCGAAGGGATCGATGAGCTTCTGGATAACATTCTACTGACGGCGGAAGTGATGGAGCTTACGGCCAACCCGGAAGCGGCGGCCAAAGCGGTTGTCGTCGAGAGCTCCGTCGAGAAGGGCCGTGGCCCTGTCGGAACGGTCATCGTTCAAAACGGTACACTCAGCGTCGGCGACAACGTCGTCTGTGGCAAGGCGTTCGGCCGGGTCCGCTCCCTCATTAACGACCAGGGAGAGCAGATCAAGGTCCTGGGACCGAGTGAAACCGCCGTGGTTGTTGGTCTGAACGAAGTCCCGGCTGCCGGTGACATCATGATCGCGATGGAGAGCGACAAAGAGGCGCGTGAGTATGCACAGAAACGTGCCGAGTACGAGCGCCAGAAAGAACTCTCCGCCAGCACGAAGACCTCTCTGGATGAACTGACGGCCCTGATCGCGGAAGGGAAACTGAAATCCCTCAAAGTTATCCTGAAAACGGACGTCCACGGTTCGCTCGAAGCGATCCGCACCTCACTGCTTGCGCTGCGCAACGACGAGGTCAAGGTCGATATCATCTCCTCCGGCGTCGGCGGGATCACCGAAAACGACGTGGAGCTTGCGAACAGTTCCGAAAACAGCGTCCTGCTCGGTTTCAACGTTCGTCCGACGGGTGCGGTCAAGGCATTGGCGAAACAGCGCGGTGTCGAAATCCGTACCTATACGATCATCTACCAACTGCTCGACGACATTACGGGCATGCTGACGGGTATGATGGCACCGAAATTCAGCGAAGAGCACAGCGGCCAGGCCGATGTCCGCGAAGTCTTCAAGATCCCCAAAGGGATGGTTGCGGGCTGTCTCGTCGTCGACGGCAAACTGGTCCGCGGCGGCCCGGTCCGCGTGATCCGCGACGGTGTCGTTATCCACGAAGGTGAACTGACATCGCTCAAACGCTTCAAAGATGACGTCAAAGAGGTCGGTAACGGCTACGAGTGTGGGGTTGTCCTTAACGGCTACGACGATGTCCAGGTCGGTGACGTCATCGAGACCTTCACCCGTGTGGAGCAGAAAGTAGAGCTGTGACGCCCGCAGAGATCAAGCTTAAACGCACCGACGCGATCCTGCAGGAGCTTATCCCCGAGGCGATCTCGCAACTCGGGGATGCCCGTCTGCATGAACTCGACGTCATCGAAGTCCGCTGCGCCAAGGGGCGCAGCGACGCCAAAGTCTACCTTGACCCCCACGACTACAGCGAAGCGGAGCGCAATGCTTTTTTGAAACAGCTGCGCAAAGCGCGCCCGGTCATCGAAGATTACTGCATGAAAGACCAGGGGTGGTACCGCTGCCCGAAACTGGCATTCGTGTTTGACGATCAGCTCCAGAAGACACAGCAGATCGAGGCGCTTTTCAAACAGATCGAAGGGGAGAAACACGATGAGTCTTGAGACCGATATCAAGAACCTGGTCGAGTCGATCGGCCTGCACCTTTATGATACGTCTGTTGTTACTGAAAACGGTGAGACGATCTACCGCGTCAACGTTATCGGCGAAGGCGGCACGACGATGGATCAGTGCGTCGAAGCGACGAAGCTGATCTCTCCAATGCTCGATGTTACCCCGCCGGTTCAGGGCGAATACCGTCTCGAGGTGAGCTCGCCGGGCGTGGAGCGCAAGCTCAAAACCCTGGAGCACTTCCGCTTCTCCGTCGGCGAAAAGGTAGAGCTGACCCTGCAGGACAAAACGAAACTGCGCGGCGAACTCAAAAGTGTCGGCGAAGACGGCATTTTGAGCATCGAAACCGAGGCGGGAACCGAAGCGGTCCCCTTTGACAGCGTCGTCAAGGCCGCAACCTACTTCGAGTGGTAACACGGATGGCCCGGCCTGATCCGATGGCGCTGGCCGTCGATGCGGCGTGGGCTTTCCAGGGGTGTACGTTCCCGAACCCGGCCGTTGGTGCTGCCGTTACCGATGCTTCCGGCCGAATCCTTTCCGTCGCCGCCCATGAAAAAGCGGGCGGTCCTCATGCGGAAGTTCTGGCGCTTCAGCAGGCCTTTGCTCTTCTGACTTCTGACACTGCGATCCTGGCACTCACTGATTCCGGCACGATCCATGACTATCTTCTGACCCATCATAACGGATGTTTCGTTTCCTGCACGATCCACGTCACCCTCGAGCCTTGTGCCCATCACGGTAAAACCCCCTCCTGCGCCCGTCTGTTGGTAGGCGTGCGGATGGGGCGGGTCGTCTACGCGGCGGCGGATCCGAATGCGGAAGCGGCCGGCGGAGCATCCATTCTCAGTGAAGCGGGTATTCGTGTCGAGCACCAACCTTCCAAAGCGTCGGAAGATCTGCTTTTTCCCTTCGTACAGTGGCAGAAAAAGCCTTTTGTCACGTTCAAGTGGGCCCAGCGGCTCGACGGAACGATAGACGGAGGGACCATCAGCGGGAATGAATCGCGCCGATTTGTGCACGCGATGCGTGACGCGGCGGACCTGCTTGTTATCGGGGGCAATACCGTACGTACCGACCACCCGACACTGGATGCGAGGATGGTGGAGGGCAAGGCACCGGATATCCTTATTCTCTCCAAGCGTGACGATTTTGATCGGACGATCCCGCTCTTCAACGTCCCCGGCCGGAAGGTGATGATCGCGTCTGATCTCACTGCAATTGACCGGTACCACAATGTTCTTGTCGAGGGTGGTCCGGGGATGTTCGAAGCGGTACAGTCGCAGTGCGATATGTACCTCTGTTTTGTTGCGCCTTCAAGCGGTGGTACAATACGCTTTCTGCAAGAGAGAAAACAATTTGAAATCAGGCACCTGTCCCGTTCGGGGGAGGATGTCAAACAATGGATGGTGAATGGATAGACAGGAAAAAATCGTATCGATGTTCGACGAGATCGCGCCGACATATGACAAGGCGAACCGCGTCATGAGTATGGGAGTCGACCGCAGCTGGCGCCGAAAAGGGTGCGATAAGGCCTTCGGTTTCTATAACCGGCCGGAACTTGATCTCATCGTTGACGTCGCCTGCGGGACGGGAGATATGATGGATTACTGGCGACAGCGCGCCGCTGTCAAAAACATCAGCGTCAAAAAGATCCTCGGCGTCGATCCCTCCGAGGGGATGGTCGGTGTCGGCCGGAAAAAGTTCCCCGATTTTGATTTTGCCATCTCCAAGGCGACGGAGCTTCCCGTTGAAGCGAATACGGCGGATATGCTCAGCATCTCCTACGGCATCCGCAACGTCGTCGAGCGTGAAGAAGCCCTGCAGGAATTCAACCGTGCCCTCAAACCCGGAGGAATGGTTGTGATCCTGGAGTTCATGAAAAATGAACACCCCTCATTTCTGGGCAAGATCCGCGACTTCTACATGACGAAGGTCCTGCCGAAGATCGGCGGCTTTATCTCGAAGAACAAAGAAGCCTACGAATACCTGCCCAACTCCATCGAGGGCTTCCTGACAGTGGAAGGGATGCGCGGCGAACTGGAAGCTGCCGGCTTCGAGCCACTCTTCATCCAGAGTTTTTCCATGGATATCTCCACGCTGATCATCGCCAAGAAGGTGTAAAGCGTGCAGGCGGTCTCCGTATCGGCCCTCAACGAACAGATCAAGAACCTTCTCGAGACGACTTTTGTCCAGGTCGCCGTCGAAGGCGAACTCTCCCGAATTACCTATCATAACAGCGGCCACATCTATTTCACCCTCAAAGACAGCGGTTCGGCGCTCAGCGGCGTCATGTTCCGCGGAAACGCGGCCCATCTGCGTTTCCGGCTCGAAGAGGGTCTCAAAGTTGTCGTCCGCGGCGGGATCACGCTCTACAAACCCCGCGGCACGTACCAGATCAATGCCCAGATGATCGAACCTGCGGGGCAGGGGGCATTGGCCCTGGCCTACGAACAGCTGAAAAAACAGCTCTCGGAAGAGGGGCTTTTTGAAAGTGAACGGAAAAAGCCGCTGCCGCGTTACCCGAAAAAAATCGCCCTGATCACCTCTGCGACGGGAGCGGCGCTTCAGGATATGAAGCGGGTGGCGGCGCACCGCTGGCCCCTGACGGAACTTTTCGTCTATGACAGCATCGTCCAGGGAGCACAGGCGCCTTTTTCACTGGCGGCAGCACTGAAGGCGGCTGATGAAGCGGGATATGACGTCATTGTTCTGAGTCGGGGCGGGGGAAGCCTTGAAGACCTGTGGGGTTTCAACGACGAAACCTTGGCAAGGGGGGTTGCGGCAGCAGCAACCCCGGTCGTCTCCGCCGTCGGGCATGAGATCGACTGGGTGATCACGGACTTCGTCGCCGACCTGCGGGCACCGACTCCTTCCGCCGCAATGCAGATGATTCTGCCGGACCAGTATGAAATAATGATGAACCTCGATGCGCTCCAGGAACAGCTGGACCGCCGTGTTAGCGAAAAGCTGCAGGTGAACATGCAGACGGTTACCCATCTGTACGAACGTTATCGACAGCATTCGGTCGAACAGAAGATTAAAGAACAGGGCGAACTGCTGCTGCAACTGCAACAGCGGTTTGATCAAAGCATCGCATACCGGCTTCAGCAGGCGGCATCTATGCTGGAACCGATGTACACCCGCCTGGACCAGAGCGAAGTGCTCCTGCTGAATCAGAAGCAGTCGCTGCTGAATGCATTGGAGCGAAACATCGAATCCCAGGATCCGAAGCTCAAAGATAAAAAGGGATATGCCCAGGTTGTCAAAGAGGGGCGCCCCATTTCCCTTTATAATGTAAGAGAAGGGGATGAAATCAGTCTGATGGACAGCCGCTTTACGGCGGTTGCCGAGGTTAAATCCATACGCGAAAACAGCGCAAATAACAAGTAACAAATTTACATAAATTAGCAAATTCGAAGAAATTTCACAAAATTCGAAAATTTGCGCAGAAACCTCTTGACATTGCTTTAGGAATCCCCTATAATTCCCGTCCACAAACGATGAGAGGCATCGAAAGAAGCCGATCAGCCGGGTCTTCGAGTTGAAGATTTGGGAAGTTTGAGATCATTGAAAACTAAGCAAGTGGGATGGACAGATGCGAGTCTGGAAGTCTTACTTAGATAAGACACAATTTAACCGTCTATTACTATTAATAGTGATAGACACTATACAGCCAATGATTTTATATCTTGGGCTGGATCAGTAATCGTTTCTTCGGAAACGTCTTTTCAATTATGGAGAGTTTGATCCTGGCTCAGAGTGAACGCTGGCGGCGTGCTTAACACATGCAAGTCGAACGGTAACAGGGAAGAGCTTGCTCTTTTGCTGACGAGTGGCGCACGGGTGAGTAATGTATAGGTTACGTGCCCCTCAGTCTGGGATAGCCACTGGAAACGGTGATTAATACCGGATACTCCTGTTCGCAGGGAAAGGTTTTTCGCTGAGGGATCGGCCTATATTGTATCAGCTAGTTGGTGAGGTAAGAGCTCACCAAGGCGATGACACATAGCGGGTTTGAGAGGATGATCCGCCACACTGGTACTGAGACACGGACCAGACTCCTACGGGAGGCAGCAGTGAGGAATATTGCACAATGGGGGAAACCCTGATGCAGCAACGCCGCGTGGAGGATGACGCATTTCGGTGTGTAAACTCCTTTTATTAGGGAAGAAAATGACGGTACCTAATGAATAAGCTCCGGCTAACTCCGTGCCAGCAGCCGCGGTAATACGGAGGGAGCAAGCGTTACTCGGAATCACTGGGCGTAAAGGACGCGTAGGCGGGTTTTTAAGTCAGGTGTGAAATCCTATGGCTCAACCATAGAACTGCACTTGAAACTGGGAACCTAGAGTATGGAAGGGGCAGATGGAATTAGTGGTGTAGGGGTAAAATCCGTAGATATCACTAGGAATACCGAAAGCGAAGGCGATCTGCTGGGACATAACTGACGCTGAGGCGTGAAAGCGTGGGGAGCAAACAGGATTAGATACCCTGGTAGTCCACGCCCTAAACGATGAATGCTAGTCGTCGGGGCTCTTGTAGTTTCGGTGATGCACTTAACAGATTAAGCATTCCGCCTGGGGAGTACGGTCGCAAGATTAAAACTCAAAGGAATAGACGGGGACCCGCACAAGTGGTGGAGCATGTGGTTTAATTCGAAGATACACGAAGAACCTTACCTGGCCTTGACATTGATAGAATACTGTAGAGATACGGTAGTGCCAGTTTACTGGAGCTTGAAAACAGGTGCTGCACGGCTGTCGTCAGCTCGTGTCGTGAGATGTTGGGTTAAGTCCCGCAACGAGCGCAACCCTCGTCCTTAGTTGCCAGCAGTTCGGCTGGGCACTCTAAGGAGACTGCCTTCGCAAGGAGGAGGAAGGTGAGGACGACGTCAAGTCATCATGGCCCTTACGGCCAGGGCTACACACGTGCTACAATGGGACGTACAGAGAGTTGCGATACCGCGAGGTGGAGCCAATCTCATAAAGCGTCTCTCAGTTCGGATTGTACTCTGCAACTCGAGTGCATGAAGCTGGAATCACTAGTAATCGTAGATCAGCTAAGCTACGGTGAATACGTTCCCGGGTCTTGTACTCACCGCCCGTCACACCATGGGAGTTGATTTCACCCGAAATCGGGATGCCAAACTGGCTACCGCTTACGGTGGAATCAGCGACTGGGGTGAAGTCGTAACAAGGTAACCGTAGGAGAACCTGCGGTTGGATCACCTCCTTTCTAGAGTAACCGGGCCTCATTCGTTTGAGGGCCCGAAGAGAAAATCTCACACAGAGTTGTGTCTGTCCGCTTGCTTGCTTAGTTTTCAGTGATCTGTGTTCTATTGAATTAGAAATGCCGAGAAGGGGCCTATAGCTCAGCTGGTTAGAGTGCACCCCTGATAAGGGTGAGGTCGGAGGTTCAAGTCCTCCTAGGCCCACCAGGATCACTATGTGGGGAATTAGCTCAGCTGGGAGAGCGCCTGCTTTGCACGCAGGAGGTCAGCGGTTCGATCCCGCTATTCTCCACCACGGATGAAGCCTAATACGAGTACTTGATGAAGTATTCATATTAGACTTCTTAGTGTATAAGAGTCTAAATCGTTCATTGAATTATCATTGTTAAAGTCAACAAATATAGTAAGAAATTACTATATGCAACTACAATTGAAGATTACAGTCTTATTCATATTGAGTAAGGCAGTAAGCGCTAATTAGAATAAAGATATTAAGAGCTATAGGTGGATGCCTAGGCTGGTAGAGGCGATGAAGGACGTACTAGGCTGCGATAAGCCTCGGGGAGCTGCCAAGAAGCTTTGATCCGGGGATTTCCGAATGGGGCAACCCGGCACGGTGCGAATCGTGTCACCCTTCGGGGGGCGAACCAAGGGAAGTGAAACATCTCAGTACCTTGAGGAAAAGAAATCAACCGAGATTCCCAGAGTAGCGGCGAGCGAAATGGGACTAGCCCTAAAGCGTGTAGTGTGTTAGCAGAATCCTTTGGAAAGAGGAGCCATAGAAGGTGATAGCCCTGTAAGCGAAAACTATCTACATGTTATTCGAGTAGGTCGGGACACGTGTTATCTTGACTGAACATGGGGGGACCACCCTCCAAGGCTAAATACTACTACCAGACCGATAGCGAACCAGTACCGTGAGGGAAAGGTGAAAAGAACCGTGGTGAACGGAGTGAAATAGAACCTGAAACCTATAGCTTACAATCATTCGGAGCCCCATTCTTTATGAGGGGTGACGGACTGCCTTTTGCATAATGAGCCTGCGAGTTGTGGTATCTGGCAAGGTTAAGCGAACGCGAAGCCGTAGCGAAAGCGAGTCTTAATAGGGCGATTAGTCAGATGCTGCAGACCCGAAACTGAGTGATCTATCCATGAGCAGGTTGAAGCTGGTGTAAGAGCTAGTGGAGGACCGAACCGATAGGCGTTGAAAAGCCTCCGGATGACTTGTGGATAGGGGTGAAAGGCCAATCAAACTCAGTGATAGCTGGTTCTCTCCGAAATATATTTAGGTATAGCCTCGAGTTATTAGCATACAGGGGTAGAGCACTGACAGGGCTAGGGCTGCTCACCGCGGTACCAAACCCTATCAAACTCCGAATACTGTATGCCTAACCTCGGGAGTCAGGCGGTGGGTGATAAAATCAATCGTCGAGAGGGGAACAACCCAGACTAGCAGCTAAGGTCCCTAAGTTACATCTAAGTGGAAAAGGATGTGGAGTTGCTGAAACAACCAGGAGGTTGGCTTAGAAGCAGCCATCCTTTAAAGAAAGCGTAACAGCTCACTGGTCTAGCGATTCTGCGCCGAAAATATAACGGGGCTAAGATGTACACCGAAGCTCTAGACTTAGTTTTACTAAGTGGTAGGAGAGCGTTCCATTCAGCGTTGAAGGTATACCGGCAAGGAGTGCTGGAGCGGATGGAAGTGAGCATGCAGGCATGAGTAGCGATAAAAGCAGTGAGAATCTGCTTCGCCGTAAACCCAAGGTTTCCTACGCGATGCTCGTCATCGTAGGGTTAGTCGGGACCTAAGTCGAGTCCGAAAGGGGTAGACGATGGCAAATCGGTTAATATTCCGATACCGACTGTAGAGCGTGATGGAAGGACGCATAGGGCTAAACGAGGTCACTGATGGAATAGTGGCTCGAAGGATGTAGGTTGTAAGGCAGGCAAATCCGCCTTACATGAGACCGAGATCTGACAGGCTGTCGACGCTCTTCGGAGCAGAAACAGAATCGTTGATGCCGTCGTGCCGAGAAAAGTTTCTAAGCATATCTACAGTCGCCCGTACCGTAAACCGACACAGGTGGGTGAGATGAGTATTCTAAGGCGCGTGGAAGAACCCTGGTTAAGGAACTCTGCAAACTAGCACCGTAACTTCGGAATAAGGTGTGCCCGTTGTATGTGAAACCCCTGCGGGTGGAGCAGAAGCGGGTCGCAGCAAAGAGTCCCTCCCGACTGTTTACCAAAAACACAGCACTCTGCCAACACGTAAGTGGATGTATAGGGTGTGACGCCTGCCCGGTGCTCGAATGTTAAAAGGATCCGTTAGCTTTGCGAAGCGGTGAATTGAAGCACGAGTAAACGGCGGCCGTAACTATAACGGTCCTAAGGTAGCGAAATTCCTTGTCGGTTAAATACCGACCTGCATGAATGGCGTAACGAGATGGGAGCTGTCTCAACCAGGGATCCAGTGAAATTGTAGTGGAGGTGAAAATTCCTCCTACCCGCGGAAAGACGGAAAGACCCCGTGCACCTTTACTATAGCTTGACACTGCTATTGGGATATTCATGTGCAGGATAGGTGGGAGCCGTTGATTATATGACGCCAGTTGTATATGAGGCACCCTTGAGATACCACCCTTGAATATTCTGATAGCTAACTGCGCAGAGTTATCCTCTGTCAGGACAATGTCTGGTGGGTAGTTTGACTGGGGCGGTCGCCTCCTAAAAAGTAACGGAGGCTTACAAAGGTTGGCTCAGATGGGTTGGAAATCCATCGCAGAGTATAATGGCATAAGCCAGCCTGACTGTGAGACGTACATGTCGAGCAGAGTCGAAAGACGGTCATAGTGATCCGGTGGGTTCTGTGTGGAAGGGCCATCGCTCAAAGGATAAAAGGTACGCCGGGGATAACAGGCTGATCTCCCCCAAGAGCTCACATCGACGGGGAGGTTTGGCACCTCGATGTCGGCTCATCGCATCCTGGGGCTGGAGCAGGTCCCAAGGGTATGGCTGTTCGCCATTTAAAGCGGTACGCGAGCTGGGTTCAGAACGTCGTGAGACAGTTCGGTCCCTATCTTCCGTGGGCGTAGGAGAGTTGAGGAGAGCTGACCCTAGTACGAGAGGACCGGGTTGGACGAACCACTGGTGCACCGGTTGTCCTGCCAAGGGCACCGCCGGGTAGCTACGTTCGGATGTGATAACCGCTGAAAGCATCTAAGCGGGAAGCCAACTCCAAGATGAACTCTCCCTGAAGGACGCATGAAGACTACATGCTTGATAGGCTGGGTGTGTACGCAGAGCAATCTGTTTAGCTGACCAGTACTAATAGTCCGTTCGTCTTTTTTCCCTAAAATTAGTGTCTTACTGCCTTACTGAATATGAGAAGCTGTAATCACTGTAGTTGCCGTTGACTTTAACAATGAAAACTTCCCGACACAGTCGGATCTAAGATCACTTCGGTGCTTTTAGATCCGATTGTCCAGGTGGCTATAGAGAGAGGGAAACGCCCGGCCCCATTCCGAACCCGGAAGCTAAGCCTCTCATCGCTGATAATACTGACCCTTGCAGGGTTGGGAACGTAGGTCGCCGCCTGGTTCTCGGAATTTCTTCACATTCAAACAATCACAACAATTTATTACCAACAATCTCTTAAGTCTAAACTCCGGCGGCTATGTTGGCTTTATACTACGTATTCGCTCTTCATCTATCTTACTTTACTCCTGTAAAAACGCAACCCCGTTGCCTTTTTTCATGAGATATCCTGGTTCTCGGATTTATCTTTCTTTTACTTACTTCCAAAGTATCACTAATCATTTATCCACAGTGTAAACTAACGATATTCGAAAATTACATCAACATCTATGATCATCTTCTTTGCTTAAATTCCTTTATCTGCTATTTTTCTAATGTTCCACAGTGCTGTTGGCAGAAGGAAACTGTCTCGTGCAAAAATCATTGTCAGCCTATAAAGTTACAAATAGTAACATTCTCACAATTCTGTCAAATATTTGACACATTTCTATCAAAATGAATAATCTGTATAAAAAATAACAGAAAATAAATAAAAATGCCCAGTATCATAACTACAGTATATAAAAATATTTTATTTCTTCCAATTTCCTCATTTTGCTTAAAATTATTATTAATACTCCTTAAATAGGGATGTTCGGCTTTAGATTCGGTTTATTTTGCAGGGCATATAATGATCGAAATCGGAAGCAAATACTTCCATTTGATTTTTATTCGTAGGAGAATAGATGACACGTACAATCCAACTGGCTCTTGCAGCGGCTATGGCGCTTGGGACAACTTCCGCATTTGCGACAAATGGTGATACGCTTATTGGGCTGGGTGCCAAGACACGCGGTATGGCTGGTGTCGGTATCGGTATGAGCCACGGTGCGGAATCCGCACTCGCCAACCCGGCGCTGATCTCATCTGTTAAAGATGTGGAAATTTCCTTTGGTGGCACACTCTTTATGCCGCATGTCAAATATGATGCGAATGTAGGCGCCGGTGCGCAAAACAGTGATGCGGATATGAATATGATTCCGGAAGTATCCATTGCGTACAAAGTAAATGACAACTTCTACTGGGGTATCGGTATGTGGGGTACAGCCGGTATGGGTGTTGACTATCGTGAAGCAGGCAATGCGGCTACAGGTGGCAACGGTACCCTTCAGATGGTGACAAATCTTCAGCTGATGCAGTTTGGTGTACCATTTACGTATGCCCGCAGTGGGTTCAGTGTCGGTGTTACACCTATTCTTCAATACGGTGCCCTTGGTATTAACTACAAGATGCCGGATCTTATGAACCAGAATAACGGAAATCCATATTCCATTGGTGGCGGTGTCGCACAAGATCTGAAATTCGGATTCAACATTGGTGCAGCCTACGATTTCACACAGGTTGGTGTAAAGGGTCTAACTCTTGGCGCTGTTTATAAAAGTGCAATCGAAATGGAATACAAACAGCAGCTCTCATCTGCAACGCAGCCATTTGTCGACTTTGGTATCTTCCCGGCTCCTATGGGTGATAAACTGGAACAGCCCGCCGAAATCGGTGTTGGTGTATCTTATTCCATCGCAGGAAACACCATTGCCTTTGATTACAAGCAAATTAAATGGGCGGATGCGACAGGCTACAAAGACTTTGGTTGGGATAACCAGAATGTCTATGCGATCGGTTACGAATTCGCTATGGATAACTGGGCAGTGCGCGCCGGTTTCAACTATGCTGAAAACCCTATCCAGGAGTTGCCGGATGGAACAGGTTTTGTTGACCCGAATGATCCGAACACCTATGCATACGCCGGCGGTGCTGCTTTGAACATGTTTAACCTTCTTGGCTTCCCTGCAACTGTTGAACAGCATTACAGCCTTGGTGGAACATATGGCGTTACTGACAGAGTATCAGTTGATGCTGCAGTGGTCTATGCACCAGAGAAGAAAACTGAATTCGGAACAGGCGGTCTTGCTGCACTCGGTATGGCGGGCCCAAAAGCGACGGTTAAGCATTCTCAAACCGGTGTAAGTGCACAAGTGAACTTTGCGTTCTAAGCGCATCGTGCACTAAGAAACTTCATTCCTCCGCCTTCGGGCGGACTCCTTCGCTTTACGCATCCCAAACACTTTCTTCTGTATACTACGTCGGACTCTATATACGGACGGTGCTATGCAGATTGACCCCAAGATCGACCCCTCCTGGAAGCAAGTGCTTTCCTCGGAATTCGAGCAGCCCTATTTCAAAGAGTTGAAAACTTTCCTTCTCGCTGAAAAGGCCGCCTTTCCCATCTACCCCAAAGGTGCCGATATCTTCGCTGCATTCAACCTGACACCCTATGAAAAGGTCAAAGTTGTAATTCTCGGTCAGGATCCTTACCACGGGCCGAACCAGGCGCACGGGCTCGCGTTTTCCGTGCAGCGGGGCATCGCGCATCCGCCTTCCCTGCAGAATATATTCAAGGAGCTGAGAGAGGACATCGGCTGCGAGGTCCCGCAACACGGGACGCTGGAAGCATGGGCGCAGCAGGGGGTTTTTCTGCTCAATACGGTCTTGACGGTCCGTGCGGGGCAGGCGCATTCGCACAAAGAACAGGGGTGGGAGCGTTTTACCGATGCGACGATCAAGGCTCTCAGCGACGGCCGGGAGAAGCTCGTTTTTATTCTCTGGGGACGGCCGGCCCAGATGAAAGCGTCGCTTATCGACGCTTCACGCCACCATATCATTACCTCTCCGCATCCCTCTCCGCTCTCTGCGTACCGCGGTTTTTTCGGTTCGAAACCCTTTTCGCAGACCAATGCCTACCTGCAAAGCGTAGGCATCATCCCGATCGACTGGTGCCTGAATGATGCATGATTTCCCGCGCAAAACACTCTTCTTGCTGGCAGTGATCGTCCTGGTGACTTTTGCGGGCGGCTTCTTCTATACGGCCGATCCCTATATGCTGAATGCCGATGCGATCCTTTCGGCCCCTTCATTCGCCCATCCATTCGGGACCGACCGGCTCGGACGGGACCTTCTCGCGCGCATTATGGAAGGGGGTAAGATCTCGCTTATTATCGGGGTCGGGAGTGCCTTGATAGGGACCTTCCTCGGGTTTATACTCGGTGCGATCGCCGGGTATGCGAGGGGAGTCGTCGATAAAGGGTTTGTCATTGTCGTGGACCTCTTTCTGACCTTCCCGACCTTTTTCCTGCTGCTGGCTTTGGTGAGCTATGTCAACGCTTCGGCGCTGGTATTGATCCTCATCATCTCCGTGACGGGCTGGATGACGACGGCGCGGCTGGTGCGTTCGGAAAGTTTCGCCGTGACGTCGCAGCCCTTTATCAAGATCCTCAATATTGCAGGGGTGTCACGGGCAAAAATCCTGCTCAAATACTACGCCCCTCTGCTCGCCCCGATTTTCTTTGTCAGCTTTACCTTCGGCGTCGGCGGCGCCATTCTTTCCGAATCGGGTCTGAGCTTCCTGGGACTTGGGATCGTCGCACCTCAGATGAGCTGGGGGACGATCCTGAGCAACGGGAAGGAGGTGATCGACATCGCGTGGTGGGTCAGTTTCTTCCCCGGACTGATGATCTTTCTCGTGACGCTCAGTCTGATGAATCTTGCCAACTATCTTCAGCAGCGCACCAATAAGAAAAAAATCCAGTCAGGAGCGTAGTCTATGGAGCAGACAAACCGTTTCGGGAACGTTTTTATTATCCTTGCCGCCGTTGTCATCGTCTTTGCCGGTGTCAAAGCGGCATCTGCGATCATTATCCCTTTCCTGTTGTCACTCTTCCTTGCGATCATCCTGATGCCGCTGCTGCACTTCTTGATGGATCGAAAAATCCCGATGGCACTGGCGATGCTGATGCTTATCGGTCTGCTGCTGCTCTTCTTTGTGCTTTTCGGCGTGATCGTCGGTCATGCCACGAATGACTTTATCGGTAATCTTCCCGGCTATGAAGCCGATCTGCGAAACCGTCTCGGCGGGGTGGCGGCATGGTTGACCGGGCAGGGGATAACCCTGCCGGAAAAGAACCTGCAGACGCTGCTCGATCCCAGTGCGGTTTTTGCCTATATGACCGGGGCCCTCAAGGGATTCGGATCGATCCTGACAAACGGGTTCGTCATTTTGCTGACAACGGTATTCATGCTTCTAGAGGGGGTGGCCTACCGTAACAAGATCGCCTATATCTACCGCCGGAACCACTCTGAAGGCCAGAAGCATCTCAACGAGATCCTGGCGAAGATCAACCACTACATGGCGCTTAAGGCATTGATCAGCGCCGGTACGGGTCTGCTCGTCTATCTGCTGCTGCTCATCTTCGGCCTGGATTACCCCGTACTGTGGGGTGTCGTAGCCTTCTTGCTGAACTTTATCCCCAATATCGGATCGATTATGGCTGCCGTACCCGCCGTTTTGCTGGCACTCATCCAGCTTGACCCGGCTTCGGCGTTCTGGATTGCGGCCGGGTATGTTGCAATCAACGTGCTGGTCGGTTCGATCATCGAACCGAAGGTAATGGGCAGAGGGCTCGATCTCTCAACTTTGGTCGTTTTCTTGTCGTTGATCTTCTGGGGATGGCTGCTGGGGCCGGTCGGTATGCTGCTCTCCATCCCGCTGACAATCATGGTGAAGATCGTTTTCGATTCGGAAGAGTCGACCCGCTGGATCGCCGTGCTGCTCGGCACGGGCGGTAACGGCCAGACGGCAGAAGCGTAACAGCAGCACTTCAAGTTTTCGGGAAAATAACTGCTGAACGGTTTGTTTTGAATGTGTTGCGAGCGCGGTTCATACCTGAAGGTACTTCCTTCGGTCGTCTGCGCGCGCCCTGAAAGAAGTACCCTTGGGGTATGGGCACCCTGCCGAAGGGAACAGAGCGTTAGCGTAGGCATCCGGGCTTCGCTCGGGTACCGTATAATTAGTGGGAGATACCGAGCGCTTTTTCCATATGCGTCAACGTTTCGCGGGGGTCGATGCTGTGGTTCAGGCGTGAGCTGAAGTTGCCCTGTTTGTCGAAAAAGTAGACGTAGGAGGTGTGGCCGACGGTGTAGCCCATTGCCTTGCTTCCCCCCTCGAGAATCGTGTATTCGGTCCCGTCAAAGCGTGAGACGACGTCGTCGATCTCCTGCTTCGTCCCGGTCGCGCCGATGTAGGTGGGGTAGAAGTATTCGACATACTCCTTGAGGCTCTGCGGCGTATCGCGGTTGGTGTCCACGCTGACAAAGATCACCTGCATCTCTTCGGCCGCTTCGGGCGGCAGGAGCTTCATGGCCCCCGTGAGATTGGAGAAGGTCGTCGGGCAGATATCGGGGCAGTAGGTGTAGCCGAAGTAGACGGCGACGGCTTTTTTGTCCCGGAAGTCGCTGAGGCTGACCGGACCGTCGGCACTCTCAAGGGTAAAGTCGTAATGGGAGCGTTCCACGGCGGGAATAACATAAAAGTAGGCCACGGCGGCCAGCAAAATGGGGAAAAGAATCAGGATCAGACGTTGGACCATGGTTACTCCGTCGAAAAGGTAAAATAGGCACCGATGCGCTTTGTCGGTTCTTCGGCAATAATGTTGGCGCGCCAATCCATCCGTCCGGTGCAGGTGGGGATCATCCCTTCGCCGCTGTAATTGCCATCGTCCGTGCGCGTCAGGATATAGCTGTATCGGCCCATATTCATGTTCAGACCGTAGATTTCCACCTTGAGTGTCTTGTAGGCATGGGGGGTCGAAAGGTGCAGCTGCAGCTTCTGCATGACCGGGATCGGACGGGGTGTGATGGCAAAGGTCACGGGCGTGCCGTCGCCCATCGTTGCAGTACAGGCGCTAGTCTGAAGGTCGCACTCTTTTGCAGTCGTGCCGAACTGTACGTCGCCGCTAAGCCATTTGTAGATGACGTCCGCATCGTAGGCAAGATAGGCAAAAATGAGCAGCAGGGCGATGCCAAGCTGAATGGCGAGAATCTTAAAAAGTTTTTTGAGACTCACCCGTCACTTACCGCACTTACCGCTGCCGCATTTCATTTTTTGCTGCATCATCATGCCGGCTACTTTTTTGACAGGCGCCTCAAGCGTAATGCTTTCGCCGTCGGAGAAGTTCAATGTGATCGTGACATTCTCCCCCGCCTTGAGCTTCTGTGTCAGGCCGATGAGCATGACATGCAGGCCGCCCGGCTGAAGCATCGTCGTCCCGCCGGCCGGAATGTCGATCTTCGGGATCTGGCGCATCTGCATCATGCCGTTGACGTTCGCATGTTCGTGGAGTTCGACCGTCTTGGCAGCCGTCGAGGTGGCACTTACCAGCGCGACCGGTTTGTCGGTGGCGTTCGTCAACTTCATAAATGCGGCACTGTTCGGCATATTCGGCGGGACTTCGCGGACATAGATGCCGGAGACTTCGACAGACTGGGCGGAGAGGCCGGCGACAAGGAAAAGTGCTGTGATCAATACGCGATGCAAAAGGGTCATGATGTTCCTTCGAGATGATAATAAACATTCCTGCAATTTTCTCAGACCACCTTTTCGTTGTTCTGACGCATTCAGGCATATCTATAGAGTATAGTGAAACTCTATAACAGAAGTGTTAAATCTATACCAAAGCGGGACGAAAGGCCCATCCTGACGTTACAATATCGACTGATAGTCTTCGCAATTCCCATCAGTTTCTCTCCTAAAACGGAGATTTTGATTTTAATAATTAAGTCGGAATCTACCGGAGGTGTTTCATACTGAAAAAAGTATGAAGGCTTCCGCCTTCGGGCGGTACTCCAAACGATAATCCAACCAAGGGAGACGAGATGGCTTTTATGATGGTACGACACAAAGTCAGGGATTTTAACGAATGGAAGCCCGGGTATGACGGGCATAAGGGGGCAAGGGACGCTGCCGGGTTGAAAGAGCTCTATCTGCTTCAAAACGCGGACGACCCCCAGGAGGTCATCGCGCTGTTTGAAGCCGCCGATCTTGAAAAAGCCCGTGCCTTTGCCGCATCCGAGGATCTCAAGCAGAAGATGCAGGAGGTCGGCGTCATCGACCGGCCGGATATCTATTTTCTGGAATGAAGCGTTTCCCCGGACAGCGTCCGGGACGCTCTCACCACTTTCTACGAAAGCATGTGCCCCACAAACTTGCTCATATTGTCCAGTATCTCGCCGCCGCGGCGGAAACCGAGCCCGCATGCCTCGTAGGCGAAGAAGACTCCCGCCTGGTAGCGGTTGCCGCTGCGGTCCTGCGGGAAGGGGACATATTCCTGGTAGAGCGGGCGATAGTTGCCGTAAGGCCCCTCCGTCGAGACGAGTACGCTGCCGTCGGCATCCATGATCTGCGTATTGGCCCCTTCGCGGCCGAACATCCGCTTTTCCACCTGTTTCACGCCCGAAAGCGGCTCGAACGAGCTCTTGAGCAGGTAGGGGGAGTCCGGGAAGAGGTCGCAGAGGATCTTGAGCATCCCTTTGGACTGAAAGAGCAGGGTATAAGCGGGGTTCAGGATGATCGCCTTCTGGTTGGCCATGATCGCGCCGAGCAGGACCGCGAGTTCCGGTTCGTCCGTGGCGATGTCTTCCCAGGGGTAGAGCTTGAACCAGTATTCAAAGGGGCTGTCATCAGCATCAAAGATCCCCTCGTCATCGAAGCGGACATTCTGCAGGAATTCAAACCCCGTGGCAAAGCCTGCATCGGTCGCGATCTGGCGCAGCAGCTTCGTCGTCACCTCCTCCTCGTCATTGCCCTCGACGCTGCTGAAAAGGATTTTCCAGCCGTCGTAGAACTTCTCGAAATCGTCCGGGTCGTCAAAGAGGGTAATGAGGCGGCGGAAGTTTTGGAGCAAAGCTTCGTAGATGTTGTTGAACTGGCGCGCTTCATCGAGCCCGTTGTGCTTGAGCAGCGCCCACTGCAGCACCGCGCTCTCGTAGAGGCCCGTCGGCGTGTCGGCGTTGAACTCGATCAGCTTGATGGGTTGTCCGTCGATTCCCCCGGCAAGGTCGAACCGTCCATAGACGTGCCAGTGTACGTCGTTCTCCCAACTCTTCTTGATCGGATCGATCAGGTTGAAAGGGATGCCGAGATCGAAGAAAAGGTCGTTTTCGATGACATACTCCGCCGCCTGCACGTACATGTCATAGAGGGTATTGGCCGCCTCGTAGTAGGCCTCGGCTTCGGTATCGCTGACGAGGACCAGTTCGTCGGCGACATAGCGGGTGCCGTCGCTGTCGGTGTGCCAGGTAAAGCCGAGGGCGTCCAGGGCGTCGTTCGGCAGTGCCGAGACGGAATCGAGTCGGACCATCTTTTACCCTCCGTACGTCGTGGATGAGGTCGAAGAAGTCCCCGTTTTGGTGCCGCCGAAAAAGCTTTTCTTGCTGCTGGACGCTTTTGCCTTCTGCGTGGCGTGGTAGGCGCTTTTGTTGACGCGGTCGGCATGCTGGCGGTAGTTGGCGTTGTTCATCAGCGCGTTGCCGATCATGTTCCCCAGCAGGGAGCCTGCGGCGACGGCAAGGATCGTCCCTGCCAGTCCCATCCCCTCGCCCTGGGGCGGTTGGTTCAGTTCGCTCTGGCCCGCCTGCATTTTGTCATACTCCTGCTGGGCCAGCGCCTTCATCTCCGCTTCGTTCATGAAGCGCTCGGTCATGGTGCCGTTGGCGTCATACTCGCGGATGATGGCGCGGTTCGGACCCTCGGTCGGCATCTCTTCGACGACGACGTATTTGCCGCCGGCCTGCTGCTGGACGATGAGGTAGCGGTTCTGGTGTTCCTGCTGCTCCTGGACGCATCCGGAGAGGACGCTCATCATCGTGATTCCCGCCGTGCCGAGGTAGAGGCCCGAAGCGATAGATTTGACATGATTCATACTTATCTGATTCTCCGTTTTTTGCAATTATTCAGTTGATAGATTGTGGATGGTGTGTCTTCATAGAGTCCCCGCGCATCCTCGACGACGACGTCGGCCGTCTCAGCGGCATAGGCGGGCTCATATCGTCCCCCCGCCGCGTTGGCGGAGGTGGAGTAGAGCCAGCCGTAGGGGCGCAGCAGCTGATGGTAGCTGCCCTCGGGGACGATGCGGAAGGCCTGACCCCTGACAATGTAGGTCGTCTTTGTGCTGCAACGCACTTCGCGCTTGAAGCGTCCGGGGATACGCCCCGCCTGTTTGTAGGCTTTCATCGAGGCGAAGGTCTTGAGAAAGGGTTTGGACGGGGGGCGGCTTTTCGCGCGCGCAAGGGCCTCCGCGTTCTGCGAGACAAAACCGACGGTCGTGTCGGTCTGGACCAGCAGAAGCCGTGTCAGGCCAGGTAGTCTTGAAGGGCTTGCGGGGCGGTCCAAGCATCGTCCTTCATGTGGCCGAGCGCATCGATCGCGGCGCGGGCGGCGCTGAGCGTCGTGAAATAGGGGATGTTCATCCGCAGGACGATCTGTCGGATGACGATGGCATCTTTTTTCGACGTGTTGTTGTCGGAGGTATTGATTGCCATGGTGATGTCGCCGTTTTTCATCATGTCTTCGATGTTCGGGCGTCCTTCGGAGATCTTGAGGACCGGTTCGCACGGGATGCCCGCCTCTTCGATCACCTTCTGGGTGCCGCGGGTGGCGACGAGCTTGAAGCCGTGTTCATGCAGTCCGCGAGCGATCTCGACGCCGGCAGGTTTGTCCATCGTGATGAAGGAGAGGAAACAGGTTCCCGAAGTCGGGATACGGTTGCCCGCCGCCATCTGCGACTTGGCGAAGCTCACACCGAAGCTGGAGCTGATCCCCATGACCTCGCCGGTCGATTTCATCTCCGGGCTCAGGACCAGGTCGGCGCCGTAGAGTTTGTTGAACGGGAAGACCGCCTCTTTGAGGGCGATGTGGTCGCGCAGGCGCGGTTTGAGCAGCCCGTCGCCTTCGATGACGATATCGTAGCGGTCGTAGAAGGCCAGCGCGTTGCGCAGGGTGTCGCCCATCATGACGCGTGTCGCGACTTTGGCCAGCGGCATCCCAGTTGCCTTGGAGACGAAGGGGACGGTACGCGATGCGCGCGGATTGACCTCGATGAGGTAGACCTCGTTCTGGTAGATGGCGTACTGGATGTTCAGCAGGCCGATGACACCGAGGCCGAGGGCAATCGTTTTCGTCTGCTGCTCGACCTGTGCGAGCAGCGCATCGCTGAGGTTGACCGGCGGCAGCGAACAGGCGGAGTCGCCGGAGTGGATACCGGCCTCTTCGATGTGCTGCATTACCGAGCCGATATAGACCTCGCTGCCGTCACAGATGGCGTCGACGTCGAGCTCGACCGCCTGGTCAAGGAACTTGTCGACGAGCACCGGCGCGTCGTTGGAGACGGAGACCGCTTCTTCCATGTATTGGCGCAGCTCCTCCTCTTTGTAGACGATACGCATCGCGCGGCCGCCGAGGACGAAGGAGGGGCGTACGAGGACCGGGTAGCCCAGACGCGAAGCGACGCTGATCGCCTCCTCTTTGGTCGTCGCGATGCCGTTGTCGGGCTGCTTGAGGTCATGCTTGGTCACGAAGTCGGAGAACTTTTCGCGGTCCTCGGCGAGGTCGATCACCTTGGCCGGGGTCCCCGCGATCTGCGCGCCGATGGCCGTCAGCGGGTTGGCGAGCTTCAGCGGGGTCTGGCCGCCGAAGTGGACGATAACGCCGTTCGGTTTCTCGTATTCGATGACTTCGCGGACATGCTCGAGATCGATCGGCTCGAAGTAGAGGACGTCGGAGGTGTCGTAGTCGGTCGAGACGGTTTCGGGGTTACAGTTGTACATGATCGTCTCGATCCCCATCTCCTCGAGGGCGAACGCCGCGTGGACACAGCAGTAGTCGAACTCGATCCCCTGGCCGATGCGGTTCGGGCCGCCGCCGAGGATCATCACTTTTTTCTTGTCCGAAGCGCGCGTCGGCTGTTCGGGCAGGGTCGTGATGTTCGTCGTGGAGTAGAGGTAGGGCGTCAGCGCCTCGAACTCGGCGGCACAGGTGTCGACTTCGTTGTACTCGAGGTGGATGCCCATGCGTTTGCGCGCGTTGTAGACGTCGCTCTCGCGGATGTCGCCCGCACCCTGCTTGGCGATGAGCTGGGCGATCTTCTTGTCGCTGAAGCCGTTGGCTTTTGCCTTGCGCAGGCGGGCCGCGTCGTTGAGGATATCGAGGTCGACCGTCTGCTCTTCGGCGACGATCTCTTCGATCTGGTAGAGGAACCACGGATCGATGTTGGAGAGTTCAAAGAGCTCCTCGACGTCCATGCCGCGGCGGAAGCCTTCGGCGACGTAGAGCATCCGCTCGGCGTTCGGCCGGCGGATCTCGTGGCGGATGTGGTCCATGTCGCCCGCTATTTCGTCAAAGCCGGAGAGGCCCGTTTCCAGCGAGCAGAGCGCTTTTTGCATGGACTCTTTGAAGGTGCGGCCGACGGCCATCGCCTCGCCGACGGATTTCATTCCCGTCGTCAGGGTGTTTTCGGCTTCGGGGAACTTCTCGAAGGTGAAGCGCGGCGTCTTGGTGACGATGTAGTCGATAACCGGTTCGAAGGAGGCCGGCGTCCCGGTGATATCGTTGGTGATCTCGTCGAGGGTAAAGCCGACGGCGAGCAGGGTCGCGACTTTGGCAATAGGGTAGCCCGTCGCTTTGGACGCCAGCGCCGAGGAGCGGGAGACGCGGGGGTTCATCTCGATGACGATCATGCGCCCCGTTTTCGGATCGACGGAGAACTGGACGTTGGAACCGCCGGTATCGACGCCGATCTCGCGCAGAATCTCGAAGGAGGCGTCACGCATGCGCTGGTACTCTTTGTCGGTCAGCGTCAGTGCCGGGGCGATCGTGATGGAGTCGCCGGTATGGACGCCCATCGGGTCGAAGTTCTCGATGGAACAGACGATGATGCAGTTGTCGGCGCGGTCGCGGATAACTTCCATCTCGTACTCTTTCCACCCCAGGAGGGACTCTTCGACGAGGATCTCGGTGATCGGGCTCTCATCCAGACCGCGCTGGGCAAGCAGTTTGTACTCGTCGATGTTGTAGGCAACGCCCGAACCGCCGCCGGCGAGGGTAAAAGAGGCACGGATGATAATCGGGAAGCCGATCTCTTCGGCCGCCGCGAGCGCTTCGTCCATGTTGTAGGCGTAGCGCGAATGCGGCAGGTCCATGCCGAGCTTGATCATCGCTTCCTTGAACGCTTGGCGATCCTCGCCTTTTTTAATCGCTTCGGGATTGGCGCCGAGGAATTCGATGCCGTCGAGCATTCCTTTTTCGTACATGCTCATGGCGGCATTCAGGGCCGTCTGCCCGCCCATGGTCGGCAGGATCGCGTCGACGTTCTCTTTTGCGATGATCTGGGCGATGATCTCTTCTTTGATCGGCTCGATGTAAGTACGGTCGGCAAACTCCGGGTCCGTCATGATCGTCGCCGGGTTGGAGTTGATCAGGACGACACGGTAGCCGAGCTCTTTGAGCGTTTTGACCGCCTGGGTGCCGGAGTAGTCGAATTCGCAGGCCTGACCGATTACGATCGGGCCGGAGCCGATGAGCAGAATCGTTTTGATGTCATCGCGTTTTGGCATTTATACCCTTCAAAAAAGATGAAAATTTCAGAAGGATATTATAGTCGGGAGGCCCTTAAAAAGGGGTGAAAGGCGGGAAAAGGCTCCCCGCCGGCGTCACCGTTTTTCCGGCGGGTTAAGGACGGCTTTTTCTTCGCCGAAAAGGTTGAAGGAGTAGAGCAGGGAGAGCATGCCGCTGTACATGTATCTGGTCTCCGTCAGGGGACTGTCTGCGACGGGGTCGCCGAAGCGGTCGGCGCGGAGATTGCCGAGCAGGTGCCAGTGTGCGTTGATGTTGTACTTCACATAGGTCTGGACGGCAAAATTCAGCGTCGCGTCGCTGCGGTAGGCGGGCCGGCCGATCAGCAGATCCTCTTCGCTGTTTTTCACGCCGAAATAGTAGTTTGCAAAGGGCTGGGAGAGCCAGACGGCGAGGATGCTGGGAACAAAGTACCAATCTCCGACGCTGAAGCTCTGGCCTACTTCCAGGCGCAGTTTCGTACCGTTGTTCGTATCGGTAATGTCATGCAGCGCAACGAACTCCGCGAAAAAATCGCCGTAGGCGTAGCTGGCCGCGAGGCCCCCTTCCCAGCCGCTGTCGCGCTCACGCATTCCCTGCAAAATAGGCGTTTTGGAGCGGCGGTTGAGCTGGGTCAGCGCGCGGCTTTCGTAGTAGCCGATAATCTGGGGCTGCGCGGTGAAAGAGAGCCCCCAGCTCTGCGTCTCGCCGCTTTCGCCGTAGAAGTACATCCCGACCCGGGTCCATCGGATGTAAAAGAGGGAGTTGTCGAAAAAGATGACGGGCGTACCGAGAACAACGGGGTCGGCATCCTTGTAGGGCAGGGTCTGGAAATAGGGGCCGGCCCCGAGGAAGATATCATCTTTGGCTCCCAGGAACAGGGGCAGGAGCAGTAAAAGGAGTAATCGTTTCATCTGATGTCAGTGATCACGTGGAAATAATCCGGATCGTTTCCTTTGTAATAGGGTTCGATGACGGCGTTCTGGTAGCCGCCGGTGAGTTCGATGGATTTGACCGTGCCGACCTTGACCCCCGCGAAGAAGAGGTGGTCCAGGCCGGAGGTGACGACCTCGTCACCGACGGTAATGGCGACCCAGGTGGGAATGTACTGTACGAGCATGGTGTCGCTGTTGCGGCCGCGGACGATCCCTGGGGCCTTGTTGGGCCCGACGAAGACGGCATAGGTGCACTGGTAATCGCCGTTGAGCAGGGCCAGCGGTCTGCCGTCGCGCGCCGTGACGATCCCGGCGGCCGTCTCGTTATAGATGAGTCCGTAGAGGCGCGAAGAGTTGAAATCATCCATCTGCAGCCAGAGCTTGGTCATGTCGGCAAAGTTGGCATAGGCGATGGTACGCACGAGGGCGACGCGCGGGTCGTAGCGGAAGGTGGAGTTATTCTCGGCCAGAAGGGCGTTGAACTCGGTGGCCATCTCGTGCAGGATCAGGTGCGACTGTCGGTAGAGTTCGGCTTCTTTGCGCAGCGCCTGAATGGTCTCTTTCTGTTCGAAGTTTTCCTCGATCAGATTGCCAATACCGGTGCTAAAGGTGTTCCAGGAGCGGTTGATCGATTGCAGGACGGAGAGCAGGGGGGATTGCAGGGTCGTCGAAAAGTAGACGGCCCCCGCGAACAGCAGAAGCAGGAAGAGGAGCGCAGAGGCGCGTTTACTCATTTTCGAAGAGTTCCTGGAGCAGGTCGATCTCCTCCAGGGCGCGTCCCGTTCCCTTGGCGACGGCCAGGAGCGGTTCGTCGGCGACGAAGACCGGGATGCGGATGATGTCGGCCAGGAACTTGTCGAGCTGGCGGATCAGTGCGCCGCCGCCGGTGAGGATGATGCCGTGGTCGACGATGTCGCCGGCGAGGTCGGGCGGCATCTTCTCTAGGACGTCCCGCAGCGCTTCGGCGATCTCTTTGAGCGGCTCTTTCATCGCTTCGTAGGCGTCGTCGCTGGTGAGTTCGATGGTGCTCAGCATCCCTTCGACCTGGTCGCGGCCCGTCGCGACTTTTGTCAGACGTTTTTCCAGCGGCAGGGCCGTCCCGATCTCGATCTTGATCTCTTCGGCGGTACGGTCGCCGATGAGGAGGTTGTATTTGCGTTTGACGTAGTCGATGATCGCCTTGTCGATCTTGTCGCCGGCGGTACGGATGGACTTGGAGAGCACGAGGCCGCCGAGGCTGACGACGCCGATCTCTGTCGTACCGCCACCGATATCGACGACGAGGTTCCCCTGGGGTTCGCGGATATCCACACCCGCACCGATGGCGGCGGCCATCGGCTCCTCGATAAGGAAGACCTCCCGTGCGCCGGCGGAGAGGGCCGATTCGCGGACTGCTTTACGCTCGACCTGCGTCAGGCCGTAGGGGACGCAGATGATGATGCGCGGGCTGATCAGCGCCGAGCGGCCGTGGGCCTTCTCGATGAACTTGCGGATCATTTTTTCGGTCATGTCGAAGTCGGCGATGACCCCGTCTTTCATCGGACGGATGGCGCGGATGTTGCCCGGGGTCTTCCCGACCATCTCCTTGGCTTCGTGGCCGACGGCCAGGACGCGCTGCTGGCCGAATTTTTCCATCTTCACGGCGACGACGGAAGGCTCGTTGATGATGATGCCGTGTCCCTTGGCGATGACGAGGGTATTGGCCGTCCCCAGGTCGATGGAGAGGTCGTTGGAGAAGAGTCCGATCAATTTGTTCAGAAGCATCGTGTTCCTTTAAGCGCTTTTCTTGTCGTCTGTTTTGATGTAGAGGGGTTTCTCCCCCTCGGTGATACACTCGGCCGTAATGACGACCTCGTAACCGCTGTAGTCGGGCAGTTCATACATGATGTCGATCATCGTCTCTTCGAGAATCGAGCGCAGGCCACGGGCCCCGGTCTTGCGGGATTTGGCCTTGGCGGCGATAGCGCGAAGGGCGTCGTCTTCGAAGGTCAGTTTGACGTTGTCGATGGCAAAGAGTTTGGCGTACTGGCGGATCAGCGAGTTCTTCGGCTCGGTGAGGATGCGGATCATATCCTCTTCGCTGATCTCGTTGAGCGATGCAATGACCGGCAGACGGCCGATCAGTTCGGGGATCAGGCCGTAGTGCACGAGGTCATCGGGTTCGACGCTCTCCATGGTGACCTCCTGCTCGGCGGTACTTTTCTGCTCGTGGCCGAAGCCGAGCACGTTTTTGCCCGCTTTGCGCTTGAGGATTTCCTGCATGCCGTCGAAGGCCCCGCCGCAGATGAAGAGGATATTGGAGGTGTCCATCGCGATGAAATCCTGGTTGGGGTGCTTTCTGCCCCCTTTGGGCGGGATATTGACGACGGAGCCCTCGATGATCTTGAGCAGCGCTTGCTGCACCCCTTCGCCGGAGACGTCGCGGGTGATGGAGCGGTTTTCACTCATGCGGGCGATCTTGTCGATCTCGTCGATGAAGAGGATCCCCTGCTGGGCTCGTTCGACGTCGCCGTCGGCCGCTTGCAGCAGTTTGGTGAGGATGTTCTCCACGTCCTCGCCGACGTAGCCCGCCTCCGTGAGGCTGGTGGCGTCTGCGATCGCCAGGGGCACGTTGAGAATACGGGCGATCGTCTGGGCCATCAGGGTTTTCCCGCTGCCCGTCGGTCCGATCAGCAGCACGTTCGATTTGGCGATCTCCGTATCGTCGTCGAGGTCGTGCTGTTTGAATATCCGCTTGTAGTGGTTGTAAACGGCGACGGAGAGCAGCTTGCGCGCACGCTCCTGCCCGATGATGTACTCGCCCAGGAACGCGTTGATCTCCTTGGGCGTCATCAGATCGCCGACATATTCGACAAGATGCTTGTCCGCTTCGCTGAGGGCCTCCTCGTCGCCGAACATGATCTTGTAGGCGGAGAAGACGCAGTTCTTGCAAATATAGGCGTCGTTGCCCGCGATCAGGGGGTTCGCCTCGCTCTCATGGGTCCCGCAGAAGCTGCAGTGGCGCTGTTTCATGCTGTTTTCCTCTCAAAGGGGATTCCCCGTTTGGTTTTCAGGATAAAGTTACACAGGTTGTGTACGTAGTGGTTGTCGCTGCTCTCCACCAGCTCCGCCGCCGTCTCTTTGAGCGGCTGACCCGATTCGAAAAGGTCGCGGTAGGCGGACTTGAGGGCATCGATGTCGTTGCGCTCGCTGTGGCGGCGCAGGCCGGTAAGGTTGAGGCCCCGGATAACGGCGCGGTTCCCTTCGGCCATGCAGTAGGGCGGAACGTCCTGCGACAATGCCGATGCACCGGCGATCATCGCGAAGTCGCCGATATGCACGAACTGATGGATCGGGGTCATCCCCCCGATAACAGCGTAATCGCCCATCTCGACGTGGCCCGCGAGCGTCGCGGCGTTAGCCAGGATGCAGTGGTTGCCGATCACGACGTCGTGCCCGATATGGACGTAGCCCATAAAGAGGTTGTGGCTGCCGATGATCGTTTTGCCGCCGCCGCCTTTGGTGCCGGGATTGAAGAGGGTGAACTCGCGGATCTTGTTGTGATCGCCGATAATGAGTTCTACGTCTTCGCCGCCGAATTTCAGATCCTGCGGGATGGAGCCGAGGACGGCATAGGAGAAGATCTCGTTATGCTTGCCGATGGTCGTTTTCCCGTAGATGCAGGCGCCCTGCGCGATCGTGGTGCCGTCGCCGATGGTCGCTTCGGATGAGATGAAACAGAAGGGGCCGATTTCGACGTCGTTGCCGATGACGGCGCCCTCTTCGATGATCGCCTGCGGTGAGATTTTGCTCATCATACCTGCCTTACTTGTCGACGATCATCGCTTTGAGCTCGGCTTCGGAGACGAGCTTGTCGTCCACATAGGCTTTGCCCTCGAGGATCCAGATGGCGCCTTTGTGTTTGACGACTTTCATGCGGTACTCCAGACGGTCGCCCGGACGGACCGGGTTGCGGAATTTCGCGCCGTCGATGCTCATGAAGTAGACGACTTTGTTCGCCGCTTCCTCTTCGCTCATATCCATGCTTTTAAACGCGAGGATACCGCCGGCCTGCGCCATTCCCTCGAGGATCATAACGCCCGGATAGATGGGGTGGCCCGGGAAGTGGCCTTCGAAGATCTGTTCGCCGATTGTCACGTTCTTGTAACCGGTAAGGGACTCGTTCGGGTTGAGTTCGGTGACGCGGTCTACGAGGAGGAACGGGAAGCGGTGCGGCAGAATTTTCTGAATTTCGACAACATCGATCATAGTGGGTGGATCTTCCTTTTTATGTAATGCCCGCTTCCATAATCGAGCGGGTAGAAAAGTGAGTGATTTTATCGAAATTGTCGTTAAGGATGCATTATGGATCGAAACGCGCGGGGCAAAAAGGCCACCGTTATACGTCCGGCAACGCTGATGATGTTGCTAGGAGAAGGGGTGCTCCTGAGGCTTTGATCCCGGGAGTATGAGCGTGAAAATGGCCCGATCGTTTTCCGTCCGGGCGGCAATACTGCCTCCGAGGGACTCCTCTATGATCATCTTGGCCATATAGAGCCCAAGTCCGGTACCGTTTTTGTCTTTCTTGGTTGAAAAATAGGGCTCGAAGATATACGGTATCACGTCGTGGGGAATCCCGCCCGCATTATCGACGATTTCAATGCGTACACCATAATCGCCGAAGGGGGCAATATCGATAAAGATCTGACGGTCGATCTGCACTTCTTTCAGTGCATCAATGGCGTTGTTGACAATGGCAAGAAGCACCTGGCCCAGTTCCGATGGCAGGGATTCGATTTGCACGCGGTCAACGGCATTATAGTTTTTGTTCACGTCGATACGGTATTGTTCCAGCCGGTTGTCTATGATGCCGAGGGTTTCATCGAGGAGCACGGCAGGTGAAAACCGTTGGGTCGATTTGTCCTCGGCGAAGAAACTTTTGAAGTCGTCTATGGTTCTGGAAAGATACTGTATGGCGTGATCCGCTTTCTCATGCAGGGCACTGACGTCATCAGGGACCTCCGGGAGGGCAGCGATCTTTACATACAGGGAGAAGAGTGTCAGCGAAAGCGTGTTGAGCGGCTGTCGCCACTGGTGTGCGATCATCTCAAGCATTTCGCCCTGCATCGCCAGGCGGTTTTGGTGCATGATCAGCAGGTTCTGTTTCTGCTCTTTCTCCTCAGCCTTCACTTTTTCGCTGATATCCTGATGGGTTCCCCTGATCCCGATGAATACCCCGTCGTCGTCAAAGATGGAACTCTCACGTGCCAGGATATGTTTTGCTTCGCCGTCTGACGTCATGATCCTGAATGAATACATGCTGTCCGCGTGTTGTTCCATGTTGGCGTTGATGTGCTGAGCAAGGGTCCCCATGTCTTCGGGATGGACGCGTGTGAGAAGCGATTTGTGTGTTATCGTCTGCCCGGGTTCGATTTCCCAGATACGGTAGTTTTCTTCCGAAAAGATCAAGTGGTCCTGATCCAGATAGTCATCGAAACTCCCGATCTTGGCGATTCTCTGCGCTTCATTCAGCGTCGCCAGATTCTGGCTGGCCTGTACAAAAAGCTCATGGGCTTTTTGGGTCTTGAACGCAAGCTGTTTCGTCTTTTCACTCAGCTCCTGATTGGACGTTTCTAGTTCCTGCAGCAGTCTGTTCTTGTCTCTTTCGCGCCTGAAATCGAAATAGGCGAACCAAAGGATCAGCAGGACAATCACGACAAAAAAGATGAAAATCGACTCGATCAGATTCCCCAATTTGGCAAGTTCGCCCAAAATACTCCGCTGCTCGAACATCGAAAACTTGATGACGATGACGGCCTGAACTTTTTCGTGGCTGACGATGGGGGCATAATAGGTCGCCCAGACGTCTGCTTCGGAGGAGTCGACGACATACCGTGGTTCCCCGGTGTCATGAATCTCTGAAAAGATGGTCTGTTCGTTTTCGCTGCAAGCTCTGCTGGGTGACGCATTCCCGTCTGCTGCGATCATACACGTTTGAGAATCGGCAGGCTTTACCAGCAGACGGATATCTTTGAATTTGGTGGTGATAAACAGTTTCAGGTCGGCTTCGACGTAATCATGCAGGAGCGCGTTCGTCATGAGCTCATCATGAAAATTTTTGTCGACGATGCGCAGGATGTCTTCGCTGAGGTTTTGTGCAAGTCCCTGCACGTATTGCAGATTGAGGGCCTTGTTGATCTGGAAAATTTCATTGCGCGTGTCCTGGTATTTGAATGAGAGCAGGGTCGCAACGATGAATATTCCCAGGGCGATGGCGAGAAAGATATACGCCGCTTTGAGATGAGCAAACAGTTTTTTCATCGCACGGACTTTAGAACGTCATTTCGGCACGGAGATAGTAAAAAGTGCCGCTGTAGCCGTTGGGGGAGTAACGCGAATACGGCTTGATGCCGTCGTAGCCGTAGAGGGTCCCCGAAAGGCCGTCCCATTTGTTCGGGACGGCATCAAAAAGATTATGCCCTCCGACAGCGATCGTCAATCCGGAGTCGAATCGGTAGGCGATGTCGGCATCGAGTGTCCACATCGGGTCAAAAACGTACTCTTTGGCATCGACCATCTGGGAGTACGTGCCGAAGTAGCTGATGTTCGCCGTGGCATCCAGGCCGCGGTAACTGTAGTTGTTCAGCCAACGCAGAGCGTGCCTTGGCTGACCTTTTTCGATTCGGATCTTCTGTGTCGCATCATCGGCGCTTGAGTTGTCCGATCCGTTCCCGGAAATTTTGTTGATATTGTAGTTGTACCAGAGACCGGTTCTGAACATGCCGAAGCGCTCAATAGGGTAGCTCTTATTGAACTTGATATCGACGCCGTGGGTGGAGGTATGGGCCGCGTTGATGAAAAAACGGACCTTGGAAACGTTCGGCCAAAGGTCGGAGGTATTGTTGATGTCGTCACTGAGCATGATGCGGTCGTTGACTTCCACGTAAAAGAAGTCGACGGTGAGTGCCGTTTCGCCGTCGTACTGATAGACACCGCCCAGGGTGACATTCTTGGAGCGCTCGGATTTAAGCGGTTTGGCTCCCAGTGCCTCCGCGATCGGGTCGTCAACGCGGAAGGTTCCCTGGGTGTCGATGCCGTTTGCGCCGGCAAACGATGAGGTCTGAGCATAGTAAGACTGGGACAGCGACGGGGCCCTGAACCCGGTGCTGCCGGAGCTGCGCAGCATCAGCGACGGCGAAACCTGATACGTCAAGGCCACTTTCGCATTGGTGCTTTCGCCGAAATCAGAGTACTCTTCATAACGCACGAGGATCTCCACATTGAACCGTTCATTCAGATCGAAGACGCTGTCTGCGTACAGTGCATAGCTGCTGCGGCACTCATCAACCGCATTGTAGGGAGAGTATCCGGCGAAGCCCTGTGTTCCGGCAGTGACACCGCTGACAACGCCGTAGTCTGCGTAGGATGCCTGTTCACCCGCAAGAATCTTGTAGTTTTCGTAACGGTACTCGGCTCCGGCGGAGAACTTATAGTTCGATCGGCGCTGGGTGATATCGAAGTTGACCGTATTTTGCGTGAACTGCAGGCTCCCGTTGTCGAAACTGCGAAGCTGCGGATCGCCCTGGGTATAGTTGAGGCTGTCTTCAACCGTGTAGTGTATACGGTTGAGACCGTACGTATTGCTCAGATCCCAGGTGATGTCGGAGTCGTTGACCCCCTTGATGCCGGCGGTCACAGCATAGTCCAGAATGTCCGCGTTGATGATCGGCAGAAAGCCCGGGAAACCTTCAGCGGTTAGTTCAGGGCGGTAAAATGCCCCCGCCCGGCTATTGCGGTGGTGCAGGAATCCGTCAAGGTAGAGCGATGTCGTCTCTTCGCCTGCCAATTCCGCATTCAGTCCGATGGTGAGGCTGTCGCTGTCGGGTATGCCGACATGGGTGGTGAGCGCAGGAGGTGAGACACGGCGGTCCAGGCCCGCGCGCTGTGTCTGTTCCTGCCCTTTGGCGTCGATGGAAAGGTTGACAAACCCATCATATGGAAGCGCAATGGTGGCAAACGCGTTTCCAGCGGCCTGGTGACCGTCACCCGCCTTCCGTCCTCCATATAAGACTCCGGCTTTTGTGTCGTTTCCAATCCCTTTGAAGATGATATTGATTACGGCGGAGATCGCGTCCGAGCCGTATTGTGCCGATGCACCGTCGCGCATGATTTCGATCTTCTCGATCATGGCCAGCGGGATCGTATCAAGGTCGGCATGGCTCGATCCGCGTCCAATCGTCCCGTTGACATGCAGCAGCGAAGAGGTGTGCAGGCGTTTGCCGTTGATGAGCACGAGGATCTGATCGGGACTCATCCCCCGAAGCGTGATGGTGCGAACATGATCGCTGCCGTCGGCGATTGAGGTTTCAGGTGCATTGAACCCTGCGACGAAATAGCGCAGTATATCCGGGAGCGATGTCATGCCGCTTCGGGCGATCTGTTCTTGGGTGATGACATCGATCGGGATATTGGATTCCAGGTAGTTGACGGCATTCGTGCGCGAGCCGACCTGGGCCTTCAGCTCGGACTCTGTGGAAAGAATCCCCTCCATGCTTTTGGTATAAAGATTGTCCTCCGCCGACAGAATGGGAAGACTTAATAGGCTGCAGGTGAGGAGGATTCCGAGTTTTGTCATCAGTTGTGCTCCTTGACGATATCGACGAAGCGAAGCAGATGGGGTGAGGCTTTGAGTCCATGAGCTTCGAGCGCATCGAGGTTGACTTTCAGCCGCATGCGCTGGCCGGTGAAATAGATTTGCACCATCCCGCCTTTTTCGGCGAATCCCCGCATGTCGCTGACAGTCAGTACGGGCTGGTTTTTTAGGGTGTTGAGGATGGTCGGCAGTTGTCTCGCGTTTTTCCCGGATACATAAAGTACCTCTGGGGTTTTTGCGCGTGCAACGTCATCTCGTAGAACAATCCTGACCGGTTTTCCCTTGATGGTATTGTGCTTGTAGAAATCTTCAAAATGTGTCCCCATCTGGTTTTTGAGGATGGTGATCGTAAAGGAGTTCCGCCGATCATTTGGCCAGGTGATATACTCTGCGATTTTCCCGATGATGGCACTTTGGAGTTTCGCCTCTGATTCATAGGCATGCGCGTTTAGAACGAGAAGAATAAAAAACGCGATTCTAACGATCTGCATGCAGCCCCCACCCCTTTTGTCGCGCCATTATCACACAAGAGTTTAGAAATTAAAGTTAATTTGTGTTTAAAAGACAAAAAGTGTGTTGTCAAAGGATCTAGGGGGAAGAGCGTGTGCGGCTTCACAAGATCCGGAGTTGATAAAAAAACTTTTGGCTGGTTCGGCGGATTAGCGTAAGAAAGCTCTCAGACATGTGTGATGTGATTTGCGGTAACTGTGCGGTTCAATGTAAAAGTGAACCGTCGATAGCGGCTTTAGTCGATGATCAACCGCTCTTTGGTGTCCTCGTAGACCTTGGCGTCTAGGAAAAGGGTGTATTTGCCTTCGGGTTTTTCGTCCGTAACGATAACCGGGGTGAGGTCGAACGGCGTTTCGCAAAGCTGCCGGCGCAATGCCAGTTCGTCTTCGAACGCGGGCGGGTTGAAGATCAGTTCAGTCACGCTTGCGTACGACGTTGCCACTCTTTTATTGAACTCATCTATCGAGATGAATCGGATATCGTCGCGGTTGAAGTAGTGGATGCCGTGCTGCTCATACTCGATTTTTCCATTGGCGCGTTTGCGCGGCAGGGTCGAGTAGTGCAGGGCATACGCTGGCACGGATTCGCTTTTGCCCCGGGTGAGGCGGCAGGTGAACTGGCGGTAGTTGAGGAACTTCTGCTTGACGATGCGGTAGGTCTTTCCCGCATCCTCCAGGGCCATCCGCTGTTCGTACATGGTGAGGCGCTCCTCGATGGAGGCGGGCAGGATGCGGCCGTCTACGGGGGAGAACATCTCGTCCATCAGGCGATCCTGGTGCTCGCGCTGCATGCTCAGTCCGAAGAGACAGCCGCAGTAGTCCTGGCGGTAGAGCTGCTGCTCCTTGGTGACCCGGCTCTGGTCCTGAGTGCCGCCGGCGGCGCGGTAGTCGACGGCGATGAACTCGACGCCGTGCTCTTTGTGGAAGGCGTCGCCGACGCGTTTGAGCTGCTCCTGGGATTTGAGGGGGCTTACCAAAAGGGTCGTCGTCATCCGCTTTTCGCCCAGCTCCAGCGCTTTGTTCGCGCTCACCTCGAAACGGCGGTCGAAACAGACCTCGCAGCGCGCCCCTTTTTCCGGCTCTTTTTCCAATCCTCTGACAGCATCCATCCACGTCTCGAAGTCGTATTCGCCTTCAAGCAGATCGATACCGAGCTTCTTGCACGAACGCTGGACGTCAAGGTAGCGCAGGCGGTATTCGGAATAGGGGTGGATGTTGGGGTCGTAGAAGAAGCCGGTCAGCTTCTCGTCGGGGTAGTCGTGCTGCAGTTTCTCAAGAAAGAAATGACTGTCAACAGAACAGCAAATATGCACTAACATAAATCATTCCTTTCTCGGTTGGCGGAAAGCGCCAAGGGCGCGCGGGCACCCCGAGGGCACTTCTTCCAGTGCGCCTGCTGCCGATGTAGCGGAGCGGAATTTCGCAACGCAGTGAGGGCAGCGCAACCCAGTGTTAACGCAGCTATCCGGGCTTTGCTCGGTTAGCGTTCCGCTAAAATCTCGACTTTCTCGATCTTGTCCTGGCCGGCAATGCTGTCGAGCACGGCCATGGAGTCTGCGTCACCGGCTTCGATGCCGCCAAAGACGGTGTGGACGCCGTCGAGGTGCGGGCAGGGGACGAAACAGATGAAGAACTGGCTGCCGCCGGTGTTCGGACCTGCGTGGGCCATGGAGAGGGTGCCTTTGACGTGCTTGTGAACGTTGTTGGCTGTTTCACACGCGATGCTCCAGCCCGGACCGCCGGTACCGGTACCGTGAGGACAGCCGCCCTGGGCCATGAAGCCCGGGATGACGCGGTGGAAGTTGAGGCCGTCGTAGTAGCCGTCTTTGGCGAGGAAAGCGAAGTTCGCGACGGTGTTCGGCGTCTCTTCGTTGTAGAGTTTGAGCCACATGACACCCTTGCTGGTGGTCATTTTTACCCATTGGAACGATGCCATCTCCTCGGCGCTGTAGTCGTAGGTCTTGAGTTCTTGTTTTCCGAAACCGAACATATGTAGTGCTCCCTGTGTAATGTAATCCGCATTATATTTGGGAAAAACTTAACGGGCGGTTTCTAAAGCGGGTTACTCACGGATAAGGGCGTAGGCCAAGGGAAGGCCCGCGCTTACGGAAGCGAAAAGCGGTAGCTGAGACCCGCACCGACGGATGTCGCGCTGAACGGCCTCTCCTCACGGTAGAGGCCCGCACTGTCCACGGAGATGATCTGGCCCACCTGAGCATAGAACGCAGCCCTGTCGCTGAGGGTGTAGCTTGTCCCGACGGAGGGTTTGAAGACGACGCCGTCGACGTTGGTACCGAGCAGCAACTGGAAGAAACTCTGAAACCGCGTGGAAGAGGTGTAGCGGTTCTGTACCCCGATTCCCGCCAGTATCTCCCCGTATCCCGGGTACTCCCTGAAGTCGTTGTAGGCGATGCTGGCCTGGGTCGCGAAGTACCAGTTCTGATGCAAGAGCACGTCGAGCTGTCCCGAGAGCATATGGATGTCGTGGTGGTCCGCGTGGGCGACCTTGACGTTGAGGTCGCTCTGGGGAAAGATACTGAGGCGGAAGCCCTTGTAACGCGGGGCCGTAGCCGAATCATACTCCTGGGTGTTTTTCCGTCCGGCCGAGAGGTGGTAGTCGAGGGCGGCCCCGACCGTATAGTTTCTAGAGCTGCCCGTCGGCGCGGCCAGGTAGCCCCCGGTGATGGCCAGGCCGATGCCGTCGTTCAGCCGGTACTCCAACGCGGCTTTGGGATAGACCAGCAGCCCGGAGCCGGTATCGATGAGTTCGGGCGAGTAGCCCCCGGACCCGACGCCGATCTGGCCGTAGAGGTGCAGGTGCGGGGTGAGCGCGAAACGGTGGCCGGCACCGGGAAGGATCTGGTTGTAGAGCGGGCGCCCCCTGTAACCGACTTCCGCTTCTATAAAGAGGTAGTTGGCGTCATCGAGGAAATGGGAGTACTGCAGCGCGAGGGTGTTGATAGTTTTCTGGTTCGTGCCTTGCGGGTCGATCTGAAAGATGTTGTTCATTTCGAAGGTCAGGATCTTCTCATGCGAAGAGAACAGATCGTAAAAGGCCGGAACGATCTTGCCGGCATCGGCATAGGAACCGGCGGTGTAATCGACGGATTTCTCGATAAAGAAATTGACCTGCGAGCTGTCGATCTGCGACGCTTTGAATTTGATGCGGGCGTAGTTTATTCCTGCCGAGAAGCCGTTGTCAAAGGCGTACCCCAACCCGATATAGCCGATGCCGAATCCCCCCGTACCGGAGAGCTCTTTGCTTTGCTCAATGCTGGAACCGCCGCCCCCGCCGCCGACGGTCGCCCCCGCGTCGATGAAGAGCCCTTCATAGAGGGTGTACTGGGCGTGGAGCGTGGCATCGAGGGTCATAAAGCCGCCGTAATCCCCCTCGACCAGGGGGGCATGGAAGCCGACCCCGAAAGAGAGCCAGCTGTTGAGCTGCTGGAGGTAGCGCATCCCGAACAGGTCGATCGTGCCGCTGCCCGTGAGGGGGATCACCTGGTAGTCGGCCACGATCAATCCGTGCTCGGTATACGGTTCGTGCTGTGCAACGAGGGTGTCGTCCGCGTTGGAAAGCGGCTGCTGCGGAAGATCAGATGCAAGCAGCACTGCTTGCGATGCGAGAAGCGCCAACAGCATGGTTCGGACGCTTTTTAATGTCTGGGAAGCGGCAGGCAGTGGCAAAGGGCGCATCTCTTCCTCTGGATAAATTTGGGTGCCGGCGAGTGTGCTTCCGTCGCAATGAAGGCTGTTCCGTCCATGACCGTAGACGGAAGAGATGCTTCTGGCCGGCGTGTTTGACTTCACATTATAACACCGGGAGCGTCGCAGGATGCTGTAGCGTCCCTAAAGAATCCTGCCAATATGTTTTCTGCCGTGATTTGTTCCGCATGAGATTTAGGATAAACTTCATTTCAGTTAATGGGGAAACGGAATATGAGACAGTGAAAAGAAAAGCATCGCACGGCCTGTGGCATACGATCAGCCTGGAGAAGATCAACTTCCTTGCCATTGTGGCGCTCTTCTGCTTTGCGATGCTTTTTACGCTGCTGGTCATTTTCGAAGAGTACCGTGATTTCGACCGGGATGCGGCCCAGATGCGCGCAACCTACCTACAGCAGCAGAAAGAGCTGATCCGCGAGGAGACGCAGCGCGCGCTCAGTTTCGTCGAGCACGAGTACGCACGTTGGCACGGGCGGCTCGATGAGGCGGTGCTCCAGCGCAACATCATCGACGCGATCAACGCCCTCTACGACCGCGGCGACGGCAGCAAGTACATCTTTGTCTATACCCTTGAGGGCATCAACATCAACGACCCGAACAAGCCGGAAAACTACGGCAAGGATATGCTGGACATCGAGGATGTGAACGGAGTGAAGATCCTGCGCGAACTGATCGCGGCGGCAGGCTCCGGGGGATTCGTCCACTACGTCTGGGAGAAACCGACGACGGGCAAGCTCTCCCCGAAGATTGCGACGGCGGTGGCCTTTGGACCATGGCAGTGGCTGATCGGTACGGGGGTCTACCTAGACGATATCGATGCCCTGATCGCGGAGAAGAAGCTGCAAAAGCGCGACCAGCTTATCAAGTACGTGATGGAGATCCTCACCCTCAGTGCCATCCTCTTCGCCCTGGCGCTGAGCGGGATCAAACTGATCAACAAGGTACTGCGCGACGAGATCCGCACCTTCAGCGACTTCTTCTCCCTTGCCGCGTCGCGCTACGTCGTCATCGAACGTGAGCAGATCCGGATCGCGGAGTTCCAGACCCTGGTCGTTCACGTCAACGCGATGGTCGACACGATCCACAGCCGCAACCTCGAGCTTTCCGAACTCAACGCCTCTCTGGAGCAGAAAGTGCGGGACAAAACGGCCAAACTGCAGAAGGAGAAGGCGTTCAGCGACCAGCTCGTGCAGTCGCAGGACGCTTTTATCAAGCAGTCTATCCACGAGGTTAACACCCCGCTGGCGGTGATCATGACGCAGATCGACCTCTACCGCCACATGCACGGCGAGGACCGCTACCTCGGCCATATCGAAGCGGCGGCAAAAATGCTGCATACGATCTTCGACGACCTGCGCTACATGGTCAAAAAAGAGCGGATCGACTACCCCTCCGACACGATCGACCTGGGGGCTTTTTTGCAGAGGCGGCTGGCATTCTTCGAGAGCGTCATGGCGGCAAACCGCCTGAAAGTGGCGGCAAGGATCGCGGAGGTGGTCCCGGTCTGCATCAACGAAGAGGAGCTGCGGCGCCTCGTCGACAACAACCTCTCCAACGCCATCAAGTACGCCTATCCCGACAGCACCGTCGACGTCGAGCTGGAGGTGGTGGCGCAGACGGCCCGGATGCGGTTTACGACGCGCTCGAACCCCATCGACCGCCCGGAGAAGGTCTTCGAAGCCTTCTACCGGGAAGCGGACGAGCTGAGCGGCTTCGGGCTGGGGCTGCACCTTGTCAAGTCTATCTGCAACAAGTACGGCATCGAGACGGAGATCAGTTCCGAGGCGGGGGTGACGGCCTTTACCTATATTATTGCGAAAGGGGGGTGCGATGAGAATTCTGCTGCTTGAAGATGAGGTGATGCTGCAAGGCGCCGTGAGCGAGTACCTGCAGATGCATAACCACAGGGTCGACGCCTTCGTCGACGGGGCGGAGGCCCTGGAGGCCATTATGAAGGGGGGGTACGACCTGCTGATCCTCGATATCAACGTCCCCTCCATCGACGGCCTGAGCCTGCTTGAACGTCTCAATGCGGCGAAGATCGCCGTGCCCGCGATCTTTACGAGTGCGCAGACCGACATCGCCGAGATCTCGAAGGCGTACGAGCTGGGCTGTTTCGACTACCTCAAAAAGCCCTTCCACCTGCAGGAGCTTCTCTTGCACATCAACCGGGTCATGCGCGACGTCCCGCCGGACCAGCGCAAACACCTGCGTCTCTCCAAACGCTACAGCTACGATATGCTCAACGAGACCCTGCTGTTCGACAACGAACCGCAGACGCTCACCCGGCGCCAGCACCAGATCATCGACCTGCTCGCCCGCAATATGAACCGGGTGGTCGATTTCGAAACATTCCGCATCTACGTCTGGGACGAGGCGATCATCGACAATGCTACGATCCGTGCCGAGGTAAACCGCCTGAAGAAGGGGCTCAAAGAGGATTTCATCCAGAATATCCGGGCCATGGGTTATATGATCACCTCACGCTGACCCCCGGCCGCCACGGCCGGAAAAGTGTTACTTTTTTTCCACATTTTGCTGAAAATCCGTATTTTTTTCCGCCAGATTCCTATTGCTATGTTCGCGCTACGTTCCTCTCTTAATGTGCTGGGAGTACAAGGAGAGACTATGAGAAAAACGTTACTTTTGTCCGGCATCGCCGCTGCGCTCGTTACCGCCAACGCGGCCGACGATATCGCCGCGATGTTTGCAAACGGCAAAACAAGCGGGCAAATCCGCGCCTTCTATGTCGACCGGGACTACTCCGGCTACGACGGGGCACCGCATCGTAACGCAACGGCGCTGGGCGGGCACCTGGGTTATGAGACGGACGCGCTCGCAGGCGTGAGCCTCGGGGCATCGGCCTATACGACGAACCGGATCTTTCAGGGGCTCGAATACGGTTCCGCTTCCGAAGGGAAGGTCGATCCCTCCCTGTTCGGCAACGGCTACAAGAGCTACAGCATCTTCGGCGAGGCCTATGTCAACCTGAAGATGGGCGCGAGCAACCTGAAACTGGGACGCCAGTCTCTCAATACGCCGATGGCCGCCGCCGACGATGCACGGATGCTTCCGAGTTTCTTCGAGGCGTATGTCTATACGAACAGCAGCCTCGCGAACACGAGTTTCGTCGCGGCGCACATCACGAAGTTCGCCCCGGGCAGCTTCTCGAACATCTACACGGGCGGCGGGATTCTCGGCGCCACGTCGGGGTATTCGCCGATTGCGGCCAACTACCCCAAATACGGCGGCGACTTCGCCAATGTGGGGAGCTGGGCCGTCGGCGAGACGACGCCGGGCATCACGACGCTTGCGGCGGTCTATAAGGATGAGCATCTGAGCCTCCAGGTGTGGGACTACTACGCCTGGGACATTCTCAACGCCTTCTATGCCGAGGGGAGTCTGAGCTGGAAATGTCTGCTCAACCCGGAGGTGCAACCCTTTGTGAGCGCCCAGCTGATCAAAGAGAATAACGTCGGTGACAACCTGCTTCAGAACCTCGGCGGCGACGGCAAAATAGACAGCCTCTACGGTGCGGTGAAGCTCGGGGCGAAGTACCATGGTTTCAGCGCCTATGCCGCCTACTCGCAGACAACCGCGAACAGCGATGCCGATATCACCGGCACCCAGTCCTATGCCAATGCTGTGATCACGCCCTGGGGCGGGATGCCGGCATATACGCAGGGGATGGTGACGCGCCACCAGTTCATGGCGGGGACCAAAGCCTATAAAGGGGCGGTGGCCTACTCCTTTAAAGAGCAGGGCGTCAACCTGAGCGTGGCGGCCTACTACGTCGCATTCGACATGGACAAAAACAACGGTTACTCCGTTGTCAAAGACGTGAACGGCACCGTGACCGGAGGATATGCCTGGACGGCGGCGGAACCGGGCTTTGACATCCAGTACTACCCTGAGGCGGTGAAGAACCTGCAGCTGAGACTGCGCGGGAACTTCCCCGACAAGTTCTACGACAGCGCGGCGAAAACCGTCAATTGGGACGAATACCGGTTTATTGTAAACTATAACTTTTAATTAAAGGACGATCATGACGAACGAAATGGTTGAACATATTAAGAACAATCCGAAGTACCAGGAGTTGGTGAAGACGCGCAGCGCCTTTGCCTGGAAGCTTTCGATCGTGATGCTGGTGGTCTATTTCACCTTTATCCTCACCATCGCCTTTGACCCGTCGCTGCTCGGCACGCCGCTGAGCGAGACGGGGGTCACGACGGTCGGCATCCCGGTCGGTGTCGCGATTATTTTCATCGCCTTCGTCCTGACGGGGATTTACGTCAAGCGCGCCAACGGCGAGTTCGACGATCTTAACCGCGAGGTGCGCGCCGAACTCGAGCGCGACATGGCAAAGGGGGCGGAATGAAACGTCTTCTCCTTCTTCTGACGGCCGCAGCGTCTACGCTGATGGCATCGGGCGCCATTGAGGGTGCGGTGGAAAAACAGCCGCTGAACGTCTCCGCGATCGTGATGTTCCTCGTCTTCGTCGGTGCGACGCTGGGGATCACCTACTGGGCGGCAAAACGCACGAAAACGGCCAAGGACTTCTACACCGCCGGCGGCGGCATTACGGGCTTCCAGAACGGGATGGCGATTGCCGGCGACTACATGTCCGCCGCATCGTTCCTGGGGATCTCCGGCCTCGTCTTCCTCAAAGGGTATGACGGGCTGATCTACTCCATCGGTTTCCTGGTCGGCTGGCCGCTGATCCTTTTCCTCGTCGCGGAGCGCCTGCGCAACCTCGGCAAGTACACCTTCGCCGACGTCGCCTCTTTCCGTCTGAGACAGACACCGATCCGTACCCTGGCGGCTTTCGGCTCCATTGCGACCGTCACGCTCTACCTGATCGCGCAGATGGTCGGTTCGGGCAAACTGATCCAGATCCTCTTCGGTCTGCCGTACGAGGTCGCGGTCATCCTGGTCGGTGTCCTGATGATTCTCTACGTCACCTTTGGCGGGATGCTGGCGACGACGTGGGTCCAGATCATCAAGGCGGGGCTGCTGCTCTCCGGTGCGACCTTTATGGCGATCGCCGTTATGGCGCATTTCGGTTTCAGCTTTGAAGCGCTCTTCGCGAAGGCGGTCGAGGTCCACAGCACCCATGACGCCATCATGAGCCCGGGCGGCCTGGTCAGCGACCCGGTCTCCGCGATCAGCCTCGGTATCGCGCTGATGTTCGGTACGGCGGGTTTGCCGCATATCCTGATGCGCTTCTTTACCGTCTCCGACGCGAAAGAGGCACGCAAGTCGGTCTTCTATGCGACCGGTTTCATCGGCTATTTCTATATCCTGACCTTCATCATCGGGTTCGGGGCGATTGTCATGGTGGCGACCAACCCGCACTACCTTGATGCGGCGGGCACACTGCTCGGCGGTAACAACATGGCGGCGATCCACCTCAGCCACGCGGTCGGCGGGAACTTCTTCCTCGGCTTCATCTCGGCGGTGGCCTTCGCGACGATCCTCGCGGTCGTCTCCGGTCTGACCCTGGCGGGCGCTTCGGCGATCAGCCACGACCTCTACGCCAACGTCTTCCGCCGCGGAGAAGTTGATGAGATGCAGGAGATGCGCATCTCCAAGATCGCCGTCGTCGTCATGGGGATCGTTGCGATCCTGCTGGGGATTGCGTTTGAGAAGCAGAACATCGCGTTCATGGTCGGTCTGGCCTTTGCCATCGCCGCATCCGCGAACTTCCCGGTGCTCTTCCTCTCCATGTTCTGGAAAAGACTGACGACGCGCGGTGCCGTCATCGGCGGTTCGCTCGGTCTGGCGACGGCGGTACTGCTGGTGATCCTGGGGCCGATCGTCTGGGTCCAGATCCTCGGCAATGCCGAAGCGGTCTTCCCGTACAAGTACCCGGCGCTCTTCTCCGTCACGGTCGCCTTTGCTGGGATCTGGTTCTTCTCCATCACCGACAAAAGTGCGGACGGCGAGAACGAACGCGAAGCCTTCGAGGCCCAGAACATCCGTTCACAGACTGGTATCGGTGCCGAAGGCGCCGTCAGCCACTAAGGAGCAAAATCGTTGGAACATGAGTTGATTCCGGCCAAATCCGGAACGAATTTATCTGACCCGTCAGGGGCAAGCTTTTGTGCTCGCAGTGCTGTGCAATTCCGCTGCACTGCATGTACCTCAGCGGCGAGCGCAGCTCTCTGGGCTTTGCCCGGATGGCGTGTAAAGCAGAGACATCAATGAGCATATTCGACCAGAAGCAGCTTTTGGCGTCGATGCACCCCTTTGACCTGTTGTCATCGCGGGCGCTGGACAACGTCATGGCGCAGATGGACATCGCCTACTACCCCCGGGAGACGGTACTGGTCTCGCCCAACGTCCCCGCGGAGTGCCTCTACATCATCATCAAAGGCAGTGTGCACGAGTGGCTCGGCGAAGAGCTGACCGACGCCTACGGGGCGATGGACAGTTTCGATGCCGACGCCCTCATCTACGGCCAAACGGACAAACGCTTCGTCGTGGACGAAGAACTCATCTGCTACGAACTCCCCAAACAGATTTTCCTCGACCTGATCCAGGACCACGACGCCTTCAAACACTTCTACCTCGAAGACTTTGTCACCAAACACGAACAGCTCAAAATGCTCAAGCAGCAGAACGACCTGACGCCGTTTATGGTGGCGCGCATCGGCGATATCTACCTGCATACGCCCTGCATCGTCGCGGCGGAGACCCCGATTGCGGAGGCGGTGCGGCAGATGGAGGCGATGAAGAGCCCGGCGATCCTCGTCGAGAGGGAGGAGGACTACGGCATCGTGACCGATTCGGACCTGCGCCGCAGCGTCCTGATGGGGGCGGTCGAGGCTTCCGGCGCCATCGGCACCATCGCTTCCCGTCCCCTGGTGACGATTGAGAAACAGGATTTCCTCTTCAACGCGCTGCTACTGTTTACTGCGCACCATATCAAGCGCGTCGCCGTCACGGACGGCGGGCGCGTCGTCGGGATACTTGAGCAGCTCGACCTGCTGAGTTTCTTCGCCAGCCACTCCTACCTGGTGGCGATGCAGGTCGAAAAGGCCGACAGCATCGAGGCGCTTCACCGCACCGGCGGGGAGATGGTCAACCTGATCCGTTCCCTGCACACCAAGGGGGTCAAGGTCCGCTACATCACCAAACTGGTCAACGCCCTCAATGCGAAGATCTACCGCAAGGTGTTCGAGTTCTGTGTCGCGCCGGAACACCGTGACGACTGCGCCCTGATCGTGATGGGAAGCGAGGGGCGCGGCGAGCAGATTTTGCGGACCGACCAGGACAACGGCCTGATCATCCGCGACGGCTGCGGGAAGGATTTTGCCGACGAGATGGCGGCGATGAACGCCGCCCTGCGGCAGCTCGGGTTCCCCGACTGCCCCGGCAACGTGATGGTGACCAATCCGCAGTGGCGCCGTCCGCTCGGTGATTACCAGGCGCAAATCGACGGCTGGGTCGGCTCGATGGACGAGGCGGCGCTGCAGAACCTCGACATCTTCCTGGATGCCCGCTGCGTCGCCGGGAACGCCGAGCTTCTGGAACAGGCGGAGGAGTACCTCTACGGCCGTTTTGAAGGACGCGACGACGTCCTGGCGCACATGGCGAAGGCGGCGCTGAGTTTCGAGACGCCGCTGAGCCTCTTTTCGGGGCTGGTGGTCGAACGCAGCCACGGCAACACGCTGAACCTGAAAAAGGGCGGTATCTTCCCCATCGTGCACGGCATACGCGTCCTGGCGCTGCAGAAGAAGATCCGGGAGACGAACACTTTTGAGCGGATCAAACAGCTCAACAATGCGGGGGTCTTCGACAAGACCTTCTCGACGGAACTGATGGAGGCTTACGACACGCTGCTCTCGATAAGGCTGCGGGCCCGCCTGGGACACGCCGCAGAGGGGTGGATGCTTAACGAGGTCGCCCCGGGCGGGCTGGACAAGCTGGAGCGGGACCTGCTCAAGGACAGTTTCAAGGTCGTCAACGCCCTTAAAAAGCTGCTGACCTACCACTTCCACCTGAACATGGTGATGTGATGTTTGACGCATGGCGAAAGCGGCGGAACCGCAGGCGGCTGAAGGAGGAGGCGTACGCCTTTTTGTTTGACCCCTATGACGGCGACGAGGTTGTCGTTTTCGATACGGAGACGACGGGGCTCGATCCCAAAAAAGATGAGGTGATCTCCATCGGTGCGGTGAAGGTGAAAGGCAACCGGATCCTCACCTCGGAGACCTTCGAGGTCTACCTGAAAACGTCCAGGCCCATCCCGGCGGAGAGCATCGAGGTGCACGGCATTCGTCCCTGCGACCTCGAGCATGCGCTCTCCCCGCCGGAGGGGATTGAGAAATTCCTGCATTTCATCGGCCCGCGGCCGCTGGCAGGGTACTACCTGGAGTTTGACGTGGCGATGATAAACCGCTACGTCAAACCCTGGCTCGGGGTGGAACTTCCCAACCCGAAAACAGAGGTCTCGGGCCTTTACTTTGACAAAAAAAATTTCGGAATACCGCAAGGAAACATTGATTTACGCTTCGATACAATCCTTGCCAACCTGGGAGTGCCCCCTATGGGGCGGCACAACGCCGTCAACGACGCGATCATGACGGCAATGATCTTTATCAAATTGAACAATACGATTAAACTCAAAACAGGAGAGAGAACATGAGTGATACAACAGTCAAACCGGTTTTCCAGCCCAACCGCGAATTCGCCAAAACGGCACGCATCAAGAACATGTGTGAATACAAGGAACTGGCAACATGGGCCGAGGAAGATTACGAAGGGTTCTGGGACCACTTCGCAAAGGAGAAAATTGACTGGTTCGAGCCCTATGGCAAGGTACTCGACGAGAGCAACATGCCGTTTGCGAAATGGTTCGAAGGCGGTAAGCTGAACGTGGCGCACCAGTGTATCGACCGCCACCTCGACTCCCGCAAGAACAAGGCGGCGATCATCTTCGAAGGGGACCGCGGCGACAAGAAGATCGTCACCTACCTGGAGCTCTACTACAACGTCAACAAGATGGCGAACCTCCTCAAGAACGAGTTCGGCATCAAAAAGGGCGACCGCGTTGTCATCTATATGCCGATGATCCTCGAAGCGGCCTACGCCATGCTCGCGTGTACGCGTATCGGTGCGATCCACTCCATCGTCTTCGGCGGCTTCTCTGCCGAAGCGCTGCGCGACCGCATCATCGACGCGGAAGCGAAACTCGTCATCACCGCCGACGGTGCCTTCCGCAAGGACAAACCGTACATGCTCAAGCCGGTCGTCGACAAAGCCCTCGAAGAGGGATGCGAGTGCGTTAACAAGGTCCTCGTCGTCCAGCGCAACGGCGAGGACGTCGACTGGAAAGCGGGCCGCGACTACTCCTACAACGAGATGATCGAGCAGCAGTCCGCCGTCTGCGAAAGCGAACCGATGGAGTCCGAAGACCCGATGTTCCTGCTCTACACCTCCGGTTCCACCGGCAAACCGAAGGGGGTTCAGCACAACACGGCGGGCTACATCCTCTGGGCACAGATGACGATGGAGTGGGTCTTCGACGTCAAGGAGAACGACACCTACTGGTGTACGGCCGATATCGGCTGGATCACCGGCCACACCTACATCGTCTACGGTCCGCTCGCGATGGGCGCGACGACGCTGATGTTCGAAGGGGTCCCGACCTATCCGGACGCGGGACGCCCGTGGAAGATGGTCGAAGAGTACAAGATCAACCAGTTCTACACGGCGCCGACAGCGATCCGCGTGCTGCACAAAACGGGGGCGGAGGAGCCTGCGAAGTACGACCTTTCCAGCCTCAAGGTCCTCGGTACCGTCGGCGAGCCGATCGACCCGCCGGCCTGGAAATGGTACTACGAGGAGATCGGCGGCGGCAAATGCGCGATCGTCGATACCTACTGGCAGACGGAGACGGGCGGCCACATGGTCACGCCGCTTCCGGGGGCGACCCCGATCAAACCGGCCTGTGCCACCTTCCCGCTGCCGGGCATCATGGGCGAGATCCTCGACCCGGAAACGGGCAAGAAAGTCGGTGCGGGCGAGAGCGGCTATATGTGTGTCACCAAGCCGTGGCCGTCCATGATCCGCGGCGTCTGGGGCGATCCGGAACGTTTCGTGAAGTCCTACTTCGGCGACGTCAAAAAAGAGGGTCAGCCGGTCTACTTCACCGGCGACGGCGCGAACTATGACGACGACGGTTACATCACCATTACGGGCCGTACCGACGACGTCATCAACGTCTCCGGCCACCGTATGGGGACGGCCGAGGTCGAAGCGGCGTGCAAGAAGCACCCGAACGTTGCGGAAGTCGCCGTCGTCGGCAAGCCGCATGAGCTCAAAGGTGAGGGGATCTTCGCCTATGTCGTCCTCAAGGGCGAAGAGAGCATGGCTGAAGACGTCGAGATGTCCAAGGAGATCAACAATGTCATCAAGCAGGAGATCGGCAACATCGCCGTCTGCGACGACATCGCCTTCGTCCCGGGGCTGCCGAAGACCCGTTCGGGCAAGATCATGCGCCGCATCCTGCGCTCCATCGCCAAAGGCGAGGCAATCACGCAGGATACGTCGACGCTCGAAGACCCCAGTGTCGTCGAAAAGATCCAGGAAGTCGTCAACGCCTGCCGCGTCTAAGCATCCACTGCATCTGAACAGCCGCGCTTCGGCGTGCGGCTGCTTCTCTCTTTACTCCTCCCTATACTTTTTACCGATCCCCGCGCTTTTCACGCCGTCTGTACCTCTGCACGGATGGATAGTTTGTAGATGATTCATATTGGAAAGATCAGGGGGATGGGAGCAGCGCTCCCGGCCGGCGCAGCTGCGCCTGAAAAACGTCAGTTCAGTTTGTTGACCGCTTTGATGACCGCGTTATAGTCGGGCTCGCTGGCGATTTCGGGCACGAGCTGTCTGTAGGTGATGACGCCCTCTTTGTTGACGACGAAGACGGCACGGGTAAAGAGGTCTTTGAGGAGCGGTTCGCCGATGTTAATGCCGTACTGCGACGCCCCCGCATGATCGGCGCGTTTGTAGGCCGATGCCAGCGTAATGTTGCCGATGGATTCAAAGCCGCAGAAACGTTTCTGGGCGAAGGGAAGGTCCATGGAAACGATGTAGAGGTCGACGCCCTTCATCTGTTTGACTTTGTCGTCGAAGGCCTTGGATTCAAGGGAACAGACCGGGGTGTCAATCGAAGGCACGAACGCGATGATCTGCGTCTTCGGATGTGCGCCGCCGATGGTGACGACCGAGAGGTCGTTCTTGACAGCGGTGAATGTCGGGGCTTTTTCGCCGACGGCGGGCATGGTGCCTTCCAGGGCGACGGGGCTGCCCTGGAAGGTGACGCTTTGGGCGAATGCCAGCGTAGCGGAGAGGGTGAGGGCGGCAAGAATACGCATTGTGATTTTTCCTTGTTTTTAGTTACGGCGGTTATGTTACTATAAAAAAAACAGATGATGATAAAAATTTTTCTTATTTTATATTTTAATATTGTTTGAAGATTTGCAGACGTGAGCGCGTATAGCGAAGCGGGAGAGGCGCAAATCAGGCGGAAACGACACTCTTGTTCCGCCCGCCCAGTTTGGCTTCGTAGAGGGCTTTGTCGGCCTCTTCGATGGCTGTTTCAATGTTGTGGTGGTCCCGGAGCTTGGTCACACCGGCAGAGATCGTGACGCTGATAGTGTCGCCGTTATGCATATACGTCCGTAACTGTGCGACCCCTTCGCGGATACGTTCGATGACGGCGGCGGCGGTCTCGACATCCGTATGGGGCATCATGATCAAGAACTCCTCCCCGCCGTAGCGGTAGACATTGTCATAGGGGCGAAGATGCTGCAGGATAAAGGCGGCGATGTTGGAGAGTACGAGGTCGCCCACCGGGTGGCCATGGGTGTCGTTGACCTTTTTGAAGTGGTCGACGTCAATGATGGCGATCACGGTCGTCTCCACATGGCGATCGATCAGGTCCATCTGCTTGCGCAGGTCGCTGAGCATGCTGATGCGGTTGCGTACCCCGGTCAAGGGGTCGCGGTTGTACAGGGTCTCCTCGAGTTCGTATTTGAGCGTCTGCAGGTTCAGGCGCAGGCGTTCGACGGCGTTGGCGAAGTTGTCGTAATCAATGTAGGAGATGGCCTCGCCCTGTGAGGAGGTCTCAAGCAGCAGCTTCGCAAGGACGTGCACCTGCTTATGCTCGCCGCGGATAGACTGAAAGGTCTTGTTTTGTTGTATCTCTTTTTCGGAACAGTGGTAGTACCACTGCCCGAAGGTGCAGTGATGGTGGGCGTCATCCGCCATGTCCCGTTGGTCGAAGGGGAGGTGGCAGACGATGGAACGGATGATGTTCTGGTACCACTGGTTATGGTTGTAGATGGCCTGATCCACTTCACGGATAACAGACAGAAGCTTCTCCCGGTTGATACGATACATCTGACCCCCTCCTGCCGGTAAAAAAACATTGCTGACGTCAAGCTTATCATATTTCCTAATAATTTTTAAAAAATATGCGCGGCCATCAGTTTTTAAGCGTAGTGTGCAGGGGAAAGCGGATCGCCGTGATTTCCGCCTTGTAAAAGGGGAAATACCCCCCGGTACCGAACAGATTGCCCCCTTCGACCCTGAAGGGGAGGCGGTAGCCCGAGACGTCGCGGAAATCAGACAGCGTCCCGCCGAAGGGCTGCAGCCGGTACTGTTTCTGCGGGTTCGCGTTGCTCCAGCGCATCATAGAAACTTCGATGGGCTGCCCGTCATGACCCAGGGTGATATCCACCGACTGTGAAAGCTCCCCTCTGGTCACGGTGACGCGGGCGACGCTCGCGCTCACCGCTTCCCAGGCTATGCCTTCGCCGGGCAGGAGGGCCGCCGGGGTCCAGAACACCGCTTCGATGACGTAGCGGCCGAAGGCGGAGCGGGTGTGGTCGGTATCGCCGCCCGCCCGGGCGACGGGAAAGAGGCCCAGTATCCTGAACCGCGTCCAGCTGCCCGTATCGGAACCGGAGACGGGCAGGCCGCCGACGAGCCGCATCTTCCAGACAAAGCCGTGGGGCAGGGCGAGGATCTGCCGGGCCTCCATGGGAAGGTACTCGGGCGGTTTGAGGCTGAAGAGCCCTTTCATATCGATCTCGGCGACGCGCAGCAGCGGCGTGCCGGGGGCAATGGTATAGGCGAAGTAACGCCGCGCCGCCTCAGGAAGCTCCGCCGTCATCGCCGGGTCGAAACGTGCGGGGTGCTCGGGCTGTTTCGAGAGGAGCCGCTGCCACTCCCGGACTTCCGCACCGTGGTCAAAGTAGCGCAGCAGCAGAAGGAAGATGAGCAGTACGGACAGGATGCCGAGGAGCAGGGTGAGAAGGGTCATGAAAGGTATCCCGTGCCGTTGTAGCATAATGCCTATCATAGCCAATTCATGATGAGGCTTCGGTCAGAGGCGGTCGAGAGAGAAGTAGGGAGTGACTACAGGAGGAGGGCGGCACCGTTTCGCCCAGATCAAAACGATCTGCCGCGCTCCATGACATAGAATTGAAGGTCAGCGCGGGTTTTTGAATCCGCACTCGTTGTAGCCGCCCGTACAGGCGGACCACCGGTAGTCGCCCGTCGCGTGGCAGGTATAGAACCCGTTGTTGGTTTCGCCCGGGTCAAGGGTGGAGTCCGACCCGCAGGACCAGTTCCCGTTTTTCTTTTCAAGGCACATCTTGACGTAGACGCGCTGGTTGCACTGGTTGGTGACTTTGATCGACAAAGAGTCTGAAGAACCGCAGTTGTTACCCCATCGGTCGTCGAGGTTGACGCAGAATTTGGCATCCTGTGCAAAGACGTTTGGTGATAACAACAGGCCGAGGGCCAGAAGTGACCAGATGAATTTTTTCACGATGAATTCCTCCGTAATCTATACGTTGCGAGTAGCAGCAGCTGGGACTGAAATCGTGGCGATATGCAAGTAAAAAAACATTTGTTGCATCGAACGTGCTCCCTCTATGGAAGCCTGTCCCAAGCCTACCAGACCGTTAGCGCCTCCTGTAAAGTGCGTTGATTATCTTTTGTTCAAAACGTGGAGAAAACGCTGCGGGGCAAAAAATTGTTACAATGCCGCTTCATAACGGCACGGGGGGACTTTTTGAAAAAGTACAGCGTCTATATTTTTGTCGGCCTCTGCGTGCTTTTCTGGTCGGGCAACTTCGTGCTGGGGCGGTTCGTCCGGGATGATGTGCAGCCGCTGGAACTGGTCTTTTTCCGCTGGCTGCTGGTCTGCGTCATGCTGCTGCCGGCGCTGTACTATGTCAGCCTCCGCAATATCATCCGGCTGATCCGCTCGCACTTCGTCGTCACTTCCGTCCTGGCCATTTTGAGCGTGACCTTCTTCAACACGATCCTTTACACGGCGCTGCAGACGACGACGGCGACCAACGCGCTGCTGATCAACTCCAGCGTGCCCATCATGATCCTGATTCTTTCGGCGCTCATGCTCAAGCATGACGTGACGAAGCGGCAGGTCGCCGGCATCGCCCTCTCGACCACGGGGGTTCTCTTTCTGATCCTCAAAGGGGAGATCGGCAACATCGCCGCGCTCAATCTCAGCCACGGCGACTTCTGGATGCTTGTCAGCTCGCTGGTATGGGCGCTCTATTCGGTCCTGTTCAAACTGAAGCCCGCGGGCTTCAGCAGCGCGGAGCTCTTCATGGCCAATATGTACCTGGGGTTCGTCTACCTGCTGCCGATCTACCTGGTGCAGGGCTACACGTTTCATGCCGAACTGCTGCTGTTTGAAAATTACTGGACCTACTTCATCTACGTCTCGCTCTTCGCCTCGATCCTCTCGTATATCTTCTGGAACAGGGGAATCGACGTGCTCGGCGCGGCGAAAACGGGACAGTTTGCCCACCTTATGCCGCTTTTCGGCGCCGTACTGGCCTATATCTTTCTCGGCGAAACGCTGCAGTTCTATCACGTCGTCGGGGCGGTGTTGATCGGGGCGGGGATCTATACGTCGCTCTTTCTATCGAAACCCGCGGCCGCAACAGAGTAGCCGTTGCTCCGCAGCCCGCGTTAAAACTTGTACTTGAAGCCCAGTTCGTATACCTGGTCGTTTTGTCTGTCCAGGGGAAGTTTCCCGTCGGAATAACTGACATAAAGGCCCTCGGCCTCAGGCATGACGAGCGCCACCGTAAAAAAGCTGTAGGTGTCCAGCCCCGCGGCTTTGACCGCACTGGAGGGATTGATCTCCTGGTAGTAGCGGTAGTTCGCCTCTATAAAAGCGTCGGCGTCATTGTAGGTCGCGGCGAGGGTCCGAAAACTGGCTTCGAACCGCATCCGCGTAAAAGAGGATTCATCCCCGGCGATGATCTGGCGCGGGGTGTCTGAATCCGGGTCTACCTGGTCGATGCCGATCAAAAACTCCGGAAAAGAGGAGCCTCTTGGTTGCCAGGTGTCATCGACGCCGCTGAGCAGACGCAGCAGCGCCGCCGGGTAGTCGAGGATATTGAACTGGGCCAGCACCGACGTTTCGGCATTCCAACCCTTCGCAATCATATTGGCATAAAGCCCGTAGTAATACTGCTTCGCTTTAAAGGATTGATCCGCTTCAAGGCCCCCTTTGACGGAGAGGTCGAAGTAGTACTGATCCGAGAGCTGATTCCGCACCGCTTTGGCGAGCTCTTTCCATGCGGACAACTGAAGGAGTTCATCGGTCGTGTTGGCTTCGGCGGCGGCGTCTTCGAGCCTGTTCAGGAGGGCGAAATCCGGTGTCCCGGGCAGAACGCCTCCGGTCGAAAAGTAGTATCCGAACGAAAAGCGCGTGTCCGTCAGATTGCGCGGGTTGGCACTTTGCTCAAACGCGACGTTGCCCGAAGCGCTGAAGTTCAGTGCCAGGCCGGTGTGCGTTGCCTTCTCCGAACGGAAAGCGTACTGGGCGATGTCCCTGGAATATTCATACTCGAAGCCGAGCGATGTGGAGGCGTTGTCGTCGCTTTCAAACACTTTGAGCTTAATATCCGCGCCTTTGAGCACTGTTTCCAGAATGGAGCGCTGCGCCGCATCGGCGAGGGGCTGCCGTTCGTCCAGCAGGCGGCTGACGCCGGATTTGGATGCGTTGACGATGGTTGCCGTATTGATCTCTGCATGGGCCCGGGACGGGTTCAATACGAGAAAAAATGCGCTCATGATGCCCGCGACGAGTGCGCACAGGGAACTGCCTCTTTTCATTCGTCCTCCTCGCCGTAGAAGTTGTAACTGATATCACACTTCTCCGCCAGGTCCGAAACGGTTGCCTCGGGTGTCGTCAGAACTTTGAGCATCGAGTCGATCGCCTGCTCTCCCGTGATATCCTCCTCGTACGTCGCGCCGCGTACTTCGCGGAAAACATTGTCCATCTGGATCGCGAGCGTTCGGGCCGCGGCTTTGCGCTGATCACCGCTGCTGGTCTGATTGAAAAAGGTAAGCTCTTTGATCTTGAGCTCTCCGGCTTCACGAAAGACCGTGTCGAGCTGCTCCAGAAGCATTAACGTGGACCAGGTTGTTGTGCAGGCGCGATTGTTTTTGCTCCAATATGCCATAAGATTCTCCTTTGGTACAGACGGAGGACGTCCGCTCTGTTTCACTATTCATAATTTAATAAAAACAGTATTTAATGAATCTTAGTCCATTTGGATGAAAATTACAATATTTTCCCGACGCCCGCACGTCAGACGCCCTCCGGCAGCTTCGACCGCATCATCCGCTTACGGTCCAGCCGTTCGCCGTCGACAATAAACGTACCGTCGCCGACGGCGTGGAGGGTCCGCTGTTCCTTCCGCGCATGATCAAACCATGCGCACACGCCTTCGAGCACGATGATGTTGTGCTGCTCGATGATATCGACGACCGTGCACTCTATGTTCGCCAGGCACTCTTTGATAAGCGGTGCGCCGACAAATTCACCGCCAGCCGGTGTAAGATCGAATTTCCCGAATTTGTCCGTATCCGAGCCGCTGCAGGTACCGATGCCGACGACCGTGTCGATGAGGTCCACCGTCGGGATCGCAATGACGCATTCGCGCATTTGCTGCAGCGCGGCATAAGAGTAGTTCCACGGACCCGTCGTCATGGCAAAGACCGGCGTGAAATCCATCACCATTGTCCATGAGATGGTCATGACGTTGTTTTTTTCTCCGTCTTTTGTCGTTACAAGGACGACCGGGCCGGATTCCATCAGCGTAAAGGCTTTAGCGATCGGCATCTTTTCCATCATGGAACACGCTCCGAATGAGGTACATTTTTACCTATGATAAGCTTTTTTACTTGGTGATCCGGTAAGAAAATCTGTTTATCCTTTATGTCAGGCAAGCATTGCCGATTATTTGGACGCATACGTCGCACGGCAGCTGCAAAATACGCTATAATGTCACCACTTTCAGCGCACCACGGTCTGCGTCTGACTCCGTTTTCGGCATCCTTCGATTGCGCATAGCCATCCTTTGATTACCTTAACAATTTTACAACTCATAGATGAGCCTGGACCGGCGGCGTTTTCGGACGCAGGTAGGCCATTTTGACAGGAAAACATATGTCATTTTCTAACCTCGGGCTGTCAGAGCCCATCTTGCGTGCTGTCGCCGAAACGGGCTACAGCGAACCCACACCCATCCAGGCGCAGGCGATTCCCGTCGTGCTCGGCGGAAAAGACCTCCTTGCCGGTGCCCAGACGGGCACGGGAAAGACGGCGGGCTTTACCCTGCCGATGCTCCAGCTGCTCAGCAGCGCGGCGCCTGCCAAGGGCAAACGCCCCGTCCGCGCACTGGTACTCACACCGACGCGCGAACTGGCCGCGCAGGTGGGAGAGAGCGTCGAGACCTACGGCAAATACCTGCCGCTGAACTCGGCGGTGATCTTCGGCGGGGTCAACATCAACCCGCAGATCGGTCAACTGCGCCGCGGCGTCGACATCGTCGTCGCGACACCGGGACGCCTGCTTGACCATGCGAACCAGAAGAACATTGACCTTTCGCGCATCGAGCTGCTTATTCTCGACGAAGCGGACCGCATGCTCGACATGGGCTTTATCCACGACATCAAAAAGGTGCTCAAGCTCGTGCCGAAAAAAGCGCAGAAGCTCCTCTTCTCCGCAACCTTCTCCGACGAGATCAAGACACTGGCCGACGGCCTGCTGCACACCCCTGAGCTGATCGAGGTCGCCCGCCGCAACACGGCGTCCGAACGCGTCGCGCAGGTCGTCTACCCGGTCAAGCAGGACCGCAAGCGCGCACTGCTCTCCACGCTGATCAATACCAACGGCTGGGAGCAGGTCCTGGTCTTCACACGGACCAAGCACGGGGCAAACCGGCTTTGCAAGCAGCTGACAAGTGACGGCATCCCTTCCGAAGCGATCCACGGCAACAAGACCCAGAACGCGCGCACCAAGGCGCTGGCCGCTTTCAAAGCGAAGCGCGTCCGCGTCCTGGTCGCGACGGACATCGCGGCGCGCGGGATCGACATCGACCAGCTGCCGCATGTCGTCAACTTCGAGCTGCCGAATGTGCCTGAAGACTACGTGCACCGCATCGGCCGGACCGGCCGCGCTGGCAACGAAGGGGAGGCCGTTTCACTGGTCTGCGCCGAAGAGGCTGACTACCTGCGCAATATCGAGAAGCTGATCAAGGCAGCGATCCCGCAAAAGAGTGTCGAAGGGTTTGAGACCCGGCTGCCCGAAAAGACGAAAGCTGCCGCCAAGCCGAAAGCGAACGCCTCCGGCAAACGGCCGGCACGCAACGGCAACGAGCGTACCGATGCTAAGCCGCGCCAGGGGCAGCAGAACAAAAAGCGCAATGCGCAGGGCGACCGCCGCAAAGAGCAGCCGATGAAAGCGGAAGAGGTTGCGGCATATCTCGCGCAGATGAAAGCGGGCGTGCGTTAAGAGAGGGTGCCGCATCGGGGCGGCGCAGCGCGTCTTATTCGAAGAGGTTCAGCCAGGAACCGGGGGTGTAGAACATCAGCCCGCACACGATCCATTCGCTGCGTTCGCTGCTTTTCGAATAGAGCGCGCCATCCATCTGTTTGTATTTTATGCCCGTGACCGCACTGGTCAGCTCTTTTCCATCGTCCAGCGCTTTGAGTGCTGCTTCCTTGCTCTGCATCGTATTGTCCTCCGAAGCCATAGCGTAAAAGAGCGATCCTCTTTTGTGGGCATCTTTGAAAAACCTCCGGAGATCGAAGGGTTTTCAGAGGTGTCCCGGGGACAAATCGTGATGCCGGCGGAAGGTTCCGCCGTTGAAGGCATTACAGGGGAGTGACGTTCTCCGCCTGCGGGCCTTTTTGTCCCTCGCCGATCTCGAAAGTCACTTCCTGACCTTCCTGGAGCTCAACGCGGCCGTAGCCTGATCTGTTGACCTGGCGAAAGTGTACAAATACGTCTTTGCCGCCGTCTTCAGGGGAGATAAACCCATAGCCTTTTTCACTGTTGAACCATTTAACGGTTCCCTTTTTAAGATCTGCCAAAGCAAGTCCTTGTTGTTAATGTAGTCGTCGAAATTTAATGTGGAGCACTCTGCAAGGTATTGAAATGACCGGGGAGCACCGGGTCCCCAATCAATTAACTAACCAAGATGAAACTCTAAATCATCTTTCAATTGCTGAATGATACCTGAAAAACGGTTTCGTACGCAAGCCAAAGTGATGCATATATGGACTAGTGGAGAGAAAACTGGAAATGGTTACATATTATACACCCGTGTGAACCGCAGATACAGCCGGGGTGTTATACTGAACGCATCACTTATTTGTCACTTTTAATACCTCTGTGAAGTTTTCCCTTTTCAAGCATTACTATTGGCTTGCAAAGGGGCACTTATGCCGTACCGTGTCATTGACGTCAACCGAAAAGAGTATCTTGATTCCATCACGCAGATCGACGATGCGAAGAGCCGGGGCTTCGCCGACCAGGCGATGCGGTGGTGGGACCGCCACTACAGCTGGAATGCCGAGGGGAGCGTTATCCTCACGGATGATGCGGGGGAGCATCTTTGCTACCTCTTCTACAAGATCGACCGCTATCACGATTACCTGACCATCCACAATATCCTCACCCCACAGTGCCACCGGCGCCACGGCTACGCGCTGATGCTGTTGCACTGGGTGTTCGAACTGGCGGTGCACCACCATGTCCGGCGTTTCAAGGCGAGCTGCGTCCCCCAGGCACTGGAGTTTTACCTCTCGCTCGGCTTCTGTTTCTGGGGCTTGACGCCGGCGAAGTATTATTACTGCAATCTCCCCGTGCCCGCCAACGGGCTCGACGGACTGTGGGAGATGATCCATACGGATTCCGCCGAAACGCTTGCGGGGTCGGCGATGCAGAGCATCTACGACAAAGTAGCGGATAACGACACTGGACTGGATGTGCAGCAGCAGGAGCGGCATGACGAGCAGGTCGCAAAGCTGCAGGGAGCCTATATGCAGACGGAACTGATCGCGTGCGTGGAAGAGGCGAAGGATCGTGACAGAGGGAATAAGCCCGGGAAGTGAGCCGGAAAGGGCGATCGCGGCAGGCGCAAGAGAAAACATGCTATGATGGCTGCATGTTCTGCTCGCACTGGTGTAAAAGTTTTGTCCGTGACAATATCGACTATCCTGAAGATTCAATCGAGTATAAACGCTCCGTCATTGCAAACCTCATTACGGTCTTCGCGGTCCTGGTCCTCTCCCTGGACATCTATAACAACCTGACCCACGGTTTTAATACGCTTGCCGTCCTGGAGCTGTTCGGGATCGTAACCATTCTGATAAACAATATACTGTTCCGTGCCCGCAGGGTCAGATTGGAAACGACCTCCAGCATACTGGTCGGGGTGATTTCGGGGCTCGCCATCCTCTCGCTGCACATCGATGGGTTTGAAAAGGACTCCGCGCTCTTCTGGACCGCCTCCCTGCCGATTTACGTTTTTGCCCAGCACGGATTGAAGCGGGGGATCCGATGGAGTATCCTGAATATATCCGGTATCGGCGCCGTGCTGCTGCTGAGCGCGTTCAATATCGGCGATCCGATCTTTCCCGCGGGACTCATGATCCAGATGTTTATCGGCTATGTCGCCATCTCGTTCGTCGTCTACTATTTCGAACATATGCGCGTGGATTATGAAGTGCGCCTGGCGAAAACGGCACGGGAACGTGAAGTCATGCTCCGGGAGCTTCACCACCGCGTCAAAAACAATATGCAGGTCATCATGAGCCTGCTGTGGCTGCAGTCGGAGAAGATCGAAGAGCCGAAATACCGCAAATACTTCACCGAAAACATCGGCCGCCTGAGGGCGATGGCGATGGTCCATGAAAACCTTTACAGCGCAGAGGATTTTGAAGACATTGATATGCATCACTACCTGCAGATGCTGACGCTGAACCTCCAGAAAATCTCGGCGGTAAAGATTCATTGCGAATGCGAGAAATCCATCAGGCTGGGAATCCGAAATGCATTGTCGATCGGACTGATCGTCAACGAAGGCGTAACCAACGCCATCAAGTATGCCTATGACGGCACGGAGCACGGAGAGGTCTTGATCAAACTCGTTCAGCGCGGTCGTGGAAGCTACGATCTGATCGTGCGGGATTACGGCAAGGGGCTTCCGGAGCGTTCGGAAACGTCCGAAGGTATCGGTATGATGCTGATCACCGACCTTGTCAAAGGGCTGGATAACGGTACCTGCGATATCGCTTCTGACGGGGGCGTGACCATTACCATAACATTTGACGCAAAGGATGGGCAGGCATGATCGACTCCGTGATGGTGGTGGAAGATGAAGTGCTGACGGCCCGCTATATCACCAGTATTCTCAACGGGTGGGGGATCCGCGTCATCGGTGTGTTCGATAACGCCATGGCCGTTATCGCCGCGTTTGAAGAGGAGATCCCGGGGATGGTCCTGATGGACGTGAATATCAGAGGCAAGGTCGACGGTTTCGCGCTGAGCGATATGATCTGGGAGCAGCACACGGTCCCCATCGTCTACATCACGGCGTACTGCGATAACGAGACGCTGCAAAAGGCTTTCCGCCCTCTGGCATACGGTTACGTGATGAAACCTTTCGGCCCGGAGGAGCTCGAAACCGTCCTGCGGAGCGCTTACCGCCGCCACCAAAGCGAACGGTTGGAGGAGCACGATGCGGAAAAGGGCGAGGGTATCGTCCTCTCGCCCATCCATACCTACGACCTCGTCACCGCAACCCTCTATGCCGACGGGGAGGATGTGGCGCTGACGGCCAAACAGAACATTCTGCTGGAGCATCTGGTGCGGCACCGCCACCAGGTCGTCAGCTACCACGACCTTGAATTTGCCATCTGGGCCGACGAGGAGGTGTCATCATCCTCGCTGAAAACGGTCGTCTACTCCCTGCGAAAACGCGTTCCGGAGCTTCGGATCAAGAGCCTCAGCAAACAGGGTTACATCCTTTCGTAAAATCTGCTTCACCCCCAAACACTTTTTTTGACTTTTTTTGACTTTTTTCCTGTAGCTTTGTAGTAGGAAAAATTTTAGGAGTTCATAATGATCAAGATAAGCCAGGTCATGCTGTCTGTGGCTGCCGTAATCGCGATTGGCGGTTGCGGCGGTGGCGGCAGCAGTAATAATACGAGCAGCGCCAGCGGCGGCGGTGTGGTGGACGGATATGTATCGGGAGCGACCGTCTTTGTCGACAGCACCGGCGAAGGGGAGCATAACGATACGGAGCTGTCGACGGTGACCGACGCGAACGGCGACTTCGCCTTTGAGGCGACCATAATCGACGGAACGAGGATCTATGCCTACGGCGGTACCGATATCAGTACGGGCTACCCCTTTGAAGGGAGGCTCTCAACCGTCTATGACGCGACGCGTCCGGATATCGTCCTTTCCCCTTTGACAACCTATGTCGCGGCGATCATGGCATCGGACCCGTCGATCACGTTCGATGCTGCGGCCGATACGGTCGCGGCCAACCTCGGGGTGACTGCCGATCAGGTCAAAAACGACCCGATGCTCGACAGCGACAGCTTTATGGCGGCGCAGAAAGTGCAGAAGGTCGCCGAAGTACTGACCGCCGCGACAAAAAGCGACGGCGAATCGTTTGACGCTGCCTATGCGAAAGTGTTTGAATCGCTGGCAGCCACGACGTTCAGCAGCGACTTTAACGCGACCGAGCTGGCCGGCCAGGTCAGTGCCGATACGGGGGTGACGCTCGATCCGTCGATCGCGACTTTTGTTGAAACGCTCGCCGGGACGATCGATGCGCTCGCGGCAAACGTCACGACCGTCAACGAACTGGACGGTTTCGGCGAGACGATCAACACCTACGCCGAAGCCGCGGAAGGAGCGATCGAAAACGGCGATACGGCCGCCGTCACGGAGCTGACGACGACGTTGAACGACATGAACACGACCCAGGTCGCCGATGAGATCGAAACGGGAACCTATGTCGACCCGATGATCGCCGCGCTGGCAGAGGTTGAGGATGCCCTTACAAACAACATCACCTACCTCGGGACGAATACGGCCAATGACAGCATTACGGCCGATCTCGTCCTGAGCAGTCCCGCCGCGGCACCCTATGATACGCCGGATCTTAACCTGACATGGTCGGCGACCCCTGTGGGCGTCATCGATGTCGCGACCGGCGCCGTGACACGCAGTGCTACGGCGGACGTGGCCGTGACGCTCAAAGCGACGGTCGCGAACAGCCTGGTCACGAATAACCGTGTATTTGACCTTGTCGTCAAGCGCAACGAGTTTGCCCCGGTAGCGGTGGCCGACATTCTGACCCTCGACGAGGATACCAATGCGTCGCTCAATGTCCTGGCGAACGATACGGACCAAAACGGCGACATGCTCTTCGTCTCGGCAGTTTCAACCGCAGGCCACGGTGTGACGGCGATCAATCCTGACGGGACGGTGACCTACACCCCGGCCGCGAACTACAACGGCCCGGACAGCTTCACCTATACGGTCAGCGACGGCACGGGACGCAGTGCCGACGGCAACGTCAGCGTGACCGTCATTTCTGTGAACGATGCGCCGACGATCGGCGGGACGCCGGCAACGTCGGTCGACCAGGATGCACCGTACAGCTTCACGCCGTCGTCCGGTGATATCGACGGCGACACGCTGACCTTCAGTATCGTCAACAAGCCGACGTGGGCGGCGTTCGACCCGGCAACGGGGGCGCTGACGGGTACGCCGGGCAACGGTGACGTCGGTACGACCGCCGATATCAATATCTCGGTCAGTGACGGTACGGTGACGGTCGCCCTGCCGCTCTTCTCCGTGACGGTCGTCAACGTGAACGATGCGCCGACGATCGGCGGTACGCCGGCGACGTCGGTGAACCAGGACGCGCTCTACACCTTTACGCCGTCTTCGGGTGATATCGACGGCGACACGCTGACCTTCGGCATTGCCAACAAGCCCGCCTGGGCAACGTTCGACACTGCGACGGGTACGCTTTCGGGCACCCCGGGCAATGCCGATGTCGGCATCACTACGGGGATCGTTATCTCCGTCTCCGACTCGGTACTGACGGCAGCGTTGGCACCGTTCGATCTGGAGGTGATCAACGTCAATGACGCCCCAACGGCGTCGGCTGCAACGTTCCAGGTGCAGACGAATACCCAGCTCGACGGCGATCTGAATGCGTATGCGTCGGATATCGATGTCGGCGATACGCTGACCTTCACACAGGTCGGGACGCTTGCCGGGCTGACACTCAACAGTGACGGTACCTTCAGCTTCAGCAGTGCGTCCGAAGGCAACTTTACCTTTGATTATCAGGTCTCCGACGGCAGCCTCACAAGCGCTGCGGCAACGGTCACCATCAATGTCGTGGCCAACCTGTCGCCCGTCGCAGGCGACTTTGCGGCCAGTACCGATGAAGATACGGCGGTGCTGATCGACGTGGTGGCACACACCAGCGACAGCGACGGTTCGGTAGATGCCACGACGGTGACGGTCTCCGCCGCGACGGACGGTAACCTGAGCGTTGACCCGGTGACGGGCGTTGTGACCTATATGCCGAATGCAAACTTTAACGGTACAGACAGCTTTACCTACACGATTCAGGACAACCAGGGCGCGACCTCGCTTCCGGGGACGGTCACGGTTACGGTAGCGCCTGTTAATGACGCCCCGACGATCGATCCCATCGGCAATCCGCCTGCCGCGGCGGTCAGTTCGCCGATTTTTGAAGTGCAGGTCTCCATTGCCGATGTTGACGGCGATGCACTGACGCTGAGCGCGGTATCGTCCGATTCGGGGGTTGCCGCGGTTTCGGCGAACGGTACGACGGTGGCAGTCGACCCGACCGGTGTCGGTACGGCGACCGTGACGGTCACCGTCGACGACGGTGTTCTTAGTGCACAGGAGACCTTTACCGTAACGGTCGTTGCCGATCCGGTGGTAACCGATACGACGTTCTATGAGGGCATGACGCTCTACAGCTACTGGGTCGAAGATAACGGTACACCGGCATACGAAACCTATACGATGAGCGGCGGTACGATGAGTACGAACGGATACCTGTTTGACATAAACAGTAGCGCCTGGGTTTCTGCATCGTTCGGTACAAACTTTATGCTCAATACTGCCGACGGTACATGGACGACGGAGGCAGCCGTGTCGTCTACCTATACGATCAGCGCTGACGGTACGACACTCTCTTCTCCCTTTGCGGCGTACCAGATCGCTCAGGCGGAAGTGCTGGACGGCCAGACGGTTGATATCGACATCGGCGGCGGTATGACGCTGCCGGTGACCTTCCCCTCAGGCGCTCTGCACTATACGATGCAGAGCAAGTATCTTGTCGATACATACATCCTTGACTGGCGCCCGATGAATGTCAGCGTGCCATACGCTTTCATGGAAGATTTCATGAACAACAACTACGGGAACATGATCTACTGGGACGATAACAGCTCGACAGGGGCACGGCCGCAGATGAATGCCTCCTTTACTGCAGCGGTGGATGATACGGGTGCTGACGTCATAACGCTCAGCCTGGGAATGAGCGGCTACCTGGTCAGTGACAGCGATAACACTCAAATCGTTGGTACCTGGACGGTCGGCAATCTTCCGAATCAGGCAGAGCTGACGATCTTCACCGAACTCAATGCCAGTATCCCGAATTACGATGCATTGATGCGAGACGGCGATATCTTCGTGACGCTGTACAACGGCGAGGTCTGGCTGGGGGCGCACAATGCACCGACGGCTGGCTATGTGCTTGACAGTGACAGCAGTCTGATGGGGAATGATATCGCAATGGGTGCGATTACAACGGCACTCGAAAACTACACACCGCCGGTACCGCCGGTAACGGTGGATGAGTTCTACGCGTTGACCGAGATCCCCATCAGTCAGGCGGAGTGGGATGCCCTTGCCAAGGCCCAGGTCTCCCTCCTTGCCGATATGGACCTGTGGGGCGTCTGGCCCGACAGCAACGGTACGGCGGTCTATGCGGTCAATTCCGACGGGCTCTATGCCGACTCGAACGGTACGGTCATGTTCAAGGATATCAACGGCACGGTGACGGATAGTTTTGCTTTCACGATCAATCCTGCCGGTACGGAGCTCAATGTCTCTATTCCGCCGAGCGGCCATCTCTTTGCAAACCTGGGAGATGTCTATGACCAGGCGGCACTCGAAGCGATGTTCGGCATCACCATGCCTGCGGGCTCCGTCGGATACAAAACGGCGCACCTGCGCTTGAGCGACGAATACGATTTCTGGGGGATGCTGACATCTTATGATGTGAACTACTCCTCCATGACGTTCACGACGCTGGCGGACTTCGTCGCGGCCAACCAAGGCGGCACGGGCGGTTACGTCTTCAACGTCAACGGCACTACCGGTATCCAGTTCAATACCGGCGATGCTTATACGGATATCAACAGCAACGGGACGGTCGTGCTGATCGATTTCAGCGATATGCAGAACCCGCAGGTCGTGGAAAGCGGCAGCTGGCATGTCCAGAATGACGGCAACGGCGATGTCATCATCGTCGAGCTGCCGAGTATGAATTGGCCGTTCGCCGCGACGGTGATGAACGACGGGGGCGGCGATTATGTCGCCGAGGGCGAAATGCAACCGGCGTTTACGGGCGATATCGAGATCAAGTTCAATATCATCGCCCGCGATGCGCTGATCAATTACTTTATGAGTGGAGGGGGCAGCAGCACCACGCCTACGACCGCCAACGATTCGACGCTGGTCGGTGCCTGGGCGTTGGGCGGCATCACGACGATGGACGCCCTCCTGATCATCGCCGATAACGACAAGTACATGGGGGTTCAGCAGGTCCTGGGCACGAACGGTGTCATCGGCGGCGTGGAAGTCGGTCAGTACACGCTCGACGCCTCCGGCAGCTTCACCTCGGCCGCCCCGGTGATCAACACCAATGCCGGCGATACTGCCGTGGGAGCGACGGTGAGCGATAACGGCGATGATACGGCAACGTTGACCAGCATTGACGGTACGGTGGTATTAAACCGTCTGAGCAGTGCAATCAGTCCGGAAGCGGGGGCATGGATCGTCAACCAGTCGACGACCGGCAACATCAAATTTGTCATCATGGTCCTGGACGGCGCCGGCAACTATATGGTTGCCGACATTGACGACAGCCAGAGCTCCGATCCGGTCGGTTCAGAACCGGGGACCGTCGGGCGCTTTAACATGACCGAGTTCGGTACCTATGTGGTCGAAACGAACGGCACGGTAACGATGACGCCGGCTGCCCCGACGGACGAGAGCGCGGTCTGTACCGATACGATTACCTCCGGATGCGATACTATCGCCGGCGACACGAACATGGAGTTCGGCCTGACGGTCGACGATACGCTCGGGTCGCAGGTCCCGGTCAACATGACGGTCAGTTTCGATCCGACCAACAACTACATGACAGTCGACGGCAGCATGGTGTTCACCCGGGTCGTACCCGGCGGACCGACGATCTTCCAGTAAACCTGTCACTCGGGCACGTTTAAATCCATTTCTCCTGAACGGCCGGCATGGCGCCGGCCGCTCCGTAAAATCATCAGCCCGCTTTTATCCATTCCCTCTATAATCCAGGCCATGAAGCAAATCATTATCGGCGATGAGGTCAAGGGGAGCGTTGAAATGCCCGAGACTCCAAACGCCTACACCATCTTTCATGCCGTCAAAAAAGCCTATGAGCAAAAGCGGCCTCCGACGCTGTCACTGCTTTTCCCGCCGGAGAAGATCAAGGCGCTGGGGCGTTACCAGAAGGGCGGGGCGCAGGCCGAGCAGGCCGAACTGCAGCTCTTTATCGATATGGGAAAGGTGCTGGGGTTCAAGACGGCGGAGGCGGAGGCGCTGAAGCTGCAGATCGAGCTCACCAACGACAACGCCCATGTCCACCTCAACATCTCCAAGCGCCTGAAATTGCTCAACAAACAGCGGCGCACGCGTACGCGCGGTACCTACCTCTTCTGGGATATCGAGAACTTCGGCCCGATCGGGCCCATGTTCACCCATGTCATCGAGAAGTTCCACGTCCCCGACGACCGCATCTACCTGGCGGCGAACCCCGACTCGCTCTACCTCAAGCGGCGGGAGTGGGAGGCGGAGCTGTACGATTACGGCAAGCGGCTGGAGTCGTTCAACTTTACCGTTGTAGATCACGGCAAGAACGTGGCGGACGATTTTCTGCTGGGGGAGTTCGAGCGTTTAAAGCTCCGGCAGGCGGACGTTTTCATCATGACCTACGACCGGGAGCTCAAAGAGCGTTTCAAGGCGGCGTGCCACGGCAGCAACAACCTCTATACGCTGGGGAAATAGCGGCGCTTACTTTTTAGGTTCACTCTTTTTGAGTTTTTCTGCCTTGATACGGATCATCGGGCGTTTCGGCTTGTCCTTAGGGGTCTCCGTCTTCTTGGCCTCATAGGGTTTCTTCTCACCTTTGTACGGTGGTTTTTTCTTCGTATCATAGGGCTTTTTGCCGCCGCTTTTTTTGCGTTTCGCTTCCCACTCTTTTTTGGCGGCAAGGCTCTCCTCGTCGTGGGGCTTGCCGTCATAGCGGTGGTTGCGCTCGCCCGTCTTGCCCGAGAACATCGGCTTGCCGTTCTCATCCGTGCCGATGTAGCGGGAGACGCCGCTGGCTTTGGGTTTGCGCGGGGCGCCTTTGCCTTTCGGTTTGGCGGGGGCTTTTTTCGGTGCGTCTTCTTCGTAGAGACGGGCGGAGGGCTTCTTGTAGCGTTTCGGGCGCTGCACCGGCTTGGGGGCCTCTTCGGGGGCGAAGCCCTCCGGACGCTCCTGGGAGATGGCCCGGCCCAGCAGCATCTCGATGCCCATCAGGCGGGGACGGTCCGCCTCGCCCAGCAGGACGAGGGCCCCTTCGCGGGCGAGCGCCATACGATCGAGATAGCGCTGCGGCACTTCGGGCAGGTCGTAGCTGATGAGCAGGTCGCACGCTTCAGCGCCCTCTACAGCATCGTCGCCAAGGACGGTGACGGTGTCGGGGACGCTGATGGCTCCGGCATCGCCGGCGGTGACGACGCTGATCTTTTTGTCGGCGTTCTCCTCGAGCAGTTGGGCAAGGAGCTCGTTTTTACGGCTCTCTTCGCAGAGCAGAAGGCGGTGATTCTGGCGTTTGAACGCTACGGATGGGATGGCCATGATGTGTCCTTGGTAGTGCAGGGAAAGAGACGGATTCTTGGTACGCTCCGCCGCTGCGAATGATGGTCGAATTATAGCGTTTTTTCACTCGGACGGAGCAGGAGGCGTTTTAATCTTTCCGTTTTGTGAGCAGATTGTCCAGGGCATCGCCTAGATGCTCGAATCGGAAGGTGAAACCGGCGTCAAGCAGGCGCCGCGGCACGGCCCACTGGCCGCCGGCGATCACCTCTGCGCCCTCGCCGAAAACGAGGCGCAGAAACCAGTAGGGCAGGCGCATGAAGATGGGGCGGTGCAGCTTCGTTCCCAGCGCTTCGGTGAGCTCCTTGTTGGTCGAGACCCGGGGCGCCGCGAGGTTGTAGATTCCCCGCATCTTGGCATCGGTGACCGCGCGGGCGAAGGCCTCGCAAAGATCGCCGATGTGGATCCAGGAGAGGTACTGCTTCCCGTCGCCGACGACGCCGCCGAGGCCGAGCCGGAAGGCCGGGAGCATCCGTGCGAGCATCCCCCCGTTGCCCAGAACGATGCCCAGGCGGAAGATAACCGTTCGGACGCCGTGCGCTTTGACCTCCGTTGCCGCGGCTTCCCACTGCTGGCAGAGGTCGCCGAGGAAGGTGTAGGCGTACTCTTCGCTCAGTTCGTCATGCCATTTTTTCGAGGGGTAGATGCCGACGGCGGAGCCGCCGATATAAAGGGAGGGTTTGACGTCCAGCAGGCCGATCGCCTCGGCGAGGCGCTTCGTCGTGCCGACGCGGCTCGAGACGAGCAGCGCCTTGTAGCGGCGGCTCCAGCGGCGGTCGACGGGTGCGCCGGCGATATTGATGATGACATCGGCGCCGATGAGCTTCTCGGCCAGCGCTTCGGCCGGAAGCGCGAGGTCGCTGCGGCTGAGCGGAATGACCGCCCATCCTTCCGCTTCAAATCGTTTCCGCAGGTGTCTCCCGACGAACCCCGTCGCACCGCCCATGGCAATTCTCATTCCGCCCTCCGTTGTGAAATTATATTATCATTGTAGCGAAGGTGCCCGAAATTTGCACAGGGGTATAATGGCGGGGAATACTTTGCCGGAGAGGAGATGCCATGATCGCATGGAACACAACCCTGGCCGCCGTTTTCAGACGGCGGACGGAGACGCTTAAACCCATCGCCCGGATCGAAGCGATGCCGCTGGAGGCGCTGATCAATATCGACCGCCAGAAGGCGGCGCTTGTCGAGAATACGGAGAACTTCCTGGCCGGACGTTTTGCGAACAACGTGCTGCTCTGGGGCAGCCGCGGGACGGGCAAATCGTCACTGGTGAAGGCACTGCTGCAGGCCTACGCCGAGGAGGGGCTGCGGATCGTGGAGTTTTTCAAAGAGGATCTGCGCTATCTGCCCGAGGTGATCGACGAGCTGCGCGACGAACCCTACCGCTTTATCCTCTTCCTGGACGACCTTACCTTCGGCGAAACGGACCTCTCCTATACCTATCTCAAAAGCGCGATGGAGGGCTCCATCGAGAGTGCGCCGGAAAACGTCCGGGTCTATGCCACCTCCAACCGCCGCCACCTCGTCCCCGAATACATGAGCGACAACGAAGGTACGACGGTCAAGGACGGGGAGCTGCATTACGGCGACAGCGTCGAGGAGAAGATCTCCCTGGCGGACCGTTTCGGGCTTTGGCTCTCTTTTTACCAGGGGACGCAGGACGATTATCTGCGTATGGTCGAGCACTATTTCAAAGGGGTCGACGCCGACCGGGAGCTGCTGATGCGCGAAGCGCTGCGCTTCTCGGCCGAACGGGCGTCACGCAGCGGGCGGACGGCGCAGCAGTTCTACCTGCACTATATGCAGCGGCTGGGTGCCTAGGCGATTAGGCGGGTTCAGTACCCTGTTGGAGTTTTGCGGGAGTAAAATCGATACAGAAACGGTGCCATCCGTTTTCGTAACGGTACGAAAGCGGATAGGCATGCCGCTCCAGGACCTTGGCCACGATGGAGAGCCCCAGGCCGAACCCTCCTCGCTGTCGGGAGTGTACCCCGCGCCGGAAAGGAGCCAGCGCGTCTGCGACCGGTGCTCTTAATGGCCTGCCCCGGTTGCAGACGCAGATCATTCCGGCCTCGGCCGTGACCGTCACCGGGTACGCGGTGGCGTATTTCAGCGCATTGTCTATAAGGTTCTTGAGGGCGATGGAGAGGTAGAGGGGATCACCTTCGAGGTTAAATGCCTCGTCAAGTGCAATGGAAACCTTCTCCTCGTCATCAATCATCATTTTCGACAGCGCCTGCAGTATGAGCGTTTCCGCGCGGATCGTCTCGACATGCAGCTCCCCGGTCACGGAGAGCTTTTCCACCTCGAGCAGCTCGCTTGTCATGGACTCCAGTTCCGCAAAGCAGCGCTGGAGCAGCACTTTTTCGTCGGAATCGGGGAGCTTCTCCGCGGCGAACATGCCGCGGGCAATGGGGGTGCGGAGTTCGTGGCCGATATCACGCAGGAGCGCTTCGCGCGCCACGATCGTATCCTGCAGGCGCTGGGCGAGGTGGTTGTAGGTCTCGGCGACGGCCCCGATCTCGTCACGCCCCGGAACATCGGCGCGGCTGTCGTAATCCCCTTCGGCAAAGGCCCGCATCTTGGCGGCAAGGTGACCCAGGGGGGCCAGCATAGTGATGATGACAAGAAAGATCATGACCAGAAGGACAATATCGAGCCCGACGAGCAGATGGGGCAGCCACCGTCCCTGAAGGCTCCCGTCGAGGGCGCTGTCCCGCAGCAGCAACGCGCTCTCCATGTAGCGGATGGAAAGCAGATAAGCGCCGTCGCGCGTCTTCAGGATCCGCATATCCCCGAAGGAGTGGGGGCGTTCAAGCAGGGGCTCGGCCCCGGTTGCCCGTGTGGCTTCAACCGCTTCAAGGCCCATGGAGGGGAGGGCAGATGCAAGGGCTTCGGTTTCAGTCGTCGCCAGCAGCCCGTAGAGCTTCCGGGCATCATCGAGGTACTGCTGCGTGACGAGGGCTTCCGTACGCTGCGTGTACATGGCGTCTACCTGATAGCCGATGGCCAGCATCAGCAGCAGGCTGGCGGAAAAAAGCAGGATGATTTTTCGGAAAATGGACATCGGATCAGCCTATGAACCGGTAGCCGATCCCCCAGACCGACTTGATGTAGCGGGGGGATTTGGCGCTGTCGCCTATTTTGAGGCGGATGTTGCTGATGTGCATGTCGACGGTGCGTCCCTTGGTCTCGGGTTCCAGCGAAGTAGCATGGACGATCTGCTCCCGCGAGACGTTGTTGCCGCGGTTTTTCAGCAGGAAAAGGAAGATTTCGAACTCCACGGGGGTGAGGTCGACGGGGTACCCCTCCATACTGACCGTTCTGCTCTGTTCGTCGACGGTGAAGTCCGAGACCTGCAGCTGCGGAGCGTTGCCGTAGCGGCGGAGCACCGCCTCGATACGCAGGATGAGCTCCCGCGGTTCGTAGGGTTTGGCAAGATAGTCGTCGACGCCGAGCTCAAAGCCGTGGATCTTGTTGCCGATGTCGCCACGGGCGGAGGAGATGATGATGGGGATGTCGCTGACGGCCTTGATTGTTTTGGCGGCGTCAAAGCCGTCCATGCCGGGCAGCATCAGGTCGAGGATGACGATATCGAATCCCTCTTTGTGCTGTTTCAATGCTTCGATGGCGCTGCGGGGGTCGTTAAAACTGCGGACGCTGTAGCCGTAATCGGTAAGGTAGCCGCCGATAAGCGCCTGCATGGCCCGGTCGTCTTCGATCAGCATCACCCGCTTAGTCACGTTCCCACTCCTCCAGGTAGGGGGTGAAGCGTTGTCGCTGCTGCGGGGTCAGAACGGCGTGGAGCGCTTCGAAAAAATCCGCCTGCACCCTGTCGTTTTCGGTCTGCAGCGCGGTGGTCAGTTCGAGAAATTTCGCCCGGTCGAAACGTTCGGCTTCGAAGAGGGCCCTGACGGCGTCACGGGTCTGCGCTTCGAGGCGGTTGAGACGGTGATGGGCCTTGCGGTAGTCGCGGGCGATCTTCTCGACGCGCTCATGCTGCTGCGGGGTGAGGTCGAGGTAGCTGATGTCCATCGGCATATGGTGCTCGCGGTGGTCGTCGTGGTCCGCTGCCAGCAGGGTGAAAAGCAGGGCAATCAGAACGATGAAACGCATCTCAGCTCCTTTCTCCGGGTATCGTGATGTTCGTATCCTCGAGCAGGCCGCGTTCAACATCGCTGTGGCAGGCTTTGCAGTTGGCCCTGCTTTTGACCGCGTCGCGCGCGAAAACGTCCGCAGTGATCCTGCGGTGGGTCTTTTTCCAGAACGGCGTCTGCGTCACTGCTATGATATCCATATTTGTCATAGAGGCCGATAGCTTGAACGCAGCCTCGGAGGTGGCGTGTTCCGCGGCATTGGCGACAAGGTAGGCCAGGATGCTCTGGGTATCGGCTGCCTCCAGCGAGGCATCATCGCCGAAATGGTTCTCCAGATCCGCCATCAGGCGCCGCCAGGAGCGGCCGGGCAGCAGCGCGGGGGGATAGAGGGTATGGCACGCCGCGCATTCGTTGGCGAAGAGCGGATGCACTTTTTCGAAATCGACGGCTGCCGTATGCGCGGCGGTCAGGGGGGTGTCGCTTGCTGTCAACAGGTAGATGGGGGTCGCGAGGGCGAGCCCGATGCCCAGGACGGCGATGGTCTTTTGGACAAAGGTCAGCCTGACGCTGCGGCCTTCAACGGGTTTGTATCCGCTGACGATGGAGCGCAGCGTGCCGTGGGAGGGGTGCAGAAGGCGGTCGAGCAGGACGCCCGCGATATGGGCCCCTATCAGGAGATAGAGCAGGGTCCCGAGGAATTCATGGAGTTCCTCGAACAGTTCCATCTTCTTGAAAAACGTGCCGTTCAGAAAAGCGAAGAGCCCGCGGTTCTCCTGGACACCATAGGTGAGCATGCCCGTCAGCACGAGCAGCAGCGTCACAGCGATAATACCGATCACGGCGAAACTGGCGGCGGGGTTATGGCCTGCGTACGTTGCTTTTGAGCTCAGCAGCGTCAGCATGTAGGTCTTCAACGAAGAGAGTTTCAGGTCGAAATCGGCGAAGCGCGAATGCTCCGGCCCCCAAAAGCCCCAGACGATGCGGAAAAGCAGCAGGGCCCCGACGGCGAAACCGAACGCCGCGTGCCAGAGCAGCCAGCGCTCCTCTTCGGCGCTCAGATAGGCGCCGAGGATAAAGAGCACGAGCAGCCCGTGGAAGAGGCGTGTCGGCAGACTCCAGATATAGCTATTGTTCATGGTTCACCTCCGGGTTGACGCGCAGAAGCGTCAGTCGTCCCAGCGCCCGTAGTTCGGGATGAAGATCTCCCGTTCGCGGTAGCTGCCGTTTTCGGCCTTCGCGTGGCAGGCGTTGCAGTTCGCAAGACTCTTCACATCCGCCTGGTCGATGAAACGCTGCGGAATTCTTCGGTGTTCTTTGACGAAGTAGACGGACCGGCTGATCTGCATCGGCGCATCGGCGGAGACGGATTTGGCGATCCGCGCCATATGTTTCGATGAAGGTGCGCTTCCGTAGGCGTTCGCGTCGAGATAGGTGGCAAGCTCTGCCGCATCAGCCGGCTCAAGGGTCGCATCGGTTCCGAAATGGTCCCCAAGCGACACCATCATACGTGTCCAGGAAGCACGGGGAAGCAGGCCGGGCTGGTAGGCCATATGGCACGCCCCGCACTCGTTTTTATAGAGACGCGCGGCGGTCGTTTCGACCCCTGCTGCACTTCGTTTTTGGCCGTCGGTCGTGACGGCATCCTGTGCAACGGCTTTTTCATGCCTCTGCTCACTGTGTTTTTCGTGATGGTCATCTGCCGCGAGGTAGACCGAACCGGCTGCCAGCAGCGCGCAAGTAATAACAAAAAGATGCTTTTTCATCGTAGACTCCTTAGCGGTATTGCATGATATAGGTGAGAACATCACCTTTTTCCTGGGCCGTTCCCTCGCGGTTATAGACATCCTTGAAGTTCCGGCGCAGCCATTTTGTGACCTCTTTGAGCGACGTGAGGCGATCGGGGTTGGCATCCGGTGAGAGCGGGTCGATGACTTTGCCGGTATTGACGTTTTTGCCGGGGCGGGTCAGGTCGTTGCCGTGGCAGCTGGTGCAGGCGATCTTTGTCCCTTTTTTGCCGATCTGTTCGGCGGTGAAGATCGCTTCGCCGCGCGCGGCATCAAACGGGGCCGGGGCTTCCGTCTGTAGCTGCTGCAGGTAGTTGTCGACTTCCGGGCTCGCCGCCATAAGGGCGGCGCTGCAGAAGAGGGCGATCAGAATGGATTTCATAGGTACTCCTTGTGTTCGGATGTTCACATGGTAGTACCATGATGTCAAGACGCCAAGGGGCGTTTCTTGACACTCTCTTTACAAAGTAACGTGATAAGGGGGGAGGAATCCGTGCCGGAATGGCGGGGTGACAGCGCGTACGCCCGAGCGCTTCCCGCCCGGCGGGTTGGAGTAAGGTATGGTTCAGCAGCGCGTGGCGGTCTCGCTTCTCAGCGGGACATGCCGCCGCACTTCATCCCTCCGCATTTCATACCGCCCTGCTGCATACCGCTTCCTTTCATACCGCTCTTTTGCATGCCGCCGCCCATGCCGCCGCTTTTCATACCACCTTTGATCATGTTCCGCTTGATCATCATCTTGACCATCGGTGCGGTGAAGGCGCGCTTGAAGAGGGGACGCTGTTCCGGCGTCAGCACGGTGTAGATGGTACTGAAGAGTTCGGTCATCGCAGCCATCTTGGCATCAAACTGTTTCTGCTGGGCCGCTTTAAACTGCTTGGCATCGAAGGCAGTGTCACCGAAGGCGTCGATGGGGAAGGTTTTGGAGGCTTTGCGCGTCATCATTTTTGCCTTAAAGGTGTTGATGGCATCGGTGACGGCCTGGGTCTGCGCGGTGCTCAGCCCCGTCTGGCTGACGGCATCGACGACTTTGCGGGCAAGGTGCATTTTGTTGTCGCTGCCGCCGTGCATGCCCTGCATGCTGCTCTGCGCGCTGCACGCGAAGGCCGATGGGACGCTGATGGCGAGGGTTGCTGCCGCGATAACGGCAATTTTTGCGAAAGGTTTCATCCGAAGAACTCCTGTAAGTGGTTGAATAAAAACCATTGTAGAGCAAAGGCATTAATTTACCGTTAACCTCCCGTGCCGTCCTCCCTGTTCCAGCGGCGTCTGAGATTGTGGATATAGACGATGAGCAGGAAAAAGAGCGTCGACGTGAGGCTGAGAACGAGCATCAGTCCCGTCTCCTCCGGGACGGTGTCGAGCAGGATGAGTTTGCGGATGATGACGACGAAACCGATCTCGAGCAGGGTAAGGGCATAATCGAATGCGCTGCGGATCAGGAAGGTCCTCGTAATGGCGATGACGATGAGTACGAAGAGGCCGTCGGTCAGGATCATCTTTATGGAGCGGAAATCGAGCGCCCCCTGGTCCAGGGTGAAGGAGACGATTTTGTGCGACAGGCTCAGGATGCAGACGGCCAGGTAGAGTACCATCACGGCGATAAAGGCGTATTTGAGCCCGGTGATCAGTTTGGAAAAGACAAGGTCGAGACGGGCTTCGATGGTTCGGTCGAAGGCCTCGAAGCGCGCGGCCATTCTCTCCGTAAAGGCGTGCGAAGCGGTTCTCATGCCGTGGCCCTGGCCACTCCCGTGATTTTCGAAACGATCTGTTCGCGGTAGGCATCGGCCATCAGTCCGACGCCGCGGTGCATCTGCGCCGGGTCGGTGTGGGTGAAATTGAGCCGGAGCTCGTCGAGCGCAGGCGTGCCGGGGTAGAACTCGCTGCCGGGGACGAAGGCGACCCCGCGCTCCAGGCAGCGGTTGACCAATGATTTCGTATCGTGGCCGGGCAGCCTCCCGTAAAGGAACATGCCGCCGCGGGGTTCGTCAAAAACGAAGTCGGGCAGCTGGGTGCGCAGTGCGTTGGAAAGTGCGTTTTTCTTAGCCCGGTAATGGATGCGCAGCGATGAGAGGTGGCGGTCAAGCCCCTCGGTCTCCCAAAACGCGTCGATCAGGCGCTGGTCCAGTGTCGACGTATGCAGGTCGATCGCCTCTTTGACGACGAGCAGCCGCCGCAGGTTCGCCTCGCTGGCCCGGACCCACCCGACCCGCAGGCCGGGGGCCAGGATCTTCGAAAAGGAGCCCAGGTGGAAGCTGCGTTCGGGCATGCTTGCGCTGATGGGCAGGGAGGCATGGTCGAAATAGAGTTCGCTGTAGGGTGCGTCTTCGATCAGCAGCGCGTCTGCGTCCAGCACCGCCTTGGCGACGGCCTGGCGTTTGGCGGCACTGTAGCGCAGCCCCGTCGGGTTCTGGAAGTCCGGGATCAGGTAGGCGGCCCCCGTCCTGGCGATGCTGCGTCTGAACGGTGTCATTGCGATGCCGTCGTGTTCCAGCGCGACCCCCTCCGTCTTTACTTTTGCCAGCCGGAAGGCGCTGAGGGCCCCGAGGTAGGCGGGCAGTTCGACGGTGACCCCGTAGGGAAGCATGCTCAAGGCGATGAGGTTGATGGCCTGCTGCGAACCTGTGGTGATGAGGATCTCCTCCGCGCGGGTCTCAAAGCCCGCGGCGCAGTAGCGCCGGGCGATCTTTTCGCGCAGGGGGGCGTATCCCTGCGAACGCGAATACTGCAGGCTGGCCGGCTCGGAGAGGACGCGGTCGGCCGCCGTTTTGAAGGCGTCTAGGGGGAAGAGGTCGGCGTCGGGAAGCCCTCCGGCGAAGGAGATGGTGTCCGCGGTGATAACATCCAGGATCTCCCGGATAAATTGGCGTTTCATGTTCTTATCCTTTTGTATGAACGCGATGATACGCCGATTCCGGAGATTAATCTTCAATATTTCTTGCATAAAACTATGCAGATCTTGCTAAAATTATCGTATGAAGAAAGAGACGCTGCGCCACCACGCCCACGTCGTTAACGACGCGCTGTATTACATCTACCGTCATATCGATTCACCGATCACCTTGGAGGTGCTCGCAGAGCGCAACCGCACGAGCGTCTACCATTTCCACCGGATCTTCAAGGAGGTGACGGGGCGCAACTTCTACGACACGCTGCAGTCCATCCGGCTGCAGAAGGCGGCGAACCTGCTCATTGTCAACAAGAAAGAGAAAGTCTCAATGATCGCGCAGCAGTGCGGCTACAGTACGCACTCGGCCTTTATCCGGGCCTTTAGGCAGCGTTACGCGCTGACGCCGACGCAGTGGCGCGAAGGGGGCTACCTTAACTTTTCAAAGGAGAACATCCGCTACTCCGACAAGGTGCCGCGGATCGCGTCGGACTTTACGGGGCTCAAGCCTGCCATCGTCAAAATGCCCGCCATCCGCGTCGCCTACATCCGCCACCGCGGCTACAACCATTCCATTGCCGGCGTCTGGCAGCGGCTCTACGCCTACGCGGTCGAACACGGCCTGGAGCAGGCCCGGCAGATAGGGCTGCACCACGACAACCCTTCGATCGTACCGCTGGAGGAGTGCGCCTACGTGGCCGCCATCGAGATCCCCGACGGTTTCGAGGTGTCGGGCTCCGTCTCCAGCTTCGTTATCCCCTCGTCGCTGTGCGCGCGCTTTACGATGCAGGGGCGCTACGGCGAGGTGCCGAACCTGATCCGCTACATCTACCATACCTGGCTGCCTGAGAGCGGCTTCGAAGCGAAGACCCTGCCGCCCTACGTCGTCTACCGCCGGAACCATTTTCTCGAAGCCGACGAGCGTTTCGACCTCGATTTCTACCTGCCCGTCAGCGTCATCTGACGGGTTCAGGCCTCTGTACGTTTTTTGAAGCCAGTGTTGATGCGCAGTTTGAGGCCAAGGTAGTAGCCCTTGGTGATCAGTTTTTTCAGCAGGTAGGCCGTGTAGCCGCTGACGCGGATGATGCCGAAGAGCTCGCCGACCGCGTAGTGGCCGCCCAGGGCGACAAAGACGCCGTCGACCTTGGCATGAAAAGGGGCAACGGGATCGCCGTTCAGGCGTTTGCGGATGGAGGCGGCGACGTACTCGGCGCTCTTCTCCGCCGTCTGGGCCGTTGGCGGCAGCAGGGTGCCTTTCGCGTCTTTGAGTTCGACGCAGTCGCCGACCGCGTAAACGTCCATATGGGGGGAGAGGCGCAAATAGGCATCGGGAACGATCTGTCCCAGCCGGTTCGTTTCAAGGGGCGCGTCGCTTTGCAGTGTATTGGCGATGATCCCTCCGGTAAAGATCATGAAACGGTAGGGGAGAGCCGTGCCGTCTTTGAGATGGATGGCACCGTCTTCGACCCGGTCGATAAAGGCGTTGGTCAGGATCCGGATTCCCAGCGATTCCAGGCGCTTTGCCGTGCGGTTGACGATATAGCTGCTCATCCCCGGCAGGATCGTGTCCGCCGCGTCGATAAGGGTAATCCTGATCTTCTTTGCATTGGTACCGAGGGTCTTGTGGTGTTTTTCGATGACGTCGGCCATCTCCGCGGCGATCTCGACGCCGCTGAGCCCCGCCCCGCCGATGGCGATCTGCAGCTCGGCCGGCTCCGGCTCGCGGGTCTCTTCGACCTTGGTGTAGACGAGCTGTTCGAAGGTCTGGCGGAAGGCGAAGGCGCGCTGGAGGTTTTTAACCCCGTAGCTGTTTTCGCGCAGGCCCTTGATAAACGCGAAGAAGTTCGTGCGTGCCCCGGTGGCGACGATGAGGCTGTCATAGGAGATGCGTTCATGTTCCAAGACGACTTCCTTTGCCTCCGGGTCGACGCCGGTGATTTCCGCCTGCTTGAACGTGACATGCCTGCCGAAGCCCCGGCACCAGTTCGCAAGGTCTATCGTGATGTCGTGGATGTCGAAGCGCCCGGCGATGTAGCCGTAGGCTTCGGTCTGCAGGTAGTGGTAGGGGTGGCGGTCGATCAGCGTGATGCGAAAACGCGGGTCGCCGGCGAGATGTTCGACGGCCCGCAGGCCGCCGTAACCGCCGCCGAGAATGACAATGTGCTCTTGGTGCATTTCTTATCCTTTTTTGACCAGAAGTCCGGCGGCGATGATCATGGCGATGCCGAGCCAGACGGCGGCGTCGGGGAAACCGTCGCCGAGCATGATGCCGAACCCGACGGCGAAGGGGATGTTCGTGTAGCTCACCGCCCCGATGATGCCCGCTTTGCTGAAACTGTACGCTTTGGTGAGCAGCCACTGCGAGAGGGTGGAGATGAGGGCCATGAAGGCGATCAGCCCCCACACCTTCGGCGATGTCGGCCAGAAGAACGCGGGAAAGAGAAAGGCCAGGGCATCCGGCGCGCTGACGAAGGGGGCGAGGGCGAAGAGCAGCAGGGGGACGAGGGTACCCACCCCCATGAACGAGAGGACGATGACGCGGGTGTCGTAGACGTGGCGGATCGTTTTGATGGTGGCGTAGGCCGAGGCGGCGAAGAAACCGCCGAGCAGCCCGAGAAAGTGCTCGTACCCCATCAGCATCCCCGTCGGCTTGGAGATGAAGAGGACACCGGCAAATCCGATGAGAAGCGCCGCAAGGGCGTAACGGTTCAGATGCTCCTTCATCAGGAAAAAGGCGAGTACGGAGACGAAGAGCGGCGAGGTCTTGTTGAGCGTGATCGCCTCGCCCAGCGGGATGACGGTGATGGTATAGAAGAAGAGGATCATCGCGCTGAAGCCGAAAAAGCCGCGCAGCAAAAGCAGGTGGAGTTTGCCGCCGGGCAGGGTCGGGGGAGTGTGACGCAGCATCGCGAGAATAATAAGCACCCCGATGAGGTTCCGGAAAAAGACGATCTCCAGGGCACTCAGGTCGTCGCCGAGCAGCTTGGCGACGGCCCCGTTGAGGGCGGAGATGAGGGCGCTGAGCAGCATGAAGAGCACGCCGCGGTCGGTCTGGGAGAGGAACTGCTTCACTGGACGGGTCTTTTTTGACGGAAGTATACACTCTTTGGTTCCCCCGCGCCCGGGCGGTCTGCTTATTCTGAAGGCAGGCTTTATCCGGACGCTAAAACAATTTCCTTCCCATCCCTTTACCTCGATAAGTTATGATAATACAAGCGAGCCCAATCAAAGGAGCATAATATGGCATTTGAATTGATGAAGCTGCCGTACGAAGAGACGGCGCTGGAACCCTATATCTCTGCCGAAACGGTGTCATTCCATTACGGAAAACACCATGCCGGCTACGTCAACAAGCTCAACGGCCTGATCGAGGGGACCCCCCTCGAAGACGCGCCGCTGCTCAAGATCATCCGCGAAGCACAGAACGGTGTCTTCAACAACGCCGCGCAGGTCTTCAACCACGACTTCTACTGGCTGGGCCTCTCCGCCGAGACCACGGCACCGTCGGTGGAGCTCTCCGAGATGATCGAGCGCGACTTCGGCTCCATGGAAGGGTTCAAAGGTGCCTTCCTTGCTGCGGCGGCGGGGCTGTTCGGGTCCGGGTGGACCTGGCTCGTTCTCAGAAATGACAATACCCTCGTGATTGAAACGACCTCCAACGCGGATACGCCCGTACGTTACGGGCGTCGGCCGCTGCTGGTCTGTGATGTCTGGGAACACGCCTACTACATTGACCGCCGCAACGCCCGGCCGGAGTACCTGGAGAACTGGTGGACATTGATCAACTGGCGCTTCGTTTCCGACAACCTTGCCGCGGAGGAGAACGACCCCATCGCCGGCTACAGCCAGCCGTGCAATGAGGACAGCGAAGTCTGCGACTATGTCGATACGATGCAGGCAAACGAAACGACCGCCACGTAAGCAGGCGTGACGGCCTCCGCGAAAAGCGAAGCGAAAGGAGGAGGCCATGACACCGCGTGAACTTGCGGCCTACGACGGCCGCGACGGAAGACCCGCCTATGTCGCCTACAAAGGGAAGATCTACGACGTGTCGGAGAGCCCGATGTGGGCGGAGGGGAACCACCAGGGGATGCATCAGGCGGGGCGCGACCTCACGCCGATGCTTGAAGGCGCGCCGCACGGAGATGAGGTATTTGAACGCTACAGCGTCGTCGGCACGCTGGAGGCGGAGCCGGAACAGAAGGCCCGGGCCGATTCGCCGCCGCCGGACGCGAACAAAGAGCGCCGCCGGCGTTGGCAGGCGCTCTACCGCCGCTACCACCCCCACCCGATGACCGTCCACTTCCCCATAGCGCTGCACCTCTTTTCAGCGTTGATGGACCTGCTCTTTTTCGCCGTACCGACCGCGCTCTATGCCGCTGCCGTCTTTTATACTTTCCTGGCGGCGACGGTTATGGGGGTGGTTGCAATGGTACCGGGGCTGATCAGTTGGCGGATCAATTACGGCGGTACGTGGCGCCGTCCCTTTGCCGTCAAAATCGTGCTCTCCGTGGCGATGCTGCTGGCGGGGGTCGTCGCGATCATGCTCTATCTCGAAGCCCCTGGCATCGTCTACACGATGTCGGCCGAAGGCATTACCTACCATGCGATCGTCCTGTTGACGGGCGCGGGGGTGATCGTGCTGGGCTACTACGGCGGCAAGATCACCTGGGGCGAGAGCATGCCCTATCCCCAGGCGAAAGAGGCCCCCGTGCCCGCCGCCGTGAAGGCATCCGTGCCAACGCCTTTGCCGGAGATGAACGCGAAGCTGCCCTCGGCCGGGCGGTATGAGGTCCCTTTCGCCGCCGACCCTTCCATGCCGCCGCTGCAGCGGCATGTGCCGGCGTCCCCAACCCCGCCCGAAACCGGGCAGAGCCTCTCCATCCTGATCGGCGGGGCGGCGGGCATGGGGATCGACACCCTGGAGAAGGTGCTCAGCGACGCCTTTGTCCGCAGCGGCTACTACGTCTATTCGAGCAAGGAGTTCATGTCCCGGGTACGCGGGGGGAGCAATACGACGCTTATCCGTATCGCCGACGCCCCGCTGGAAGCACCCTGCTGGGAGGTGGACCTCTTTATCGCGCTTGACGCCCTGGCCCTGACCCACGCGGCGCCGCGCCTTAGCGCGCAGACGGTCGTACTGACCGACGAGCGTTTTGCGTCGGAGGCGCCCGGCGCGATTGCCGTTGCGATGCAGCGCGAGGCGCAGCGGCTGGGCGACCCGCGCTACGCCAACACCTATGCCGCCGGGCTGGTCTACGGGATGCTGGGCCTTGAAACGGAGGCATTGAACGCCAGCGTGCAGGCGCGTTTCGCGCGGGACGAGGGGAATGTTCACGCGGCGGAGGCCGGGGCCGATGTGGGCCGTACTCTTCAGCATCCCCCGCTGCCGCCGCTGCCGCACTCCCATCCCGAAGGGGCCGCCGCCCTGCACCTGATGGACGGCACGACCGCCTGCGGCTTCGGCTTCCTCGCCGGGGGGTGCAACTTCGTCGCTTCCTATCCGATGTCCCCCTCCACGGGGGTGCTGAACTTTATGGCGGGGATGTCCAAACGCTTCGAGATCGCCGTGGAACAGAGCGAGGACGAGATTGCCTCGATCCACCTCGTGATGGGGGCGTGGTACGCCGGTGCACGGGCGCTGACGACGACGTCGGGGGGCGGGTTCGCGCTGATGGGAGAGGGCATAAGCCTCTCGGGAATGACGGAGACCCCCGCCGTCGTCTACCTGGCCCAGCGGCCCGGCCCGGCGACGGGGCTGCCGACCCGCAGCGAACAGGGCGACCTGAACCTCGCGCTGCACTCGGGCCACGGCCCCTTCCCGCGGATCATTCTCGCCCCGGGTTCGCTGCACGAATGCGTTGAACTGGGCCATCTCGCCTTTGAACTGGCCGACCGGTGGCAGGTGCCCGTCATCATGCTCAGTGACCAGTACCTCGCCGATACGATGGCGATGACCGGCGACATCGATTTCGCTGCCTTCGAACAGCGCCGCTACATTGCACCGGCATCCGAAACGTACAACCGTTACGCCGACACCCCCTCGGGCGTTAGCCCCCGGGCCGTCCCGGGCGGCGGCGAGGGGCTGGTCTGCAGCGACGGGCACGAACACGACGCAAGGGGGCAGATCACCGAGGACTTCCGCGTCCGAGAGGCGATGGTCGCCAAGCGGGCCCGAAAGGCCGAAGGGATCGTGGCCGAGGCGTGGGCGCCGGAAGTGCGCGGTGCGGGGAGCATCGCGGTGATCGGCTGGGGCTCGAGCCGCGGCGCCGTTGCCGAGGCCCTGGCGCGTCTGGGAGACGAGCGTACCTGCCAGGTCCACTTTGCCTGGGTACATCCGCTTAACCCAGAACAGCTCGCCTTCCTGGAGACGTACGACTATCGCATCGTCGTCGAGAACAACGCCGACGGCGCCTTCGCGGAGCAATTGGCGCTGCACGGCGTCGGGGTCGACCGGCGCATCCTGCAGAGCAACGGTTTCGCCTTCTTTGCCGACCAGCTGGCGCAGGAACTCGGTGCCCAATTAAAGGAGCTCTCATGAAACCGTTTGAACGTGAAAATACAGATATCGGCTGGTGCCCGGGGTGCGGGAACTTCGGCATTCTGACGCTGATCCGCGAGGTACTCGATGCGTTGAATGCCGACGGGCGCAGCGTCGTCATCGTTTCGGGCATCGGCCAGGCGGCGAAGACACCCTATTACGTCGACGTCAATATGTTCGGGGTACTGCACGGGCGCGCCGTTCCCGTCGCGACGGCGGTCAAGGCGGCCAACCCCGAACTGACCGTTGTGGCCGAGGGGGGCGACGGCGATATGTACGGGGAGGGGGGCAACCACTTCCTGCATGCCGTCCGGCGCAACGTCGACATCGTCCATATCGTCCACAACAATATGATCTACGGGCTGACCAAGGGGCAGGCGTCGCCGACGAGCCAAAAAGGGATGGAAACGAAGGTGCAGGTCGACGGGGTCGGTAACGAGCCCTTCAACCCCCTCGCCGTGGCACTGGCGCTGCGGGCGGGGTTCGTCTCCCGGGTCAATATCGGGAATCCCGAGCATGCCAAATCGGTCCTCAAAGCCGCTTTTCTGCACCGCGGCTACGCCCTGGTCGACATTTTCCAGCCCTGCGTGACCTTCAACAAGATCAACACCTTCGGCTGGTTCGAGGGGCATACCTACGAACTGGACGCTTCCCACGACACGGCCGATCTCGGCGCGGCGATGGCCCGGGCGATGGAGGAGGGCCCGTTTCCGCTTGGCGTCTTCTACCGCCGGGAGAGCGATACGTTCGACGAACGGGTCCGCCGCGGCCAGCGGCGGCCGCTCTCGCTCGCGACCCACGATGCCGCGCACATCCAGACGCTCTTTGACGCCTACTGATGCCTATTCGATCTCGGGGGCGGCCCCGCTCTTTCTGACGATGTAGATGAAGTAGGAGAAAACAAAGAAGAGCAGGGCGAGCGCACCGATCAGCGAGGCGGCGTAGGGGAGGTCGTGGTAGTTGGAGATGGAGATCTTGAAAACGACCAGCAGCGCCTCGATCATCAGGGCGATGAGGATGGAGACGGAGAAGTTGAGCAGGGTCTTCACCTTGATCCCCTCGTCGACTTTCTGGGTTTTGGGCATCACCTCCTGGTCGACGATCGTTTTGCCAAGGTCGTACACGGCCAGTCCCAGGGTGAGGGCAATGACGGGTTTGAAGAACATCTCCAGCGAGAGGACATCCTCGACGATAAGGTAGTGGCCGAAGCTGAAGAGTCCGTAGAGAACGACAAAGATCCCCAACAGCAGCAGCCCCCCTCCGATAATGCCGTAGAGGGTACGGTGGGTCATTTTGAGCCCACCGTTGTTCTCGATCAGCATGAAGCGCTCGAGGAGGTTGCGCAGCTGGAAATCCAGCAGGATATACCCCCCTTTGGCCGTTTTGTAAACGATGGTGATGCACAGATGCCCCGTCGTTGTGGAGAGGTAGGGCTCATGAAAATAGTAGTCGCCGACGAGCTTGCTCTCGTCGATGAGATAGCTCCGGTCCGCGCCGACGGCCGCCGTATCGCTTTTGTGGCGGCTGTAGTTGGCCGAAGTCTGGGCGAACCCTTCGTCGGTTTCATAGGCCAATTCCAGGCTCGGGAAGACGTTAAAAATGTGCTTGACGTTCTTTTCCGTCAGATGAATGAGTCCGATCCGCTGGATGGACGCAAGGATGAATTTCTGGATCAGGTCGGCATTCTCTTCATATATGGAAACAAGATTCTGCATGGAAACTCCTTCGTAAAATTGCCAAGTTCTCCGCTCCGGCGCAACCGCACCGTGGAGAGGGATAAGGAGAAAATAAAATGTCTGTGGTCAAATCGTATTCACGCCGGGCATTGTAGATGAGTTTTAGTGCAAAGTCTATGCCAGAATGATGAATTTTTCATCATTCTGGGTGGATAAAAGGGTATCAGAGCGGGACGCGGGAGAGGTCGGTGAGGATGCGGCGCGCATACCAGTATGTCACGACGGCGGCGGTGATGACGACGCCCCCGACGCCGAGCCATACGGAGAGGGCCGCAGGCGCAATACGGGCGAGGACCCAGAGGACGATCAGCGGGGCGACGACCTGCCGGGCGAGACTGATGTAGAAGATAAACGCGGGCCGTTTGACCCCCTGGAGCATCGCGACGTAGGTGAAGATGACGACGAAGGGGTAGATCAGGAAGGCTTCGACGCGCAGGTAGAGCACGCCTTCGTCAATGACGTCCGGGATGTCGCTGAAGACGCCCATCACCGTTCCGGCGCCCGCGAAGAGCACGATACCGCCGATCAGGGCGACGACGGCACCGTAGAAGAGGGAGCGGCCGACGGTCTCTCCGATACGTTCGAAACGGCGGGCGCCGCTGTTCTGGGCGACGATGGCGAGGACCGCGACGTTGAGCCCGACGGCGGGCATCAGAATGATCTGTTCGATACGCATGCCCACGCCGTAGGCCGCAACGACCTCCTGGCCGTAGGGTGCGGCGAAATAGGTAATGATGTAGATGCCCGCGGCCATCAGCGCCAGGTTGGCACTGGGGGGGATCCCCTGCCGTATCAGCTCGCCGAGGGCAGCGGGGTCGAAACGAAACGGCGCGCTGCCGCGGTAGACGGGTTTGGTCTTGAGGCGGTAATAGAGGTAGGCGGCGCTCATGGATTCGATGATGACCGTGGCCAGGGCGATGCCCGTGACGCCCATCGGCGCGACGCCGAACCCGCCGCGCACGAACCACGCGTCGAGCGCGACGTTGATCACAGCGGCGACGATGAGCACGTTGCGGAAGGAGACGGTGTCCCCGACGGCGTTGAGCAGGGCGTTGAGAAAGAAGGTGAAGACGAAGAGACCCGTACCGGCGATGATAACATTGATGTAGGCCAGCGCTTCGGCGAGGTAGGCGTCCCGGGCCCCGAGCGAGACCATCAGTGCCGGAGCGGCGGCAAACCCCGCGGCGGTCAGTGCAATGGCCAGCAGGCCCCCGAAGAGCAGTGCGTTGCGCGCAAGGTGGTGCGCCTGCGCCGTTTCACCCGCTCCCAGGGCATTGCCGACGAGGGCCGTCACCGCTTCGCTCATCCCTTCGGCAAGAGAGATGATGATGAAGAAGATCGGAAAGGAGAGGGAGAGGGCCGCCAGCGCCTGGGTCGAGATTGTCCCGGCAAAGTAGGTGTCGGTGATGTTGAAGAGGGTGTGGAAAAAAAAGCCGATGCATGCAGGCACCGCCAGGGTCCTGATATGGCTTCGGATACTGCCGCGGGTGAGATCTAGCTGCATACGCTACCGTCCGGATGGTTTTAGCTATAGTATAAACGCTCTCCCTTCGTCCTAAGACGATGTGTGTGGGGGCGTACACTTCCTTAAGCAGGGGGCAAGGCAACTTCATCTACGATACCGTTATATTTTTAAGAATATAACACTTTTGTCATGTTTTGTCGCATTTTTCCGCTTTATTCGTGCTTCTGAGCCAATTTTTAGAGAATAGACCTTGCAGACATCGTTATGTTTTATAGAAAATAACGCTACGAAAACAGCGTGACAAAAGGAGAGTCATTGAAAACGACAGGCTGGATAAGTGCCGTATTGACGGGGGTTCTTGGGGTTTCACTCCACGCGGCGGATACAGATGCCCCGAAACAGGCGCTGAATTCGAACTATACACTGGTATATAACGCTGTTCCGGGAGCGGCGGAGAGTTTTACAGGGATGTTCAGCGAGGGGGAGTTTTACGCCCGCCTGCGTTCGAATACGTTTTACTACAAGTGGCAGACAGAGACGGCCAAGCAGAACAGCCATCTTATCAGTGCCCTCGGCGGTTCGCTGGTCTACCGCAGTGCGCGCTACGGCGGCTTCGATTTCGGCATGGGGCTTTACTACTCCCAGGCCTTTTTCGATGACGGAAAAGATCCGGTCAGTACGCTGAAACCGGGCAAAGATGTCCTGAGCCGTTACGATTACGTCAATACGGGCAACAAGGGGATGGGCGCACTCGGCCAGGCGTACATCGCCTACAGCGGCATCCCCAAAACCCGCATTGCCGTCGGCCGGCAGCTGGTGGAGACTTTCTATACCAAGTCCAACGACACGAAAATGATCCCCAACACCTTTGACGGCATCGTCATCGATACGAAAGCGGTCCCGGCGACGGCGCTTCGCGTGGCCTACCTCGCCGAACAGAAGCTGCGCGACCATACGCAGGCGCACTCGGTTCTGATGTACGGCGACGCGAACAGCAGCAGCTCCGAGCGTCCGGAGTGGAGTGAGAATGACGACTCCGCGATGCATAAGGGGCTTACTTATACGCGGCTCAAAGCGGCGGGCAAGCCGACCGACGCGCCGCTGATCACGGGGGACCTGCACAATACGGCGATTGCCAATCTTAAACTCGACGCGTCATTCTATATCGTCCCGGAGCTCGTGAGCGAAGTGATGGCGGAGGCGAACTACAAGATCAGCCTCGGCAGCATATCGCTGACGCCCGGTGTGCGCTACATCAAGCAGTTCGACAACGGCGCCGGCAAGGTCGGCGGCGCAGCGTACAGCGGCAAACTGGCGGGCCAGAGCGGCGCGGCCGGCGGCTATGAAGAGGCCGATTCTCTCGATGCCCAGATGGTGGCCGCACGGCTCGTGGCGCAGCTGGGCAAGTACAAGCTCAACTTCGGCTATACCCAGGTCTTCGACGAAGCGGACCTGATCACCCCGTGGCGGGGCTTCCCGACGGCGGGGTATACCCGCTCGATGGCCCGCTACAACTGGATGGCCAATACGAAGAGCTACCGCGTCGAGCTGCAGCGCGCCGCCAACAAAACCGGGGTCTTTACCGACCTGTTCGTGCAGGCTTCTATTCTTCATACCGATGCGGACGAGTCGAAGGGGTACTATGACGAGAACTACTACTACCTCGGATTCGTGCAGAACCTGCCCATGCTGGCCGACCTGCAGTGGCGGCTGCGCCTGGGGTACAACGACACCGAAAAACCGGATGCCGACAGCCTGGATGCCCGCTTCGAGCTCAACTACCTCTTCTAAAGGACAGAGCATGATGATCAGTGCACGGAACCAGATCGATGCCGATATCGTCGCGGTGCGCCGGGACGGGGTCAGTGCGCTGCTGGAGCTCAAAACGGCGCAGGGGACCTTGATGTTCGCTTCGATCACCGGGAACGCCTCTGATACGCTCTGCGTCAAGGAGGGGGACAGGGTAATCGCATTTTTCAAAGACTCGCATGTGCTGGTCGCCACGGGATGGGCCATTCCCATCAGCGCGCGGAACCGGCTTGAAGGGACGATCGAAACCATCCACCGCGGCGTTGTCAATGCGGAAGTGCGGATCCGGCTTGGCGGCGGGGACCGCATCAGCGCGACCGTGACCGACGACGCCGTTTCAAACCTTGAGTTGCAATCGGGTATGCCCGTTGTCGCGATCATCAAAGCCTCGGACATGATGATCGCTAAACCTGCCAAATAAGAAAGAAGGAACAAAAAATGAAAATCAGTGCCAGAAACCAGATCGAGGCGGGGGTGCTCTCCGTCAACAAAGGGGCGGTCAACGCCAAGATCGCGCTGCGCGCGCCGAAAGGGACGACGCTCAGCGCCATCATTACGATTGAGAGTGTCGAAAGCCTCGACTTGGCCGTGGGGGATGTGGTCCGCGCCTTTTTCAAAGCGTCGCACGTTCTGATCGCGACGGGAGGCATGCCGAAGATCAGCGCCCGCAACAAGCTGGCGGGCCGCGTGGAGAAGGTGATCCAGGGGGCGGTCAATACGGAGCTCATCATCCAGCTGGAGAGCGGCGATCTGCTGACCTCCATCATCACCAACGAATCCATGGCCGAACTGGGCATCGGACTGGGCAGTGACGTGATCGCCATTGTCAAAGCCAGCGACGTTATGATCGCGAAATAAAGGAACCTGTTATGATGAAAAAGACATTTTTGTTACTGCTTTTGTCCTTCTCCGCCATTGCCGGCGAGATCAACATTGCCGTGGCGGCAAACGTCAGCTACGCCATCGATGAACTCAAGACGGTCTTCGCGAAGCACTACCCGGATACAAAGGTCCAGGTCACGCTGGGCAGCAGCGGGAAGCTGACGGCACAGATCAAGAACGGCGCCCCCTACGGGCTTTTCATGGCGGCGAACATGAAGTACCCCGCATCGCTCTATGCCGACGGCATCGCCGTGACCAAGCCGGTCGTTTACGCCCAGGGCGCCCTGGCGTATCTCAGCGCGAAACCGATGGATTTCTCCAAGGGGATCGCCCTGGTGGCGGACAACTCCGTGAGCAAGATCGCCATCGCCAACCCGAAAACGGCCCCCTACGGCACCGCCGCAGTCGAGGCGATGCAAAAAGGGGGCGTCTATGATGCCGCTGAAACGAAGTTCGTCTATGCCGAGTCGATCTCGCAGACGGTGACGTATGCCTTGACGGCGGCGGACGTCGGTTTCATCGCGAAATCTTCCCTTTACAGCCCGAAAATGGCACAATACAAGGAAAATGTTAACTGGGCGAGTGTCGATCCGGCACTCTATACGCCGATCAAACAGGGGGTCGTTTTGCTGAAAAATGCGGGGAAAAGTGTGGAGTACAAAGCGTTCTATGATTTTATGCTCAGCGATGAAGCGAAGGCGATCCTGCGCCGTTACGGATACATCGTACAGTGAACCGCATCGAGGCCTACATCACCAGCATCGAGCGCCGGGATAACATCACCATTGTCTCCTTTGATGCGGGGGGCGCGCCGATGCGGATGATGGCACTGGGGCTTGCGATCCCGATCGCCGTCGGGACGCGGGTGATCCTCGGGGCCAAAGCGTCCCATGTGGCGCTGGCCAAGAAACTGGAGGGGCACCTCTCCATCTCCAACCGCCTCGAAGCGGTGATCGAAACGGTTGAGACGGGGGCGCTGCTGTGCAGCGTAACGCTCCGTGTCGGCCCGGCACGGATGGAGAGCATCATCACCCGCGATTCCGCCGAGACGATGGCGCTGCATCAGGGCGACAGCGTCACGGCGCTGATCAAGGCAAGCGATCTCTCCATCCTGGAGATCGTTGAAAAAGGAGAGACATGAACCGGCTATCGGACCCGGAGCTCTGGGAGTACATCAGGGGGGATCTTCCCTATTTCGATCTGACGACGCAGCTGCTCGCACTGCCGCCGCAGCGGGCGACATTGAAGGTGTTGACGCGCGACGAGGTCGTCGCGGCCTGCACCGAAGAGGCGGTACGCATCGGCGAACTCCTGGGGTGCGAGGCGCAAAGCAGCTTCCCTTCGGGGAGCGTCGCGGCGCCCGGCAGCGTGCTGCTGGAGCTGCGCGGGGATCATGAGACGCTGCACAGCGCGTGGCGACTCTGCCAGATCCTGCTCGAATACGCCTGCGGCATGGCCACGCGCGCCCGGACGATGCTCTCAAGGGCGCATGCGGTCAACCCGCACTGCGAACTGCTTGTTACCCGCAAAAGTTTCCCCTTCGCCAAGCGCTTTTCCACCCGCGCCCTGATGTGCGGCGGGGCGATGCCGCACCGGCTCGGCCTCTCGGAGACGGTACTCGTTTTCGAACAGCACCGCGCACTCTACGAAGACAGCGCGGCGTTCGAGGCGGCGCTGCGGGAGCTCAAACAGCGCTGCGTCGAGAAGAAACTGACGGTGGAGTCCGAATCCCTCGACGATGCCAAGCGGATGCTCTCCCTGGGCGCGGACGTGATCCAGATGGATAAGTGCGGTCCCGAAACGCTGCAGGAGCTTGTGGCCTACAAACGCGAAAACCATCCCGGTGCGACCATCCTGGCCGCGGGGGGAATCAACCCGGCCAACGTGGCGGATTACGCCGCATCGGGCGTGGAGGGGGTCGTCACAAGCAGCCCCTACCAGGCGGGCATGGCCGACCTGACGGCGCGGTGGGAGACAGATGGAAGCGATTGATTTCGGCCCTTTTATCCTGTCGTTCAAACTGGCGGGTGTGACGACGTTCATCCTCTTTGTCGTGGCGCTGCCGGTCGCATGGTGGCTGTCGCAGACGGCGTGCCGCTGCAAGCCCTTTATTGAAGCCGTCACCTCCCTGCCGATTGTCCTGCCGCCGTCGGTGCTCGGGTTTTACATTCTCTACGCGCTTTCGTACAACTCGCCGCTGGGAGCCTTTTTCGAGCAGACCTTCGGCATCAAGCTCGTCTTCAATTTTACGGGGCTTGTCATTGCCAGCGTTTTTTACTCTTTTCCGTTTATGGTGCAGCCGCTGCAAAGCGGCTTCGAGGCGCTGAACAAGAACATGCTCGAAGCCTCCTACATCAGCGGGAAGGGAAAGGCGGAGACCCTGCTGCGCGTGGCGCTGCCCAACATCAAGCCGGCCTTGATTACGGCGCTTATTGTCACCTTCGCGCACACGGTCGGCGAGTTCGGGGTCGTCCTGATGGTCGGGGGCTCCATCCCCGGCGAAACCAAGGTCGCTTCGGTCGCCATCTACGAGATGGTCGAGGTGATGGATTACACCACGGCACATATCTACAGTGCGATCATGGTGGCGCTCAGCTTCGTGGTGCTGCTGGGGGTCTACCTCTTCAACCAGCGCCAGAACCGCCGGATCGGGGTGGCGTGATGATCGAACTGAACATCCATAAAATGCTGCAGGGCAGCAGCGGCGACATGCCGCTGGATATCGCGCTCTCCATCCGGGAAAAGAGTTTTGTGGCACTGGCGGGGCAGAGCGGGAGCGGGAAGACGACGCTGCTGCGGCTGCTGGCCGGCCTGGAGCGTGCGGAAGGGGAGATCAGCGTCGCCGGCGAGACGTGGCTGGGCAAAAAGACCATGCTGCCGCCGCAGAAACGGGGGATCGGCTTCGTCTTCCAGGACTATGCGCTTTTTCCGAATATGAGCGTCGAACAGAACCTGCTTTACGTCAACAACGACCGCGCCCATGCCGCCATCTTACTGGAGATGACGGGGTTGCTCGAGCTCAAAGAGCGTCTTCCGGGGACGCTCAGCGGCGGGCAGAAGCAGCGCGTTGCGCTCTGCCGCGCCCTGATGAACCGTCCGAAACTGCTGCTGATGGACGAGCCGCTCTCCGCACTGGACCCTGCCATGCGGCTGAAGCTGCAGCATGACATCCTTACCCTGCACAAGGCGTTCGGCACGACGACGGTGATGGTCAGCCACGATCCCAGCGAGATCTACCGTCTGGCGGAGCGGGTCGTGGTCCTTGAACACGGGCGTATCGTGCATGACGGGACCCCAGGCGAGGTGCTGCTGCGGACCAGCGGCAGCCAGAAGTTCACCCTGGAAGGTGAGCTGCTTGACATTATTCGCGCCGACGTCATCTACATCGCCGTCGTGGCCATCGGGCAGCAGATCGTCGAAGTCGTCTGCGACAAAGAGGAGGCGGCACAGTTCGAAGTCGGTCAAACCGTGCAGGTGAGCACCAAGGCCTTTGCCCCGACGATACAGCATGCGAGACAGGGGAGCGAGCGTCTCTGACGGCGGGTCGGATCGCTCCGTGAACACACCCCCGGACAAAGCACCGATTTTTTTGCTTCAATTTATACCTTTTTTCTAAACAGTTTGATTGAATTATAGGCATTTCTTCCGGCGTATCATTTATGGTGCCGATCCCAAGATTCAGGGATAAAGTGCCCTCACATTCCACTCACACTTCCCCATTACAATGCGCCATCACATATAAGGAGTTTTTATGATTAATGCGAGGCGCGAGTTTCTCGGTAAAGTGGCAAAAACGGGGGCAGTGCTCTTGGCAGGAGGCGCGACGGTGCTGCACGCAAACGGGAGTGCGAAGAGCGATACCGATCCGGTTTTGAGCGATGATCAGCGCGATACGCTGTTTTATATCTACCAAGAAGAGAAAGTGGCGCGCGACGTCTACATCACACTGGGGGAACGCTACCCGGAAGAGAGCACATTCGCATTGATCCAGCTCTCCGAGCAGAGCCATATCGAAGCCGTCGGAGCACTGTGTGTAAGCTATGGGATCGATATCTCCTATGTCGACCTTGACGCTGTCGGTGTGTTCGAGCTTCCGGCGCTGCAAAATCTCTACGACGCCTGTGTCGCGCAGGGGAATATCTCACGCTTGGAAGGGCTGAAAGTCGGCGAACTGATCGAGCTGACGGACCTGGACGATCTGGAATCGGCGGCCGCCGGGATGCCCGAGGATGTGGTGTCGGTCTTTGAAAACCTCAAAGAGGGGAGCGAAAGCCACCTCGATGCCTTCCGCCGGGCCATCGCCCGTCTCGAGGCCTAAAGCAAACCTCCTACAACACGCTCGTCCCGTCACATCATCTTGCATGTGAGGGGGCAAACGTGCTTCAAATTCCCTCAATAGGGGCGATCGAGAAAGTGCCCCCGAACCCTCCGTCCGTAGAGGCTCTCGAAGAGGACCGACAGAGCGATGAACCCCCCGAAGATTATGACGGCACGGCCGTTCTCCTCCCAGGTATGATAAAGCAGTATTGCCAGTGCGCATGCACTCAGCAGCAGGGCTGACAGGTGCAGAAAACGGTTGCCGCCGGTCGCCTCGGCCAGTTTCAGCGCCGCGGCGTTGACGAGGGCGAAGATCAGCAGAAAACCGGCGCTGCCGATGATGGCGATCTCGGTCAGGTCGAAGGTATTGGCGATCAGCAGTGCGGCGGCCATGGTGGCGAGAATGCCGATGAAAGGTTCGTTTCGCCGTTCCGCATCGAAGGCTTCGGGCAGACGGCCATCTTTGGCGAGGGTATAGCCCAGGCGGGCATTGCCGTAGATGGTGGCGTTGATGGCCGAGAAGGTCGCCAGCAGTGCGGCGACGGCGACGAGGATGAACCCTCCGTGTCCCAGTGCCGGTTGCGCCGCGACGGCCAGGGCGTAATCTTTGGCCTTTTCCAGCACCGCTTCGGGAACGGTGCTGACCGTCACCGCGGCGATGAGCACATAGAGGGCGATGACGATCAGGACGCTGAGTACGAAGGCGCGGGGAAGATTGCGCTTGGGGTCGGCAATGTCCTCGGAGGCGTTGGCGATGAGCTCGAACCCCTCATAGGCGACGAAAATGATCATTCCGGCGGAGACGATCGAGAAGAGGGGTCCCCAGTGGCGCGGCTCGAAAGGGGCCGCCTGGAGGTAGGGGAGACTGGAAACGATAATGACGGCGAGCAGCAGCATCTTTATCCCGACGATGAAGCTCTCCGAACGGCTGACGAAGGTGCTACTGACAAGGTTGATGGCCGTCGGCAGCACGATGGCCGCCGAGATCAGGATATGCCGCAGCAGCGGCGGACCGTCGGGAAAAAAGGTGTGGGCATAGGCGGCGAAGGCGACGGCGTAGAGGGCGATGGTGACAAGGTAGCTGAGCCAGAGCATGAGGTTGACGCTGCCCGAGGCGAGGGTATTGCCGAAGGCATTGTCGATGTAAGTGACGGTTCCCCCGCGCCCGGGATAGGCGACGGAGAGGCGCGCGTAGGAGAGGGCGGTCAGCAGCGCAACGATGCCGCCGAAGAGGAAGGCCAGCGGGGTGGCCCCGCGGGAGAGGGAAACCGCTTCGCCCAGCACCGCGAAGATTCCCCCGCCGACCATGCCGCCGATGCCGATGGCGACGGCGCCGACAAGACCGATACTTTTCCGGGACGTTTGCACTGTTGCCGCCTTGGGTTGGGATGTAGCTATGGTAACGCTTCCGCGGTTAACCTTTGGTTTGAAACGTCTGCGTCAGGTGCTGCCAAACAGTTTGAGCGACGGCACTTCGAGGGCGCTAAGCGTGCCGTAGAGATAGGGGCCTGTGTCGATGCGCGCCGCGTAATCGTAAAGCGTAGGCGTGCGAAAAGGGGTGTGTCCGAAGACGTTGTAGATGCCGGGGAGCGGCGCGGGGGGATCGCGGTTAATGAGGACGTCGCGGTTGAAGGCCTCACGGTCGCTTTGGCGCTTTGGCCAGATGCGTGACACGGAGGCGTGGGAGACGACGACCCGGCGGCCGGCCACGCTGCACCCCTCGAGCTCAAGGTAGTAAGGCAGCGTCTCCAGCCACGTAATATCGCGGAAAAAAGGGCGGAGCAGAGGGGTGCTTCCTTCCTGCCGTAACGAGGGATAGTCGTGCAGTCCGTACGAGGCGAGGGTCGCGTTGCCACCGTTTTGCATCCAGAGATGATAGGCATCGTTCGCTTCCCATCGCCGCCCGTTTTCGGGGCGCTGCGACAGCATGAACGTTTCGTGATTCCCCCGTACGCAGAAGTGTCCGCCTTCGCGTACAAAGGCGATGACCTTTGCCGAATCCGGCCCGCGGTCGATGAGGTCGCCGACGAAGACGAGCCGCGCTTCCTTCGGCAGTTGGGCGATGAGGCGCATCAGTTTGTCATAGTAGCCGTGGACGTCGCCGATGATGCAGTAGTGTAGCATTGGCGTGGGTGAGTGGTGCTGCCCCGGGAAAGGGGTCAGCGTACGCGTTTTTTCTTCTTCGGCTGCGGTTCGGGCTCGGGTGTGAGGTCGACGGCGTTCTCCATATTACCGGTACGGTACCGGATAATGAAGCGGATAGGGGTGTCCATGGGGGGAACGGGCATCTGCTTGTACCCCTCCATCACGACGAGTTCGCTGAGCCGGTCGATATTGCGTCGGCTGGCATGGTCAAGGACTCTGTAGCTGTCGGCAGTGCCGTCACTGCGCAGCATGAACTCCACGACGTTGCTGTCATGGATCTGCTGTGCACCGACCGTCTGGATCGCCTGGGCCTTCATAAGGCTGAGGATTTGGGTCTGGTTGTCCAGAATGTAATTCATCTGGTTTTTTGTCAGGGGAACCCCCATATAAAGGGCCTTGATATTCTGTCTGACATCGATCTCGGCCAACAGGGAAGCGGCGATCAGTGAGAGGATAAGGACGTATTTCATGCAAGCACTCCTTTGGCGCGAAACGTACCGCCTGATGAAAATCGGTATTTCCCATTGTTACAGGTGTTTTCTTATGTTTATGTAAATCCTGTGCGGATTTGGCAATAAAACACCTATTTGAAAGAGAGGCATAGCAAAGGAGACGATACCGAAGCCTACACACCCTCTTTCGATGGGATGACAATAATTATATCAATTTTATTGATGCATAAAAGACGATGCATGCGGGCGAAAGGCATTTTAATGGATATTCTGTCATCCTATGTCTATGAAGTGTATCTTTTGCCACCTGCCTGAAAACACGATCGTCGACGGGAACGACCTCGCGTTTGCTTTTTACGATAAATACCCGGTCACGCGATTGCACACGCTGATCATCCCGAAGCGCCACGTCGCGGACTATTTTGAACTGACGCAGGAGGAGATCGCCGCTATGCACGATCTTCTTCAGCACCAAAAAGCGCGCCTGCTTGCGTTAGATGAGACGATCAGTGGGTTCAACATCGGCATCAACGTCGGCGCCGACGCCGGCCAGACGATCTTTCATGTCCATATGCACCTGATCCCGCGCCGCCGGGGGGACATGGATGACCCCAAGGGCGGGGTTCGCGGCGTGATCCCCCGAAAACGGAAGTACTGACCGGCCACGCGCGTTTACATCAAAAACAGCCTGCGGGAATTTCTCAGTAATTAAATTACTCTTAAGAAAATGGCTCCTATACTTAAAGCACACAACACAAGGTGTGCCATATGACAAAGAGCGTACCGGACACGAAAAGAGTGAAACTGCTGGAAATGGCCGCGCAGATGTTGGAGCGTGAGGGTTTTCAGCAGTTCAAAGTAGCGGAGCTGGCCAAAGCCGGATCCGTTTCCATCAGTACTGTTTATGCGATGTTCGGTTCGAAAGAGGGCATATACCTTGCCTACATCGAAGCGAAAATCGCAATGCTCTTTGAAGGGATTGACCGTTTAAACGCGGACGATCCTGTCCTACAGTTGCAGCATTATGCCTCCATGATCTTCGAGATGGTGCAGCAGGGCAGACTTGTATTGGAAGAGGGGGTACGAAACAACCCGCTTTTTTTCAGTGCCCTTGGGAACGAGTTCCCGCAGAGTGCGCAAAAACTCTATGCTTTCCTGGCGTCATGTTTTTCAAAAATCAATCCAAACCTTGACCAACGGGCGGCCCAACTGTGCGCCTATGCCTTCAACGGACAGCTGCACGGTTACCTGCAATTCTGGGTGGTAGCAGGCGGAGACCCGCAGGCACTCGCCGAGCAGTTGTGCGATACCTTCATCTGCCAGACGAGAGGGTCTTACACGGACGCACAGCATAAAACCGCTGACAAAAAAAGGGGGATCAGATGACAACCGGATGTAGACGTTGGGGCGCAGTGGCGCTGCTTCTGTTTCCCGTTTTGGCTTCCGCCCTCAATGTGGGCATCGTCGCGGACCGTTACGATGAAGCATTTGCCCGGGACCGGGCGGCACTGGTGACGGAAGTGAAACAGCTCGCCCCTAACCCGTCAGAACTCCTTTTCCCGGAGACAATGCAGATGGAAGGAGGGGGCGACACTGCCCGTACCGCTGCCGCGATCGAACGCCTGCAAAAGGATTCGAAGGTCGACATGATCGTCCTCCTGGGTACGCTGGCGGGGGAGGTCGCCCTCTCAAAGGGTGCCATGCAAAAGCCGACGGTGATCCCCTTTGCGGAAGGTGCCGGCCTGCGGGGGATCGCACCGGAAGGGGACGGGAGCGGTGTCCGCAACGTCAACTTTGTCCTGGGCCATAGCACGTTCGGTGCGGCACTGGAGCGCTACCGCGAAATCGTACCGTTCGAGCAGGCATCGCTGCTGGTCGATGCACGTGTCCTTGCGCTCTTCCCGGAAATGGCGGCGCGTGCCGCGGAGCGGGCGGAAGCACAGGGGGTCAGGCTCGCGGTGCTGCCGGTGGCCGCCGATGGGAGCTACAGTCTCGCCGAAGGAAGCGGGGCGGTGCTGCTTGGGGAGATGTCGGGGCTCGCTGCGGCAGCACGCACGGCGCTGATGGATGACCTCCGCCGGGAGAAGCTTCCCGTGTTCTCGCTCGGTTTCGAACCCGGGGTGGGGTCGGGCGTGCTGGCCGATCTCTTCGTCCCCGATGAACGCCTGCGGCGTCTGCGTCGCAGTGCCCTGAATATCGTGGCGATCGCCGGGGGAGGGGCGGCGGAGCGCCAGAGCGTCGCTTTCGAAGCGCAGAGCGTGCTGCGCATCGATATGGCGGTCGCGCGCGCCATGCAGATCTCGCCGCCCTTCCGTGTCCTGGCACAGGCGCGCCTGCTGCATGAGTCGGCCGATGACGGCAAAGCGATGGACCTGGTCAGCGCAGCGGAGACGGCGCTCAAGCAGAACCTCTATGTGATCGCCGGCAAACTGGGGGTTCGGGAAGGGGAAGAGAGCATAGATGAGGTACGTTCGGTCCTGTTGCCCCAATTGAGTGCCGAGCTGCTCTACACCCAGCGCAACGGCGACAACGTCTACGTCGAAGGGGGGTTCTACGCCGAGAAGAGTACGGACGGTACGTTAAAGCTGCAACAGATCCTCTTCTCGGAGAGGGCGCTGGCCAGGCTGGCGGTGCAACAATCGCTGCAGGAAGGGCGCAGGGCGCAGCAGCGCGGGCTGGAACTGGAGGTGGTCCGACAGGCGACCACGGCGTTTTTGCAGACGCACGTAGCCACAACACTGCTCGATATCCGCCGGGAGAACGAGCGGCTGATGCAGGCCAACCTTGCGATGGCAAGACAGCGTGTCGATGCGGGGATGACGGACCTCTCCGACGTCTACCAGTGGGAGAGCGAGATCGCGGTGGCGACACAGGCGCGGTTGCGGGCCGAGGCCGATGTTGCCAGGGCGTATGAACAGCTCAACCGTATCCTGCACCGGCCCATCACCGACAGGTACGCATTGACAGAAGTGACCCTGGAAGATCCTGCCCTCGTGATCAGCGATAGCGGTCTGCTCGGACGTATCAGTAACGCCGTGTCGTTCGAACGGCTAAACGCGTTTTATGTCGCCGAGGCACAGAAGGTTTCGCCGGACCTGGATGCGGTCGAAGCGCAGCTTTCGGCGCAGCGCCGGCAATACCGTTCCGATCGGCGGGCCTACTGGTCCCCGGATATCGCGCTGTACGGCGAAGTGACCCATGTCTTCGACGAGACCCGTACGCCGGGTGCGGCGTTCAGCCTGGAGGATGAGACCAACTGGATGGCGGGGGTGTCGCTCTCCCTGCCGCTGTTCGAGGGCGGGGGGCGCAGCGCCCGTGCCGCACGCTCAGACTTGGGGGTCAGACGGCTGGAAGCGGACCGCCTCGAGCGGCTGTCGGCACTGGAACAGCGGATCCGGGGGGACCTGCATACGCTGCGTGCCGCGTACCCGGCGATAGCACTGGCGCAGTCGGCGGCCGGAAGCGCACGCAAAAGCTACAACCTTGTGCGGGAGAATTACGCCCTGGGGAACCGGACGCTGGCGGACCTGCTTGTCGCGCAGAATGCGGCCCTCTCCGCCGATTTCGGTGCGGTGAACACCCGCTACCGTTTCCTCGTCGATCTGATGCAGCTGCAGTATGACGGCGGGCGTTTCGATTTTTTCATGAACCCGGAGGCGCGCAGAGATTTTATCACCAGACTGCGTCATGCGCTCGTAACCCCGGAAGCGTACCCGCTCAAAAAGGAAACCTATGAATAACCCATTTTTCAAACGTGCGGGCATCGTTCTGCTGCTGGCCGCTGCGGCCGGTGCCCTCTATTTCATACTGCTCCGGTTAGAAGGGCCTTCCCTGCCGGAGACGATCGCGATGGGTAACGGGCGCATCGAGGCGACGATGGTCGATATTGAAACGAAACTGCCCGGAAGGCTTGACGAGATCACCGTACACGAGGGGGACATGGTCAAAAAAGGGGACCTGATGGCGGTGATGGACACCGACGAGCTTGATGCCCGTTACGCCCAGGCCCTGGCGCAGGTACGCCAGGCGGAGCAGCAGCGCAAACTCGCACTCTCCGTGGTCAAGCAGCGTGAGAGTGAACGGACCCTTGCGCGCAAAAACCTTGAACGCTCCAAGAATCTCTATGTTAACAAGAACATCCCGCTGGTACAGCTGCAGCAGCACGAGTCGGCCCTGAACGTTACCGAAGCTGCCCTGGAGGCGGCGCGTGCGCAGGTCGTCAGTGCGGAAGCCGCCATTGATGCGGCGCGGGCGCAGGCGGATACGATCAAGGCAAACCTCGAAGAGAGCCGGCTCTACGCGCCCATCGACGGACGGGTCCTCTACAGGCTCCGCGAACCCGGGGAGATCATCGGCGGTGGCGGAAAGGTGCTGACACTGCTGGATCTGACCGACGTCTATATGACGATTTTCCTGCCGACGGCTCAGGCGGGGCGCATCGACGTCGGCAGCGAGGCGCGGATCATCCTGGATGCGCGTCCCGATGTCACGATCCCGGCGACGGTGACCTTCGTCTCCCCGCAGGCGCAGTTCACTCCCAAAGAGATCGAAACGCAGAGCGAGCGCGAAAAGCTGATGTTCCGGATCAAGGTGAAAGTCGACGAAGCCCTGCTGCGCCGCTATCTTGAGCGGGTCAAGATCGGACTGCCGGGGAGCGCCTATGTCCGCATGGACGCGCAGACACCGTGGCCCGAGCGCCTGAACCGCCTGCCGGGGGATGATCCGACGCCATGAACAGTGTGGTCACCCTTGCAGAAATCTCCCACCGCTACGGCAAGACTCAGGCGCTCGAAGGCGTCAACCTGGAGATTCCGGCAGGCAAGATGGTGGGCTTTATCGGCCCCGACGGCGTGGGAAAATCGACGCTGCTCGGGCTGATCTCCGGGGTCCGGCGCATCGAAGCGGGGCGCGTGGAGGTGTTCGGGGGTGACATGGCCGATGCACGCTACCGCGCATCGGTCTGCCCGCGCATCGCCTACATGCCGCAGGGCCTCGGCAAGAACCTCTATATGTCCCTGTCGGTGTATGAAAACGTCGAGTTCTTCGGCCGCCTGTTCGCCCAGGGACGTGCGGAGCGCGAAGCGCGGATCACGGAGCTGCTGGAGAGCACGGGACTGGCCCCGTTCAAAGCGCGGCCGGCCGGGAAGCTTTCGGGCGGGATGAAGCAGAAACTTGGGCTCTGCTGCGCTCTGATCCACGACCCGGACCTGCTGATCCTCGACGAACCGACGACGGGGGTTGACCCGCTGTCGCGGCGGCAGTTCTGGGAGCTGATCGAACGCATCCGCTCCCACAGGGAGGGGATGAGCGTGGTTATCGCCACGGCTTATATGGAGGAGGCGGAACGCTTCGACTGGCTGGTGGCGATGGACGAAGGGCATGTGCTGGCCACCGGGACCCCCGATGCCTTGCGGAAGCAGACCGGTACGGAGACGCTCGACGAAGCGTTTATCCGCCTGCTGCCCGAACACAAACGCCGGGGGCATGAAACCCTCGTCGTCCCCCCGGGCAACTTTGCGGACGCGGAGGAAGCCATCGCCGCGGAGGGGCTGACGATGCATTTTGGCGATTTTACGGCGGTGGATCATGTCAGTTTCCGGATCAAACGCGGCGAGATCTTCGGTTTTCTCGGCTCCAACGGCTGCGGGAAGACGACGACGATGAAGATGCTGACCGGACTGCTGCACCCCAGCGAGGGGGAGGCGTGGCTTTTCGGCGTCCGGAGCGAGCGTCACGACCTCGCAACGCGGAACAAAGTCGGCTACATGACCCAGTCTTTCTCGCTCTACGCGGAACTGACAGTGCGGCAGAACCTCGTGCTGCACGCCGAGCTCTTTCACCTTCCCACGCAGGAGGTCGAGACGAGGGTCGACGAGATGATCGAACGCTTCAAGCTCGAAGCCTACGAGCACAGCTACCCCGACGGGATGCCGCTCGGCATCAGGCAGCGCCTCTCCCTTGCCGTCGCCGTCGTGCACCGGCCGCAGATGCTCATTCTCGACGAGCCGACCTCGGGCGTCGACCCCGTGTCGCGCGACAGCTTCTGGGAGCTGCTGATTGACCTAGCGCGTCACGACGGTGTCACGATCTTTATCTCCACCCACTTCATGAACGAGGGCGAGCGCTGCGACCGTATTTCGCTGATGCATCAGGGGAGGGTCCTGGCCAGTGATACGCCGGCATCACTCATCCGCTCCCGGGGGAAGACGGGCCTTGAAGAGGCCTTTATTGATTACCTCGAAGAGGCGATCGGGGAGGGGGAGAAGGGGCAGAGCGCTGTGGAGCCGACGCCGGAGCCGCACCGTGTGAGGACGCCTAACCGTTTCTTCAGCCCGATGCGCCTTTTCGGCTACAGTTACCGCGAAACGCTTGAGCTGCTGCGCGACCCGGTCCGGCTCACTTTCGCCGTGTTCGGGACTGTGCTGCTGATGCTCACTTTGGGGTTCGGGATCACAATGGACGTCGAGGACCTCCATTTCGCCGTGCTTGACCGGGATCAGAGCCCCCAGAGCCGCGACTACGTCCAGAGCCTGGCGGGGTCGCGCTATTTTCTCGAGCGGCCGCCGCTGCATTCGCAGGCGGACCTGGACCGGCGCATGCGCAGCGGGGAGGTCGCCGTCGCTCTCGAGATTCCCCCGGGCTTCGGCAGGGATGTGACGCGGGGACAGCAGACGCAGATCGGTGTCTGGATCGACGGCGCGATGCCGTTCCGCGCCGAAACGATCCTTGGCTACATCCGCGGGATGCACTACAACTACCTGACGGAGCTGACACGCCGGACGCTGGGCTATGTCCCCGCGCTGTCGCCCGTCGACATCGAGATGCGCTACCGCTATAACCAGGACTTCAAAAGTATCTTCGCGATGGTGCCTGCGATCATCCCGATCCTGCTGGTCTTCATTCCGTCGATCCTGATGGCACTGAGCGTTGTGCGGGAGAAGGAGCTGGGTTCCATCACCAACTTCTACGCCACCCCGGTCACGCGCCTTGAGTTCCTGCTGGGTAAGCAGCTCCCCTACATCGCGGTGAGCATGGTCGGTTTTTTCGGATTGGTCATGATCGCCGTCCTGCTGTTCGGGGTCCCGCTCAAAGGGAGCCTGATGACATTGAGCCTTGGAGCGCTGCTTTTTGTGACGATCACGACGGGCCTCGGGCTGCTCATGTCCGCGTTTACCCGGACCCAGGTCGCCGCTCTGGCGGCGACGGCCATTCTGACGCTGCTGCCGACTATCAGCTTCTCGGGGCTCAGCGAACCCGTCAGCTCGCTTGAAGGGGCGGGGCGTGTCATCGGTGAGATCTACCCGGCAACCTACTTCATCAACATCAGCCGCGGCGTCTTCAGCAAGGCGCTCACCCTCAGTGACCTCTCCCGCGACTTCGCGGCCCTGGCGGCGGCGGTCGTCATCATCACGCTGCTGAGCATCGCGGCGTTGAAGCAGCAGGAGCAATAGATGAAAAAGCATCTTGCGAACATCTACCTTTTGGGCATCAAGGAGCTTCGCAGCCTGCTGCGGGACAAGATGATGCTTTTCCTGATCATCTACTCTTTTACCTTCGCCATCTATGTCAAGGCGACCTCCACCTCGACGGAGCTGGTCAATGTGCCCGTGGCCTTCGTCGACGCGGACCGTTCGGCCCTCTCCATGCGGATCATGGACGCCTTCTACCTGCCCCGGTTCCTTCCGCCGGACCTGATCAGTGCCAAAGCGGCCGACGCCGGGATGGAAGAGGGACGCTACACCTTTATTATCACGGTACCCCCCTCGTTCGAGAAGGAGCTGCTCCAGGGGAGGCATCCGACGCTCCAGGTCAACATCGACGCGACGCGGATGTCCCAGGCCGGCATCGGGGCCGGCTACATCCAGCAGATGGTCAACGACGAAGTCCGGGAGTTCCTCTACGGTCAAAGGACATCGGCAGCGCTGCCGGTGGAAGTCGTCACGCGCATGAAGTACAACCCCACGCTCGACAGCATCCGTTTCGGCAGCATCATGGAGGTGATCGGGCAGATATCGCTGCTCTCCATCATGCTCGCAGGAGCGGCGCTGATCCGCGAGCGGGAACACGGCACGCTGGAACACCTGATGGTCATGCCGCTGAATGCGGCGGAAATCATGCTCTCGAAGGTGTGGTCGATGGGCCTTGTCGTGCTTGCCGGTGTCACGTTCTCGATCGAGATCGTCGTGCAGAGAATTCTTTCCGTCCCCGTCGAGGGGTCGCTGACGCTCTTTTTGTTCGGATCGTTGCTGATGCTGTTTTCGACGACGTCGATGGGGATCTTTATGGGAACGGTCGCCCGGACGATGCCGCAGCTGGGGCTGATCATCATTCTTACGATCCTGCCGCTGCAGATCCTCTCGGGAGGGGTGACTCCCTTTGAAAGCATGCCGCAGGGGCTGCAGAACGTCATGCTGCTGATGCCGACGAGCCACTTCGTCAGCATGGCGCAGGCGGTGCTCTATCGCGGCGCCGGTATTGACATCGTCTGGCCGGAGCTGCTTGCCATCAGCGGGATCGGCGTCGTCTTTTTCCTGCTGGGGCTCTTTTTCTTCCGCCGTAGCCTGGCCACTGCTTCATGAGGGTGATAGTGCGTTTCATCATCGGGCTGCTGTCGGCGGGGCTGTTCCTGCCGCTCTTTGCACAGAGCTGGTCGTTTTCGATCGACAACGACATGATCTTCGGGTCGGACGACAAATACACCGGCGGTTTCCAGGTCGGCTGGATGAGCGATGAACTGGGTGCAAGTGAAAAGGGGAGTTTTCAATACGGCTACGTCAGGGGGATGCGCGATCTGCTGAGGGCCGTTTACCCGTTTGACCTCTCCGATATGAAGCAAAACGGGGCCATCAGCCTCCAGGGGATCGCCATTACACCCGAAGATACGAATGAGACCGAACCCGTCTACGATGACGTTCCCTATATGGGGTCGACGGCCCTGACAGCGTCGCTGTTTATCTGGAATGAGCATATCTTCCACGAGGTGCTGATGACGCTGGGGGTCATGGGGCCCTCTTCGGGGGCGGAAGTCGTGCAGAAGGGTTTGCACCGGTTGTTACGGATCGATGAACCGCAGGGGTGGGACAATCAGGTGCCGGCCCGGCTGCTGTTCCAGGCCGGCTATGTGATGGGAACGCGCCAATACTCTGTCCGTGTCGCAGAACGTTACACCTTCGAGTGGTTCAACAGCCTCTCTGTCAATGCGGGGAGCAGCTATGTCGGAGCGGGCGGGGGCACGGCCGTGCGTATTGGGGAGAATGCTCCCAAAAACTTTGTCACGATCAGTGGGATCGTCAACCGTTCGCTTGCCCACCAGCTTAACCTGGAAACACGAAGGAGGACGTGGGGATGGAGCGTCAACCTCGCTCTTTTCGCCGATGTGATCGGCTATTTTTACATGCATGAGTACGCCAAACAGCACGGGTATGATTTCGAGATGCCGACGACGATTATCACGGGGCTGCTGGGATTCGATCTCTATTACAATAGGCTGCGGGCTTCGCTGGAGCTCTACCCCAGCCGTCCGATCGGGCAGTATGTCCGCTCCAACTATTTCGGGCGTTTGAACCTGGTGCTACAGGTACCGTAAGATGGCATCGTAGTTATTTTGCCACGATGCCCCGCAGCAGCCGCCCGAGAATGTCCGCCCCGGTGATAATGCGCCGTTCGGTTCCCCAGACTAGGATAATGTCCTGGTCGATGACGTCGTCTTCCATATGCTCCGGATCGACCTGCAGACCCGGCAGAATGTAACCGAGTGTCGTTTCCATATTGGTGATGATTGTCGGGCGGTGGCAGTGCTCCATGGGGTCGAAGGTGTCGAATTCGAAGAGGGCGGCGTTGATAAAGCCGTCGGCATCCATGACGAGGCGGGGGTTGTCACGCATGTCTGTCAGGATGATCCATGACTTGTGGGGTCTCTGGACCCGGCGCAAGAAGGGGTCTTTGGACGAGGAGGCGATTTCGGGGAACTGCGGCACGCTGCCCTCGAACTTGAGGGGAATGATGCTTAGCGGTTCGATGGGTTCGCCCTCTTCGCCGACTTTAAGGTCGTCCATGGCGAGGAAATTCAGTGCGCCGACCCCTTCGGTCCGCGTGATCTCGGAATCGCGTTCCTGGATATGCAGTTTGAGCATCTCCTCGATCTCGTTTTCGCGCAGGAACTGCACCGCCTCCCGTCCCAGCCAGAGGTCGAGCATCTTGGCAGAGGGTTTGGCCAACGGCCAGAGGAGCAGCTGGTAAAAGCGCAGCAGGGGGGTCAGTGTGGAGGCCATTTTAAGGGCGTTTCGGGAGAAATAAGCCTGGGGGATGATCTCGCCGAAGAGGGTGATGACGAAGGTCGAAAAGACAAAGGCGATGATGCCGGCCATCACGGAATTGGAAAGTAGGGTCAGCAGAACGTTGATGCCGACATTGCCCCAGAGGATCGTCGTCAGCAGAAAGTTCGGGTCTTCGCGCATGGCGTAGACCTTTGCCGCGGCAGCATCGCCTTTGGACATATCGATATGCAGTCGCATTTTGCTGATGCTGAAAAAAGCGAGGTTGAGCCCGGAGAACATCGCCGACTGCGTGATGCAGAAGGCGATACCGAGCCAGTTGAGCAGGTCCAAAGATGTAATCTCCATACGCAATTTTACTATGGAGGGCTTAAGTGCACCTCGGGTTCCTGTCGAAACGCACGGAGACGTTGCCCTGCATGGGAGAGGAGAAATTTTGCAGTTAATAGCGACTCCGTAGGCAGCTTGTCTCAGTCACTGCTTAACTGCGTATCTTTGATCTCTTCTTCGCATAGTTTGTTGTCAACAACTGTCAAGTGGGGTCTTCCGGCGATAAATCCGATACCGACCTCTCCTTTGATGCAGTACATTTTGTTCGGTTCAATATCAATCGTGACGGAGCTTTTGGCTTCTGTTTTGGCCCAGAACTCTTTTTCGCCCGGTTGACTGGTGTATTGGAAATAGCCGCCGTTTCTCAACGTGCCGATCACTTTGTCATTGCCATCCTGATCAGTCACATGGATATCATAATAGATACCGCCTCCTATAAAACTTGACGGGCGGTATATGTAGACAAGTCCCATGTCTTTTTCAGGCTTTTCGATTTTCGAAAAGGTCGGCCCTTTTGCGCCGCATCCGGACATGATGATTGCTGTACCCAGTGCCAGCAAGGTGGTAGTGGTAAGTTTAAATCGCATGATTACAGTTCTCCTTTTGTTAGACTTACTCTGACTTGCAAATCGATATTTTTTTTGACTTCATCCAGACATTTTTTTCTGTCTTCGGATAGGTTGGTGTTTTTAAAGAGGTTTCTGGTGCTTTTGGCGACACAGACAGCCTTGAAGGAGATCGTCGTTGCATTGGCATCGATCACATCGAGCTTCCCCTGTACGACAACGTCGGAATCACTGAGGGGAAACCCGACCAGTACCAGAGGATTGAACAGATTTAATGCATCGTAATCGATGTCCCCGTTTACATAGGTGACCTCATAATCGTAATGAAGCACACGCGTGGAATCCGGATCTGATTTGAGAGAAGACGGCAGATAATCCCTGTTCGTTTTTGCGTAGTCGATTCTGCCCTCAAGGTAGGCGGTGGCGTCAGTCTTGATGGTTTCTATTTTTGGTTCTGTAAGATATTTGGATGAACATCCCGCCAGTCCGAAAAACAATATGAAGACTATAGGCAGCGCGCTGATTTTCATGCAGATCTTCCTCCCCTCCGGCAGCCGGAGTGTTTTTAAGAAAATAAAATAGTTATCAACTGTTCAGAGTGTATCGCATGATTTATTAAAATAATTTATCAGTATGGGGTCGGCAATCCGGACAGTATTGTCTTTTGTATATGTATTCAAGAGGAGAGACTTTTTATTGCAGCATTTGACAGATGGGTGTCAACAGCTTAGAATAGAGCGGATTCAACGTAAGGATGCAGGTGATGAAAACGTTATGGGGACTCGTATGTATTTTAACGCTGTTCGGAGGCTGTTCCGATCAGAAAACGGAAGGTGACAAGAGCGATCATATGCTTCGGCAGGAGATCGACGTGATGCATGACGCACAAAGCGTTACGCAGACGATGAACGCGAAAACGAAAGAACAGGAGCAGCAGGCTGACGCTTTGGCCGGCCACTGAACTGGCTGATTGGGCAGGGCACCCTTTGGGAGTGAAACAATGGACGGTGCCATTTTCGCTCAGAAAAAGAGCGGGTACTAGAAGTCGTCGTCTCCGAACTCTTTCTCCAGCTCCCTCTGGTACGCTTCTTCTTTCTCTTTGATCAATTGCGATTCCGTCAAAACGGCTTCATGAAGAAACTCGCCGAAGAAGGTCTTGGGCTCCTCGTAGGCCAAAAAGGCGTAGGTGCCCACCAGGAAGCCGACGACGGTCAGGGCCGCGATCACCTTTTGGACCGGGTTGAACTTCTGGATCGGCTCTTTGATACGGAGCTCGCAGGTGCCGCCCGGACAGTGGACCGGGTCAATGCGCGTGAGCAGCTTGTAGATCATACAGCCGACGCAGATGGAGAAGGCGCTCTCCAGGAACATCAGCGACGCGCAGAGGACACAGATAAGTACTTTGTAGAAGGTGATGTCCCAGTTGATGACGAACCACCAGACCATCGGCAGGGAGATCAGCCAGCCCAGCGTCCACGCAAAGCGCTTCTGCAGTCCGCCGACATATTCCGGTTTCTGGTTCTGCACGACAAACTTGCCCAGCAGCAGGGAAGGGACGTATTTCGGACTGATCATTCTCAGCGTAAAATCTATAAATAAAAAGGCCAAATAGATTCTCGCTGCCATGATGTGGTTGAAGCCTATCCCGACGAAGATGATAATGGTCCCGAGGATTCCAAGGATCCCCGCCGCGGCTCTGGCTTCTCTTTCATTGACGACTCTGACGTCGTACCCGGGTACTTTTTCTCCATAATCCCATAAAAAACTCTGAAGGTTCAAAAAACTTCCTTTGGATGCGTGAGTGTATGTGCAAGCATTCCCTGTTTCTATAAACATCGTATGAACAAGGGATCCACGCTTTTGCATTGTGATAAAGTTTTGATGCGGGACGAATTATAACAAATTTTGAAAAGAGTGGGCTTCGAAAAATATGTTTTTTTCTTTATTCATTAGCTTTGTAATGAGCTCGTCTGATTTGACAAGGATGCGCTCGAAGCTTTCAGACTCCAATATTAAATACAGTATATATTATTTATAGTTGTAAGATATTTATATACATGTCAAAAATTAAGTGATATGTAACCTCTATGAATGTAGTATAGGCGATATTAAATATTGGGATATAACAATTAAAAACTATATTTTATCTATTCTTGTAGGTACTTTGGCCCTGGGCCTTGGCGGTTGCGGTTCTTCTGGCTCTTCTGGTAATTTTGGCGTCGGTGACATCAACGTCACCTTTGCAGATCTGAATGCTACGGGCGTGATGGGATATCACATTAATGTCGATCTTGATTTTGCTCTGGATACCTATGACGCCTCAAATATCGATTATTACTTCTGTACGGATGCAGTTGGAAGCTATGATTATCATGCGTATACACAAGATCGTGCTTACGGTTCCGAACTGCTTACGGTTCCGAACTGCTTGTCGATGACCCCGATTACGATTATGGTTACTTGACATATTCGATGCAGAGCGGCATTCTGGAGTTCACATCTGATGCAACTACGGGACTTTCATATGATGTTAATTCATCTACAGAAACCTTTAAAGTAGATGCTTCATACAATATCGATCTCTTTTCAGAGGCTGTACTTGTGACTTCAGGCACAGTGTATATCAACAGTATTTCTAACTTCGATTGTTCTGTAGCAGCTCCTGTTCTAGTGTTACAGTAATATATAGTCAAAACTCTCTAGGAGGGTTTTGGCGCTACGCTCTTTTTTACTTTCCAAGATACTCATCCCTGCTTCAGATGCCTTGATTGTTTCGCGATTGTAAATTGAACGTAAGAGCAGCGATTACGCAGGGGAGCTCATGCTGTTTTGTGTGCCGATGTTTTCAAAACGGCGTCAGAAGAGATGGGGTAGGAACATTTTGACAGAAATCATCGAGTGCTTGTGGAAATCGTACTATACTTGTTGCATAGGACAGCAAGGAGACGAGGGATGAGTGACAGTGACACAAAGATGATGATTACGGAGCGGTTTGAACTTAAAGAGCAGATCTGCGGCGCGCTGCGGCAGCGCAAACCGGAGTTCGGCTTTGGCGGTTTTGGGGAAACGACGTACTACCGAACTTACAGTCGGAAAATGGAGGACGGATCGCAGGAGCATTGGGCCGATACCGTCATCCGGGTGACGAACGGGGTGATGTCCGTCCGAAAACACCATTATGCGCTGAGCAGGCTGCATTGGGACGAAGGGTATTGGCAGTCGTACGCTGCCGAAATGGCCGAGGCGATGTTCGAGATGAAATGGCTGCCGCCGGGGCGGGGGCTCTGGGCGATGGGCACGGAGTATGTTTACACCCGGGGCGCCGCGGCGCTCAACAACTGTGGCGCGGTCGACACCGCCGACCTCGCCACCGCCGCGGACTGGACGATGGACATGCTGATGTGCGGCGTCGGGGTCGGTTTCAACACCGCATGGAAGGGGCGGGGTACGGCCGTGCCGGACAAATCGCGCCCGGTACCTTTTGTCATTCCAGACAGCAGGGAAGGGTGGGTCGCATCGGTAAGGCTGCTGATCGAAAGCTACACCAGGGGCGGGGCGTGGTTCACATTCGACTACGATATGATCCGGCCCGCGGGGGCGCCTATCAGGGGCTTCGGCGGTACTGCTTCGGGACCGGAGCCGCTCAAGACGCTTCACCGAAGGATAGAGAGCTATCTGGACGCTTTTTGCGCCGGAGAAACGGATGCGACGCGCTGCACCGCCGATATCTTCAATGCCATCGGCGCCTGTGTCGTGGCCGGCAATGTGCGCCGCAGTGCCGAGATCGCCCTGGGGTCGGCGGAGGATGAGAGCTTTCTCTCCCTGAAAGATTATGAACGTTTCCCCGAACGTGCCGAGATCGGCTGGATGTCAAACAACACCGTTGTGCTGAAAAAGACGGAAGATTTTGCGAAACTCCCCATCATCGCAAAACACATTATCGCCAACGGCGAACCGGGCATCATGAACCTGATCAACGTGCAAAAATACGGGCGCTACGGCAGAGAGTCCGAAGACCGGGCGTGGCTGGCAAACCCCTGCAGCGAGATACCGCTCGAGAGTTACGAGCTGTGCAACCTGGCCGAGGTCTTTCCGTCGCGATGCGCGGGGGAAGACGACTTCTATAGGGTACTGGAGTACGCCACGTTTTACGCTTCAACGGTCGCGCTGCTGCCGACGCATCGCCCCGAAACAAACGCGATCGTGGTCCGCAACCGGCGCATTGGGGTCAGTCTTTCGGGCATGGCGGACATGCTGGACCAGCTGGGGGCGACCGAATTGACAAGGCGGCTGCGCAGGGGCTACAAGGTGGTGCGCTCGGCAAACCGCAAACTGGCGTCTGAAGCCGGCGTACCGCCCTCCATCCGGGTGACGACGATCAAGCCCTCGGGGACGATCTCGCAGCTGGCGGGCGTGAGCTCCGGGATGCACTTCCCGACGTTCCAATACGCTTTGCGGCGGATGCGCGTCGGCAATGATACCGCGGTCTGCCGTCTGCTCAAGGCGGCGGGCGTTGCGCATGAACCCGACGTCTACAGCGAGAACACGACCGTTTTCGCGTTTCCGATCGACCAGGGAAAAACTCGAAAGGCGACCGAGGTTTCCGCCTGGGAGCAGTTCGCTTTCCTCGCCATGATACAGCGCGAATGGAGCGACAACATGGTCAGCTGCACCGTCTATTTCGATCCCGAAACAGAGGGGCACCAGGTCGAGCACATGCTCGCGCAGTTCGCCCCGGTGATCAAATCGGTTTCCATGCTGCCGCACTCCGAGAGCGGGGCCTACAAGCAGATGCCCTACGAAGGGATCTCCCGGGAAACCTACGAAGAGAAGCTTGCCGCCATGCCGCATATCGACTGGAACAAGTTTGCGGACAGCGACGGGATCGAAAGCCGTTTTTGTTCAAACGATACCTGCGAGCTGTGAGCGGATGAATTTTTCTAACAGCATGGTGTAAGGGAGGGCCGACTGACCGGCTTTTTGCAGCCGATGCATGGTGACGATGTGCGTTAAAGCCCAAACCCCCTAAAATACGTGCAACAAACTATGAGGAAACCTTCATGTCGTTTACCGGACTCGGACTTATCGGCGCGATCGAACGCGCATTGCGGGAGAACGGCTACGTCGAACCGACGCCCGTACAGCAGCGGGTGATCCCGCTGCTGCTCGAAGGCAGGGACGTCATAGCACGTGCGCAGACGGGCAGCGGCAAAAGCGCCGGGTTTGTGCTGCCGCTCCTGCAGCTCTGGTCGCAGCGCAAAGGGGAGGGCAAGGCGAAGATCAAGGCCCTGGTGCTGACCCCGACGCGGGAGCTGACGCTGCAGGTGGCGCAGGCGTTCGAGACCTTCGGCGCTTTCCTGCCGAAGCCGCCCAAGGTCGTCAGCATCATCGGCGGCGAGCGCATCGGCGATCAGCTTTACGCCGTGCAGCAGGGGTGCGATGTCGTCGTGGCAACCTCCGGGCGGCTCATCGACGTACTGAGCAAGAAGCAGATGAACCTCTCGCATCTGGAGTTCCTGGTCCTCGACGAGGCGGACAAGATGCTTGACCTCGGCTTTGCCGAAGAGCTGGATCTTATTCTGCCGCAGCTTCCCGAAAAGCGGCAGAATCTTCTTTTTTCCGCGACCTATCCGCCGAAGATGCAGGCTATCGCATCGCGCATTACGCAGGAAGCCGTGGAAGTGGCCTTTGCGTCGGAGGCACCGACGGTTCAGAGTATTGAGCAGCGGGTCATCGAGGTGGACCGCGAGAAGCGCGGGCCGCTGCTGCGCCATCTGCTGGAGAGCGAACCGTGGGAGCAGGTTCTGGTCTTTATGGCCAACAAGCGCGCGGCGGACAATATCGCCGCGAAGTTCCGCAAGTACGGCTTTTCGGCGGAGTCGTTCCACGGCGACCTCACGCAGGAGGAGCGCAGCGCGACGCTGGAGGATTTCAAGCAGAAACAGTTCCGCATCCTCTTCGCCACCGATCTCGTCGGGAGGGGACTGCATGTCGAGGATATCGACTGTGTCGTCAACTTCGACCTTCCGCGCTCCCCGGCGGATTACATCCACCGCATCGGGCGGACAGGGCGCGCCGGAAAATCGGGCACGGCCGTTTCGTTCATCGACCATGAGACGCAGGCGCATTTCAAGGTCATCGAAAAACGCGCGAAGATCCGGCTGCCGCGCGAGCGGGTCGAAGGCTTTGAACTGACCGGCGAAGCCCCGGTTAAGACAAAAGGCCCGGCCCCGGTAAAGGGAAAGAAAAAAAGCAAGAAAGACCGTCTGCGCGAACAGGCCCAAAAAGAGGCCGAAGGGCGCTAGGCGGCGAGTATACACTCTCAATCAATTTGCATTTAGATTATGAAAGAATTTTTCGAAGACGATTTTTTCTAAAATCAAGGCGGAACAGTGCGAAGCGTACTATTGTACGTGAGTGCTGTGACAACGAAGAGTTTAGGAAAAAGCGTCGAAGAAAATGGCTCCGGATACTGGATGCCCTTGAAAGAACTACACAATACCGCTAGACACCGAAACAACGGGGTTTCGTATTTTTGACTTTCCTCAATAAACACGTTTTTTTTAGTAATGAATGGCACCATAATGGCACCAGAATGCTTCGTCAATTGTATCATTTAGGAAGATCGCATCTTAAACTGCTGTCCAGTTTTTTAGTGGCAGTATAGATTTTTCTCATGACGGCAATCTGTGCAGCAGTCGAGTGTTTGCCGTTGGCTTTCAGACGTTCATAAAAAGCCCGCATCTTTCATCGTTCCTACGTTGTATAGACAAGGGAGCGAGAAAAATAGGCAAATGATTTTTCGAAGACGATTTTTTCTTTAATCGAGGCGGAGACAAGTGAAATGGAGATTCAACCCCTGGGGTATATTCTAACTCAATCACTTTTTACGTGAGCCCCGGCGTCAAACTACTATTGAAGCCAACGGCTGACAGTTGTTATACGTCTATCTAATTTTCACGACAAAAACGGCCCATCCATTGGTATGATTTATGCATATTTTTTATTCTTCCTACAAGCGTAACGGCAGCTATCTCTCTTGCGGTGCTTACACATAACTTGAACGAAGCAAATCTCGAATTGCATTGCAAAGATTTCTGAACGCGGAAGCAGAGATAATATTTCGTTCATTCATGACATTTTTACGATGGGTTCACACCAAGGAACTCCCATGGGAACACCGATCGATTACATCTACGACAACAAACTGGAGTGGCAGCCGGCGCTCAAGGGCGCGCTGGGCGTACCGGGCCGTTACGGCTACCGCGGGGCGCTCGTCGTCACCGAGGGCAAATCCAAGCCCCAGACAATGCTCAAACAGGCCATCGCCATTTCGGACGAGGAAAAGATGCTCTTTTTCGCCGGAGAGCTGGCAAGCTTTGACGACTTCGAAGCGGCCTTCGAACGCTACAAAAGCGTCCTCTCTCCTAAAACCCTGACGACACTCTTTGTCGGTGACCTGGCGAGCGATGCCGTTTTCGTCTACGAGGGCGTAACCGTCTACGCTTTTTCGCTGGACGAGAGCTCCGTATGGAACGAGCTCGTCGAATCCGCCGACATGGACAAGAAGGAGCTCAAGCGCATGGGCGCCGAGGAGAAACTCGACGCCCTTTACGACCAGCTCAAGGGCAGCACCCTGCGCGCGGCGCCCAAAAGCTACGAAGAGGCGTGCGCGCTCAAGTTCTAGGCCGCCGCTTCCTCCGAGGCCGCCGGGTCTCCCGCCGGTCCGCTTTTCATCTCGTTTTCCTTACGGCTCTTTTTCCGCATGCCGTCAATGGTCCGAAACGCCCTGTCGCACAAAAGCGCATGCATCCGCTTTCCGTTTGCTCATGCCCTTTCAGTTTGCCGTTTGACGATGCGGTCGATGAACTGCCAGTGCCAGGCGATACCGGCAATAATCGCGATATGGAACATCTCGTGCGGCCCGATCACACCCGGGATGACCGTAGGCCACCGCAGAAAATCCATATTGGCCCCGGCGGTATAGGCCAGGGCGCCGAATAACAACGGCCTGATGAACGCGAATCCGTACAGCCGGTACGATGCATAACCGGAAACGACCCCCAGCCAGCCGAAGCCGATGTACAGCGTCAATCCAACCCACTCCGACAGATCGTTGAAGTAGATCGTTTTCAGGGTCAGCGCCGTGACGGCAAAGGTCCAGACAAATGCAAGGAATCCCCATCGGAGGAAACCGCGGAACAGGATGGCGTGAATCGGTGTAAAGGTACCGGCGATCAGGACGAAAATGCCCGCATGGTCGAGCCGCTGCAAAACGGCACGCGCCTCGCCGCCTGTTTCAAGATAATGATAAACACCGCTCATCGATAACAAAAAAATGACAGAAAATACATAGATGCCGACGGAAATAACGCGCAGACGGGTACCGTGCGACAGCAAAATCAATCGAAAGCCGTACCAGATAAAAACGAGTGCCGCCACCATGTGGCTGATGGTGCTGAACGGATCATTATGCCCGGAATCAGAAACAGGATTCATGATGGAAAATTATGCTTTACACTTTATAGCCTTCGTATGCAATCAAACGGCGTTTGCATGATTAGACGGCCATTCCTTTTTTTATATTTTATACAAAGCAAATTATAGTTTGTTTATTGAAATACTACTCGTTTTCAACGTGATGCGGCTTGATGCGGAAGATAACCGGCGGGTGTTCGGTCCGCGCCTCCGTTATGTTTATGTAGGGTGAAAGTTTGGCGTACCGCATACCTGCAAATGATTTGTTGCGCGCTATAATAGAAAGTTCATGGGGTTCGGATGCACTGATGCTACTGATCAAATATAGAGCTTGATGGCGGCAATAATTGCCGGACTTAATCAAGAAGCCCATCCGCTACAAATGATGACGTTAAAAAGACGCTCGCAGTACTGTGAAGGATTGTTATGTGGTTACACGCCTCTTGTTTCCTTGAATTCAGCATTCCCGTACCGACACCGTTCCTGCTGATGCTGCGACCGCAGAGCGGGTGGCAGCAGTGGGTTTCCAGCGAACATTACGTTTTGACACCGAGTGTTCCGGTAGTGGAATTTACCGATACCTTCGGCAATCTGTGTCAGCGGCTGGTCGCACCTGCAGGGTATTTTACCGTGCATACTTCCGGCGATTTCGAAACATCGGACGTTTGTGATATTTCTGCAGGAGCTCCGTTTGTCGAAGTGCAGCAGTTACCCAGCGAGACATTACCGTTTCTTTATCCGAGCCGCTATTGCGAATCGGACCGTTTCACCGAAATGGCGAGATCGATCACGGCGGGCCGGGCTGCCGGATACGACCAGTGCACCGCCATCGTCGAGTATATCCGCAATACCGTTCAGTACGCACCCGGTATGGGGCAGCAGATCATCAGCGCCGCCGAACTCAACCAGACGGGCCGCGGCGTCTGCCGCGACATGGCCCATCTGGGCATCGCCTGCTGCCGGGCGCTGTCGATACCGGCACGCATGGTCGTCGGCTACCTGGAACACCTCGCACCGATGGACCTTCACGCCTGGCTTGAAGCCTTTGTGGGCGGTCGCTGGTATACGTTCGATCCGACACAAAGCAATCTGCGCGGAGGGCGCATTGCGATCGCTTACGGACGGGATGCGGCCGACGTTGCCATCTATACGCAATTTGGCGATCCCGTCGAACTCCTGAATATGTCTGTCAATGTCGAACGGATAGCTATGCCTTCCTCCGGTTAATCGACGTAGCCTTGCTATATCGGCGCGGTTCAGGTATACTGTCCGTATTGAAAGATGATTTAGAGTTTCATCTTGGTTTGCACATTATTGAAGACTATCGGTCGCAGTTTTATTCTCTCCTCTTAGATTACTCCACTTTACTTTTCGACAAACATACACAAGGATTTGCTGTGGCAGATATGATCAATGGAACCGTCAAATGGTTCAACGGTGAAAAAGGCTTTGGGTTTATTGCCCCTCAAAACGGTGGAGATGACGTATTCGTTCATTTCCGTCAGGTCAACAACAGCGGTTATGGCCGCGTAGAACTGAACGAAGGTCAGAAAGTTACCTTCAGTATCGGGCAGGGTCAAAAAGGTCCTCAGGCAGAGAACGTTACGCTGCTGTAATGTTCTGCCGGCAGCGTGTGCTGCCCTGAATGCGTTCAGCTAAGAGGGCTTGTGTTCTTTTATAGAGCGATTTCAAGGATCTACATGGATAGCAGAGAAGCCGTGTTAAAGGCATTAAAAGAGGGTAAACAGCTGACCAGTGTGATTACCGGCATCCGCTACAAGCTGATCGATGGTCACATCTACGCAAGAAACAGTGAATCAGAAATATGGATGGAAAGCGGATTGACTTTTCTAAATCCGGCTTCCTGGCTCAACCTCAGGGACTGAACGTAACCATTTCCCGCATCGCAAACATTTTTCAATCATATATTCATGTTCTTCAGCCGTTGCCGCGATGCCGGTTGGCGATCCATACATTTAAAGGATCACATATGTCACAGCGAGTAGAAGGAACCATCATTTGGTACAGTCTCGACCAGGGATACGGCATTATCCGACAAAAATTGAATAGTAAAACAATTACAATCGACCAAAGTCAGATTCACTACAACTCTATGAGGGAGGTTGGACCACTCTCTGTGGGACAGCAGGTCTCCTTTGTCATCGGTAACTCAACTGCACAGGATCTTTACATTTTGTGATCATAGGGAAAAAGTCGGATGTTTTCAAGCGACTAGGAAACGATTTACCTGATTAACTGCTATGAACCGGATTCTGTCTCCGACATTTTTACATCAGTCGGGTTTGTCTCCTCTTCCGCAATGTACACTTCCGGTAATGGCTCATATTCGCCATTTTTCTTCGCTTCTTTCTTCAGGCGCTTCGCCTCTTTTTTCTGTTGTTTTTCAATTTCCCTGCGGCGTTTTTCAAACGTCTGTGTACTGCGTCCCATCAGCGCACCTCCGCCTGCATCTGTCCGATGTATGAAGACATGTGCGTTTTGTTGGAGGGCTTGCGCCTTTGCTTGTGATGTCCGCGCTGGGACTTCTGCTCAGGGTGTTTGCGTGGCTTGTTCATTTCAGCCTGTACTTTGACTTCAGAACGTTTCAAAGATGGATTTGATGAAGCTTCGCGTTTTTTGAACACCGGTATGTTGAAACCTTCGACATCCTTGCGTTTGATCTCTGCCTTGATGAGCTTTTCGATGCTTTTCAAAAAAGCCATCTCTTCGGGGCAGACCAGTGAGACGGCTTCGCCTTCATTGCCGGCACGTCCGGTCCGGCCGATACGATGGACATAATCCTCCGGGACATTCGGCAATTCGAAATTGACGACATGCGGTAACTGGTCGATATCCAGACCGCGTGCGGCGATATCGGTGGCGACCAGAATGCGGACCTTGCCTTCTTTGAACGCCTTCAGTGCTTTGGTGCGGGCGCTCTGGCTCTTGTTGCCGTGGATCGCCTCCGCCGCGATGCCGTCATCGATCAGCTGTTTTGAGAGGCGGTTCGCTCCGTGTTTGGTGCGGGTGAAGACCAGTACCTGTGCCCAGTTGTTGTTTTTGATCAATGCCGAGAGCACAGCTCGTTTTTGATCCTGCCTGATAAGATGCACCGTCTGTTGAACACGATCGGAGGTCTTATTCCGCTGGGCAACTTCAATGAGTTCGGGTTTGTTCAGCAGTGAATCGGCCAGGGTCTGGATCTCTTTGGAGAAGGTTGCTGAAAAGAGCAGGTTCTGACGCTTCTGTGGCAGCATTTTGAAGATCTTCTTGATATCGTGGATAAAGCCCATATCGAGCATGCGGTCCGCTTCGTCGAGGATAAGCATTTCTACCTTTGAAAGGTCGATGTTCTTCTGATTCGCATGGTCGAGCAGCCGCCCGGGTGTTGCAACGACGATATCGACGCCGCTGCGAAGTGCATTCGTCTGGGGATTGATGTTCACCCCGCCGAAAATAATCGTGGAACGCAGCGGGAGGAATTTCCCGTAGGTTTTCACGCTTTCTCCCACCTGGGCGGCAAGTTCGCGTGTCGGTGTCAGCACCAGTGCACGGACGCTGCGTTTGCCTCTGGAGGTAGCTTTTGTGCTTAGCAGTTGCAGCATCGGCAGGGTGAACCCTGCCGTCTTGCCGGTTCCGGTTTGGGCTCCGGCGAGGATATCTTTGCCTGAAAGGACAACCGGGATGGCTTTTTGTTGAATGGGTGTGGGCTGTGTGTAACCGGTTTCGGCAACAGCGCGTAAAATCGGCTCTGATAGGCCAAGTGTTGTGAATGACATGTGTCTTCTTTTTGATTGAGCCTACCGAAAGTCCGAAAACAAGCGCCGGTCTAGGCTGAATGATGATAATTTAGTTAAGGCGATCAAAAGAGAGCGGAAAGCAATCGAAGGATAACAGAAACGGAGTCAGTCGCAGACCGAGGTGCGCTGAAAGTATGACATTATACTATATTTCTACGGTGTTTACATTTTCTTTTTGATTGAGTTGACAATATCAATATCAAAGATATTCAGTTTTGTCTTGTCGATTTGTGATCTGCTCGTGCGTCTGTGATGCTTATTTGAACAGTGAACAGGTTCTGGATGATTCATTGGATATTATACTTAACAGATCTTTCACTCTGCATTCATTTGAGGGGCCATTGTCCTTTTCCTGTGTCCATTGTGCACGAAAAAGGAAAAGTATGTCCATCTATCAACTGGTGCACCTTGACAGAGATGCCTATCTCGCGTCAATCGCAACGATCACGGATCCGAAAAGCCTCGGATTCGCCGAACAATCCCTTCGCTGGTGGGATCGTCATTTCAGCTGGAAATATGACGGCTGTATGGTGCTGTCTGACACGCAGGCGAATCACCTCTGTTACATCTTCTATAAAATAGACTGTTATGGTGACTATCTTACCATCCATAACCTTTTTACGCCAAAACCATTGCAACGGCACGGATACGCCAGACAATTGCTTAGTGACGTATTCGAGCATGCGCTGACAAAACACGTCCGGCGATTTCGCTGCACCTGTGTTCCCCAGTCACTGGAGTTTTACCTTTCCCTTGGGTTTGCTTACTGGGGGAGCAACACGGCAAAAGACTACTATTGCGACCTTCCCATGCCGTCAGATGGGCTTGAAGGGGTGGCTCGCATGGTGAATGATGCCGATGCCAAAGAGCTCATGGGGAAAAGTGAAGCCATCATTCGAAAAAAAGTATGCGGGCATTCCAATACAATGGGAGAAGAGTGTGATGGCACTTACAAAGATGACCTGAAAAAAATGGGGAACAGTTATCTGGGGGAAGCTCTTTGTCTTGAATAAACGACCTTGATCTTTTTTAGGACGAATGAAGAACTTTCTACATTTCTATTAGATTAGATAAGGTCAAAAATACCAGAGATTCACATTTAGAGAGAAGCTACCGAGCCGGTATGCATCAGCCAGCAGACACATTGTCAGACAAAAACCTTCGTTTTTCTCTGCCTAATGTGCTGTGGTTAGGGAGAAGACTCCCTAAGACCCTCTAAAAACTACGCAAATTTCAAAAAATTTGCATTTCTTCTCAAAAAATGTCTCCACATTTCTATAATTCCTTGAAACGCATTACGGAGTGTTTCATGGGAAAGAGCAAACGCATCACGATCCGACTTTCCGAAAAAGAACATGATGAGCTGATCCGCAAGGCGGCCGAGGCTGAAATGCGGATCAGCGCTTTGATCCGCGCCGCGATAGACAGTGCCCAAATCGATCCGTGCGATAAAAAGAACGTCCCGCTTCCGCTTCTTCGCGAGCTAAACGCGATTGGCAATAACCTCAATCAAATTGCTCGTCACCTGAATTTCGGTAATCCTGTCGATATTGCCGTTCTTTCCGGCCTTGCGGAAATCGAAGACGACCTTGTGGCACTGAGTGGACAGTATGCTGATTAAATTCTTCCCTCACGGTATAGGCGACGGAACCGCAGCTATGGAGTATTTGCTCAAAGACAGTACCAATGAACCCAAACGGGTCGTCCGTGGTAACAGCGGTCTTACCCTGGATATCATCCGATCGGTTCCGTTTAAACAGAAGTATAAGAGCGGCGTTCTCTCGTTCGAGGAATCAGAAATCGATCCCAATGTTGCAGAATCAATCATGGACGGATTTGAACAAACTATATTCAGTGGGATTGAGGACGGTGACCGTAACATCTTATGGGTCGAGCATCGGGATAAAGAAAGAGTGGAGTTGCACTTCATCATCCCTCGGATTCATTTGGGAAGCCAGAAAGCTTTCAACCCATTCTGGCATAAAGTGGACCTGACGCGCGTCGATACCTTTAAAGAACTGGTGAACCTTCAATACGGTCTCAGCGATCCGAACGATCCCGATAAAGAGCGCAGCCATAGCTATGCCTACAATCCCTCTGATAAACGCCTTATAGATGTTTCCAAGGATGAATTGGTCGAAACTCTCTACGAACTGGTGGAAGATGGTGTGATCAACAACCGCAATGAACTGATCGACGCGCTCAAATCAGCTGGATACGCAGTGCCCCGAATCGGGAAAAACTACATTTCCATTCAAGCGTCAGACTGGAAAAAAGCCAAACGATTTAAAGGAGGCATATTCAATGAATCATTCACAAGCGTTAGCGGCCTTGAAAAGGAAGCAAAAAGAAGAGTCAAGGATTATCAGCGAAACCGAAACAATCGTGAAGCGGGAATTGAGAAACTATCACAAAAGCTGGAACGGCTCAATCAACAAAAAGCTCTCTATCATACGCAAAGATATTCAAAAAATCAGCTGCCGTCCGGTGTTGACACTTCTGTCGGGAATACTCATCGGAGCAGGGACGATGTGGCTCTTCCTCTCCGTCGTTCATGCACCGAAAAACGAGACAGTTCAATACCCGACAACCCAACAGGAGCAGTAGATGAACAAGAAAAGTACATTGATCCAGTCGTTGATGGACCAGCTCGAAAACGAGCGAGAGGAGAAAGAGGCGTATCGGCAAAAACTCGACGAGATCGAACAAGTCGCTTTGAAGAGTTTAAAAACTCAAGAAAATCATTGTTTGAGCAAACTTTCGGAGCTAAGCGAGAGCGCCGATCTGCAATTGTTGAACGTGCAGATAGAGGACTTAAACAAGCAGGTAGGGAGCTTGCAGAAACAGCTCGAAGGATTGACGAAGCAGCTCAAATCGTTGGTGACATCATAGAAAAAAGCCAGAAAGGGCGAGGCGGTGGAACAGTTGGAGGAGGGACTAGATGAAAGTGGACTTTGAATCGCTCGAACGGCTACCATTGATTGAAAAAAAACTCGATCACATGATAAATCTCCTTGAGTCGAAACAACAAAAACGCTGGTTGAGTTCGAAAGAAGCAGCGCATTACATGGGCTATTCGGCAGATACTATTAGAAAATTGATCAAAAACGGCGATTTGCAAGAGGGTATCCACTATCACCAAAGATATAGAAAACTCGTATTTGATTCAGTGGCACTGGACCGATGGCTAATGGGTATTGAGGAAGACGAAAGTCCGGCAGAAATCGACGGTATTATCAGCGAAATCATCGCGGAAGTGAAATCCGATGCTTCTTGAAAATGCTATACTTGCTTCGGAAACCCCGTATTCGGTTTTAGCGGTTTTTTCGAAAGGAAAAAACTGATGAAACTATATGTCAAAAAGACAAAAACTAAAAACGGCGTGAGAGAGAGCTTGTGGGTCGATTTCTCCCATGGAGGAAAACGCTATCGAAAACCATTGAAACTCGACAATACGCCCGAAAATCGCAAGCTTGCGAAAACCAAAATCATTCCGCAGCTGATGCTGAAACTGCATAGCGGCGAGTTCTTTGAAAAGCGTATACCGACACTAAATGACTTCAGTGTCACATCCTTTGAAATGCACAGCAACTCAAGACGGGCTGTCACACAGACGGAGTATGCAAACGCCTACAGATTGCATATCGCTCTCGTCCTTGGAAAAAAGAAGATCGACACTATAAAACCTTCCGATATCCAGAGATGGCAAAACAATCTGCTGAAAACGCTTAGCCCCAGAAGGGTGCGCCATATCCGGGCGGTTCTCTCCGGTATTCTCAAAGATGCTATGAAAGACGAGCTGATCGAGAAAAGTCCATTGGCCTTGGTCAGTACTCCAAAGCTGAACAAGACGGATATCAACCCGTTCAGCGTTGAGGAAATCAATCTGATTTTGAACGGCTCATCCGGCCAGTTCCGCAACTTCTACGCATTGGCATTCTTCACGGGAATGCGCAGCGGCGAAATGATCGGGCTGAGATGGGAAGATGTGGATTTTTTGCGTGGTTCTATTAGCGTAAAGCGTGCGATCAAGATGGGAACAGTGACGGAACCGAAAACTGCTCAGAGTATTCGCCAAGTCGAAATGATCGATACGCTGATTCCGTATCTACAAGATCAGTTCAAACAAACTGGACAGAATGACAGCTATGTCTTTCTTAACAGAGATGGCGAACACTATTATGATATCAAACGCATCCGCGACACAGACTGGAAACGGACATTGAAAAAGTGCAGATTGGAGTATAGGCCGATCTATCATACCCGTCACTCATTCGCGACAATGATGCTGGAGCACAATGAAGATATCTTGTGGGTATCGAATATGCTTGGCCACAAAGACGCGACAATGACACTGTCGCATTATGCACGTTACATTAATCGCAAACGCAAAAAGAGAGCGTCATTTCTTGAAAAAAGCGTGGCACTGAATGACACCGTAATGGCACCGAGAATTTCAAAGAGTGCTTGAAAGATCGTAATTTAGGGGTTCTATAAGAAGTGGCTCCGGATACTGGATTCGAACCAGTGACCAAGTGATTAACAGTCACCTACTCTACCGCTGAGCTAATCCGGAATCGTTAAGAAGTGGCGGACAGGGAGGGATTCGAACCCTCGGTACGCAGGACGTACGCACCCTTAGCAGGGGTGTGGTTTCAGCCTCTCACCCACCTATCCAAGTCTCAAAAATGAGAGTGAGATTATAATCAGCTGGAAATAATATTTCGCTTAAAAAGCAAGGCGGAGCCGCTTAAAGTCGCTCGAGGATCTTTTCGACGACGGCGGCGGGGTCTTCGGCCTTGTAGATGGGGCGGCCGACGACGATGAAGTCGACCTTCTCCGTCTCTGCCGCTTCGATCGTGGCGACACGCTGCTGATCGCCCGCATCTTCGCCGAAGGGGCGGATGCCAGGCGTCAGGGTAATGAACCTGCTGCTGGTCATTTTTTTGATGGAGGCGCTTTCAAAAACGCTGCAGACGACGCCGTCGAGCCCCGCTTCGTGCGCATCCTGGGCGAATTTGTCTGCCGTCGCGGCGATGCCGGCGTTGTAAACGTCGCCGAACTCCTCTTCGCTGAAGGAGGTCAGTGCCGTGACGGCCAGGACGAGGGGGCGTTTCTCGTACGTCGAGAGGCGCTCCATAACGGTCTGCATGGCACGTTTACCGGCACTGGCGTGTACGTTGAACATGTCAACGCCCAGGCCCATGATGGACTCGGCCGCGTCGGCCATGGTGTTGGGGATGTCGTAGAGCTTGAGGTCGAGGAAGATCTTCGCGTCCGGGTTGATCGCTTTGAGCGCTTTGAGAAAAGGTTCGCCGTCGCGGATGTAGGCGCGCAGCCCGACTTTGAGCCAGACCGGGTAGGCCTTGATCTTCTCCACCAGTGCCAGGTTTTCTTCCATGCTCGGCAGGTCGAGCGCGACGCAAAGTTCCATACGTATTCCCCTCAATGAATAGATGACGGAAGTATAACGTCTGCTGCGTTAGAGGGGGCCTAAAGCGTGCACGCCGCGGCGATCTTGTAGTGCGAAAGCTCTCTGCCTTTGGCGTTGATGACGTGCACGGCACAGGCGAGACAGGGGTCGAAACTGTGCACGACCCGCAGCACTTCCAGCGGCGCGGAAGGGTCGGCGAGGGTAATGCCGACCAGGGACTCTTCGTAGGGGCCGCGCACACCGCCTTCATCCTTGGGCGAAGCGTTCCAGGTCGTCGGCACCACCGCCTGGTAGTTGGCGATCTTGGCGTCGTCGATGCGGATAAAGTGGCCCAGCACACCTCGCGGCACCTCGAAGATGCCGCGCCCCTGTGCTGCTTTGGGCAGGGCGGCAAAGTCGTACTTCGTCCAGGTCTCTTCGTCGTAGTACTTGATGTTCTCGATGAGGTCGCTGCAGAAATCAAAGAGGTAGTCGCAGCAGACCCTGGCCTCTACGGCACGGGCGGCGTTGCGCCCCAGCGTCGTCGAAAAGTCCATCAGCTCGAGGTCCGTCTCCTTCATGAACTGCTCCATGTAGGGTTTGATGACCGGGGAACCCTTGAGGGTGCCGATGATCATCCTGGCGAGCGGCCCCACCTCCATGGGCTTGCCTTTGTAGCGCGGTGCCTTGACCCAGCTGTATTTGCCCTCCGTCTTCAGCGTGCCGTCTTTGTTGAGGTTCGTATAGAAGGGCTCGGTCTTGCCGTCGTAGGGCGCAACCGGGGCGTCGTCGGCGTACCAGGAGCGCGACGCCTCTTCGGTGATGTACTGCTCGTCGAAGGGTTCGACGCTGCCGAAGTCATGCCCGAAAACGGTTCCCCCTTCGAAGAGCTGCTGCTCCTGTCCGAACTGGTAGCCGCCCACGGCCATAAAGTTGCCGCTGCCGCGTCCCGTGCCGGCTTTGATGTCGTCCCTGTAGGCCTCGAGCGCCATCTTGATATCGGGGAGGTAGGCGCGCTCAATGAAGTCGCGGGCGTCTTTGATGATGAACATGAAGTCGTTGAGGCGCTGCGGATTGAGCATGTCCGCAACGCTGGTGACGCCGCCGACAACGAGGTTCTGCGGGTGGGGCGTCTTGCCGGCGAAGATCGCCACCGCCCGGCTGAGGTCGCGCTGGACCCGCAGGGCTTCGAGGTAGTGGTTCATGTGGATAAGGTTCTGCTCGGGGCTGAAGCGGTAGGCATTGTGCCCCCAGTAACCGTTGGCGAAGAGTCCCAGTCGTCCCGCGTTGACGAAAGAGGTCAGCTTCTCCTTGACGGCGCTCATATGCCCCGTCGAAGTACGGTAGGGGTAATGATGATAAGTTTGTGCCACTTCTGCGGCCTTGTCGGGCTCGGCGGAGATGGCGCTGACGACGTCGACGTAGTCGAGGGAGTGCAGATGGTAGTAGTGGACGATGTGGTCCTGGACAAAGAGCGCGAGGGTGACGAGGTTGCGGATGCTCTCGGCATTGGGGGGCAGGGCGATGCCGTAGGCGTCTTCGACGGCGCTGATGGAGGCGCGGTAGTGCACATTGGTACAGACCCCGCAGATGCGTTGGGCAATGAGGCCGGCATCCCGGGGGTCTCGCCCTTTGAGGATGGTTTCGATGCCGCGGAAAAGCTGGCCGGAGGCCCACGCCTCTTTGACGGTGTTGTTCTCGTCGATTTCGACTTCGATGCGCAGATGCCCCTCGATGCGGGTAATGGGGTCTATAACGATTTTTTTAGTGGCCATGAATTTCTTCCTCTTCCCCTTCCGGCAGGGGCCGGTTGTTGGCGTACTTGTCAAAGGCGATCTTGCCCTGGCCGCAGGCGAAACAGCCGTGGCCGACCTGGACCGGCCAGCTCGTGCCTTCGTTGAATTTTACCAGCGAACAGTTTAGATCGGCATAGGGCCCTTTGCAGCCCATCTTGAAGAGGCACCACCCTTTCTTGGCCCCTTCGTCGCCCCATTCGAGGACGAATTCGTCCAGGTCGTAGTGGCCGCGCCGCTCGCAGTTGTCGTGGACCCGGAAACCGTAGGCCCATTCGGGGCGGTTCTTGTCGTCGAGTTTGGGGAGTTCGTCGAACATGATGTAGTGCAGGAGAGTTCCGACGATGTTGATGGGGTTGACCGGGCAGCCGGGCAGGTTGATGATGTCGTCCCGGCCCAGCGCCTCCGCCACGCCGACGGCGCCGGTTGGATTGGGCGCAGCGGCGACGACACCCCCGTCGAAGGCGCAGGAGCCGATGGAGAAGACCGCCGCGGCGTCTTTCGCCGTGCGCTTCAGTAGCTCCAGCCCCGTTTCGCCCTTGGGGCCGATGCGCAGGAACTTTCCTTCCAGGCCCAGCGGGATGGCCCCTTCGACCATCAGGATGTAGCGCCCCTTGTCGTTCGCGAGCACCCCGTCAAGGGAGAGCTCCGACTGGTCCCCCGCCCCCGCCATCAGCAGTTCGTGGTAATCAAGCGAGATGTATTTGAGGATGAGGTCGTCCACCTTGGGATGGGCGGATTTGATGAACCCTTCGGAGTTGCCGCTGCAGTCGGCGAGCTCGAGCCAGATGATGGGGATCTTGTTGAGCTGAAGGGTACTTTGGCCCACCAGGGGTTCGTAAGAGGGGTGCAGCCGCATATTGGCGGTGATCATAGAGACCCAGCGGTTGAACTCGCTGCTCATGTCAAAGGCTTTGAGCGCTTCGTCGAGGTTCTCGCTGTCGATGCGGTTGGCGGGGTGCAGCTTGTTGAACTTGTCGATGCGCCGCTGCACCTTCGCCATCTCCTCGGCTTTGGCCGCCGCTTCGCGCTCTGCCTTGAGACGGGCCGCCTCCTCGGGGTCGACCGGGGTATCGGCGATGAGCTTGACGACATCCTGCTTGCAGCGGCCGCAGACCCGCCCCGCTTCGCTCAGCGGTTTGAGGTCGGCGAAGCTCTCGATGCAGTTCTCCTTGATCAGCGCGACGAGGTCCTGTTCGTAGCCGCTGGCACAGCTGCAGATCAGGCGTCCGCGTTCGCTCACCAGCCTGTTGTCGTAGAAGAAAGCCGGGTCGACCGGTTTGTCCTCCTCCATCATCGTCTTCAATGCCAAGACGTCGATGTTGGTGTTGATCCCGATAAAACGCACGAGGCGGTCGTCGTTGATGATGTACTGGTCGATCCGCCCCTCTTTTTTGGAGGCGATGACGATGTCCTCGTTCGCTTCGTCCTTCGGGTTATAGGCGGTCGAGGTAACGTCGGCGAGCAGGAAGGAACCGACTTTGAGGCCGTCGATGGTGACAAAGTCCTGGAAACCTTCGTCTTCGACCCCGAGAATCGCGGCGACGGCGGCGTCGGCCTGGAGCGTACACTCCTTGACCCTCCCGGCGATATAGCCGTTGTGAAGCTGGGCCACTTCGCCGACGGCATAGACGTCGGGATCGGACGTGCGCATATGTTCGTCGACCAGGATACCTTTGTCCGTCTCAAGGGCACTTTTGGCGAAGGCGGCGGCGGGAGAGATGCCGACACCGAAGATGACAAAGGGGTCGTCGATGGTGTGCTCTTTCATGACGATCTTGGTAATCGTATCGCCTTCGATCACCTTGTCCGTGATCTCCTCTTCGAAGAGGATATGGACCCGGGGATCGGCACCTTCGTAGATGCGTTTCATGAGTGCCACGGCGGAGGGGGTGAGGGCTTTGTCGTAGAGGTGGTTTCCCCGCGAGACCAGATAGATATGCTCCGGCCCCTCCAGGGTGCTCAGCGTATCGAGCAGCTCCAGTCCGATGGGGCCTACGCCCATCATGACGACGTTTTTGCCGACGATCCGCTGTGCGATGCAGTCACTGTCGTCGGCGCTGCGGAAGGTGGCCACGTTGGTGAGGCCTGCCGTGTCGAAGAGGCGGCGCGGCTCGGAACCGGTGGCGAGGATGAGCTTGTCGTAGGCATAAGAAGCGGAAGCGGTAAAGATGCGTTTGGCCCCGATGTCGAGGCTGGTGACCTCGGCGTTCAGCTCCACCTGCACATCGGCAGGCAGGGGCAGGGCGATCTCGTCGATATCGGTGCTGCCGCTGACCAGCGCGCAGAGGTGGATGCGGTCATAGGGAGGATGGGCTTCCTTGGTGACAATAAGTACTTCGTGGGAGGGCGACTGCTCTTTGATGGCATTGGCGATATACGCGGCCGCGATGCCGCCGCCGACGATAACGATACGCATATCAAATTCCTTCGTTTTTCTTGGCGGCTTTTGCCGCTTTTTTGGCCGCCGCATACTCTTCGCGGCTCTGCGCACACTCTGCTTCCCAGTCGAACCAGCCACCGTTGACGTTGTCCGCTTTGACGGCGGGACGTGCCTTCGTTTCGCTCTGCCACAGCGCCTCTTCCGGTTTGGGGCAGGCCCGCACGCACTCGCCGCAGTAGATGCAGAGCCAGGCGTTGTAGCGGTACTCTTTGCGCCCGTCTTCGTGCTGGAAAAAGCGGATCGATTTTGGCGGGCACGCTTTCTCGCATTTGTCGCAGAAAATGCATGCTTCCTCATTATACTCTATCAGCCCCCGCCAGGCCGGGGGCAGGGGCATCGGCTCGGCGGGATAGGGGTGGGTCCGGACGGGTCTGAAGAGGTTCGCAAAGGCGTTGAACATCGATCTGAACATGGCTTCCTCCTATTTCGCCGTACAGGACATGCAGGGTACTTCTAAAGTTTTCACACGCTCAAGGAGCCAAGCCCCTTGACCTACGTTAACACTGGGTTCGCTTCGGCGGCGGGCCCGCCCGGCTAGCCGGACTTTGCTGGACATCATGATTTGCTTTTCATGCATTTTCAACTCACTTCGCCGTACACGACATGCAGGGATCAAAGGAGGCGAGGATCGCCGGGGCGTCGGCGTAGCGGCTACCCTTGAACACCTCCATCATGGCAGGGATGCCCGAGAAGGTCGGGGTCTTGATCCGGACACGCTCGAGCATGTTCTGCCCGCCGCCGCGCACGAGGTAGAAGAGCTCGCCCCGGGGCGCTTCGACGCGTACAATCGCCTCGCCCTTCGGTTTGCCCTTGGCCTTCTCCATGATCTCCCCGGCGGGGAGGTTGTCGACAATGTTGCGGCACATCGCGATGGAGTTCATGATCTCGCGCAGCCGCACCCGGTTGCGGGCATGGATGTCGCCGCTCGTTTCAAGCATCATCTCGTAGCCCAGAGCCTCGTAGGGGAAGTCATCCGTTTCCACCCGCACGTCGGTGGCCAGTCCGGCGGCCCGGGCGAGGGGGCCAAGGGCGTTGTAGGTCTGCGCCTCCTCCAGCGAGAGCGCCCCGATGCCTTTGTACTTGAGCGAGAGGGACCAGTTGGATTCGAACAGCTCGATGAGGTCGAAGATCTTGCCGAAGAGGAGGTCGAGGTTTTTGTGCAGCAGGGCGACCATCTCGGGGGTAAGGTCGCGGGTGACGCCGCCGATGGCGATAAAGTCGAACTGGATGCGGTTGCCGCTGATAGCCTCCTGGATATCCATGACAAGCTCACGGTCGCCCATGATCTGCATAAAGAGCGCCTCGAAGCCGGCGTTTTCCGCCGTGTGCGCAAGGCAGAGCATGTGCGAATGGATGCGGTCGAGTTCGACCATCAGCATCCGCAGGTACCTGATGCGGTCGTTCGGGGTGAACTCCAGCAGCTTCTCCGCGGCGAGGGTGTAGGAGAGGGAGTGGGTGATGGCGCAGAGCCCGCAGACCCGCGCCACGACGAAGCCGACCTGTTTGAAGTCGAACTTGGTGGTGCAGGCCTGCTCGACGCCGCGGTGCACGAAGCCCACATCGGCGTCGACCCCGACAATGGTCTCGTTTTCGCATTCGAATTTGAACCGGATGGGCTCGAGCAGGGAGATATGCTGCGAACCCAGCGGGATCTGGACGGTTTTCTTCATGCGTCCCCCCTGAGCGGATGGGGCTGGGAGTCTTTGTCGAGGTAGAGGCCGCCCGCGGTCCCTTCGACATTGAGCCCGAACATGTCGACGATCTCCCGTTCGCCCAGGAAGGCGGAGGGGATGACGGGCACGACGGAGGGGACGGGGGTGTCGTAGTCGCTCAGCGCGTAGTAGACGACAACGTCGTTCTTGGCGCCGTAGCGGGAGAAGATCCACTGTAGCTCGATCTTCCCTTCGCCCAGGTCGATCCCGTTGACGGTGAGGAAGTGCCACACTTTGGGATCGTAAAAGGCGCGGAGGTCTGCGAGCAGCGCGCCCAGGGTTGTTTCAATCTTCTGCATCATTCACCTTTTTTGCCATGCCGAGGCGGCTGAGTTTTCCGGCGACCGTTTCGACGGCGCCGAAAAGTTTGAAGGGCGTTTCGATCGCCTTGCTTTTGCGCTCCAGGATCTGCACCCCTTCGACGACGGCATCGATGATGAGCTGGGGCGAGGAGGCGCAGCCCGGAACATAGACGTCGACGGGGATGTAGCGGTCGATGCCGTCCTCGACGTTGTACATGCCGCGGAAGACCCCGCCCGCCGCCGTGCAGGAACCGACGGCGATGACGACTTTCGGTTCGGGGATCTGGCAGTAGAGCTCCACGAGCCGTTCGCGGGAGCGGTAGGTGACGGGGCCGGTCACGAGAAAGATGTCGGACTGCTTGGGGTTGCCGGTATTGATGACGCCGAAGCGCTCCAGGTCATAGCGGGGTCCCAGCGCGGCGAGGATCTCGATATCGCAGCCGTTGCAGCTGCCCGCGTTGTAGTGGAGGATCCAGGGGGATTTTTTCCGAAAGGCGCTGAAAAATTTCATAGGCTGATCCAGATGATATTGGCTGTTGCCATTATAAACGCCGTGGCATAGATAATCCTGACCATCTGGTCGGTTCTGACCCGCGCGGTGGCGTTGTCGACGAGATTGACAAGCAGGAAAACGGCCAGCACGAGCAGCGCGCCCCACAGCGGCGACGCCCCGGCAAAGAGGAAAACAAGGCCGTAAACGAAGAGGTACTCCAGGAAACGCGCCATGTAAAGGAACTCGTAAAAGAGCCCGCTGTATTCGACTTCGACGCCCCCGACGATCTCCTGGTGCGCTTCGACGGTATCGAAGGGGGACTTTTTGAGCTTGATGGGCAGGATGATCAACAGCGCGGCGAAGAGCAGCGGCATCTGTGCCAGGTAGCCGCCGTGTTCCAGGATCGCACTGACGTCGAAGCTGCCCGAGACGAGGTAGAAGCCGACGGCGAGGAGCACCAATATGGGCTCATAGGCGGCCAGGGCGGCGAGTTCGCGGTTGGCCCCCACCTGCGAATAGGGCGAGCGAACGCTGTAGCCCGCCAGGACGAGCACGATCAGGGCGAAGAGGTGCAAAAAGACGATGTAGAGCAAGTTCCATCCGGCAAAAAGCGCCCCCACCGCCAGCCAGAGCAGCAGGAAGTGTGCCACCGCCAGTAGGGCGTGGGGGGCGTGGATGATGAGGGTGCGCTTGTCCATCAGCTTGAACATGTCATAGAAGGGCTGCAGCAGGGGCGGTCCCTGACGGCGTTGCATCCGCGCACGCAGCACACGCTCCGCACCGTAGACGACGCCGCCGAGCAGGGGGGCGAGGAGAATCATGAGCCAGTTCATATGAGCGCTCCCGAGAGGGCCACGGCGGCGAAGAGCAGGCCGAAGCCCCACTGCATTGCCTGTGCCGCTCCCGCCGAAGGTTCCACGTAAAAGAGGGCGCCGTCAAACTCGCTCTTCTCCCCGCAGCGGTAGGGCATGACGCGGTCGAAGCGCTGCAGGGAGCGCGTCAGCAGCGGCAGAAGGGCGACAATCAGTACGGGCAGCGCCAGCAGCCAGAGGAGGCTGTTGTGCTGCTGCAGCATGTAGCCGCCTGCCGTTGCGAGGCTGAGCAGGGTTAAAACGGTCAGCGGGGCGGCGAAGCCGGGGGGCATCATTTCGCGTTCGATGGGGAGGGTGTCCGGGGCGGCGGCGAGGAGTGCGGCGGCAATCTTGAAATAGAGCAGCACCAGCAGGGCGCTGCCGACGGCGATGCCCGTCAGCACCACGACGAACCACGGCTGCGTATGCAGTAGCGACGCGACGGAGGCGATGGCAAAGAGTTTCCCCATAAAGAGGCCGAAAGGCGGCAGGGTGAGGGAGAAGAAGCCGAACAACAGGAAACCGACGCTGCGGGGGGCGTACTGCAGCAGCCCTTTCATCTGCTCGACGTCTTTGAGGCCGAAATCCTTCTCAAGCGCGCCCGCGGCGAGGAAGAGCAGCGCCTTGGCAAGGGCGTGGAAGAGCATCAGCGCCATCGCGAGCTGCATGCTCTCAGGCGTGCCGACGGCGGCCAGGCTCATCATCAGCCCCAGCAGGGCGACGGTCGAGTAGCCGAGGATCTCCTTGAGCAGGCTGCGCGACAGCGCCAGGTAGGAAGCGGCGACGAAGACCAGGGCGCCGAAGAGGGCCAAAAGGGTACCGGGCAGGGTGCCTCCGAGCCCCGGGGCGAGCTTGAGGAGCAGGAAGGGGGCGATCTTGACCATCGTCGCCGAGTGCAGCATGGCGCTGACCGGGGTGGGGGCGACCATGGCGCCGAGCAGCCACCCGTCAAAGGGGAGCGAAGCCCCCTTGACCGGGGCGGCCATGGCGAGCAGGGCCAGGGCGGGCAGCAGCAGCCCGCCGCCGCCCTGCAGCAGGCCGCTGAAGGTCGCGCTGCCCGGCCCGTAGGCTGCGGCCAGGGCGCCCAAAAGCAGGAACACCCCGCCGACCTGGTTCATCCAGAGCGCGCGCAGGGCGTTCCGGCGGCCGGCAGCATCGCCGCGGAAGGCGATCAGGAGGTAAGAGGCCAGCGTCGTCATCTCGAAGAGGAAGAAGAAGAGCAGGATGTCGTCGGCGATGACGATGGCGTTCATGACGGCGAGGAAGAGCATCAGATAGGCGATGAAAAGGCGCTGTTTCCCTTCGCCGCTTTTTTCGCGGCGCATATACTCGACCGCGTAGAGGACGATGGCGCCGCCGACGATGTTGATAATGAGGAACATGAAACGCGAGAGATCGTCCACGACCAGCGCAGGGGCCTCTGCCGGGGTGATCGCAACGGCCCAGAGGTAGAGCGGCAGCTGAATCAACGCGAGCAGCAGAACCGGAGGGGAGCGGTGTTTTACCCCCTGGAAGAGGAAATAGAAGAGCAAAACGATGTCGGCGGCCTCGATCAGGGTGCCCATTCCCGGTGTAATGGCGAAGGTCTGCGCTTCAGGGTGCAGGAAGAGAGAGAGGGCCGCTACCGAGAGCACGCCGAACAGCAGCGTCGCCACGGCATAGCGCCCCCGCAGCGATGGGAGGGCAAAGAGTGCCAGTGCCGCAATCATCGGCGATAAAAGCAGTATAAAAACCATCATTTCTGCCAAACTCCGTTCGTCCGTGGTTTTTGCTATTGTACTCTCATTACATCACAAAACGACTACGGCAGGGGTAGCGCGGGTGTATAAAAAAGCGGCGGACTGTATAATAGGAAAAGCTTTACATTTAACAAGGAGTCGAGAATGGACGATCATAAACTGGAGATCCTGGACAAGATGGCGCCGGAGATCGAAGAGCGCATTCTGGATTACGCCTCCCACCCCGAGGGGGGACTGTTCGACCTGCTGGAGGACATTGTCTACATGAATGACCTTGAAGCGTTCGAAGCGGTATTCGAAAACGGCGGCAATATCAACCTGCAGAACAAGTACGGCTGGACACCGCTGCACATCGCCATCCGTCGCGACCGCCGCGACATGGTGGCGTACCTGCTTACCCACGGCGCGGACATCAACAAACAAGACGGCGTGGGCTGGACGCCGCTGATGGAGAGCATCATGGACGATATGCCCGAGCTGTGCAAAACGCTCCTCGACGCCGGGGCCGATACCTCCATCGCCAACGAGCGCGGCGGCACGGCGGCGATGCTGGTGCAGAAGTTCGGCCGCACCTCAATGATGGGGATGTTCTAGGACGCTATCGGTTGATGCAACGCGCCGCCGCAAGACGGCAAGGGTTTCGAGGTAGGCGGTTTTGAACGTGCCTTCGGGAAGCCCCTCCGCCTGCGCTTCCAGCCGGCGGCACCCCTCGATCATCGCACTGCGCAGGCAGGGCGAAGGGGCGTCCATCGCCGCGCGGCAGAGCTGCATCACTCCCCGGTACGCCCCCATCCTCCCCAGGCGTACGTCTCCCCGCTCGCTGCTGCCGTATTTGCTTCTGCCGTAAAGAAAGTAGGCGGTAAAAAAAAGGATCCGGATCTCTTCGGCGTCGATAGTGCGTTTCATAAGTGCAAGTCTATGGCACTTTGCGCGCAAAAGCGTAAAAGAGGGCAGAGCGCCATATGGCGGTACCGCTGTTCCTTTCTCCGGGCGCACGGCATTTTTGTGTTACACTTTTTACAGTGGCGCGGTGCGGAAAAGAGGCGCCCCGCGTGTTCCGAGGAGAGGGAGAGGCGATGAAAGCTATTTTGTTTTTGATGGCCATGATGCAGACCGTATGGGCTGCAGGGAGCATCGAGGTCAACGGCACCTCCTCGCTGCATGACTGGAAGTTGGCGTCGGACAGTGTCCGCGTTTACATGGTGCAGGAAAACGGCAGGCTCGAAACGCTGCAGGTCGCCCTGGTCATCGAAACGCTCAAAAGCGGGAACGAGGCGCTGGACAACGACGCCTATGAGGCCTTCGGCGTCGACCGGGAGTGCCCCGTCCTTTTCACGCTGCGGGCCCAAAAAGAGGACGGCACCCTGGAGGGGGTGATGCGCATAGGAAGCCATGAAACGCAGGTCGCCGCCACGCCGGACCGCATGGAAGATGGGGTGATTTCGGGGACGTTCAAAACGAAAATGAGCCGGTTCGGCATCACCCCTCCCTCGCTTTTCGCGGGGATGATGACGGTGGACGACACGGTCGGGATCCGCTACACGATCTCGGACGACGGGGTGCCGATGCCGCCCGTGCTGCTGCGATGCCTCTTCCCGCCGCAAAAGAGGATGGCGCCGTGAAATAAAACGGCCCGCCGCCCGCGTTTAGCCGTATCATGGCGGTATGATACTCCACCTCGACCTCGACAGCTTCTTTGTCTCCGCCGAACGTACCCGCAACCCCGATCTCGTGGGCAAGCCCGTCATCGTCGGCGGGCGGGGGGACCCGTTCATCTTTGACGCGAAGCCGGCAAAGGAGAAGAAGCTTGTCCAGTTGAACCAGGGGGCCTTCGTCCCGACGCTCTTTCACGCCGAGCACGACGCCTCGAACTACTTTTTCGACGCGGGGCGCATCCGGGGGATCGTCACGACGGCCAGCTACGAGGCGCGGGCCTGCGGCGTCAAGACGGCCATGACCATCCGCGAGGCGCTGCAGCTCTGCCCCCGGGCGATCCTCGTCCCCCCGGACCATCTGCTCTACCACACCCTGTCGCACGAAATGATGGAGATGCTGGCCAAGGAGATCCCGCTGGTGGAGCAGTACAGCATCGACGAGCTTTTCGGCGACGTTACGGGTTGGGTCGAGGAGCGTGACATGCCCGATTTTATCCGCTACCTCCAGGAGAAGGTGACGAAGGAGCTGCTGCTGCCCGTCTCCATCGGGGCGAGCAACGCCAAGTGGATCGCGAAGCTGGCGACGTCGACGGTGAAACCCTACGGCCTGCGGGTCGTCTACGACGAGGAGATCGCCGACTTTACGCGCGACGTCCCCGTCGGGGAGTTCCCGGGGGTCGGCAGAGCCTTCGGGAAGAAGCTGGCGCGTTACGGCATCGCCACCGTCGGCGAGGCGGTGGAAAGCCCGCATCTGTTCGCGAGCTGGGGGCGGCACGGGCGGGACCTCTATGCCCGCATGACGGGGCGTGACGGGGAGGGGATCAACCCCCGCCGCAGCCGCAAGGGGATCGGCATGTCGCGCAGCATGGACCGCCCCATCCGCGAACGCGACGAGTTCTACCGCCGCGTGCGGGTGATGGTGCGCCACTGGACCCATACCATTGCCCGCCTCGGCGTCAACCCCACGACCTTCTACTTCAGCATCGGCTACGAAGGGAGGCTGCGCAGCAAGAAGCAGTACACCGTCTACCGCTTTTTCAACGAGCGTTTTATCACCGCCTTCGCCCTGGAGAAGTTCCGGGAGCTTGACCTTTATCCGAACGCGGCCGTCACCTACATCGCCATGAGTGCAACGAAGTTCCTCCACCACGATCCCAAAGCGGTCGATATGTTCACCCTCGAGGAGGACCGGAAGATGCAGCGGCTTGACGGCGCGGTGATGAAAATGCGGGAGCGCTACGGCATGGATATCGTGCGGCGTGCCGCAGAAATGGGCAGTAAAACGTAACCGATTTGAAACGCCTTCACGGTAAGATATCGGTATGCTGGACAGAACTTTGATGCAATCGGCTCTCGATATCTTCGAAGAGCTTCGGAGCGACCTGCTCGCGGCCCGTCACGGGACCGACCGGAACCACCCGCACTACCGGAGCCTTCTCAACCTCAGGCAATATCTTATCCTCCGTTCAAAAGACTGGACGGAGCTGCAGGAGAAGCTTTTTCTGCTCTCGCTCTCCTCGCTTGGGCGCTCCTATGCCCACGTCGCCGCCAGTGTCGATACCCTCTACGACCAGCTCTCCTCGTCGCTGGGACGGGGGGAGATCTCCCCGGAGGAGACGGCGGCGTTCCACCACCTCGGCATCGCCGCGGCCCAGGAGATGATCGCGCAGAACAGCCGGGCCCTCTTTGGCGGGAAAGGCGCTGCGGACGCGGCGGAGCAGACGACGGCGGTCATGGTGACGCTCCCCTCCGACGCGGCCCGTAACGGCGGGGAACTGATTCGTGGACTCTCGGCAGCCGGGGTCAATATCTTTCGCATCAATACCGCGCACGACGATCCCGCCGTCTGGCAGGGGATGGCCGATGTCATCCTGGCGCTGAACGAAACGCGGCCCGCGGAGGAGAGGTTGAAGATCTTTGTCGACCTGGCGGGGCCGAAGATACGGACCGGGCGGATCCGGCGGCTGAAGCTTCCCATTGTCCTCGGCAGCAACAAGCGCGAAAAGACGATTATGATCCGGCCCTTGCCTGCACAGACCATCTCCGAGCGTACCGACCCCAATACCCGTGCGAGGATCCCGGGGCAGCTCGCACTGGAACGGCGTCTCTTCGACACGTTGGAGGCGGGCGGTGTACTGAAAGTGATGGACATCAACGGCCGGCACGCCAAGGTGAAGATCATGCAGCGCGACGGGGAGGGGGCAACGGGTGTCATCAGCAAGAAGGTCGCCGTCGACGAAAGCTGCATGGTGGCAGTAGGCGGCCGGAAGGGGTACGTGCGGGGTTGTGTCGTCCAGCCCGAACGCATCCGGCTTTTTGCGGGGGACACGTTGCGCATTACCGCGACGGATACGGAAGGGTGCGCCGCTTTGAAAGACGAGACGGGCAAGACGGTCGTACCGGCGCAGATCTCCTGTACGCTGCCGGCCTTCACCTCCTACGTCCTTCCGGGGGACCGGGTCTACATCGATGACGGCAAGATCGGCCTCTCCGTGCACGAAGTCGAAGCGGACGGCGTGCTTTGCCGGGTGACCCAGGCGAAACCGGGCGGGACGCTGCTCAAGGAGGAGAAGGGGATCAACCTGCCCGATACCTACCTGAATATCCCGGCCCTGACCCCGGCAGACCGGGAGAATCTGCGCGCCGTCAAACATTATGCCGATATGTTCGGACTCTCCTTCTGTCAGACGGACCGGGACGTCGCCGATCTGCAGGCGCTCCTGCAGGCGGAGGCGTGCGGCCATATCGGCATCGTGCCCAAGATCGAGACCCGGCACGCCGTCTACCGGATGCCGCGTATCCTGGAACAGCTGCTGCTGTGGGAGCGCAGCGGGGTGATGATCGCCCGGGGGGACCTGGCGATCGAGACCGGTTTCGAGAACCTCGCCACGATCCAGGAGAGCCTGCTCGATCTCTGCAGCGCGGCGCACCTCCCCGTCATCTGGGCGACGCAGGTGCTCGAGAGCCAGATGAAGAACAACCTCCCCAGCCGCGCCGAGATCACCGACGCGGCGATGGCGGGGCGGGCGGAGTGCGTCATGCTCAACAAAGGCCCCTTTGCGATCGGGACGGCGGGGGCGCTGCTGCGCATCCTGGAACAGGTACACCAGAGCTTCCGGAAAAACCGGCAGCTCCTGCGCAAAGAGGCGCTCTGGTCAGTAGCCGACGCGTCGGAGGATGGCCTCTAAACCCGCCAGGTAGCCGCCGCCGAAGGCGCGGATATGTACAAGATAGGGGTAGAGACGGTAGAGGTCGGCCCTGTGCTCGAAAAAGCCTTCGGGGATGGGGCGATGAGTGCGGTAACGCGCGTAGAATGCTTCCCCGAACGTCTGAAACATCCCGATAAAAGCGAGCTCCATCTCAAAGTGGCCGTAGTAGCAGGCGGGGTCGATAAAGGCGGCCAGGCGGTTGTCACGGGTCAGGACGTTCCCGCCCCAGACGTCGCCGTGCAGCAAAGAAGAGTGCTCGGGCTCGTCCAGGAACTGCTCGAAATCCGCGGCCAGTTTCTCGATACGTTGTAGAAGGCTCTTGTCGATCTGCCCCTCGTCGAAGGCCTTGGCGGCGAAGTCGAGCACCCGCATCTCCCGGTAGAAATCGACCCAGCGTATCCGCGGCCGGTTGCGCTGGCGGAAGGGGCCTATTGTCGTATCGGAGCCGAACCCGAAGACGCCCTGGGCGGGGATACTGTGCAGGTGGGCCAGGGCGTCGGCGATCTCCTCTTCGCAGGCGCCGTTGCAGGCGGCATCGTTGGGGATGTACTCCATGACCAGGCGCCCTGCGCTTTGCTCGAACACCTTTGGTACGCGCAGGTGGGGCCGGAGGTGTTGGAGCATCGTCGCCTCGGCCTCCAGGGCGAAGGGGTCTTCGGAGGATTTGACGATCCGCTGCGTGCCGTCTTCGGCCGTTTCAAGGTCGATGGTCGCAATGGAGTTGCTGCCGAGACGGATCTTTCTTACGCCCATGACTCCCTCGTGATTTTAAGCTGCCGATCCCGGTCGTCGCTCAGAAGCAGTTCGCCGTCCTGGATCAGCGCCTGGAGTTGCATACTCCGTTCTGCCATGGCCACGGCGTCGCCCTGCGCATCGAGCTGGATCACCTGCAGGTTGCCGAAACGCGCCAGTTTCGAACCGTTCTGGCGCCACCACGCGTCGGCCGCCCGGCGCGAATAGGTGTAGATGATCACCTCCTCGGCGCGGCCGCACGCCTTGCGTATGCGCTTTTCGTCGGGCTGCCCCAGGTCGATCCAGAGGCGGATGGTGCCGTCATAGTCCCTGTTCCAGAGGTCGGGTTCGTCCTCCTGGACGATCCCCTTGGTAAAGGCGAGCCGTTCGTCGGCATGAAAGGCGAAGGCAGCCAGGCGCATCATCATCCGCTCTTCCGTTTCGGATGGGTGGCGGGCGACGGTCAGGTCGAAGTCGTGATAGAAGTGGCGGTCGAGATCGGAGATGGAAAGGGAGACTTTGTAGATCGTTGCGCCCAGCGCCATAGGGGCTCCTTGTCATTAGCTGCGTAATTATACTTTACTCCGGGATCTGGGGCGGTCTAATGGAAAAGCGCACCATAAAACAGTAGAATAGATGATCTTAGGGGGTCGACGATGGAATACCGAATCGAAAAAGCCGCTGCGGGTGACAGGGATGCGATCTTGAAAGTGATGGAACCGTGGAATATGCACCATGTTCCTTCGGTAGAGATGGAGGAGCTCGACCTCGCCTGTTTCTATGTTGCCCGGACGGAGGACAGTAGGATCATCGGTGCGGGCGGTTACAAGATCCTCTCGCCCGAAGAGGGGAAAACGACGCTGTTGGGGGTCTACCCGGAATTCCAGGGTATGAACATCGGGAAGGCGCTTCAGAATGCCCGGCTGGAAGCGATGTATGATGCGGGGGTAAAGTATGTGACGACAAATGCGGACCACCCCGAGACGATTGTCTGGTACCGCAAGCATTACGGCTATGAGGTTGTCGGCCGCCTGGAGAAGCTCTGCTCCTTCAGCCTGGAGGATGTGACCCACTGGACGACGCTGCGGATGGACCTCGTCCGCCATTTCGAGACAAGGGCAGAGCGCGAAATCGCGGCGGCAGCCTATATCGAGGGGAACGATCCGCACCCGCTGAATCCCTTTCCTCCGTTGATGATCAATGTCTGTCTGACGGGGATGGTGCCGACGAAAGTAAGCACGCCGTATGTCCCGGTCCATGTCGAGGAGATTGTTGCGGATGCGATCCGCGTTTATGATGCAGGAGCGCGCATCGTCCATATCCACGCCCGGGATGAACGGGGGTTGCCAACGCCTGATGCCCGCTATTACGAAGCAATCCTAACGGGGATACGCCGGGAGCGGCCGGGGATGGTCTGCTGTGTCTCCACGTCGGGACGAAACTGGAGTGATTTCGAACGGCGCTCCGAGGTGCTGCATCTGAGCGGGGGGGCGAAACCGGATATGGCGAGCCTGACGCTCGGGTCACTCAATTTCCTTTCCGGGGCGAGCGTCAATACGATCAACATGGTCGAGCGGTTGGCGATGACGATGCAGGAGAAGGGGATCCGGCCGGAGATGGAGGTCTTCGATTACGGGATGGTCAACCTGGCCAAGTATCTTGAGCGGCACGGGATCATCAAAGGGCGCAAATACTTCAATATCCTGCTTGGTAATCTCAACACGGCGCCGGCGACGCTCGGCAACCTGACCATGATCGCAGAGGCGCTGCCGGAGGACTCCGTCTGGGCCGGGGCGGGGCTGGGCGGCTTCCAGCTGCCGATGAATGCCGCCGCCGTCGCCGCGGGAGGGCACGTCCGCGTTGGTATAGAGGATAACATCCATTACGATTACGAGCGGAAGGTACTCGCTTCGAACGAAGCGCTGGTCCGTCGGGTCGCGCGGATCGCGGAGGAGCTGCAGCGTCGCATCGCAACGCCCGATGAGACGCGGGAAATGCTGGGGCTTGCCTAGCTAGTGGCTTTGTGCCTTGTCTGCAATCAGTGCGTTAAAGGCCTCCCTGATGGCATCGAGGGCAGGGGCCTGGTAGGGAATGGGGTCGTTACTGACGATGCGCATACAGGTATTGAGCTCGAAGATGAACATTTTCCCTTCCGTATCCAGGTGGCAGTCGATACCAAAGAAATCGAGGGGCAGTTTTTCATGAATAAGACGGCAGGTCTCTCCCAGGCGCGCAGGAGGACTCGCCAGAAAGGCAATCTCCTCATCCCGGAAGGCTTGAGAGTCGTTCATCAGTTCCTTACGTGTTTGCGAGTGGATGTTCCATGATTTCGAAACGATGAGGTGGCGCGGATAGACCCGGCCGTCGATGACGACAAGACGGTATTTGCGATAGAGGCCGTCTTCGTCTCGGAAGTCGTGGAAGGCGATCGCGTAGAACTCCCGGCCGTCGAAGGCGAAGCGCTCCAGTTTCGGCAGATCCTGCTCGCTCTCGACCAGGACCATCCCGCCGCCGCCGTGTTCGCCAGCCGAACGGAAAATGTAGGGATATTCCAGGCCGTTTTCCGCGATCAGTCCCGGGATCTCCGCCACCCGCTGCGGTGCGACTCGTACCGTTTTCGGAACGCGAAGTCCCGGGATACCATGCAGACGTGAATAGGTCTGTTCCCGGGTCGTCTGGAATGTCAGATCCGGAGGGTTGATGACAGGCAGCTCGAGGTTGTTCAGTGTCGATTCCAGCTGATGCAGTGCGATGGCGTTCGTATCAGGATCGCAGACTGAATTGACGACGATATCGGCATCTTCGGGAACGATCTGTTTGGGATGGCGTCCGCCGAAGGTAATGGGCAGGACGCGGTAGCGCTGCTGGTCAATGAGACTCACAAGACTGTTGGTTCCTTCAAAATTGATCTTGAGCTGCTGAGGATTGCCATTATTCCAGATGACGGTTGTCCGCTGAGAGTCAGGTGTGCCGATGGGATTAAGGATTTTAAGCATGATGCTCCTTTGGCGAAGGGCGTTTTTCAAGCAGCATCTTCTCGACAGCCAGGTTGAACTGTGCAAGTTCTTTTGTCGAGTAGTAACCTTGCGCTTTTGTCCCGTCAGCATAGTGTCCGTTGCAGTCAATGCTGAAAAGGAGTAGTTCCCCTTTTTTATCAATGGTGCATTCTACGGCGAAATAGTCTAGTCCAAGCTGTTTTTTCAACATGGATAAGATCGGGAAGCTCTTTTTTTTAAACTGTTTGAGAAAGGCCTTCTCCTCACTCAGTACGCTTGTCATTTTCGGTTTCAAACCCCGGTGGGCTTCCTCATCGTTACGGATATACCATTGATCGGAGAGAATGAGGTGTCCGGGCAGTTGGGTGTCCCCGATAACATAGAAACGGTAGAGACGGTAGAGGCCATCCGGTGAACGGTAGTCGCTAAAGGTGGAGGCGTAGTAGGCCCTGCCGTCGAAGGCAAAACGTTCCAGGGCATGGAGATCGTCGAAGTTTTCAAGAATATAGTGGTTCGGCCGTTCCGGATAAGTGGCGGCTTCTTTGAACAGGATGGGGGGCTTCAGAAAAGACATTGCCAGCACATTTTGAACGTCGGAGAGAGAATGTGGCGTCAGCCGGACAGTTTTGGGCATAGTGATCCCCTTGAGCGGTGAAACGAACTCGAAAAGACGGTCGGGACGGATGCGGGGGATATTAGCCGGCGGATTGATGAAGGGATAGGGATTGCTTCGTGCAGCGTGCTGCGCACGGTCCAGGGCATGGAGGCAACGTTCCGGGTCACTGATACTGTTGTAGACGATATCGGGCCTGATATTGACATTGATCGGGTTGTCGGCACCGCCGTAGAGCAGTTTCAGGTGGCGGAAGCGGGAGGGATCGAGTGGTTCTAGCAGCGGTGAGAGCCAGGCAAAATCGAGAAAACGGCGTGCTCCCGTTTCATCCGTCGTCTCCAGGACGATCTCATTCGAGTCAGGCAGGCCCGCCAGTTGCAAAATAGTAGTCATGTACAGATGCTTTCGGTTGTAAAGATACTGGATTATCGTGGATAGGGACTTACAAGTCTCTAAATGTGTTTTGGAAGCCGGAAAGTCAGAAGATTGACCATGCAGAAGGGAGGAGGTACCTCACTTCTGAGTGCCACGGCCGTTATGGCATCATCGCGCCGCAGGTGCCTGCCGGGATGTCATCCCAACGGCTGTAAGTCGCATTGCCGTCCGGTGCGACGATGGTGACTGTCGAGTACATGGATGCGTTGGCGTCGAAGCCGACCGTTGCGCTGCCGCTGCCGCTGACAGTAACGGTACCGGCGTACGGCAGGACGTTGTTCCCGTGGAGGCCGTCGCCGTCGAAGTAATCATCCTGGTTGGACTGGACGACGGGATCGGTTTTAAACGTGACCGAGCCGCCGAGGCAGGTTGTGCCGTAAGTACCGCTGATGGTGATGTTCTCTTCACTGCCGTTCGCATAAACTTCCATGACGAAGTTGTTGTAATATTCGCCCCCTGTTAGACTCTCTACACCGTTGGCATCGGTTTCATAGTGGGAGTAGAATCCGTCAGCCATTGTTTTGTAGTGGGAGTTGTCCTGGGCACCGGAGTCGGTCCATGTCTCGTTATAGACATTTCTTTCACCACCGCTGACTTTTCCACTGCTGTTGATGTCGACTCTTTTGTCGCTGCCGGAATAGTGCCAGGTGTCGCTCCAAGCCGGTACACCGGTTGCGTCGAAATAATCACCGTCCGCTTCCCAGGTCTCTTTGCCATTGTTTTTACGGGTATACGTCCGTGACGTCGTCGTCTCGTTGTTGTCGTAGCCGTAACTGCGATTATCACTCCAGGACCACGTCTCTTTGGACATGTTCGAGTCGATGTTATATGTTGCCGAGTTCGTGTAGGAGTATGTTCCGTTCTCGAAATAGCGATTAGCCGGTTCACCATTGATAGTAGCGCTGGAATTGTCGATACAGTGGTCGTACCTATACGTATATTTATAGGTTTCCGTCCAGCCGCCCTCTGCCGGGTAATCGTAACTACTTTCGTATGAGTTGGTACGTGTACCGCTGATCTGGCAATCATAAGTATATGAATAGCTGTTCTCACCGCTACCACTGCCGGCTGCCACTTTTGCCTGGATTGCTGTTTTGATGTCGGCTACAGCTGCCTTCATCGTGGATGCAGGCGCACTGGCGGCGGTAATGCCACCATTATAGAGCATGCTCAACGCACTCTCCACCGTTGCGAGATCAATGCTGGTCGCCGCTTTGATCTCGGATGGTGCCGATGGTCCGGAAGAGCTGCTGCCGCAGCCACCTATGATCAATGCCGCTGTTGCGACAGAAATACCTATCACGCTAACACGTTTCATAATATACCCCTTATACCAATGGTTGAGATACTATCAGTGTATGAATGAAAAGCTTAAACATTGCTTCAAGAAAATAGAAAGCGTTAAAAAATGCTATTGGATTATGCCGCTTTCTCTGAAGCTCATATACCCTATAATAGGAGTGTTTAAGGGGATGACCAATCGGCTGTATGCATAAGGATATCGGGATCGACCCGGAAGGAAAGGAATGCTTTTTTATAGCGTCGTACATAAAGTGATCGCTCCTGTCACAGCTGTTTTTCTGCTCACGGCATGCGGGAGCGGCTCGCATTCCGAGACGCCGACGCCGACAGAGACCATTACCGTAAGCATCGGAGGCAGTACGGCAGTCAGGGGGGCACTTTGCGGTGCGGATATAGAAGTGACGAAGCTGGACGGCAGCGCTCTTTTTCTTGCTAAAAGCTACACTTATGATCCGCAGCGCGACGGCACGGAGTACAACGCGACGGCGACAAAACTGCTGCCTTTCGGCGAAAGGATCGCCGGCCGTTTTTCGGCTACACGCACCTTCGCTGTATCGTCCCTGCCCTCGGAAGAAACGATGATGCTTCTGAAAGTAAGCGGAGGAAATGAGATCGACCCCGACGGCGACGGGTTTGTCGTCCCGGGAGAAATACGCAGCTTTGCCGGTCCCCTTTATGCCTACGCAACCTTCGGGGCTTTGCGCGACGGCAACGTGTCGGTCAACCTTTTCAGTTCTGCCGCTGCCGCCGTCGCGGCGGAACGCCACCTCTCCGTGCCCTCAACGGTCACAATGATCCTCGGGAAGGTTGCGCAGAAGCTGTTCAGTTCCGACCCGGCAGGGAGTATGATCGATGCTGCGACACTGACACGGTTTAACCCTGCCGTTATCGAGAACAACTGTTCTACACATTTCGGTTATCTGAACGACCCGGACAGTTACAAGGTGCTGGCGGAAGGCAATTATGGAACAGGGCTCTATGCGGGCAGTGAAGGGCTTTGGAAAAAAGACGGCGATCAGGAGGGGCTTATGGACGCCTTCGAACAGCTCGTCGGTACGGATCAGGGGTTGCCCGACAGCGACAGCGACGGAGTGAATGATTATGCCGAGGTGTGGAGCGGTACGGACCCCCTGAACGGCGAAAGCGTCGAAGGGGACCTGCTTTTTCCCTATCAGTGGTACCTGCTGAACACGGGGCAGACGGGTGGTGCGCAAAACGGGGGCATCGCTGGGGAAGACCTCGACATCGTCGGGCTGCCGACCACTTTTACCGGCAGCGGTGACGTGGTCGTCGGCATTGTCGATACCGGCGTCGAGTCCGGGCATCCTGATTTGACAAACAACCTTGACATAAGCCTGAGCTATCACTACGGCACCCACGCAAACGATCCTGTGCCTCTCGGCAGTGATATCGGATACCATGGGACCGCATGCGCGGGAATGATCGGCGCGCAGGGATATAACGGTTGGGGAGTGCGGGGTGTTGCCCCGATGACGCGTCTCGCAGGCTTCAATGTGCTGGCAACGGCGAGGGTCTCCGATTTCGCGGATGCGTTTTTACGAAACGGTGTCGCCATTTTTTCAAACAGCTGGGGACCGTTGACGTCGGCGGCATTAACAGACTGGGGGGCAGTGCTCGAAGACGCGTTGGAAGAGGGGGCGCTTAACGGACGGGGCGGGAAAGGAGCCATCTATGTCTTTGCCGCCGGCAATGATCGTACCGCGAGCCATGAAGGGTATGCCAATACCTCCAGTCTGCACAACAGTAAGTACGCTATTACAGTCTCTTCCGTGAATGCGGCAGGCAGACTTAGCTCTTACTCAAACACGGGCGCGAACGTCCTTGTCGCTGCGACGGGGGGCGAGTATGGGTTTAAAGACCCGGCCATCGTGACGACGGATCTGACGGGGCTTGGTATCGGCTATGATATAAAGTATGATAGCGAGGGGAATATTCTCGGCGATTCATGGCTCGAGGGGAACAATCCTGACGGTAACTACACTCGTTTTATGAACGGGACATCTTCGGCTTGCCCGGCGGTGGCCGGAGTTTGTGCGCTCATGCTTCAAGCCAATCCGGCATTGACACGGCGGGATGTTCGCTATATCCTTGCCAGGACGGCGCGTCAAAACGATGCGTCCGACGGCGGCTGGAACCTGAACGGGGCGGGATTGCCCGTCAATGGAAAATACGGCTTCGGCGTGGTGGATGCGGCTGCCGCGGTTGCCATGGCGGAAGGCTTCCCGTCGCTTGGGCCGGAACAGATCAGCGGGCAGTATACCGATGTAGCGAATGTTGATATTCCCGACGCGAACACTACGGGGATAGAACGCGCTATCTCCATCGCCGAAAAGATTTTGGTCGAACATGTCGATGTCTGGATTACGACAGACCATGACCGGATCGACGACCTCCGCATTATTCTGGTCTCGCCGGCGGGAACAGAAAGTGTCCTTGCAGTCGGCGGGGAAAACTACATCTTCGGTTCTGCACGTTATATGGACTGGCGTTTTTCGACCGAACAATGCCTGGACGAATCTTCAGCGGGAACATGGCGTCTGAAAGTGATAGACCTTAAGAGCGGTTACAGTGGTATGCTGCAGAACTGGCGTATCCAAATCAGCGGCCATAATTAGAGGGAGCAGCGATGAAGGTGCTATATCTTATAGGAAGTTTGATGGCGGCGGGGATGGTTTCGGCGGCCCCGATCGAGCATGCTCGTTATTTACAGGGCAGTCACGGAGCAAAGACGCTTTTTGTCAAAGCGACAACGCTGGGTTCGGCCGAGCAGGCGGCCTCGGAACAGGCACGGACCCAGAACAGGTTCGCTTCACATGCCGGGGAGGTCTATTATAAAACGGGAGTGAGGGAACCGGCCTTTCGTTACGTGACGACCGGGCGCATCGTTGTACGTTTCGTCTCGGGTGAGGAGACAGAACTGAAAGCGTTCGCGGCGGCAAACGGTCTGGAGTACAGCCGCAGTCTCGGCCGCGGTGGTCGCAGTGCCGTGTTTGTGAATAAAAGCGATCGAGACGATATCGCGCAGTCCAATGCACTGATGCGGCAACACGGCGTCGTCTCGGCGGAACCGGATTGGGTACTCCCGATCAAACTCTACTAGGCAAAGCGGGGCCGGGGAGGTTATAATTGTCAAAAACGAAGGAGCAGCGATGGGCGGATGGACCTGTTCGCATCAGCGCGGCGAGCTGTGCGATCTTTTGAAAAAAGCCTGCGATCCGGGTGACAAAGGGTGCGTGCTTTACGGCAAGGCCGTTTTTTCCAACCCGGAAAACCCCTCCAACGCTGCCGTCGAGCGGCGAGAAGAGATGCGTAAGCGCAAAGGCCTGCGTGACGAGATGGAGGATGCTAAGTTCTTCTAGCGCCTCCCCGGCACACGCTTACCCTTTTTTCTTGTAGTGGGAAAGGAAATAGTGGTAGGAGTGGGCCAGGGCCTTGTTGGTCAGGACGACAAAGGCTTTTGTTTCGTCCCATTTGGCTTCCGTTTTGTCCTTGAAGGCGGCGTAACGTTCCTGCATTTCAGCATACATCTTTTCCAACTCGTCAAGACGCTTGTCGAACTCGGCTTTGACCTCGGCACTGTAGTGGCTTGCCTTCTCTTTCAGTGCCTCGATCTCGGCACGGTAACCCTCGAGGGTTTTCTGACTCTCTTCGATGATCTCTTCGTCTTTTTTCTTAGCGGACATGATATCGCTCCTTTCAGTGGGTTATAACTATTGTACACTATTTCCGGCGCCATTGGTAGCTTTAATCCATTAAACGCATTATCCACAATGAGTGTGTACAATGCGGGTGATGCGAACATTGATACTATTCCTTTTTCTACCCCTCTTTCTCTTCGGTGCGGCAGCACCTAGCGACGCCGACCTCAAGGCGCAGATCGGCCGGATGCTCATTGTCGGTTTCGATGCCGAAACGCTCGACGCGTCGGACCCTTTCGTGCGGGAACTGCGGCAGTACAAACCGGGCGGCGTGATCCTCTTTGACCTCGGCTACCCGGACCTGAAGCGGACGAAGAACATCCGTTCACCCCGCCAGCTCGCGGCGCTGACGGCCCAGCTGCAGGCCTTTGCCACCGCCCCGCTGCTCGTCTCCGTGGACCAGGAGGGCGGCCGGGTCGCGCGCCTGAAACACGCCTATGGCTTTCCCGTCGTTCCGTCGGCAGAAGCGGTTGGAAAGCGGGACGACCCGGCGTACGCGCAGCAGGTGTACGCACAGCTGGCATCGACCCTTGCCAACGCCGGGATCAATACGGACTTCGCCCCCGACGTCGACCTGGCCGTCAATCCCGACAACACGGTGATCGTCGGGCTGAAACGCTCCTACGGCAAGTCGCCGGAGAAGGTGACGCGGTACGCCGGGATCATGCTCGACGCCCTGCGGGCGAAGAATGTCGTCGGGGTGCTGAAGCACTTCCCCGGCCACGGTTCCTCCCTGGGGGATTCCCACAAGGGTTTCGTGGACGTCAGCGAAACGTGGACGCCCGAAGAGCTCGAACCCTACCGCCGCCTGATCGGTGAGGGCAAAGCCGACATGATCATGACGGCCCACGTCTTCAACCGCCGGCTCGACCCCGACTACCCGGCGACGCTCTCGCACAAGATCAACACGGGGCTGCTACGCGGCGAGCTGGGCTTCAAGGGGGTCATCGTCAGCGACGACCTGCAGATGAAGGCGATCTCGGAACATTACAGTCTTGAAGAGACGGTGCGCCTCGCCATCAACGGCGGGGTGGACATGCTGCTCTTCGCGAACCAGCTCGGCAGCAATATGCTCGGCCGGATCGTCGAGACGATCTACGCCGAGGTGAAAGCGGGGCGGATCTCCCGCGAACGGATCGCCGAGTCGAACCGCCGTATCAACGCGCTTTACGACACCTACGGCATCGGCGCGCCGAAAATCGTCGACAAGCCCATCGCTTTCGGGCCGCAGCGCATCGCCCTGACGAAGCAGTACATTAAAGAGCACTACGGCATGGACGTGAGTGACATTACGATCGATCCGAAAGTGATCGTGCTGCACTGGACGGCCGATATGGGGCTGGAGTCCTCCTTTACGCGCCTGCAGCCGGAGCTGCTGCCCGGAAGCCGCGGCGACATCGCGACCGCAGGTGCGCTCAACGTCTCCTCGCAGTTCCTCGTCGACCGGGACGGCACGATCTACCGCCTGATGCCCGAGAACACGATGGCGCGCCACGTTATCGGGCTGAATTTTGAGAGCATCGGCATCGAGAACGTCGGCGGGGAGGACAACGCCAAAGAGGACCTCACCCCGGCGCAGCTGCGCGCGAACATTGCGCTGGTGCGCTACCTCGCCGGGAAGTACCCGCACATTGAGTACCTTATAGGCCACCATGAGTACCGCCAAATGGAAGCGACCCCGCTGTGGCGGGAGCTTGACAAGGGGTACCGCACGGAAAAAAGCGACCCGGGCGACGCCTTTATGCGTAAAGTGCGCAGCGCCGTCAGTGACCTGCACCTGAAAGCCCCGCCGGAAGCGCGCTGATGGGATTCTCCCCCCTCGACTGGACCGTCTTCGGCGGCTATTTTGCCATCCTCGCCTTCAGTTCGTGGCTTTTTTCCCGCGTGAACATCCGTTCATCGCGCGACTACTTCGTCGGCGGCAACAGCGTCCCGATGCTCGCCGCCGCCGCCTCCGTACTGGCGACCTCGCAGTCGGCGGCGACCTTTCTGGGCGGCCCGGAGTACGCCTATCGCAGCAACCTCACCTTTGTCGGTTTCTACGTCTCGGCACTGCTGGCCGTGCTCTTCATTGCCAAGGTGCTCGTGCCGCGCTTCTACGCCATCCGCGCCGTCACCGTCTACGAACTGCTGGAGCGGCGCTACGGCGCGACGGCCAAACGCGAAGCGGGCGTCATGTTCCTTGTCGGGCGGGTCCTCGCCAGCGGCGCGCGCCTCTACATCGGGGCGCTGGCCGTTTCGATGATCGTCTTCGCCGACATCGCGCCGCTGCACCTCTTTGCCGCCATCCTCATGCTCGTGCTGGGGGCGCTGGCCTATACCTACTTCGGCGGGGTGAAGTCGGTCATCTACAGCGACGTCATCCAGGCGGTGACCTACATCGGGGCGGGGGTGGCCGTGCTGATCTACCTCTACAGCACGCTGCAGACGGACTTCGGGACGATGTACGACGTTTTGAATGCCGAGGGGAAACTGACCCTCATCGACACGGCCGGGAACTTCGGCATCTGGAGCCTGCTGGGCGGCTGGCTGCTGCTCAACATCGCGGCCTACGGCCTGGACCAGGATATGACCCAGCGCGTGCTGGCCTGTAAAAACGGGCGAGACGGCTCCCGGGCGCTGGTCGTCTCCATCGTCATGACGATTCCCGTCGTGCTTCTTTTCCTCGCCATCGGGCTGCTGCTCTACCTCTTTTACAACCACCCGGAACTCTCCGGCATCGGCGGCGGCGCCGTGCAGGAGTTCGGCGGAGAGAAGATCACGATTTTCATGACCTACATTCTCAATGAAATGCCCGCCGGGTTACGCGGCTTCGTGACGGTGGGGGCGATCGCCGCCGCGCTCTCCTCGACAAACTCGGTGCTCGCGGCGATGGCCTCGGTGGCCGTGGAAGACATTTACCGCCCCTGGAAGACGGCGCGGGGCGTGACGGCAGAAAGCCACTACGTCGCCGCCGCCCGTGCGGCCGTACTGCTCTTCGCGCTCGTGCTGACAATGATGGCCGTCGTGAGCTACTACTGGCAGCGGGCCACGGACCTGCCTTTGGTGAGTTTCGCGCTGGGGGTCATGAGCTTCGCCTACGCCGGGCTGCTGGGCGTCTACGCCTCGGCACTCTTTACGAAACGCGGCAGTGCTCGGGCGGTACCGTGGGCCCTTGGCGGCGGTTTTGTCACGGTCCTTCTCTTGCAACCCTACTGTTTCGGAGGGGCATTTTCCCTGGCCGATCAGCTTGTCGGGGGGACGGCGGTGGCATTTGTGATTATGCAGTTGGGGACAGAGGAAAAAGCAGTCGGCTAGTCCAATGACAAATTAATTTTTTTCTATTGGGTCATTTTGCAACTCATCCTCAGGGTTGACGGGACGAGTTGAAAGTTTTCTTCATAGTAGACTGTTACGTCCGCTCAATACTGCTTGGCGAACACAACGCGGTAGCCCATTGATGGTTTCCAGCTCCAGTTGCGATTGGACAGATTATTGACGGCATCCATTTCCGCGGCACCGGTTGATAGACCGAAGCCCATGCCGTAGGTTCGGCTTGCGGCACCGGTATAGTCCTTGCCGTCCCATACGACCACGACCAATGCGCCGACCTCGTCTTCGTCATTGTGTTTACAGCTTGGGGTGCCGTTGTGTTCGGCGGCATATTTCTGGCGAGCCACTCTGTCGGTCTTGAGTGGCGTAGAGTGCTGATCATAGGCGTAGTAGTAGCCAAGGTCTGTCATGTTATTGCTGGCATTGCGGCTCACAGCGACACAGATCGCAGCACCTCCGGGAGCATCTCTGGAAGGTTTTGCCTCAGGGGCCGACTCTGCGGACGGTGTTGCAGCGGTCGCGTTTGGAGCCGTGCCCGTAGTCGTTTGCTTTAGCTGTGCGGTTTTGATCTTTGACTGAGCGATAGCGTCTTGGAAACTGAGACGATTCGATGTCAAGCCACCAAGGTAGACCTTTGAATCCGCGGTAGTGTCGAGCGAGTACGACGGCATCGTGACCGGGGCGATGGTCACCGCGCTCGGTGCACTCACGGCCGGTTTATGGTTGGCAAAATAAGCGGCATTGCGTGCCTTGACATCCGCGATTTGGGCCTTGACGGCGCGGCGACTCTCGAGTATGCTGCGCGTCATCGAACGGCGTTCCGCCTGTTTTGCCGCCAGATCGGCATTCAGTGAGGCATGAAGCTTGTCCATAAACTGTGCCATTGCCGCCTGTTTCTTGGCCTCTTCCAGCCGGTTGGCCCAATAGTAGATCTCTTTTTTGCGCTCAACGGCTTGATCGTAGTAGGTGTCGTCCAACTGTTTCATAGAGGCCCTAAGATCTGCTTTGAAGCTCGTGAGCGCCGTTACCAGTTGGGTCATACGTTGAGGATCCGGTTGGCATACGCTATTGTTGACATCCTTGTAGCGGTTGAGGACATTGAGACGTTGGTCGATGTCCGTTCTCATACTGACCAGATCGTCCCAGACGAACTCCTCGAAATCGGTGACCGGCGTGTGCTTGGGGTTTCTGTCGATATTTGAGATGGCCTTGCCCATGTCAGCCCAATCCATCTTGTAGTAGTGCTCGTATTTCGCGAGACGCTCCTCGATATCCGGGTCGAAGTGCAGGGCTTTTTCGGCGTTGCTGACCGCCGTGGCCATCTTGTCGCAGACCTGACGGTCCTGGTTTTGGTTGGCAAAGGCGATCATTTTTTCCGAAAAGGGGTCGTCACCCGTCTCTAGGGCGGCAAGTGTGGTGTCGGGATCAACAGTTGTGTTCACCATAAAGGCATCGATGTTCCAGCGGTAGAAGTTTTGTTTTGGGAACTGGCCGCCGGTCAGCAGGTAGCTGCTGCGGCGATTGATGTCCGACCACACGTTAACGACAAACTGGTTGGTGGAGATCTGCGTCATCACGGTCAGTGGGAACACCGGCGACGCGGGGTCACACTGGCCCGTGAGTACTACCATGCCATCCGTTTTTCCCATGCACTGACGGTTGACGGAGAGCTTGCCGTTCATGACGATCTCTTTCAATGAAGGCAGTGTCAGCACCGGCGGCTTTTGGTACGGCTGCAGGTAGGTTTTCCCGGTCATCGGGCTGGAGACGAACGCCGACTGCCCGTGTGAAATCCAGGCATGATCATACTTGTGAATCTTGGATTTATTGAAGTTGTCCCTCAGCGAGGTTGGGCTAAACGGCTTCAGGAGCAGGTTGTCAGGATTGATTTTTTTTTGCCGGAGCAGGTCGCCCAGCGAGTAGGTACGTGTGAACAGCGCACGGTCAGTGCTGGGAAAATTGGCAGCGACCTGCTCTGGATGCGGCAGCACGAATTCGTACTGGGGCAGACCGGAGACCTCGGTGTAGACCGGTTTTTGGTCATGGCTAGCCGGTCTTAGCTGGATTTTGCGGGAAGTTTGTTCGCTATTGGTAACGTAATGCCATACGTAGTTGCCACTGTTGAATTGATACCAATATTCCCAATAGCGGTTGATCTTGTACGGCATTCTAAGTACCTTGCCGTCCGTGTCCCGAACCTCGGGAATACCCTCGACAAACTCTACAATGGTGTCGCGGCTGCAAAACAGGCACTGCTTGAAGCTGTTCCAAGCAAACGATCCGTAGTAGGACTCCGCGACGCCGTCAATATCTACGAATACCTGGCGCCCGATGTAGGGAAGTGGATTATTCCCCTTATTTCTTGCGCGCATCATGTATCCGCTGAACTGTGATACGTTTCGTGTGGCTTTGTGGTAGTTGATGCCGGACCAGCCCATTGCAGGCAATTCATAGGGGTACCCGGGTTTGGTCAGCAGGATATCGTAGTCGCCCTTTCGGGCAACCAGCAGCAGGCCGTTACCGGCGCTCTTGTATTGCGAAAGATCGACATCCCCGAGTGGCCGGTACATCGGGTCCAGGTCGCCGGCTGTTTTTGGCGGTGCGGATTTTTGGGTGGGCTTGGCCCCGGCAGAAGCGGATGGGGATGGGCCAGTGGCACAGGAAGTCAGGGAGACGGCGACAAGTGCCGCGAGCGCGTATCGTATCTGAATGAGCATGATTTATTGATTGAAAGTGCAACTCTGATGTGTTGCGTAATGAATAAATGGAGCCTCTATTCTAATGGCCATAGCGAAACCTTTTTTGTTTAATAGCACTGACTATTTTTTTCCGGATACCTTAGCAGTGAATGATCATGTTTGTTATTAAACAAAAAAAATATATTAATATTTTTAAATTTTTGTGAATTACTCTGTCAGAAGCTTTTTCCTAATTCTGTTTGTCCGCAAGGGTCACTGCCGTTGTACTAAACGCTCCCAGGCTATCATAATTGCCACCGGCGGCATCCCGGCGACGAGGCCACTTGCGAGTTCGGGCAGGAGGGAAGGGAGGAAAGCCAGGCCGTACTGCTCTTTGCACTCGTGCTGACAATGATGGCCGTCGTGAGCTACTACTGGCAGCGTGCGACGGACCTGCCGCTGGTCAGTTTCGCGCTGGGGGTCATGAGCTTCGCCTATGCCGGCCTGCTGGGCGTCTACGCCTCGGCGCTCTTTACAAAACGCGGAAGCGCCCAGGCGGTGCCGTGGGCCCTGGGCGGCGGTTTTGTCACAGTGTTGCTTTTGCAGCCCTACTGCTTTGGTGGGGCGTTCTCTTTGGCCGATCAGCTTGTCGGGGGGACAGCGGTGGCGTTTGTTATGATGCAGTTGGGTGGAAAAACGAGCAACGTTTAAAATAAGCAATCAAAAAGCCGCCCGCGGGTTTTTGATTGGTCTCTTTTGGTTTGTTAGGCATCTTATTTGTTCACTATTTCATAGAGTACGATGGCTGGAATGCTAAATGGCAACGCTACGGAAAGCCACTTTCCAATTCCATATGTAATTTTCCTAAAATGTTCCGGATCAACTGGCTTTAATAATCGCTCACTGATGGGCCCGAGAAAGAAAAATACATTTGCCAACGCTATGGCAATTAAATATCCTACTCCTTGGAACAGTATTGTAAATGCCGTAACTTCCGCATCCGGTATTACTTTTGGGAAAGAGAATATTAGTAAAGCATAGGCCATGAATGCAGATAGACCAGCAAAGACTAACCAACGGTTGTAATCTCGTCGCTTTGATCGCCACCAGTTCCATGTTCCTATAGTGTTCATTTCATTTGCCTAACGGGGGCGCGGGTCACCGACGCCCTGCGGAAAATTTCAATTTTCTGGAGGGTGATCGGTGCATCCGCTTGTTATCTGGCGCTATGCGACAGATGACCAGCGGGTGTTCAGCCCGCGCCCCCGTTATCCGGTCGCGTAGCGAGCGGATAACTATTTATTCAACGAACATACTAGCATTTTAATCTTGTATAGCATTATTAATTAACATAAAAAATGTGTTTTCATTTTGAAAAAAATTACATTATTACCATGAAAATTGGGTGTAAAGCTGCCTGGAAAGAAAAATTTTCATATGTGTTTAATGACGAAAAACGCGTTAAATGAACGAAAATGAGATTGATTTGTCGAAAAAAGCAATAAAAACACATTTTGTGTTTTTATTTTGAAAGGCGCGATCATTCCCGGTGCGTTAAAAGCTTCGACGCCGAGACAACAGTGACAAGGAATAGCCCGGCAGCCAGGCCGCTTACGAGTTCGGGCAGGACGGAGGGCAGGAATGCGAGGGCGTGGTGTAGCCACTCTAAGTGGTGGACGAAGATGCCGCCGCCCACCAGCAGCATCGCCACGGTGCCGATGTAGCCCAGCGCCTTGATGAGTTTCGGCATGGCCTGCACCAGCAGGAGGCCGGAGCGTTTCAGGAGGACGGCCTTTGTGCCCGTGCTTGTCTGGCTGAAACCGACCAGGGCGAAGCCCATGTCATCCATGCGCACCATCAGCGCGACGATGCCGTAGACCCCCACGGTTGCCAGCAGCGCGATCAGGGTGACGACGAGGATCTGGGTTGTCAGCGCTTCCCCGGCGACGACGCCCAGGGCGATGACGATGATCTCGATAGAGAGGATGAAGTCGGTGCGGATGGCCGATGTGATCTTGGCGGCTTCATCTACGGCGCCTTTTTGCTCTTCCCCATGATGACCCGGCCGCAGGTATTCCAGTACTTTTTCCGCCCCCTCGTAGCTGAGGTAGGCCGCCCCGAGCATCAGGATGGGCACGATCGCCCAGGGGGCGAAGGCGCTGAGCAGGAAGGCGATGGGGAGGATGATCGCCTTGTTGCGGAAAGAGCCCTTGGTAATGGCCCAGAGCACGGGCAGTTCGCGCGAACTGGCGTGGCCGGAGGCCTGCTCGGCGTTGACGGCGAGGTCGTCGCCCAGGACGCCGCCCACTTTTTTGGCCGCGACCTTGCTCATGACGGCCGTGTCGTCGAGCAGCGCCGCGATATCGTCGAGAATGGCAAAGAAGCCTCCGGTCATGCAAATCTCCTATTGGATGATGGTCGTGCCCTGGATAAAGTTGCATATAGTACCATATCGGTAGGAATGAAAATGAGCTTTGATTCGAAACAGTGTTATATCGGTGTCATGTCGGGAACGAGCCTGGACGGGGTGGACGTCGTGCTCTGTCCCGTGGACGGGGAGGGCATCGAGCTGGCGGCGTCGCTTGCCTACCCCTTTGACGCGCAGCTGCGCGCGGACCTGCTCCGTGTCATCGGCGGCAGCACGACGCTGGAGGAGATAGGGGAGCTCGATCACCGGCTGGGCATCCTCTTCGCCGACGCCGTCCAGGCGCTCATCCGCGAGCACCACCTCGACACCGCCCGGATCGAGGCAATAGGCCTGCACGGCCAGACGCTCTGGCACCGCCCCACAGGCCCCAACCCCTTTACGATGCAGCTGGGGGACCCCACCATCGTCTGCGCCCGTACGGGCATCAGGACCGTCGCGGATTTCCGCCGGAAAGATATGGCGTTCGGGGGGCAGGGCGCGCCCTTTGCCCCGGCGTTTCACCGCTTCCTTTTCGAAAAGCTCGAAGGGCGCACCCTCGTCGTCAATATCGGCGGGATGGCCAACATCACCGTCATCGGCGACGAACTGCTGGGGTACGATACGGGGCCGGGAAACGTGCTGATGGACGGCTGGTGCGCGGAGAAGTTCGGCTGCGCCTACGATGAAAACGGCACCATCGCACAGCGGGGGGAAGTAGACGAAGGTGTGCTGGGCGCCATGCTCTCCGACTCCTATTTTGCGCGCCCGGCACCCAAAAGCACGGGGCGGGAGTATTTCAACGCCGCGTGGGCGGAGCGCTTTGTCAAAGAGGGGATGCGCAGCGACGCCTTCCTGGCGACCCTGACGGAGCTGACGGCGCGCAGCATTGCGCAGGAGGCCGTGAAATACGCCCCGTCGAGACTGCTGCTCTGCGGCGGCGGGGCGGAGAACGTCTACCTGCGGGGGCGGATCGCCTCGCTGCTGGAGGGCGTCGAGGTTGTCCGCACGGACGAATACGGGATTCCCGGCGAATGGATGGAGGCGATGGCCTTCGCCTGGCTGGCTCAAAAGCGCATGAATGAAGAGGCCGTCGAGCTCTCCAGCGTGACGGGCGCGTCGCAAAATACGATCCTCGGGGGGATATATGCATAAAGTAAAAGCGTGGCTGGCAAAGACGCCCTACCGCGACTGGGAGGTGGAAGTCGCCAGTGCCGACGCCAGTTTCCGGCGCTATTTCCGGCTGCGCCGGGGGAGGGAGAAGCTCATTGTCATGGACGCTTCGCTGGAGAAGGAGTCGCTTGCGCCTTTCCTCGATGTGACGGGGAGGCTGCTCGGCGTCGACGTCAAGGCGCCGCAGGTCTACCTGGAAGACAGGGCGGAGGGCTTCCTCGTCCTGGAGGATTTCGGCTCACGCTCCCTGCTCAATGTCCTGAACGAGGCGAACTTCGACTCCTACTACAGCAGCGCCATCGACGAGATCGTCAAGATGCAGGCGGCGGATGCGGAGGGGCTGCCGCTCTACGACAAGCCCTTTTTGCACTTTGAGATGGACCTGATGAAGACCTGGTTCCTGGAAAAATACCTCGGGATGACCCTCAGCGAAGAGGAGGAGCGGATGCTCGCGGAGGTGCTGGACACGATCTCGGAGACGGTGCTGTCGCAGCCGCAGGGCGTCTTCGTCCACCGCGATTTTCATTCGCGCAACATCATGGTGACACCCTCGGACGAAACGGGGGTCATCGACTACCAGGACGCCATGAAGGGGGCCGTGACCTACGACCTCGTCTCCCTGCTCAAGGACCTCTACATCCGTTTCGAGCCCGAAGAGATGGCGGCGCTGGCGCTGCGCTTCCGGGACAGGGCGGGCATCGTCGCCGACGACGCGACTTTTCTGAAGTGGTTCGACTTCATGGGACTGCAGCGCCACATCAAGGTGCTGGGCATCTTTGCGCGGCTCTGGCTGCGCGACGGCAAACCGGGCTACCTCGGCGACCTGCCGCTGACGCTGCGCTACACGATAGAAGCGGCCAACCGCTACGAAGAGACGAAGCCGCTCGCCGCACTGCTTGAGCGGGTGACACTGCCGCCGCTTCCGGCGAAGGGTGAAGCGCAATAGAAACCATACGTCTAAAAAAAGGAGAAAATGAATGGATACAGCGATGATTTTGGCGGCAGGCAAGGGCGAGCGGATGCGCCCGCTCACCGAGACGATCCCGAAGCCCCTGCTTGAAGTCCGGGGGAAACCGCTTATTGTGCATCACATCGAACGCCTCGCGGCGGCGGGCTTCAAACGGATCGTGATCAACATCGCCTACCTGGGCTATATGATCCCCGAAGCGCTGGGCGACGGGTCAAAGTGGGGGGTGGAGATTCTCTACTCTGACGAGCAGCACGAGGAGCCTCTGGGGGTGATAGGGGGCATCGTCAAGGCGCTGGGGATGCTGGGAGACGAGACGTTTCTCATCATCAGCGGTGACGTCTGGACGGACTTCCCCTTCGACACGTCGTTCGAACTGCCCGCATCACTGGGGCACCTGATCCTCGTGCCCAACCCTGAGCACAACCCCGAAGGCGACTTTGCCATCGAAGAGGGGCGCGCCGCTTGCGACGAGGATGAAGACAACTACACTTTTTCGGGCATCGGCTACTATGCGCCCAAGTTCTTCTGGGGACTTACTTACGGCAACAAGCCTCTAAAAATCACTTACTGTACGAAGATGGCAGGAAACCTCGTCTCGGCGGAACTCTACGAGGGAGAGTGGCGGGACATCGGGACGCCGGAGCGGCTGGCTGAACTGAACGAAGAGGGCTGAACGTCGCGATGAGGGAAGGTAGAAGATGATCGATACGCGGCAGGGGATTCGGAAGTTCGCCAACCTGGGGGGTGCCGAAAACCGGGCAGACCGCCTTATCCGCTTTGCCGTTTCGCTGATCATTGCGCTGCTGGCGGCGTATCTGCCCGCCTACACCGGGTTGGGGAGCGAAGGGCGGGCGACCTTTTTCATTCTCATCTTCGCCGCCGGGCTCTGGCTGACGGAGGCCATCCCCGCCTTTGCCGTCTCCTTCCTCATCATCGCGCTGGAAATAGTGCTGCTCGGCCTCATCCCCGGCGGGGAGTGGGAAGCATTCCTCTCGCCGTGGGCCAGCCCCCTCGTTTTCCTCTTCCTGGCCGGGTTCATCATGGCCAGTGCGGCGTCGAAGACCCGCCTGGATATCTGGATCGCCAAACGGGTCCTTTTCCTCGTAGGCAACCGCCCCGAGCACATCATGAGCGGGATGATTCTGGTGACCTTCACGATGTCGATGTTCATCTCCAATACGGCGACGGCCGCTCTGATCGTCTCGATCCTCTTCCCCATGCTCGCCACGATGCGGCCGGACAACCCCTACAGAAAAGGGCTGATGCTCGCCGTGACGATGGCCGCCAATATCGGGGGGATGGGGACCATCATCGGGACGCCGCCCAACGCCATCGCCGTGGGGCTGCTGGGAACCTCCGCCCCCAGCTTCGTGGGCTGGATGATGCTGGCCCTGCCGCCGGCGCTGCTGCTGGTTATTTCGTTGCGCTACCTGCTGCTGAAGCGCTACCCCTCCAACGAACCTTTGATCGATCTCGGTCCGCTGCACGGGGTCGACCACACGGACGACACCAGTATTGTGCATGCGACGGTGCCGAGTGTGCCCAGCTGGAAAAAGAGCGCCGTCGTCCTCACCTTTTCACTGACAATAATGCTCTGGCTGACGGGGCCGCTGCACCACATCCCGACGACGGTCGTCTCCTTCCTGCCCATCGTCATCTTCACAATGCTGGGCATCCTGGAAGCGGAGGATATCCGGGCGCTGCACTGGGACGTCATCATCCTCATCATTGGTGGCCTTTCCCTGGGGAGCGCCGTGAGCAGCAGCGGGTTGGATGACTGGATCGCGACGCTCTTTGCCGAACAGACGCTGCCGCTGCTCCTGCTCGTTCCGATCTTCGCCTACCTCGTCGTGCTGCTGTCGAACTTTATGAGCAATACGGCCGCGGCGAACATCCTGCTGCCCCTGGTCGCGGCCGTCGCCGTCGTCATCGGCAACAGCAGTCCGATGCTCGCCGTCGTCACCGTCGCACTGAGCGCCTCGCTGGCGATGGCGCTGCCGGTCTCGACGCCGCCCAACGCCATCGTCTTCGCGTCGGGGGCACTGAAAAGCCGGGATTTCTGGCTGATGGGAATCGTTTCGGGGGTGTTGGGACCCCTTGTGATCCTTGGCTGGATCTACCTGGTGTCTACGTTTTTTTAACCTGGAGTGGTTGATGGAAGTTATTATCTTTATGCTCGTGTCAATTGCCCTCTGGGGTGTTGTGACACTTATTCTTAAAAAGGTGTTTAGGTACAAACATGAGTATTTTTTTGACCTCAAGGGAATCATCTATCTCACTCTCATGTTTGTTTGTATTGGTTCATATGGAGTGATTTTCAAAGGCGGTTCACTGATAGAAGATCTCCACATGACGCGAACCCCTGAGTTACAACTGGCAGCGCTTGGGATTGCGTTGATGTATATTTATACTTTCTTTAAATATGGACCTCGGTGGTGATGCGGCACTGACATACCTGAAATTTGTATCAATTTTGGGTGTGGAATTGTATACAGTATATTGTGATCATGTGTAATCAGAATTACTAATAAAGGAGAGAAAAAGAGTAGATGATTATATTTCTGTATATCACAATAATCATATTACTATATACTGCTTATCACGCAGGGCATCCCATATGGGCTGCTATTAATCTTTTTTTTGCATTCGCATTCATTCTCGTAATCATCGCTGATCATAGACATAAAAAAAGTATCATCAATGAAGAAGTTGACGAAAATACAACAGAATAATCGCACTTCCTACATAATCAGTTGGAAGTGGTCTTTCTTCTAGCCTTGAACAACCCACGTTTGCTCGATAAGCAGGGTTTCGTCCGAGTAGACCCGCCCGACAAAGGTCTGCCCGGCTTCGTAGGTGCTGACCCCCTTGGGCGTGCCGCTCATAATGATGTCGCCGTCCTCGAGCGTCATAAACGATTTGATCTCTTCGAGCATGACTGAGGGTTTGTACATCATAAGACCGTAGCCGGCGTATTGCTGCAGTTTGCCGTCGACGTGCAGGGTCATCCGCAGCGAATCCATCGGGCCGTTGAAGGGGACGAAGTCGCTCAGAACGGCCGAACCGTCGAACCCCTTCGCCCGTTCCCAGGGCAGGCCCTTCTCTTTCAAACGGTTCTGGATTGAGGCCTTGGTGAGGTCGAGACCGAAGCCTATTCCTGCGATCTCCCCCTTTTCAATGAGAAAACAGATTTCCCCCTCGAAGCGGCAGGTCGGCTCGACGTAGCGGAGGGTGTCGGTGACGGCGGAGTTGGGTTTGTTGAAGACGACCATCTGCTCAGGGATCTCGTTGCCGAGCTCTTCGATGTGTTCGACATAGTTGCGGCCGATGCAGACGACCTTGGACGGCGAGAACTCCCGGCCGTCGAAAATGACCGCCCTCACTTGATGCTCTGCGTGATCGTATGGAAATCGCCCGGGGCGACGGTGACGGTGTTGGAGAGGGCGTTGGCCGTTTCGATGCAGACCATCGTGTTGTAGCCGTCGTCGGCAAAATCCTCCATGCGCGCCGCTTTGTCGATCCAGGGGTTCCAGACGACGGTGGAGCTGCTGCCGCTTTTGCCGACGATGACCGTGCGTCCCAGACGCTCGTCGAGAAGGATGATTGTGTCCTCAGTATCGAGGTAGACGCGGTCGGTCTCCCGGGTGATCCCGATGGGGGCGCCGGAGGATTTCTTGGCAAACCCGTCCAGGGCGTCGGCGTAGGTGACCCCCTCCAGCCCGACGATGCTGGCGGCGGCGATATTGCCGAGGCTGAAGTAGGTGTGCAGCGCCTCGGTGATCTCGAAGGGTTCTTCCCCCAGGTTCTTTGTCGTAAGGGCGAGTTCAAGCTGCTCGCCGATAGTGATGCGCATCGTCAGTTCGAAGAGGTAGGGAAACCAGCGGCGCTCGTGCTGTTCGAGCATCGTGTCGTCGAGCTTCAGGGTAACGACGGTCGCGCTCTCCTCCGCCTCCTCGACGCTCTCCAACCGCCATAGGACGGCGCGGGCGAAACCGTGCTGGGGCCGGTCGGGGATGTCGGGGTCCGAGCCGAACCAGGGCCAGCAGACGGGGACGCCGCCGCGGATGGCCCGTCCCGGCTCGAAACGGGCCGTCGGGCTCAGCCAGAGCATTTCGGGCTGGCCGTGGCGGGCGTATTCGAAAAGATGCGCCCCCTGCAGGGCGATCTTGGCCGTGGCTTCGGTGTTGATGATCTCGAGGATTTCCAGGCCGTTTTCCGATGTGACAAGCTTATGCATGGGTTCTCCTTATGCTGTGGCCAGTGAGGGCGTAGTAGAAGATAAAGGCGTAACAGACGAAGCCCAGGGCATAGCCGTGGCGCAGGGTGCCGCCCATCTCCCCGATCTGGCCGAAGAGCAGCGGCAGCAGGGCGCCGCCGGCGATGCCCATGATGAGCAGGGCACTCCCCTTGGCCGTGAGGGGACCCAGGTCCTTGAGTGCCAGGGGCCAGACGGCGGGCCAGACGAGGGCGTTGGCGAGCCCCAGCAGGGCGACGAAGGTGAGGCTGTCGGGCAGCGTACCGATGCCGCTCCAGCCCCAGAGGATCGACGCGACCGTGTGGCTCTGCTCGCTGCTCCAGAGGATCCCGGCCGTAAAGATCAGACCGGCCAGTGCCGTGTAGCGCAGCGCCTTCTCCTGGGAGATGAACCTTGGGATCGTCGTCACGCCGATGAGGTAGCCCAGGACCATAAAGACCATCGTATAGGCGGTGAGCGCCGTCGCGTTTTCGATGCCGAGCGATTGGCCGTAGAGACCGATAGTGTCTCCCGCGATCACCTCGATGCCGACATAGAAAAAGAGGGTGACGGCCCCGAGCAGGAGGTGCGGATGGCGCCAGACGGAATCGCCCGGTGCGGCGGGGACGGCTTCGAAGGGGAGTTTCGGCAGGGGCGCAAGACGGACGAAGACCGCCAGCAGCGCGAGGGCCGAGGCCATTGACAGGTAGGGGCTGACAAGTTTCTGCGCCAGGGCCGCTTTCACTTCCGGCGTCGCGTCGGCCGAGACGGGGGCGGTGAGGTCGGCGAAGATGAGGGCGGTAAAGAGCAGCGGGGCGAGGACGCCGGCGCCCTTGTTGATGAGCCCCATGATGCTGATGCGCGCCGCGGCGCTCTCGTGGGGGCCGATATGAACGATGTAGGGGTTCGATGCCGTCTGCAGCAGGGTGAGGCCCGCCCCCAGGGTAAAGAGGCCGCCGAGGAAGAGGCGGTAGTCCGCACTCTGGGCCGCGGGGATGAAGAGGAGGGCCCCGGCGGCCATGATGCCGAGCCCCAGGGCCATCCCCTGCTTGTAGCCGGTGTAGCGCAGCACGATTGCCATCGGCAGGGCCATCACCGTATAGGCGATGTAGAAGGCGAAGGTGACAAGGAGCGCTTCAAAGGCGGTGAGGTCGCAGATGATTTTGAGAAAGGGGATGAGCGAGCCGTTGAGCCAGGTGACGAATCCGAAGATGAAAAAGAGGAGGCCGAGGATGCTCATGGGCAGGAGGGCGGAGGCTTTGTCAGGCATGGAGCGTCTCCTGCAGGTAGCGTGCGACGGCATCTTCGTCGTTGGTGTGGGGCAGCACGATGTCCGCGGCGGCTTTCACCTCATCCAGGGCGTTCTGCACAGCGCAGGCGGTCCCGGCGAGTTCGAACATTCCCAGGTCGTTGAGGCTGTCGCCGAAGACGGTGAAGTCGGCGGTATCGTGCTCCATGTATTCGGCGACTTTTGCCATGGCGTGGGCCTTGTCGCCGAGGGGGTGCAGGATGGTGAGGTAGTAGCCCCCCGTATACTTCTCCGGGGAGAGCTTGAACTCCAGCGCATCGCCGAAGAGCGCCCTGAAATGCTCCGTGAGGGGCCGCAGGCGCGCCTCTTCAGCCATGTAGACGATCTTGAGAGTCTCGTCCATCGCCTCCATACGTCCCAACCGCTCCAGGCGGGGATCGCTCCGGTAGTTCTCAAGCACCTGCCGCTGCATCGGCGTGACCTTTTCGGGGTAGCGGAACGCTTCGTTGAGGTCGCGGTCGGTGAGGCCGATGACAAAGGGCTCGATGTTGTCAAAGCGGCGTCCCGCCTCGATCAGTTCGTCCCCGATCTCTTTGCCGACCGTTTTGATGTCAATGAGGGTCTTGTCCGGCAGGACGACCATGGAGCCGTCGAGCAGGATCATTGGCGCTTCGAGATGCAGGGCGCTGAGGAAATCGTGCGACTTGGAAAAACTGCGTGCCGTGGCGACGGTCAGGGGCGTGTGGCGGGCAATGCGGTTCCAGACGTCGCGGGAGAAGGGGCTGACGCTCTGGTCGGAGCGCAGAAAGGTGTGGTCAAGATCGGTCAGAAAAACGGGACTATTCATAAGGCATAGTGTAGCACTTGTGCGCTTGGAAACGGACTTACAGCATCCCCAGCTGCAGCCGCGCCTCCTCGCTCATCTTCTCCATCGTCCAGGGGGGATCGAAGACGAGGTTGGCTTCAACGACGAGGTCGGGTTCGTCGTCGATGAGGTAGCCGATGTTGCGGACCTGGTCGATGAGGCTCTCGGAGACGGGGCAGGTGGCGGAGGTGAGGGTCATTGTCACGACGCACTTGGTCGCCCCGCCGCTCTCTTTGGCGCAGTCGATGCCGTAGATAAGCCCCAGGTCGTAGATGTTGACGGGGATCTCCGGGTCATAGATGCCGCGCAGCTTTTCGGTGATCTTCTCTTTGAGGGCGTCGAACTTCATCTCACTCCCCTTTGCAGGCCTTGGCGTACCCGTAAATGACGTTGAGGAAGGCCTCGAGTCCCTGCTGGCGGACGGGGCTGAGCAGTTCCATGACTCCCATCTCTTTCAGTTTGTTCGGATCGAAGGCGAGGATCTCGTCGGGGGTACGGTCGTGGAAGATGCCCAGAAGCATCACGAGCATCCCCTTGGCGATGATGGAGTCCCCTTCGGCCTCAAGGAGGATCTTTCCCTTGTCATAAGCTTTGTGCAGCCACGCCAGGGAGGAGCATCCTTTGATGATGTTCTCGTCGGTTTTGTATTGCGGTTCAAGTGTCCCCGCCTCCTTGCCGAAATCGAGGATGTATTCCATTTTTGCGTCTTTGTCGGGGAGGAGGGCAAGGTCCTCTTTGTAGAGCTGAACCTGTTCATCCATCGTCATGGTGTCTCCTTTGCGGCGTCTGGCGCCGTAAAATAGGCCGATTGGAAATCGGCACGGATGCGTTCGGCGTAGGCGCTGTCGCCGACACTGCCAATGAGGGCGTCGGCGAAGGCGAGAACGAGCATGCTGCGCGCCTCCTCCTCCGCGATCCCCCGCGAACGCAGGTAGAAGAGGGCGTCTTCATCGAGCTGGCCTATGGTCGCCCCGTGGGACGCTTCGAGCTCGTCGGTATAGATCTCCAGTTGCGGCTTGGCGTACATATAGGCCTGCGGGGAGAGCAGCACGGCTTTGGTGTTTTGCCGCGCGTCGGCGTAGCGCGCCTTTGCGTCGACGCGGATGAGGCCGTCGAAGATCCCGGTGGCCGCCCCGCGCAGGACGCTGCGGGCCTCCTGGACGCAGGTCGCATGGGGCGCGTGATGGATGATATGCACGACGTTGCCCCGGCGCGCCGTGCCCGACGCCATTAGCAGGTGTCCGGCGTCGCAGCGGGCATGGCTCTCCAGGTCGATCTTGTAGAGGTGCAGGGCCTGGGCGCTGCCGAAGTCGAAGGTCCTCAGCTCCAGCCGGCCGTTTGCGCCGACATGGAAGCGGTGTGTGCCGATAAGCGCCGTCTCCTCCGACGTGCCGCTCTCGTCACGGATCCACCGCAGGGCGGCCCCGGCGCCGATCTCGGCGTCGATACCGTACAGCACTAAGCTCTCCGTGCTCCCTTCCCCCCGAAAGGTCTCGAAGAGTTCCGCCTGCTTGCCGGGCGCGACGGTGACAGAGAGACGGTAGGGCAGCAGGGTCCGCGCATCGCTGACGATATGCCGGAGCTCAAAATTTACGTTCGTGGTGATTTCGAGCGCGATGACGGCGGGCGCCAGCAGGTGCGAGAGAAAATAGAGCGCGTCGTAATGGTCCGGATCGGCTGGGAATGCTGAGCGGTAGGAGACCGAACAGCCCGACGGGATTTCGGTGACGGTCCCGTTTTCGATGACGAGCCGTTCGCCGGTTTTCGGTGTGTGCACTGCCGCCGTCTTGAGGGTATAGTCCCGTGCGAACAGGGGTTTGATTGCGAAATGGCGGTACTGCTCCGTTTTGTTGCCGGGAAGCCCGAGGGTAGTGAGCCGTTCGAACAGCGGTTCCTGGGCCTGTTCCCGGACGAGGTCAAGGGTCAGCGCGCCCATCATGCATCCTCCGCGATCGCCCCGTAGCCCTCGGACTCGAGGCGCTTGACCAGTTCCGGGCCGCCTGTTTTGACGATTTTTCCGTCCTGGAGGACATGGATATAGTCGGGGTCGATGTAGTCGAGGATGCGGCTGTAGTGGGTGATGACGAGGAAGGTGCGCTCCCCGTTCTTCATCCGGTTGATCCCCTCGGAGACGGCTTTCAGCGCATCGATGTCGAGGCCGGAGTCGATCTCGTCGAGGAGGATGACGTCGGGTTGCAGGATCTCCATCTGCAGGATCTCATTGCGTTTTTTCTCGCCGCCGGAGAAGCCTTCGTTGAGGTTGCGCGAGATCATGTCGGGTTTCATCCCCAGCTGTTCGACGTGGTTGCGCATCAGCCGCAGAAACTGCGCCGCGTTCGTTTCGGGTTTACCCTCATGGCGCTCCTTGGCGTTGAGGGCGGTACGCAGGAAATAGGCGTTGTTGACGCCGGGTACCTCGACGGGATTCTGGAAACTGAGGAAGATCCCTGCCAGTGCCCGCTCCTCCGGTTCCAGTTCAAGGACATTCTGTCCGTCGTAAATGATTTCTCCCTCCGTGACGTCGACGTCGTAATGGCCGACGACGGCTTTGGAGAGGGTCGATTTTCCCGCGCCGTTGGGGCCCATGATGGCATGGACTTTCCCCTTTTCCAGGGTCAGGCTGAGGCCTTTGAGAATGGTGTTGCCGCCGATTGCGGCATGCAGGTTCTTTATCTCCATCATCCGACACTTCCTTCCAGGGTGAGATTGAGCAGCTCTTTGGCTTCGACGGCGAACTCCATGGGGAGCTGGGCGAAGACCTCCTTACAGAAGCCGTGGACGATCATGGAGACGGCATCCTCTTCGCCGATACCCCGCGAGCGGAGGTAGAAGAGCTGCTCGTCGCTGATCTTGCTTGTTGTCGCCTCGTGCTCGATCTGTGCCGAGGGCTCCTGCGACTCGAGGTAGGGGAAGGTGTGGGCCCCGCACTCCCCGCCGATAAGGAGGCTGTCGCACTGGCTGAAGTTGCGCGCCCCCGCTGCGTTAGGCCCCACTTTGACCAGACCGCGGTAGCTGTTCTGGCCGTGCATGGCGGAGATCCCCTTGGAGACGATGGTCGAACGGGTGTTTTTCCCGATGTGGATCATCTTCGTGCCGGTGTCCGCCTGCTGGGCGCGGCTCGTGACGGCGACGGAGTAGAATTCGCCGACGCTGTTGTCGCCCTTGAGAATGCAGCTGGGGTATTTCCAGGTGATCGAGGAGCCCGTCTCGACCTGGGTCCAGGAGATCTTGGAATTTTCCCCTTCGCAGATGCCGCGCTTGGTGACGAAGTTGTAGATCCCCCCTTCGCCCTTGCTGTCGCCGGGGTACCAGTTCTGGATCGTGGAGTACTTTATTTCCGCGTCCTTTTTCGCGATCAGCTCTACGACGGCGGCGTGGAGCTGGTTCTCGTCGCGCTGCGGGGCGGAACACCCTTCGTTGTAGGAGACGTAGCTGCCTTCGTCGGCGATGATGAGTGTGCGCTCGAACTGGCCCGTGTTCTGGGCATTGATGCGAAAGTAGGTGGAGAGCTCCATCGGGCAGCGGACCCCTTTGGGAACGTAGACGAAGGTCCCGTCCGTGAAGACGGCGGCGTTGAGGGCGGCATAGTAGTTGTCCATCATCGGGACGACGGAGAACATATACTCCTGGACGAGCTCGGCGTGGTCGCGCATCGCCTCGGAGATGGAGCAGAAGATGATCCCGAGCTCCTGGAGGGTGTCGGCGTAGGTCGTCTTGACCGAGACGGAGTCGAAGACCGCGTCGACGGCGATGCCCTGGAGCATCTTCTGCTCGTCCAGGGGGATGCCGAGTTTGTCGTAGGCTTCAAGGATCTTCGGGTCGACCTCGTCGAGGCTGTTGGGGGCTTTTTTGGGGGCGGCAAAATAAGAGATGGCCTGGTAGTCGATGGAGGTGTAGTGCAGATGGGCCCAGTGGGGCTCTTCCATCCCTTCCCATTTATGAAGGGCCTTGATGCGCAGTTCGGTCATCCACCCGGGCTCATGCTTTTTGGCGGAGATGAAGCGGATAATGTCTTCGTTCAGCCCCGGGGGGACGGTGTCCTCTTCGATATCGACGGTAAAGCCGAGTTCGTAATCTTTGGCAAGAATTTTGTCAACTTCAGCCTGTGCCATAGCGGCTCCTTTTAAGGGCATCACCAAAGTCCCTGTGTGGAGCTCAGAGAGCATTTGAAGCATGAGATTTTTTTTGTTTTCATTGAAGGCCTAGCCAAAAGCTAAGTCAAGATGAAAACGGAAGAAAGATCGTGCTTCAAACGCTCTCCCGCAGGGCATAACAGTGAAAAGCCATACTCAGCGTTGCCACTTTTCGACTTAGCTAAGGCTAGGTCTTCAAAGCGTCGCCTTGATTATGACTTTCTCTGCTATGCTGAGACCGCACAGGGATTTTGGTGATGCCCTCGTGTCTATCCAGCCACTATAGAGCAAATAAGACAAAATCACTCTTAAAAAATAAAACAGGCAGAGATGCTATGGTGAAATAAAGTCAGTGTGTTCTGAAGGGGTTGGAAATAGGTTGATAAAAGGTGATTTGATTGTAAAAGCATGGCGCGGTGGACGGGACTCGAACCCGCGACCCCCTGCGTGACAGGCAGGTATTCTAACCAGCTGAACTACCACCGCACATGAAGTAGAGCGAAAGTATACTTCGCTAACTTTAAAAAGAGCTTTTTTGGCATCTAAAAGCACCCGTATGGCGACCCTTGAAGGATTTGAACCTCCGTCTCTACCATGAAGTGGCAGCGTCCTTGGCCCCTAGACGAAAGGGTCATCGTGCAAAAGCAGGGGAGGATTATACTGCGAAGTTACCTATTCTGTTATTAATTTATCGAAAATTGCCGCTTTGTCTTCGGTATGGAAATAACGTCTACCTGTGAGCAGCGACAAGATAAAATACGATGATAAGCCGATAGGCATGAAAGAATGAAGTATCTTGAAAGGGGATGTGCCGGCGTAGGTACCGACACACCATGTCGTTGATGGCTTAATGCGCCGTAATCAACATTTTCGGTCCGACTCCCACGGCATATTTGCTGATAGGTGTCAATGCACCTGTTGCGCCGATCTCGAAAGCACTTACATTATTATCGTCGTAATTTGCGACGTAAAGCGAGGTGCTCTTGGAGTCGACGGCCACAGATTTCGGATGGCCGCCGGAGGCATAGGTGTCGATGTATGTCAGCGAACCGTTTGATTCGACGTTGTACGCATTGACGGAAGCATCGGATTTCGTTGTCACATAAAAATACTTACCGTTCGGTGTTACGGCACAGCTTTTCATACCGGAGCCAGTGGTCGTGACCGGGAAACCGGCCATGAGGGTGATCTCGCCGGTTTTCTCATTCACACTGAAGCCCTTGACCTCATTGCCGGTGGCATCGACCGTATAGAGGTAATCACCGTTCGGTGTAATGGCCAGCCAGTTGTTGGCCCCTGAAGCCGCATACGGCGTATTGGGCGTGCCGGTGTAGTTACCGTCATTCGTGATGACATGCCCATGGATCTGATTATCTTCCGTACCGACATAGAAGAACTTGCCCGAGGGGTGCATAGCAATGGAGTGCGCCTCATACTCTGATGTCGGTGAGAAAGGCTGTTCCGTCAATGCACCCGTGGTCGTATTGATCTTGAATGAGTGTAACTCGAAGTCATTCTGATCGGTGACGTAGAGGTATCTGCCGTTTGGCGTAATAACGGCGTTCAGGGCCATACCCACAACTCTGGTGTTCGCAAGGTGCGACAGGCCACCGGTGGCATTGAGCTCCCAGGTATCGATACTGGCTGAAAGCGTGTTGTCCCAATCGTCCACGTTCATCGAATAGACGAATTTGCCGTTTGGATGCTGCACCAGGCCGGTCGGGTTGGAGCCTGCAGCCATCACCGCAACCGGTGTCAACGCACCGGTTGTCGTATCACGGCTGAAAGAGGAGAGGGTATCATCTTCCGCATTGGCGGTGATGACGTATTTTGATTTAGGAACACTTGAACTGCTGCTGCCACATCCCGTGGACATAACTAATGCTGCTGCCAGTAATGACAGACCTATTAAACCGACGTTTTTCATAGCCATTCCTTTGTGTTGATAGCACAGAATGGCATAACAAAAATTAGCAGTTGCTTAAGGTTTTTATCCGGTAAATAGGGCGTTATAGCGTATTTTATTATTAAATATTTCTATATGTTACAGAACTTTTAGCAGTGTAATCTTTCGATGTGCGAGTATGCGCTGTTTTGGCGCTGATCACTTTGAGTTTCAGTGTCGTTATATTGGTTTTTTGTGATACAAAGAAAGTATTTCGGGAAAATGGTGGGCACTACTGGACTCGAACCAGTGGCATCTACCTTGTAAGGGTAGCGCTCTACCAACTGAGCTAAGCGCCCGAAAAAAAAAGTGGCGCGGTGGACGGGACTCGAACCCGCGACCCCCTGCGTGACAGGCAGGTATTCTAACCAGCTGAACTACCACCGCATCCGTAATAAGTAGGGCGAAATTTTACCGCTTAATCTTTAAAAAAAGATTAATTTTGGATCAATTTCATTTTGCAAAATAGATGGTGTCCCGTGTTGGATTCGAACCAACGGCCACATCATTAAAAGTGACGTGCTCTACCAGCTGAGCTAACGAGACATGCTCACAAATGCAAGGCCGAAATTATAGGGAAATATGCCTGATAAAGTCAAGAAAAACTCAATAAATTTTGAAAAAAGTTTTTTTATCCAGGAGCATCAGCATTTTGACCGCATAAAGGACCGTCTGTTCCTGTATATAGTTGCGGTCGCCGCTCAGCTGCAGACGAGCTATAGTCACTGCCTCGTTGCTGCGGACGGCGACCTGGACCGTGCCGACAGGTTTCTGCGGTGTGCCCCCCGTCGGTCCTGCGACGCCGCTGACGGCAACGGCGTAATCGGCACCGGATACTTCCAGCGCACCGGCGCTCATCGCCTCGACGACCTCTCGGCTGACGGCGCCATGGGCTTCGAGGGTCGCGTTTTCCACCGCGATCCACTCCGATTTGAGACGGTTCGAATAGGTGATGAGCCCCCCTTCGAAGACGCCGGAAGCACCGCTCTCCTTGGTAAGGTAGTAACTGAGCAGGCCGCCGGTGCAGCTCTCGGCGAAGGTGACCGTCTTGCCCGCATCCTGCAGGACTTCGATGAGCCAGAGGGCGATATTGTCCGACGCGACGGCACTCGGGAAGCGGGTCAGAAGATGCTGGAGGGCACCGTCGACATCCCCGAAACGCTCCGCTTCCAGGCGGCACTGCAGCCAGCCGGGGATGGGCGCGGTAAGGGCGTAATCGACCCGGTAGCTCTCCGCGATCTGTTTCAGCACGGGCATTAACGCCGTCTCGTCGCTCTCGAAAAGGTGAACGACGGCGCTCTCAGACGGGGGGAGCGTCAACTCGGGGCTAGGGAGCTCGCCGCCGCTTTCGACCTGCATGACGTGCAGATGCAGGGTGCCGTCGTTGAGATGGTAATAGGTCGGAGCCATATTGCTGGAGCGGGAAGGAACGAGGCACTCATCGCGTATGATAAGGGTGTCGCCCGTCAGCGTGGCGATCTCCCTGGCGACGAGGGGGGCCAGGAAGGGATCGCAAAGGATAAAACAGGTCTCTGCCCTTTCCGTGTCGCCGGCGCGTTCCGGAAAAAAGCGCTGGGGCTCCCTGAACAGAAAGCGCCTTTCCGGGGTGATGCCGAAACGCGCGAAATGGCGGTCGATATAGCGGCACATCGGCTGGTTTTCGATCAGGCCGTCGCCGATAAGAAAAAGGGAGTACTTCATACCGTGAGTATAGCGCAAAACGCTCCGGTGTCGGCGAAACGAAGATTGCGCCCCGTTCGGCCCCGACGCAGGAATAAACAGCTTTTTTTAATGGGTTTGAAGCTATAATGCACCAATTTTTTAGATTGAGAATATTCGCCCTTCTTGAAGGAAAATGATGGATTACAAAGCGACACTGCTCCTGCCCACGACGGACTTCGCCATGCGCGGCAACCTGGTCCAGAACGAACCCAAACGCTATGCCAAATGGTTCGAATCGGGTGTGTACGAGACGATGAAACAAAAACGCGAGGGGGCCCCGTCTTTCACCCTGCATGACGGCCCGCCTTATGCCAACGGCCATACGCACATCGGCCATGCGCTCAACAAGATCCTCAAAGACATTATCGTCAAGCAGCACTACTTCAACGGCAGCAGCGTCCGCTTTACCCCGGGCTGGGACTGCCACGGTCTGCCGATCGAGCAGCAGGTCGAGAAAAAGCTCGGCGGCAAGCAGAAGAAAGAGGCGCTCTCCACGGCCGAAGTGCGCAAGCTCTGCCGCGAGCACGCCCAGAGCTTCGTCGGCATCCAGCGCGACGAGTTCAAACAGCTCGGCATCATTGCGGATTGGGATAATCCCTACCTGACGATGGACTACAAGTTCGAAGCGAACATCTACCGCACCCTTTGCGACGTGGCGAAGAAGGGGCTGCTCGTCGAGCGCAGCAAACCGGTCTATTGGAGCTGGGCGGAACGCACGGCGCTGGCCGAGGCGGAGGTGGAGTACGAAGACAAAGAGGACTACTCTATCTTCGTCGCCTTCGAGCTGAGCGAGGAGTCCAAGGTCCGCCTGGGGATCGAGGGCAACGCCGCGCCGGTCATCTGGACGACGACCCCGTGGACCCTGCCGGCCAATACGGGGATCTCCCTGAACCCCGACGAGAAGTATGTCCGCAGCGCCGACGGCTACATTGTCGCCCAGAAGCTCTACGGCGCGCTCAAAGAGCAGGAGATCATCAAAGGCGAGGTCGTCCAGACCTTCGACGCGACGCAGTTCGAGAACCTGCACGCGGTGAACCCGCTCAACGGCCGCCGCTCGCAGATCGTGCTCGGCGAGCACGTCTTGATGGACAACGGTACGGGCTGTGTCCACACGGCGCCGGGCCACGGTGAGGATGACTACCGCGTCGGCCTCAAGTACAACCTCGACGTCATCATGCCGGTCGACGAGACGGGCTGCTACGACCAGAGCGTTGTGCGCGAACGCCTCATCCCTAACGCGGAGACCTTCGTCGGCATGCACATTTTTAAAGCCAACGAGCCGATCATCGAGCTGCTGGGGGAGAGCCTGCTCAAGGTCAGCAAGTTCAACCACTCCTATCCGCACTGCTGGCGTTCGCATACGCCGCTGATCTTCCGTGCGACGAAGCAGTGGTTCATCGCCGTCGACGAGAAACCCGAAGGGCAGAGCAAGACCCTGCGCGAGATCGCCCAGGAAGAGGTCGAAGCGACGACGTTCTACCCGGAGTGGGGCCGCAACCGCATCAAGGCGATGGTCGAGAACCGCCCGGACTGGTGTATCTCCCGCCAGCGCGATTGGGGCGTGCCGATCGCCTTCTTCCGCGTCAAAACGACGGGCGAGGTCGTCCTGGACGAGAAGGTCCTCAACTTTACCGCGATGGTCTTCGAGATGCACGGGACCGATGCATGGTACAGCATGCCGATCGAACAGCTGCTCTACCCGGGCTGCGCACACACGGCCGACGAGCTGGAGAAAGTCGACGACATCCTTGACGTCTGGTTCGACAGCGGCTCGACGTGGAACGCGGTGCTTAAATCCCGCAACTACGACGCGGGCAGCTACCCGGCGGATGTCTATCTGGAGGGGAGCGACCAGCACCGCGGCTGGTTCCAGAGTTCGCTCTTCCTCAGCGCGGCCGTCGAACACCGCGCGCCGTACAAAGCGCTGATCACGCACGGCTTTACGATGGACGGCAAGGGTGAGAAGATGTCAAAGTCCAAGGGCAACGTCGTCGCCCCGGACAAGGTGCTCAAGCAGTACGGTTCGGAGATTCTGCGCCTCTGGGTGGCGCTGGCCGATTACCAGAACGACCAGAAGATCAGCGATGATATCCTGAAGCAGACGGCGGAGCAGTACCGCAAGCTGCGCAATACGTTCCGTTTCCTCCTGGCGAACATCAACGACCTGGAAACGATCGTCACGTTCGGTGAGATGGGGGTACTGGACCAGTGGATCGTCTCCAAGGCCTCCCACGTCTTCGACAATGTCCACGCGCAGTTCAAGCGTTACAACTTCGTCGGCGGGATGAGCACGCTGAACAACTTCATTGTCAACGAGCTGAGCGGCATCTACCTCGATATCACGAAAGACCGCCTCTACTGCGATGCGAAGAACGATCCGCACCGCCGCGCCAGCCAAAGCGCGATGGCGATGATCACCCGCTCGATGCTGCTGCTCGTCGCGCCGATTCTCACCTATACGGCAGACGAGATCGTCGAGACGGCTCCGGCGGTGATCAAAGGCGACGCCGCGAGCATCTTCGACCTTGAATACGCGTCGATCGACGTCCCGACAAGCACCTTCAACGAATGTGCGCTGGTGAAAGTCAGAGAGGGGATGTACGAGATCGTCGACGCCCTCAAAAAAGAGAAGAAGATCAAGAGTACGCTGGAACTAGCCCTGCATACGGACGCGGCGATCGTCAAGGCGCTGCCGCAGATCGAAGCGGAGGACTGGTTCGTCGTCTCCGGCGTACTGCCGCTGGAAACGGCGGGCGAGACGCTGGGCGAATTCGAGGTGGACGGCGAGCGCTACGTGATCGCGGCGGCAGCGCTGCAGAAGTGTCCGCGCTGCTGGAAATTCCACGCCCACGAAGAAGAGACACTCTGTGCCCGCTGCGCGGAGGTGACCGGTGCCTGATCTGGCAGCCCCCGTACCGATGGGCTTCATCGCAGAGACGGTCCTGGTGATCTTCGCCGTGGTCGCAATAGGTATCCTGGCCGTGCGCCGGGCAAAAAAAGCAAAGGATGAACATTGATGACGCTTAAGGAAGCTTTGACACTCTCGCCGGAAGCGCTGGAGAGCCTCCGCGCCGAACTCAAATCGAAGATCGAAGGCGACAGCGAACTGGGTGCCTATGTGGGTATGGAGACCGCCGGCAGCGGCGTTCCTATTGCGATCAAGGATAACATCCAGGTCAAGACGTGGAGCGTAACGTCGGGCTCGAAGATCCTGCAGGGCTACGTCGCGCCGTATAACGCGACTGTTGTCGAGAAGTTGCAGGCAGCTGGTCTCGCGCCGTTCGGACGGACGAACATGGACGAGTTCGCCATGGGCTCCACGACCGAGAGCAGCTTTTACGGCAAGACGCTCAACCCCCGCAACCGCGGCTGCGTCCCGGGCGGCAGCTCCGGCGGTTCCGCGGCGGCGGTCGCGGCGGGCCTTGCCGTTGCGGCACTGGGTTCCGACACCGGCGGCTCCATCCGCCAGCCGGCGGCGTTCTGCGGCATCGTCGGGATGAAACCGACCTACGGCCGTGTCAGCCGCTACGGCCTCGGCGCCTACGCCAGCTCGCTCGACCAGATCGGCCCGATGACGCAGAACGTTGAAGACGCGGCGATCCTCTACGATATCATCAGCGGCTACGATCCGAAAGACTCCTCCAGCGCGGACGTCGCCTATGAGAGCGTCGCGGACAAGCTTGACCCGTCGCGCAAACTGACCGTCGCGATCCTCCCTTCCTACCTGGAGGGAGCATCCGACGCGGTCAAGCAGGGGTACGACAAAGCGGTCGAGGCGCTGAAAGCCGCAGGTCATACCGTCGTCGAGAAGTCGATGATGGACGCCAAGTACGACATCTCCGCCTACTACATCACCGCGACGGCGGAAGCCTCGACGAACCTCGCCCGCTACGACGGCATCCGTTACGGCAGCCGGGAAGAGGGCGAGAACCTCTCGGACCTCTTCATCAAGAGCCGCTCCGAAGGGTTCGGCGAAGAGGTGAAGCGCCGTATCCTGCTGGGGAACTTCGTGCTCTCCAGCGGCTATTACGACGCCTACTACGTCAAGGCGCAGAAAGTACGCCACCTGATCAAAGAGGAGTATGAGAAGCTCTTCGAAGAGGTCGACCTGATCCTGAGCCCCGTCGCGCCGGACACTGCGTACGAGTTCGGAGCCCTCTCCGACCCGCTGCAGATGTACCTGAGCGATATCTACACGATCTCGGTCAACCTAGCCGGACTGCCGGCGATCTCCCTGCCGGTCGACACGGCGGAAAACGGTATGCCGGTCGGGCTTCAGCTCATTGCCAAAGCCTTTGATGAACAAACACTTTTCGACGGTGCGCTCAGCCTTGAGCAGGCCGTAAACCTTTAAGAAGGAGTCCCATGAAAATCCGTAAACGTGCATTGACGTTCGAAGACGTCCTGCTGGTCCCGCGTTATTCCGAAGTACTGCCCAGAGAGGTCAGCCTTGAGACAAAACTGACTAAGAACATCACGATGAACATCCCGATGGTCTCCGCGGCGATGGATACCGTGACCGAGTACCGTGCGGCGATCGCCATGGCGCGCCTGGGCGGCATCGGTATCATCCACAAGAACATGGATATCGAAAGCCAGGTCAAACAGGTCAAGAAGGTTAAAAAGAGCGAATCGGGGATCATCATCGACCCGATCTACGTCTACCCGGACGCAACCCTGGCCGATGCCGAGGCGCTGATGCAGGAGTACCGCATCTCCGGCGTACCGGTCGTCGACCTCTACAACAAACTGCTGGGGATCCTGACCAACCGCGATATGCGCTTTGAAAAGGACCTGAGCAAACGCGCCGACGCCGTTATGACGAAGATGCCGCTGATTGTTGCGAACAAGGATATCTCCCTTGACGAAGCGGAGCAGATCATGCACAAAAACAAGATCGAGAAGCTGCCGATCATCGACGATGAGGGACACCTCCAGGGGCTGATCACGATCAAAGACATCAAGAAGCGTATCGAGTACCCCTCCGCGCTCAAAGACGGGTTCGGCCGTCTGCGCGTCGGTGCGGCGATCGGCGTCGGACAGCTTGACCGTGCGCAGGCACTCGTCGACGCGGGTGTCGACGTGCTCGTCCTCGACTCCGCCCATGGCCACTCCAAGGGGATCATCGACACCGTCAAGGCGATCAAGGCGCAGATGAATATTGACATCATCGCGGGGAACGTCGCGACGGCCGAGGCGGTTGAAGCGTTGGCCGAAGCGGGTGCGGACGCCGTCAAAGTCGGTATCGGACCGGGATCGATCTGTACGACGCGTATCGTTGCCGGTGTCGGTGTGCCGCAGATCTCCGCGATCGACGAGTGTGCCGAAGCGGGCCGCCGCGTCGGCGTGCCGATTGTCGCCGACGGCGGGATCAAGTACTCCGGCGATATCGCCAAGGCGCTTGCCGTCGGTGCGAGCTGTATCATGGCCGGTTCACTGCTGGCGGGGACCAAAGAGTCTCCGGGCGACCTGATCAACTACCAGGGGCGCCAGTACAAGTCCTACCGCGGTATGGGCTCCATCGGGGCGATGACCAAGGGGAGTACGGACCGTTACTTCCAGGAAGGGACGGCGGCGGACAAGCTCGTACCGGAAGGGATCGAGGGGCGCGTACCGTACCGTGGACCGATCGCGGGCATCGTCCACCAGATGATGGGGGGCCTTCGCTCCTCCATGGGCTACTGCGGTTCCGAGAGCATCGAAGCTTTCTGGCAGAACGCGGAGTTCGTCGAGATTACGAGCGCGGGGCTCAAAGAGTCCCACGTCCATGACGTCCAGATTACGGCGGAAGCACCGAATTATCATATCTGATCGGTATACTAACGGATAGCGTAAGCGTATTGCTTCACGCCGCTGCGCTACAACAGACCGCCGCTATCGGCGGAAAAAGCGGAGGGGCCCCGCTCCTCGCGCTGTAAAGAGGGGAAGTACACATGCATTTTCAGACCAAAGCGCTCCATGAAGGCTATACGAAGGATATGCAGGGAACGATGGCCGTGCCCATCTACCAGACGACGGCATATGAGTTCCGCGACGCGGAGCATGCGGCGAATCTGTTCGCGCTCAAAGAGCTCGGCAATATCTATACCCGCCTGAACAATCCGACGACGGATGTGTTCGAGAAGCGTTTCGCCAGCCTCGAAGGGGGTGCGGCGGCACTGGCGACCTCGAGCGGCATGTCCGCTATCTTCTACGCCCTTGTCAATGCGGCGGAGGCGGGCGACAACATCGTCTGCGCCGCGCAGCTTTACGGCGGCTCCCTCACCCTGACGGCCCATACCATGAAACGTTTCGGCATCGAAGCGCGTTTTTTCGACGTGCATAACCCTGCCGAAGCGGAGAAGCTCATCGACGAGAAGACGAAAGCGCTCTTTTTCGAGACGCTGACGAATCCGAGCATCGACGTTCCCAATATCAGCGAGCTCGCATCGCTGGCGGACAAGTATGGCGTGCTTAGTATCGTTGACAACACCGTCGCGACCCCGGCGCTCTGCCGGCCGATCGAGCACGGCATCGACGTTGTTGTGCACAGTGCCAGCAAGTATACGACGGGACAGGGACTCGCCATCGGCGGGATCATGGTCGAACGCAGCAACCTCGTAGAGAAACTCCGGGGCAACGCGCGTTATCCGCAGTTCAACGAACCCGATGCGAGCTACCACGGCCTGGTCTACGTCGACGTGCCGCTGCCGACCTATACCCTGCGCGGGCGTCTCAGCCTCCTGCGCGACATCGGCGCCGTCGGATCGCCGTTTAACTCCTGGCTCTTTATCCAGGGGCTCGAGACGCTGCAAATAAGGATGAAAGAGCATTCGCACAACGCCCTGATGCTCGCCAAGTTCCTGGAGACGCACCCCAAGGTCAAACGCGTCAACTACCCGGGACTCTCTTCCAACAAGAATTACGCGAATGCGAGCCGATATTTTGACGGCGGCATGAGCAGCGGCCTGCTCAGTTTCGAAGTCGCCGACCTGGAAACGGCCAAGCAGGTCGTTGATGCAACGCAGCTCTATTCGCTCGTCGTCAACATCGGCGACTCGAAGTCCATCATCACCCACCCGGCCTCGACGACGCACCAGCAGCTCAGTGCCGAGGAGATGGACGCCTGCGGCGTTCCGGCGGGACTGATCCGCATCAGTGCAGGTCTTGAAAACGCGGAGGATCTTATCGCCGACATCAAACAGGCACTCGAGGCGGCATCATAAACCCGTTAAACCTTCAGACCCATACCGAGCATATTACCAATCCGCTCTATCTGGAGAGCGGGCGTATCCTCGAACCGTATGATATTGTCTATGAAACCTACGGGCACCTCAGCGAGACGAAGGACAACGTCGTTGTCGTCACGCACGCCCTGACGGGGTCACACCATGCCGCAGGCCTTTATGAAGGGGATAACAAACCGGGCTGGTGGGACGGCCTGATCGGGCCGGGCAAGGCGATCGACACGGACCGTTTCTTCGTTATCTGTTCCAACGTCATCGGCAGCTGTTTCGGTTCGACCGGCCCGATGTCGCCGATGCTTCCGAGCGATGAGCCCTATCGCTACAAGTTCCCCGTCATCACGGTCAAAGATATGGTTAAGGCGCAGCGCATCCTCTTTGACAAGCTGGGGATCCACCGCGTTCACGCCATTGTCGGCGGCTCCATGGGCGGTATGCAGGCACTGCAGTTCGCGGTGCACTACCCCAACTTCGCCGACCGTATCGTCGCCATGGCCTGTACCCATGCGACCCAGCCCTGGACGATTGCCTTTAACAAGATCGCCCAGGAGGCGATCCTGAAAGATCCCGATTTCAAAAGCGGCTATTACGACCCCGCGGATATTAAAGAAAACGGCTTGACAGGAATGGCGGTCGGCCGGATGGCGGGACACATCAGTTTCCTCTCGCCCCACAGCATGGAGCGGAAATTCGGGCGCGAATACAAACGTACCGACGGCCTTTACGAGCTCTTCGGGAAGTTCCAGGTGGAGTCTTATCTCGAGTACAACGGCTACAACTTCACCAAGTGGTTCGATCCGCTGAGCTACCTCTATATTACGAAGGCGATCAACATCTACGACCTCTCCCGGGGGTTTGATACCCTCGAAGAGGCGCTTTTGCGCATCAGAAGCCGCCTCTACCTGGTCAGTTTCGAGAACGACATGCTCTTCATTCCCGAAGAGATGCGGGTGATGGCGGACATTCTGGCGAAGGAGAAGACGACGCCGGTCGATTACCTGGAAGTCAAGAGCGATTACGGGCATGACGCCTTCCTGGTCGAACTGGAGAAATTCAAAGAGTACGTGCGCGAGGCGCTGGAACACGGTATCTAGCGTACCCATGCTGCACGCAGCGAAGGAGTGAGAGTGGAAGCGAACGATTTTGAAGGGCGCCTGGAAGAGGCGAAACAGATCCTCGAGAAGCTGATGAACCCCGAGATGACGCTCGAGGAGAGCGTCAAGGCCTACGAGTCGGGGACCAAGGCGCTCAAAGAGGCGCAGCGGATCCTCGAAGAGGCGCGCAAAAAGATCGAACAGATCCGCAGCGGGGAGGAGACGGAGTCGTGACGCTGGGCGTGCTGCAGCTTCCCTCGGTCGGCATGAGCACGACGAAGCTGTACCACTACGTCCGGATCGCCCACAAGCGCGGTGTCCGCGTTTTGCTGATGGGCGAGTACCTCCTGAACTCCTTTTTCAAAGAGCTGCAGCAGACCCCCGTGTCGATGCTGCGCGAACTCTGTGATCACCAGCTGGGCATTCTGCGTGACCTCGCCGCCACCTACGACATGACCTTCGTCGCCCCCCTGGTGACGGTCAAAGGGGGCACCCCCTTTAAGAGCATCGTCAAAGTCTCTCCCCGTTCGACAGCCTACTACCAGCAGCAGGTGCTGATCGACTATCCCCACTGGAACGAGGCCGCCTTCTTTGCCAACCCGGTCGAAACGCTGCATGAACCGCTCACTTTCCGCGTCGACAACGTCCGCTTTGGTATCCTCGGCGGTTACGAGCTGCACTTCGACGCGCTGTGGCAGAGCATCTGGGAGAAGCGGATCGACTGCATCCTGCTGCCGACGGCCTCGACTTTCGAGTCGCAGCAGCGGTGGCGTGAGCTGATCAAGATGCGCGCTTTTACGCACAACTGCTTCGTGCTGCGGGCGAACCGTATTGGCGACGTGAAAGACGACGGGCACCTCTGGCGCTTTTACGGCGACTCGCTCCTGGCCAACCCAGACGGGGAGATCGAAAGCACGCTGGGGGACACGGAGGAGCTGATGGTCGTCGAGATCGACCATGCGCAGGTGATGGAGTCGCGCCGGGGATGGAAGTTCAAAGAGGCGGTGGAGAAGCGGCGTGACTAAATGGAAGAAGTGGCTCAAAGAGTTCATTGTTCTTGCACTGCTGACGGCAGTCGGTGCCACCGTCATCGGCTACCTGCGCGCCCCCTCATTCGAGGGTGCCGCCCTGCCGAAGGTGGAGGTCTCCAAACTCTACGGGCTGGCGTATGACAGCAGTGTCAAACCGGACAAACCCTACATCCTGCACTTCTGGGCGACTTGGTGCCCCGTCTGCCATGCGGAAGCGGGCAACATCGACGCCCTCGTCAAGGACGAAAAGGTCATTACCGTCGCCGTCAAATCGGGAGGGCTGGAGAAGATCGGCGAGTACATGAAAGCAAACGGCCTCTCTTTTCCCGTCATCAACGACCAGAACGGCGCCATTGCGGAGGCGTTCAAGATCGGCGTCTTCCCGACAACGATCATTGTCGACAAAGATGGCAAAGTCTTCTGGGCCGAGAGCGGGTATACGACGACGTGGGGGTTGAAGCTGCGTCTCTGGCTTGCCGAGATTTTCTAAATAGACGATAGCGGGCAGCTCTTCAATCTACAATTTTGATAACACTCTTCTGCCACTTTTTTAGAAAAAGTAGCGCAAAAATCGGCCTTTCGCGAATCGCTCATCCCTCCCGGCTTTGTGCCTCCGGGATGGCTTATAAGGATCGCGCTCAAGGCCAAGAGTCCATTTAATTCATGCGCTTCGACGTGTCGAAGCTCTTTGTTTTTTGATTAGCTTCGGTTCCCGAAGCGCATATAATCAATAGGCAACCTGTCGTTAAGCGTGCCGTGAAAGCCGCCCTGGAGGTATAAGGGTATATCTATAACCCCTGTGCAGATTTCAGAGGGTTTTGGAAGCGTGAGGTTGTCTTTGTTTTTTGTGAAGGCCTGGTGTAGCCAAGTCGAGCGGAAAACGGAGGGAAAGTTGCGTTTCCAAATCCTCCCTTAGGGCGAAACAGAGAAAAGCCATACTCAGCGTTGCCGCTTCTCGACTTGGATATGGCCAGGCCTTGACCAAAGGGAATGCCCTCGGGTGCAAAACGTCGCCTTGATTATGTCTTTCTCTGCTTCGCTGAAACTGCACAGGGGTTATAGATATACCCTCAAGCCGGGAGCAGCGTGCGATTCGCGCAACGACGATTTTCTTTTGTTTCTTTTCTTATGAAAAAGAAAAGAATGAAGCAACGGATCGTATAGGCGCAAAAATGTACAGCGTCAGTAGACAGTGATGACGATCTTCCGGCTGCCGCCGTGGTCGCGGTGTTCGCCGAGGTAGATCCCCTGCCAGGTGCCGAGGTTCAGGCGGCCGTTGGTGACGGGGATAGTGAGCGAGGTGCCGAGCATGACGCTTTTGATATGCGCCGGCATGTCGTCGTCGCCTTCGTACGTGTGGACGTAGTAGGGCTTGGCGTCGGCGACATCGCTGAAGAAGCGCTCCATGTCACGGCGGACGGAGGGGTCGGCGTTTTCATTGATGCAGAGCGAGGCGCTGGTGTGTTTGAGAAAAAGGTGGGCGAGCCCGGTTGTGGCGCCGGATGCCGCGACGGCATTGTCAACGGCGTTGGTGATGAGGTGAAATCCCCGTGGGTAGGGGGGCAGGGTGACCGTGGTTTGGAACAAGCCGTTTACTCCGCCGCGAGCCTGTTCATCATGAAGAGGTAGAGCTCTTTGTTCGGGACATCTTTATCGATGGCTTCACGATAAAGGGAGGTTACCTCGACGTGGTGCTTCTCGTAGGCGAAGTGGGGGAAGTGATTCTGCCACGCCTCTTTGATGCGCTGGGTCGCCATCCGGTCGACGAGCCACTCTTTGAACATCATGTAGGTGCCGAAGAACATCCCCGTAAAGAGGATGGCGAGGATGATGAGCAGGTGGCAGTCGATCTTCTCGAGTTCTTTGTGAAAGAGGAGGCTCAGCGGCAGGAGGATGAGGTTCCAGAGGATGAGGAAGACGAGAATCGTTCGGCCGATCCGCAGTTTCAGCCCCGGGATCTTCCCTTCGAGTTTGAGGCCGTCGTCGTGGTTCTTGTTGATCTCGAGCAGCTCACGCAGCAGCAGCGGCTGGTCGTTGCTTCGGGTCACAAAGGGGATGATGGTCTTGTCGATAAAGGCGAGCACGCTTCCTCCTGCGGTTTTGTGGGCTTATTATAGCGGTTTTTACACATTTTGGCCGTTCGGATTGCCTAAAATGGGAGGGTCCGGGTGGATTTATCAAAAAGTTATTAAACTTTTTAATGTTACAGTGCGATTAGCTATTTGAGGAGGTGCGGATCATGATGCAGTATTTCCATCGTCAGATCAAACTCTGGGGTGAAGAGGTCCAGCAGTCGCTGCAGGCGAAGCGGATCGCCATCATCGGGAGCGGGGGACTGGGAAGCTCCCTTGCCTTCGCCCTGGGAGCAACGGGAATAGGGGAGATACACATTGTGGATTTCGATGAGGTGAGCGTGCACAACATTCACCGCCAGATCGCTTTCAAGACGGGGGACGAGGGTAAGAATAAGGCCGTCGTCAATGCGGGGATCGTCGAAGCGCGCTGCCCCTTTACGAAGGCGTATGCGCACGAGTGCGATTTCAACGGCTTCGCCAAAAAAGGGATCGATGTCGATCTTATCCTCGACGCGACGGACAACCTGCCGACGCGGGGGCAGATCAACGAATACGCCAAGATCAAAAACACGCCGTGGGTTTACGGTTCGGTGGAGGCATTCCACGGACAGGTCTGTTTTTTCGACCGCTCCTCTTTCAACGACGTTTTCAAGATCACGCTCAAAGAACCGGCGGGGATCGCCGCGCCGATTGTCATGCATATCGCCTCGCTGCAGGCGAACCTTGCCCTGCGCTACCTGGCGGGACAGCCGGTCAAAAAAGACTTCCTCTACTACCTCTTTTTCAACGACGAGGGCGAACTCGTGACACAGAAATTCGGTCTGCCGGTATAACGGCGGCTGTTTTACTCCCTGCTAAGCCGCGCACGCTATAATTTCATACTCAATTTGCCGTATGAAACGGCAACGATAATTACCTTTGGAGAATTGCGATGCGCGGTTACAAGATTTTTGCGGGAAGTGCCAGCGAAGAGTTTGCGAAAGAGGTCTGCAGCTACCTCGACGTTCCCCTGGCGAAAGCGGACATTAAACGTTTCAGTGACGGGGAGATCTCCGTCCAGGTTGCGGAGAGCGTCCGCGGACGTGATGTCTTCATCATCCAGTCAACGGGAGCCCCGTCCAACGACAACCTGATGGAACTGCTCATCATGACCGACGCTCTGCGCCGCTCCTCCGCAAGCTCCATTACCGCCGTCATCCCCTATTTCGGCTATGCGCGCCAGGACCGTAAAGCGGCGCCGCGTGTTCCGATCAGCGCGAAGCTGGTCGCCAACCTCTACCAGACGGCGGGCATTGACCGCCTTGTCACCATCGACCTGCACGCCGGTCAGATCCAGGGCTTCTTCGACATCCCCGTCGACAACCTCTACGGTTCCATCATCTTCCAGCAGCATATCGAGAGCAAGAAGCTTCCCAACCCGATCATCGCGAGCCCGGATATCGGCGGCGTTGCCCGTGCCCGTTACTTCGCGGAGAAACTGGGGCTCGAGATGGTCATCGTCGACAAGCGCCGCGAAAAAGCGAACGTGGCCGAGGTCATGAACATCATCGGCGACGTCGACGGTAAAGACGTTATCATGATCGACGACATGGTCGATACGGCCGGGACGATGGTCAAGGCGGCGGCAGCACTCAAAGCCAAGGGCGCAACTTCCGTCATGGCGTGTGCGACGCACGCGGTCTTGAGCGGCAAAGCCTATGAAAATATCGACAAGGGCGAACTGGACGAACTGATCGTCACCAACTCCCTCGATTCCAAACCGCACCCGAAGATCAAGGTGCTGACAGTCGCGCCGCTCTTCGGCGAGGTCATCCGTCGCGTTTACCACAACGAGAGCGTCAACTCGCTTTTTGCATAACGTAGCAGGCGTCAAACCCCTGATACGACGCTAACGCTGAGTTCGCTTCGGCAGCGGGCCCCGCACAGCTAAACCGCACTGACAATTTCGCAGTGCAATCATGAGGAATCTATGGATCTCAAACATATTCGCAACTTCTCCATCATCGCCCACATCGACCACGGTAAAAGCACCCTGGCCGACCGGATCATCCAGGAGTGCGGTTCCGTCACGGAGCGCGAACTCAAGTCACAGATGATGGATACGATGGACATCGAGCAGGAGCGCGGTATCACCATCAAGGCGCAGAGCGTCCGGCTTGATTATGTCAAAGACGGGGAGCACTACGTCCTCAACCTCATTGACACCCCGGGCCATGTCGACTTCAGCTACGAAGTGAGCAAATCGCTCGCCTCCTCCGACGGTGCGCTGCTGATCGTCGATGCGGCGCAGGGGGTCGAGGCGCAGACCATCGCCAACGTCTATCTGGCCCTGGACAATAACCTCGAACTCCTCCCGGTCATCAACAAGATCGATCTGCCCGCTGCCGAGCCGGAGCGCGTTGCCGAGGAGATCGAATCGAGCATCGGCATTGACGCCACGGACGCCCTGATGGTCTCCGCCAAAACGGGCGTGGGGATCCGTGAGCTCGTCGATGCCATCGTCGATCGCATTCCCGCCCCGGTGGGTGATCCGGTAGCGCCGACGAAGGCGATCATCTACGACAGCTGGTTCGACCCCTATCTTGGTGCGCTGGCACTGGTGCGCGTCTTTGACGGCAGCATCCGCAAAAAGCAGATCGTCAAGCTGATGAGCAACAACGAGCAGCACGAGGTTCTCGACCTCATGTACCCGCACCCGCTCAAAAAGATGAAGACCGACTCCATCGGCAGCGGTGAGATCGGCATTGTCGTGCTTGGCCTCAAAGATGTCGGGACCCTTAACGTCGGCGATACGATCACCGATGCGAAAAACCCGACGGCAGAACCTGTCGGCGATTACGAACCGGCCAAGCCCTTCGTCTTCGCGGGGCTCTACCCCATCGATACGGACAAGTTCGAAGACCTGCGCGATGCGCTCGATAAACTGCGCCTCAACGACTCTTCGCTCAGCTATGAGCCGGAAACGTCCATCGCGCTGGGCTTTGGTTTCCGTGTCGGTTTCCTAGGCATGCTGCACATGGAGGTCATCAAGGAGCGCCTGGAACGCGAATTCGACCTGGACCTGATCGCGACGGCGCCGTCGGTTGTCTACGACGTCTATCTGACGGACGGCTCGACACAAGAAGTGCACAACCCCTCAGAGCTGCCGCCGGTGAACCACATCGAGCGTATCGAGGAGCCCTACGTCAAGGCGACGGTCATCACGCCGACGGAGTACCTCGGCAACATCATGAACCTGCTTGTCGCCAAGCGCGGCCTCCAGGAGAAGATGGATTACCTTAACGAGGAACGCGTCCTGCTGGAGTACTCCGTACCGATGAACGAGATCGTCGTCGACTTCTACGACAAGCTCAAGTCCATCTCCAAAGGGTACGCGAGCTTCGATTATGAACCGACCGACTTCAGGGAGGGCGACCTCGTCAAGCTCGACGTTCGCGTCGCCGGTGATGTCGTCGACGCCCTCTCGGTCATCGTCCCGCGCGAACAGGCGGAACAGCGCGGTCGTGCCCTGGTCAAGAGCATGAAAGAGCTCATCCCCCGCCAGCTTTTCGAGGTGGCGGTACAGGCCTCCGTCGGCAACAAAGTCATTGCCCGCGAGACGGTCAAGTCGATGGGCAAGAACGTCACGGCGAAGTGTTACGGCGGGGATATTACCCGTAAACGCAAGCTGCTCGAGAAACAGAAAGCCGGTAAAAAACGGATGAAGGCGATCGGCAAGGTTCAGTTGCCGCAGGAGGCCTTCATGTCCGTCCTTAAAATGGACTAGGCGGCGGACTTTGCGTTGTCTACTCTGCGAATCGTGGTCACTGAGCCGCATTTGCAGGGCCTGCCGCGATGAACATCTCACCCCATCCCTTCACACCCGAAAGATCCTCGGGAAACTCCCCGTACACTCCTTTTACAGATACGACGAGATCGAGCCGCTGCTGCTGACGAAGCATACGGATATCGGACACCACCTTTACACGATCATGGCATCAGCTTCCTTCACACCGTATGCAAAGACATTGGGGTTGGACGATGCCGTGGCCGTTATCGCCGTGGATGACCATGTGCGGCACGGCTATTCGCATACGGCGATCCTGGCCAGGGCGATGAAAACCGCAGCATTGACACCGAGGCACACCGTGCTGCGCGACCGATCAGGGCACCGCTATTCCGGGCAGGACTTCCAGTACCGCCTGACGCACCCGCGGGCATTTGCAGTGAAGCCTTTTCCGGAAAAGAAAGTGATCCTTGTCGACGATATCCTGACAACGGGCCTGACGCTGACCCAGGCGGTGGAGGCGCTGGAGCGGGAGGGGAAAGAGGTGCTTTTCTGCCTGACGCTGGCCGACGCGGAACGCTGAAGGTTACGCCTCTGTAGCGGGGGGAAGCTGGGCTTCGGTCCGGTTCCCCGGAAGGTAGTCGACAGTGTTTTCGATCGTCGGGGATTCGGAGAAATCGAACTGGATCGATGCGGCGTTGAGGGCGAAGGCGATCTGCTCCAGTGTCGTACGGGCGGATTTCTGCACGTCGGGAAGCAGCTCGATCATCATGCCGTTGGCGATGGCGGAGACCTGCTTTTTCGCCTCCTTGATCAGGGCGTTACGGTCGTTTTCATCAAAGCCGTCACTGAAGACGCCGGCAATGAGATCGGGCAGCAGCCACGGCAGAAGTTTGCCGTTCTGTTCGTCGTAGAAACTGATGTCTTTGATACTGAGCGAATAGCGGCACTCGGGCATTTTGAAAAGGTACTGCCCCTCCCCGAGCTCCTCGATGCCGAAGCGGCTGTCTTTGAGGTTGTAGCTGAAATCGATGTCGAAGGTGAAGATCATCGCCAGTTTTTTCTTGGAGATGAGCCAGCGCAGGTACTTCTCACCGAAATTCCCGAAGATATGGTCGGAGGCCGTGACGATCTCCTTGGTGACAACCTTGTAGACGTTGAGGTTGCCCAGGGATTCCATTTTCTCTATGGTCGAATAGAGCGTGACGTTGGCAGGCCCCTCTTTTTTGGTGCGCTTCAGGTACCAGAGCAAAACGGCGATCCCTCCGGCGAGGAGGAGGCCGCTGAAAAACATAATGACATTATCCATGCTCTATTGTAGCTCAGCCGGGATAATAGCGCGCTATCGTCTGCTGTAGGGGAGTTTTGTCTGCAGGCGGAGGTCGGGAATGGCGTAGCCTATGGCCAGGTGGTAGAGGCTCTGAAAATCGTTCCCCTCCAACCCCAGCAGCCGGTGCATGACATCGTCGAGGAAGCAGCCGATGCCCGTGGCGCTGAGCCCCTGCGACGTCGCTTCGAGGTAGAGTTGCTGGCCGATGGCGCCGCACTCCCAGTAGAGGCTCTTGTAGCGCCCCGGCCCATAGCGCTCAAGCTGGGGCGAAAATTCGCAGAGCATGCCAAGCGAGAAGGCGCCATCAGATGCGATCTCCTGGCTGCAGGAGATGAACTTGGCCTGGGCGCGGAAGTCGCCCGCTTCAAGCAGATAGAGATGCTCCCCGGCCGGCCGGAAGAGAAAGTCACTGCGCGTGCGTGTTTTGAAGGATTCCAGGTAGCCGTCGTTCAGGAGGTAGAGGTAAAGACCCGGCTCCAGGGTCTCGACGTCATGGACGAAAAGGAGCAGGGAGGCCGCAGGCGTGAAACCTTCAACAGCGTTCCGCGCCGCCTGCATCAGCCGGGTGAACGATTCGAAGCCGATATGGGTACGGCCGAAATCCATCGCGCGGGCACTGCGGCGGGTGAGGATGACCTCTTCGGCAGCGGTACCGCAGTTGCTGCTGAAAGGCGCTGGTGCCATGTCGACCGGGAGGTTCACCGCGGCGGCCGTGGCCCGCTCAACGAGAGTGATCGCCTCCCAGGGGTGCTGGGAGGGGCTGAGACGGTTTGCCGTCCCCGCATACGCAGTGCGGCACTGGGCGAGAAGGGGGATAAGGTCGGGCGTTGCGACGTCTTTTTCAGGCGTCATGAGCAACAGAGCATCGGCGATCTCTTCCTCGTTCGGCTGGAAGCGGGCCGGCTGATCCAGCCCCAGCAGCGTGTCAAGGGTATCGGCCTCGAAAGCGTCAAAGAGGCGGGCGTGCCAGCCGTTAAGGCGCGCGGAGATCTGGGCGGCGCGCAGGGCGTGGCCGGCGTCGAGCTGGGTGTAGCGGAAGGCGCGCTCGCCGTACTTCCACGCCTCGCGCCATACGATGGAGGTGAAGCCCATCAGCAAAGAGCCCTTCGGGAGTGCAGACCAGAAGTCCGTATCGAAGGCGTGCAGGAGCTCCAGGCTGTGGGTTAGCGGCGCGTAGTGCGCAACGACGCTTTGGGTGCTGACACCTTCAACCGGGGGGAGGATGACGTAGCCTTCGGTGGGGTGGAGGTTGCCGCTGGAGGCGTTGCAGCGCAGCGCCCAGCAGTCGCTGCCGATGCATTTGACGGCCGCAAGTCCCAGGCTGTAACGCAGCAGAACGGAGAGGGTATCCAGCGTGAGCGGTTCGGAGGGGCGTGCCTCAAAAAGGGCGGCGTAGGTTGGTTCGGGACCCGGGGAGGGCAAGGGGAGAACGACCCCCCGAGCCCCGTCGAAGCGGCGGTAGGGGTCGGGCTGCGTCGCCCAGTCCATATAGCCCAACGACGCCGCATAGCGGTTGGGATGGTGCTTGGTCTGGTCATGGTATTCGAAAACGGTTTCAAGGGTATGCATGCGGTGATTGTTCCTAAACTCTTTTGAAGGGGTGCTTGAATACGGTGTGCTGCGAAAATAATTAAGCGCTGTCACCGACTGGATGCATATTCCGTTCATCCGGGTGCAACGCGGATGACGGCCGGAGGCGCTGTATTACTCTATGCTTGCCGATTGTTCGGGCAGGAGATTCTCTTCGATGGACTGCCGGGTAGTGATCTTGGTGCTGATCAGCGCTTCAAGTTTTTTGACCGGCAGGGCCTTTTCGCACAGGAAGCCCTGGTAGTAGTCGCAGCCAAGTTCTTTAAGCATGCTCAGCTCCTCATCCGTTTCGACCCCTTCGGCGACGACGGTCAGGTCCATGCTTTTGGCAATGGCGATGATGGTCTTGACGATCATCAGGGAATTCTCGTTGTGCTTCAGGTCGGTGATGAAGGAGCGGTCGATCTTGATCACGCTGACGGGGAGGTGCTTGAGGTAGGAGAGCGAGGAGTAGCCCGTACCGAAATCGTCCAGCGCGACGCGCACGCCGAAGGCCTCAAGCGCTTTAACCTTGTCGATGGCGCCACGGGAGTTGTCGAGCATGGCGCTTTCGGTCAGTTCGAGTTCGATCATCCCGGGGGCGATTTCGTAACTGGTGACCAGGGCCCGAAGGTAGTCAACGAAATCGGGCTGGTTGAACTGGTGGGAGCTGACATTGACGGAGACGCGTTCGATGGCGTTGGCCGCGCCCGTCTGCTGCCACTGCTTGATCTGCTTGATGCTCTCCTCCAGCACCCATTCGCCGATTTTCACGATGAGTCCGCTCTCCTCGGCGTAGGGGATGAACGCCTCCGGCATTATCAGTCCCTTGTCGGGGTGATTCCAGCGGATAAGTGCCTCGACCTGGGCGATCTTGTCACTGTCGATGGCCACCTTCGGCTGGTAGTAGAGTTCGAACTCTTTCTCGTCAAGTGCTCTGCGAAGCTCTTTTTCCATTTGAAAGAGTTCTTGCTGGGAAGTTTCAAAAGATTCATGGTAGAGCTCGGCATGCTGGCGTCCGGTCCGTTTGGCCTGGAACATGGCGATATCGGAACGTTTGATAATGGCGTCAGGGAGCATCCCCTCTTCGCCGCGGAAGACATTGATACCGATGCTCGCAGACAGCGAAATAGACTCCCCGTCGATGCCAAAGATCCCGTTGATCGCGTCAATCAGCCCCAAGGCGATCTCCATCGCCTCCTGGGCCGCTTCGGTATAGTCATCCGAGAGGGTATTGAGGAGAATCAGGAACTCGTCTCCCCCGACCCGTGCGACGGTGTCTTCGGATCGAAGCTGTTTGAGCAGACGCTGACTGACCTGGTAGAGTACCTGATCGCCGATATAGTGGCCGTAATCATCGTTGATATGTTTGAAATGGTCAAGGTCAATAAAGAGCACGGCGCAGTGAAAGAGGTGGCGTCTGCTCTGTTCGACGGAGAGCTTGATCCGGTCGGTGACGAGACTGCGGTTGGGCAGTTTGGTCAGCGGGTCGTAGAAGCTGTTCTGCTTGATCAACTCCTGGGCCTCTTTCTCCAGCGTCAGGTCCTTGACAAAACAGATGGCGCCCTGGTGCAGCCGTTTTTTATCGATGACGGGGACGGTGGAGAGCTCGATATAGAGGGAATTTTCCGAGAAGGTCGAGTAGAAGGGACCTTCGTAGTGTCCCTGCCCGTCCTCCAGTGCCTGATTCAATGCCGGCAGGATGCGTTTGTCCATGAGGGTGCCGAGATCGTACCCGATCAGGGGGTCGCGCTCTGCCAGTTGAAAGATTTTGAGCAGCTGGTTGTTAAGGTCGGTGATATGCAGACTGCTGTCATAATAAAAGATCCCGACGGGGGCGTTGTCGAGGAGGGAGATAAGTCGCCCCTGCGTATTTTCGAGGGCCGACATGGCCTGGGACAGCGCGAATTTGCTGTAGATGGCATTGTCGATAACCGACCCGAAATGTTTGGCACTGAAAATCAGCAGGATACCCAGGGCACTGACGATGTAGGCGATCGTCTGGTAGAGCGGGTCTTCCATCCACGCCAGGCGGACGATAATGGGTGCGAAGGAGAGCAGGGCATAGGCGACGACCAGCTCCCAGGAGGCGGAGATGATACCGAGCGCAGTGGCGGTCAGGCCGAGAATGAACAAGACGACGACCATCTGGTAGAGGATCTCGTGCGGGGGGAAGAGCAGCACGGCGGTGCTGCCCCAAAGTCCTCCGCCGATAAGCACGTAGGTGTAGTAGCGGTGCAGCCAGAGGGTGCTTTGAGGCCTGAGCTCCTCTTCGGAGCTGTTGCTGTAGAGCAGGTAATGGTAAAAGCGGAAGAGCAGGACGATGACCGAGACGCTTATCCAGACTGCCAGGGCAATGTTGTCGACGTAGTGCCACATGAAGACACTGAAAAGAAGGACGCTGAAAAAGTGGATGATAAGAATGACCGGAACGGTACTGTAGAGGTACTTCAGTTTGTCAAAGTCGAATTGGCGCATTGTTGCTTATTCCCCAGAGAAACTTTCCTCACAGCTTTTTATTCTGTGATTGGATGTTAAGAGTCCCTATCATAGCATAAAAGTCCCCATAGCAGGGAAAAAAGAGCGGTTTACTTGAAAAGAGAATCAAATAGTTGCTGAACCTGTTTGCCGGCCTCCTGTTCGATGAGTTTCCCCGCGTCGACGGTGACGCCGGGGCGGGACATTTTCCCCCTGAGCCGGAAAGGGATAACGGCACCGGCGGCTTCGAGTTTGATATCGGCCCGGACGGTCTCTTTTGCGGTATCGATCTTCGCATGCTTGGTCTGCAGGGCGGCACGGTCGGAACGCAGCTGCAGATCCGCATCGATCATTGTATCGTCGAGGCGGGCGAGGGTCGTACCGTCGAAGCGCTCTTTGTAGAGGTCGACACTGGTGTATTGGCGCAGCAGATCGAAGACGTTGTTGCGGGAGAAGGCCCCCTCAGTAAGCTTGCCTTTGAGCTCGCCCTGTTTATTGTCAAGCCGGTAGTCGAGGGTTCCGTCGAAGCGGGCATCGAAGGTTTCGGGCTGGACGAGCATGTGCAGCGCCGCTATCGTACTGATCTGTTTGAAATCCGCATGAAGCGCCTCTCCCTTCAGGGTCGCGGCGATCGCCCCTTTCAAGAGGCTGCTGTTCGCATGCAGCATCAGGGCATCGTCGTAGGTGAGATCGCCCGAGATCTTTGCGCTTCCGCGCAGCGGGCGTTCGGCCAGGGAGGAGAGCTTGCTCAGGTCGGGGATCTCTGCCGTGTACGCCGCCGTCATGCGGCTTTGTTTGACGTTGTACTGCAGCGTATCGGAGCGCAGGGTGAAGAGGTCGGAGACGAAATCTGCTGCCGTAGCGACGTTCTCCCCGTTGAGGCGGCTTTGGGTTTTGAGCATGAAAGTACTTGCGGGGAAGGGGCGCCCCAGCAGTTTGGAGAGGGCATCGGTATCCGCGCTCCCTTTTGCCATATTAATGTCGATCGTTCCTTTGAGCGCCTCCGGGTCCAGGCTTGGCAGCACCGCATGCCCGGAGACGTCGGCATCGGCAACACGGGGATAACCGAGCATGCTCAGCAGTCGTGCCAGCCGGAGGTGCTGGGCGGTGACGTCGGCGGAAACGGGAGCGTAGGCTTTGAGGACGGCTGTAAGAGCGCCTTTGCCCCCGGCGAGCTCCCCCGAAGCCGTGGCGTCGAGATGCTCCCGGTCGCCTTTGAGCTGTCCCGCAAGCGAGACGGCCCCGTGCAGTGTCTGTCCCGTCAACCCCTGCAAAAGTGCGAGTTCTTTGATCGAAAAAGCGTAGCGGATATCCATTCCTCCGTTTTGCGGGGTCAGCGTCCCGTCGGAGGTGAGGTGCCCCAAGGCGGAGTCGGTTTTAACATCGTAGGTGACGGTGTCTGTTTGCAGCCGTGCCTGCAGTGAAGCGTTCAGGGCCGCATCGGGCACGTTGAGGCCGTAGGTGCTGCTGATCAGCGCACGGTCAAGTGTCCCCTGCGCCAGGACGGCATCGACCGTCCCGTCGAGGGCAGCGGGGTCGATGGAGTGCAGGAGGATCTCCGCATCGATGCTCCCGGAGGCCAGCGGCGCCTGGCCGGCGAGGGCCAGCAGCTGCTCCAGCCGGGCATGGCGGATCGTGGCGGTGAGGGCCCCCGGGTTGAAATCAGCCAGGGTCAGGTGGTAAGCGGTGTCACTCCCGGCGGCATCGGTGTGCCCGTCAATCTCAAGCAGCGGCAGGCTGCCTTTGACCGTTCCTTCGGTCTGCAGGCTCCCCTGCATCTTCTGCCCGCTCAGCGACGCAAGGTCCTCCACGTCGGCGCGGTAGCGGGCGGAGAGTGACCGGTCGAAGAGCGAATATTCTCCTTCCGCCTTGATACGGCCGGCGCTCTCCAGTAGGATGACGACGCTGAAACGGCGGAAACCGAGGTCGAATGTTTCAACATCAGCGGAGAGAGGCAGGGTTTCATTGAGTTTTTGCTGCACGATACCGGCAATGATCCGGTTGCCGGGCGGGGTGAAGGGGAGGGTGAGCACGATGGCGACAAGCGAAAGCAGGGCGATGAGCGTCAGGGTGATGCGTTTCATGTCGGTTCTTTTCATCCAAAGGTCTAAAGCTATTATAGCGCTGCACACATTTGCCAGTCGACGGTCGGCTATTCGGTGTAGGTGGAGAAAGCGCCCTCGACACTTAATGCGCTTTTGTAGCGTGTAGGGTTCAGCCGGACGGTTTTCGTTTTCAGGTCGCAAATGGCCAGACGGTAGTTCGAGCCCATAAACGGTTCGACGATACAGACGATCGTGTCGCCGACCTGCCGCGTCGCATGGATGGTCCCCTGGAGATTGTGAAAGAAATACTTCGGGTAGCTCAGCGGCGTGATCTCGACGATGTCGACGCTTGCTCGGCGGTCAAACGTCTGGGCAATGAGCTCCGCATCCTCGTAGCTCTCAAACTGGACGCACCAATCGTCGAACTCCTTGTTGAAGTGTTTCAGATCCTCATCCAGAAAACCTCCCGCCGGCGATTGCAAAGCAAAAATACTCATGTAAACGGCCTTTGAATGCGGGATTTCTTTTTACGGAATTGTACCATCTCCCCTGCCACAGGGCTCTGAAGGGCACAAACTGGGGGGAGAAATATACTTTAGTCTATTTGACTAAACTATATTGAACAAAGTGTTACAATCAGTACTTGACATAGATAGACTCATGTAGTATAATTTGGTCAGATTTCAATTCGAAAGGAGTCTGACAGTCGCTATGTCTCAGGAAGAAAACAAGCCTAATAATGAAGAAACTTTGCCCAATGATGAAGAAATGATTGAGGAGATGGTTTCAGAAGAGGCGGAAGAGGTCGGTTCCGACCTTGAACGTGTCCAAATGGAACTGGATCTGCTCAAAGATAAGTATACAAGGGTCCACGCGGACTTTGACAACATTAAAAAGCGTCTGGAGCGCGAAAAGTACCAGGCACTTGAATACGCCCAGGAGAAGTTCGCGAAGGACCTGATCCCGGTCGTCGACTCGCTGGAGATGGCCGTCAAGGCCGCTGACGGCGAGGGGATGGAAGCCGCCGAGCTTCTGGCCAAGGTGAAAGAGGGTGTCGAACTGACGATGAAGCAGTTCCTCAGCGCCCTGGAGAAACATGGCATTACGGCGGTAGGCGAAGAGGAACCGTTCGATCCGAACGTGCACCACGCGGTACAGCAGGTGGACAGCCCGGAGCACGAGAGCGGCGAGATCGTCAGTACCTTCCAAAAAGGGTACAAATATAAAGAGCGTACATTGCGCGACGCAATGGTCGTTATTGCAAACTAACTAAAAGAGAGGAACGACACATGAGTAAAGTAATCGGTATTGACCTTGGTACAACCAACTCCGCGGTAGCGGTCTATGAAGGCGGCGAAGCGAAAATCATCCCGAACAAAGAGGGTAAGAACACGACGCCTTCCGTCGTTGCCTTTACGGACAAGGGCGAGGTCCTCGTCGGTGACCCGGCGAAGCGCCAGGCGATCACGAACCCGGAGAAGACGATCTACTCCGTCAAGCGTATCATGGGTCTCATGATGAACGAAGAGAAGGCCAAAGAGGCGCACGACAAAGTTACCTACAAGATCGTCGACAAGAACGGTATGGCGGCGGTCGACGTTGCCGGCAAAGTCTATACGCCGCAGGAGATCTCCGCGAAGATCCTGACCAAGCTGAAAGAGGATGCGGAAGCGTACCTCGGTATGCCTGTCACCGACGCGGTCATCACGGTTCCGGCCTACTTCAATGACGCCCAGCGTAAAGCGACGAAGGAAGCGGGAACGATCGCGGGCCTGAACGTCCTGCGTATCATCAACGAACCGACGGCCTCAGCGCTGGCATACGGTCTGGACAAAAAAGGCGAAGAGAACGTTCTCGTCTACGACCTCGGCGGCGGTACGTTCGACGTTACGACCCTTGAGATCGCGGAAGGGACCTTCGAGGTCCTCTCCACAGACGGTAACGCCTTCCTCGGCGGCGACGACTTCGACAACCGTATCGTCGATTTCCTCGCCGGCGAGTTCAAGTCCGAAAACGGCATCGATCTTAAAGCAGACAAGATGGCGCTCCAGCGCCTCAAGGACGCGGCGGAAGCGGCGAAGAAAGAGCTCTCATCCGCCTCTGAAACGGAGATCAACCTGCCGTTCATCACGGCGGATGCAACGGGTCCGAAACACCTCGTCGTCAAACTGACCCGTGCGAAGTTCGAAGGGATGATCGACGATCTGATCAAAGAGACGATGACGCACATCAACGTCGCGCTCAAAGACGCGGACCTCGACAAAGGCGAGATCAAAGAGGTCATCATGGTCGGCGGTTCCATCCGCGTGCCGCTGGCACAGCAGAAGGTCTCCGAGTTCTTCGGCGGCAAAGAGCTGAACAAATCGGTCAACCCGGACGAAGTCGTCGCCCTCGGTGCGGCGATCCAGGGCGGGGTCCTGCGCGGTGACGTCAAAGACGTCCTGCTGCTGGACGTTACGCCGCTCAGCCTCGGTATCGAGACCCTCGGCGGTGTCGCGACCAAGGTTATCGAGAAAGGCACGACGATCCCGGTCAAGAAGTCCCAGGTCTTCTCCACGGCCGAAGACAACCAGCCGGCGGTCTCCATCCATGTCGTTCAGGGCGAGCGCGAGTTCGCCAAGGACAACAAGTCCCTCGGGATGTTCGAACTGACCGAGATCCCGGCGGCACCGCGCGGCGTTCCGCAGATCGAAGTTACCTTCGATATCGACGCCAACGGTATCCTGACCGTCTCCGCGGCCGACAAAGGTACGGGCAAGCGCCAGGAGATCAAGATCACCGGTTCGTCAGGACTCTCCGAAGAGGAGATCAACAAGATGGTCCAGGACGCCGAGTCGCATAAAGCGGAAGACGAGAAGCGTAAAGAGCTCGTTGACCTGCGTAACCAGGCGGACGCGATGATCGCCCAGACGGAAAAAGCGATGAAAGAGGCGGGCGAGAACATCGACGCCGGTGACAAAGCCAACATAGAGAGCGCGATTACCGCCCTTAAAGAGACGCTCAAGGACGAAAACGCGACCAAAGAGCAGATCGAAGAGAAGCTCAAAACGCTGACGGAAGCAAGCCACAAACTGGCCGAGCAGATGTACAAGCAGGAGCAGGGCGGTGCCGCGGCCTCCGAAGGCGCCAAGAAAGCCGACGACGACGTCATCGACGCCGAAATCGAATAAAACCGGGGCCTTCGGGCTCCGCTTCAGTACTCCTCCTTTTTTTCTCCATGACACTACGGCTTCCGTGATCAGCGCGGGAGCCTTGTTTACACTCCCGGTTCTTCCAGCACGAAACGGCGGGCAATCCAGCCGAAATAGAGCGCCGAAACGATAAAAGCGACCCCCAGCAGCGCCATGACGCTCTGCAGTCCCATTCCCCACTCCACCAGCACCCCGATCAGGAACGAGACGGCAGAGACCGTCAGCAGGAAGATCATATCGTTATAGGCGATGACGCGGCCGTAGTAGGCCTCCTCGGTATGGTGCTGCAGCAGGGTGTAGGTAAAGGACCAGATGACGGTCGTGCTGAGGCCCACAAAGACAGAGACCGCCAGCGAGAGGTAGAAGTGGGGCAGCAGGGCCGCCCAGAGGAAAATGGCAGCGGCCTGCAGCAGCAGAAGCAGCGGCAGCCTTCTGACGGTGATCCAGCGCCCCAGCAGCAGCGGGCCGCCCACCAGCCCCAGGGCCCGGAACGCGTGCGTAAGCCCGATGGCCAGCGGCGCGGCGACGGCCGGGAGGTAGTAGGCCTCCGCGGCAAGCGGGACCAGGCCGTCAAAGGCGGTAAAGCCGACGAAGGCGTGCAGGAAGATCAGGTGCAGGGTCAGGGGGTTGCGCTTCAGGTAGCCGACGCTCTGCGAGAGCAGTGTCAGATAGCGTGCCGTCTCGTGTGCTTTGTGCGGCGGGAAAACGGCGGGAAGGAGCAGCGCAAACGCGACGGCAAAGAGGGCGGCGTCGGTCACGAAGGCGGTCCTGACGCCGAGATAGTAGACGGCAATGCCGCTCAGGGCCATCCCGACGGTGTAGGAGACGGACCAGATGATGGAGTGGATCTCGTTGGCGTGTTTGAGCGCCGACGCCTTCAGAAAGCGCGGCAGCAGCGCCATCTCAAGCGTAAAATAGAAGCTGGAGGCCCCCATGCGTACGAAGACCAGCACGAAGAGCAGCCAGAGCTGCGCCGCATCGTCGACCAGAACCAGCGGCAGGGTCGTGACGATCTCGACGAGCAGCAGTGCCAGCATCAGCCGCTTCGGGGCGATCTTGTCGATCAGCGCGCCGGAGAAGGGGGCCTGCAGAACCCCGGGCAGGAAGTGCAGCGCCGCGACCGTGGCGATAATAAGGGGCGAAGCCCCAAGCTGCAGCAGCAGGGTAAAGATGGCGACATTGCTGAACCAGGCCCCGAAATAGGCGATGAGCTGGATCGAGGAGATGCGCCGCAGCAGCGGTTCGTTTTTCAACAGGGCGATGTAGTGTTTCACGCGAAGATGCTCCGGGGAAGATTGAGAGAGAATGGTAGCGTAATCGCAACCGAAGCGCGCCGTACAGCCGCCCTTTGGTATAATGGCCGCAAAAAGTGACGGAAAAGCGAGACGATATGAATGCATTTTTGGAAGAGGCGAAAGCGGCGAGCCGGGAGTTGATGCTGCTCAGCGGCGCGGAGAAGAACCGCCTGCTGCGGGAGATGGCGGGGGCGATGCGTTCCGCGACGATGGACATCATCGAAGCCAACGCCCTGGATATGAAAGCGGCGGAGGAGAACAGCCTGAGCCCCGCCCTTAAAGACCGCCTACTGCTGGACGAGAAGCGCATTGACGCCATGGCGACGGCCGTCGAGGAGATCGCGGCGCTTAAAGACCCTGTCGGCCGGGTTATCGACGGCTGGGTCACCGACGACGGGCTCAAGATCGAGAAGGTGAGCATCCCTATCGGCGTCATCGGCATCATCTACGAATCCCGCCCCAACGTCACCTCGGACACGGCGGCACTCTGTTTTAAAAGCAACAACGTCTGCGTGCTCAAAGGGGGCAAGGAGGCGGAACATTCCAATGCCGCGATCGCCAAGGTACTGCGCGCGGTGCTGAAACGCAACGGCCTGCCGGAGGCACTGATCTCCCTGCTGCCGGACGCGTCACGTGAAGGGGTGGCGAAGCTGATCAAGATGGACAAGTACGTCGACCTGATCGTCCCCCGGGGCGGCGAAGGGCTCATCCGCTATGTCAGCGAGAATGCGACGGTACCGGTCGTCAAGCACGACAAGGGACAGTGCCACACCTACATTGACAAAGACGCGGACATGGAGAAGGCGGTGAAGATTGCCGTCAACGCCAAGGTGGACCGTCCCGGCGTCTGCAACGCGATGGAAACCCTTCTTGTCGACAAAGCCATTGCGGCCGAAGCGCTGCCGAAGCTCAAAGAGGCCTTTGACGCGGCGCATACGGAACTTAAAGGGTGTGACGATACCCGTGCGATCATCGACGTCGCCGAAGCGACGGAGGCCGATTTCGATACGGAGTACCTGGCGAACATCCTCAACATCCGCACGGTCGACGGCGTCGACGGGGCGGTATCGCACATCGTCCGGTTCGGTTCGGGACACTCCGAGGCGATCGTCACGGAGAACTATACGACGGCGGAGCGGTTCCTCAACGCCGTCGATGCCGCGGCGGTCTACGTCAACGCCTCGACCCGCTTCACAGACGGCGGGGCCTTCGGCTTCGGCGCCGAGGTTGGCATCTCCACGAACAAGCTGCATGCGCGCGGTCCGATGGGCATCGAGGGGCTGACGACCTACAAGTTCAAGATCTACGGCAACGGCCAGATCCGCTGATGCAGGTTTTACGGGTTGAGGGGCTCTCCTTCGGCTATACGCATGAGCGGGCGCTCTATGACGACTTTTCCCTGACACTCGCAACGGGGGAGATCAAAGCGATCGTCGGTCCCAGCGGGGCGGGCAAGAGCACCCTTTTCGAACTCATTCTCGGCAACCTCCGTCCCCGTGCCGGCACGATCGAGGCCCTGCCGGCCTCCATGGTCTTCCAGGACCCCTACAGCTCATTCCATCCCACCTACACGGTGCTCAACCAGATCAGGGACGTGGCGGATACGGCGGGGATGGCGCGCTATCTGGACGATATGGGGCTGGACGAGGCGCTCCTGCACAAACTCCCCCACGAGCTCTCCGGCGGGCAGCTACAGCGCGCTTCCATTCTGCGCGCGCTGCTGATGAAGCCGAAACTGCTGCTGCTTGACGAGCCGACGTCCGCCCTGGACAACGTCATCCAGCTCGACGTGATGCAGCTGCTGCTGCGCCACCTGGGAGAGGTCGGCATGCTCCTGATCACCCACGAGATCGACCTGGCCAACTGGTGCGCCGACGAGATCGTCGAAATCGGCTGAGGAGGGCTCGCGCCTCCCGGCTCCCTCCGTCTTGTACGAAAATACCTACAGAAATGAAGCACGCGCTCCGCTACAATGCCTAAAAAATTACAAGGCATACCCAATGAGCAAACGTATTTTGATCGTGGATGACATCGGTTTTATCGTCGAATTCGAATCGAAAGTCATTGATGCCCTCTCCAAAGAGGTAAGCCAGAAAATCCTGATCGATTCGGCGAACTCTGTCAAGGAAGCGCTCTCGAAGATCGCGCAGAACGACTATGATGCCATGGTGGTGGATATGAACCTGCCGGATGGTTCGGGGATAGAGATTGCGAAGGCGGCACAGGAAAAAAACGCGCAGACACGCATTGCCGCTTTGACGATCTACCCTCAGAAGGTCGAGCAGGACCACACCTTCTTTGATGCCTTTTTCAAAAAGCCGATACTGCCGGCGACGTACAAAGAGAATATCCGCCGTCTGCTCCAACTGTAGACGCTGCCGCTTCGCCGCCTGGGGCAGAATGCATCCCCTCAGGCATGCCTTTTCCCTGACAGATCCTAATCCCCTGCAGCCAATGCCGCTTTGAGCATCCGTTTGATCTCTTTCTTGTTGAAGGGCTTCCCGACATAGGCGTCGAAGTGGGGATTGTCCGATGCAGCCGCCTTGGGATCTCCCGAAATGGAGACGACGTAGGCCGGCGGAAGGCTGTGCTGTTTTTCGATGGCCCGCAGCTCCCGGACGACTTCATTGCCTGAAATCTTCGGCATATTGTTATCGAGAAGCAGCAGGGCATAGGGCTGGTCGTCGAGGATCCCTTTGGCGAGCAGGTCGATGGCGCTTTGCCCGTCCTGGGCCGTTTCAATCTCACAGAACTCCTCTTCGAGAATCGCCTTGATCAGTTCGATGTTGATGCGGTCGTCATCGGCGACAAGGACTTTGGGGACGCCGCGGCTTGAAAGCATGGCGTGGAGTGTGCTTGCATAGTAACCGTACTGGGAGATGACATCAACCCCCGCGGCTTTCTGCGTTTTGGTCATGGAGAGGAACCGTTCTTCCATCACTGTAAGGGAGAGGTTGTTCTCTTTGGCGTACGCGCGCACCTGCTCGTCGTACCTGCTTTGGAATGCGATGAGGTGCGTGGCGTCGGAAGGCGTCTGGACGACGGAGCGGATCGCGATAATATTGGATTTGGGAAGGCCCATGCGCAGCAGGTAGCGCATAATGTTCTTGCTCGTCGGCAGGTTGGCTTCGTCCATGAGAATGGCGATCTTGCTGCCCGGGTTCTTGGGGGCTGCAAAGCTGGGGGCTGCATTGGCGCTCTGCAGCGGAAGGGTGAAAAAGAAGCGGCTCCCTTTGTCCGTTTCGCTTTCCAGTTCCAGTTTTCCGCCGAGATCGTGGACATACTGGGCACTGATGGCGAGCCCGAGGCCGGTGCCGCCGAACGTCGCGGCCGTCTCATCCGTGGCCTGCTCAAAGGCTTTGAAGATCGCCTGCTGGTGCTCCTCGGCGATCCCTATCCCCGTATCGGTCACCGCGATCTTCATGGTGCCGCCGTTTGGGTCGTACACGACGGCAAGTTCCACGGAGCGCCCGGTCGGGGTGAATTTGTAGGCGTTCCCGACAAGGTTGATAATGACCCGCTTGAGCTTGGCGGCATCAACGGTGATCTCCTTGGGCAGCGCGGGATCGATATAGACCGGGTAGGCGAGGGCCTTGTCCGACATGTTCGCCGAGAAAATAGCGGCGATATCGGCGAAGAACTTCGCCGAAGTGATCCGTACCGGCTTGGAGAGCGTCCGTTCCCGCTGTGTCGAAACGCGGTCGAGGATGGAGGTGGTCAGTTCGTTGATGAAACGGGCGCTCTCCTTGGCATTGCGGACGTACTGCAGAAGCCGGGCATTGTCGACCTGACCTTCGAGCAGTTCCAGGAAGCCGAACAGCGCGTTAGCCGGGGTTCGGATATCGTGGACCGTATTGGCCAGGAACATGAGGGTCTCGTCGGAGGTAGCCGGTGTGGGATGCGCATGTTCGTTCTCCTCGATCTGCCGGCTGATCGCGTGGGAGCTCTCTTTCAAACGTTCGCTGAGATAGATCTCGGGCGCTTCCTCCGTCTGCTTTTCCGGGTACATACGGTAGATGACGTTGATGAGGAAGGGCGCGACCGTTTCGAGCATCTCCATGTCATCTTCGTCAAAGTTCTGTTTGTGGCGGACCGAGGAGTAGGCCGTGACGATGCCGAGCAGCCGTTCGTCGTTGATCAGCGGCAGGATGATCTTCGATTTCATCCTGATCTCGTCGGGATTGTCGGTTTCCGGACAGTACTCTTTCTCGCTGGCGAGATAGTTGTAGATCCCCCCGGTCAGGGTGAGGAAGCTTTTGGCCAGAACGCCGCGCTGGTCGAGCATGGAGATCTCGCAGACCTGCTCCTCTCCGCGGGCGCGTCTGAGGGAAGCTTCCATCTCGTCAAAAACCCAGAGCGAAGCGAACTCGGAATCCAGCAGCGTCGTGACAAGCGTTTCGGCCGCCGCGTTGATCTGCCGGTTGCCGTCTGCGGCTTCGATCTTGCGCGTCGTATCCTGGAGTATTGCTTTGAGTTCGCTGCTGTTGAATTTTTGCATCGGTATCCCCTCTTATCTGCGCGAACGGGCGAACCCATCCTGAAACTTTGAGAGGGATTATAGTTGAAAGGGTGGATGAAAAACTGTAGGAAAATGCCTACACTTCGTGATACAATTGAGACAAAACATAAAAAGACACATTGAGAAACAGCACGATAGATGATACAGATCAACCATATTTACAGTGACAAAGAGGGGCTCGAAAAAGCCTTGGCGGAGACGGGTGTCGGTTTCGATAAAAAGACGGTGCTGGTTCAGATGTTCTCTTCACTGCAGGAGCGGGAAGCCGTCGCAGCGATCGCGGCGTCGGTACTTTCACTGCTGCCCGACGCCACGCTGATCGGTGCCTCCAGCGCGGGGGAGATCGTCGGCGGCGTGATGACGGAAGCACAGACGGTACTGGGGATCTCCGTATTCGAGAAAAGCGGCATCCGGTCCGTTTCGGAGGTCGATACGGCGTCGTATGCGCTTGGAAAACGGATAGGGGAAGCGCTCTGCCGGGAGGATGCGCGCTGCATCATCTGTTTCGCCGACGGGATCCGCCACAGCAGCGATTTCCTCGAGGCCCTGCGTGCCGCCAATTGCGACAATATTCCGATTGCCGGCGGCATGGCCGGCGACCTGTTCCGATTCGAGAGCACCTTTACCATTCACCAGGACAAGGTTTTTGAAGGCGGGGCCGTCGGCGTAGCGCTCACCGGGGAGGCGCTGGAGGTCTTTCAGGATTTTAACCTCGGGTGGCGCCCCGTCGGTAAAGAGATGACGATCACCCGGGCCCACAAAAACCGGGTCTATACCATTGACGGCAAGACAACGAGCGAGCTCTACCGGGAGGTGCTCGGGGAAGCCATCGTCCGGGAGCTCCCCGCGTCGGCGATCGGGTTCCCCCTGATCAAGCGCAGCGGCGGCATTCCGGTCGCACGTTCCATGATCGGGGCGTTCGAGGACGGGAGCGTTCTCTTTGCCGGCAATCTGAAAGAGGGGGAGCGCGTGCAGTTCGGCATCGGCAGTGCCGATCTTGTCAACAGCTACATCCCCGGGGACGCCATCCTTCGCGAAGAGCAGGCGCTGCAGGCCGCCTTCATCTACTCTTGCTCGGCACGAAAGCAGTTCCTCGGCAAGCAGCTTGAAGTCGCACTGGACAAGATCGATACCTTCGCCCCTTCGAGCGGCTTTTTTACCTACGGTGAGTTTTATACCTCCGCGTCTGGGGCGGAGCTGCTCAATATTACGTCGACGATTCTTTTCCTGCGCGAAGTCGGGACGGAGAGCAAACGTTTCAGCACTCCCCTTGGCGGGCGGAAACGGCAGCGGGCCGTCAATGCCAGCGAAGAGGGGGTGTTCCATCTGATCGACTACAATACGAAGGCCCTGGAGGAGCAGTCGCGGTCGCTGGCCAAGGCCGAAAGGCGGCTCAAAGAGCATATTGACGGCATCAACGACGTCCTGATCGTTTCCAAGACGGACCCCAGCGGCATCATCACCTACGTTAACCCGAACTTTGAACGGATCAGCGGCTATTCGCGCAGCGAACTGATCGGGCAGTCGCATAACATCGTCCGCAGCCCGAAGACCCCCGATTCGCTCTTTGAAGAGATGTGGCAGACGATTACCTCGGGGCAGATCTGGCACGGCAGTTTCGCAAACCGCCGGAAAGACGGAAGCGACTACTACGTCAAAAGTTCCATTATTCCCTTGCATGACGAGAAGAACAGGATTGTAGAGTTCTTCGCGATCCGCGAAGACATTACCGACCTGATCGAAACACAGCTGGCCTACAAGCGCGAGCATACTTTTACGCAGAAACTGCTCAACAACGATGAGAGCATCATTCTCATTATCCGTAACGGGATAGCGGAGAAGGTAAACCAGGCTTTTTTCAGGATCTTTCCCTTCAAAGATCTCGAGGACCTTCAGCACTCCAAGCGCTGCATCAATTCGCTCTTTATTCCCAAAGAGGGTTTTCTCAGCGCCGGAGGCGTTGCGCACCCGTGGTACCAGAAGCTCCTGGATGAACCGAACCGGATCCACAAGGTCCTGATGGAGGACAAAGAGGGGGTCGTCCGCACCTTTTCCGCCCGGGCACGGCAGGTGACCTTTGAAAATGATCAGTACATCTTCTGCTCGTTCAACGACGTCACAGAACTCGAGGAAGCGCGCGTGCAGGCGGAGACAGCGGAAGAGGCCCAGGCAACCTTCCTGGCGAACATGTCCCATGAGATCCGCACGCCGATGAACGGGATCCTCGGCTTTACCGGCATGCTGAAGAAGAGCGGACTGAACCCACAGCAGCTGGAGTACCTGGAGATCATCGAACGCTCCTCCGCAACCCTGCTCGATATCATCAACGACGTGCTCGATTTTTCAAAAATACAGAGTCACCACATGGTCCTGGAGAGCATCCCGGTCGACCTCTATTCGGAGCTCAGCATCGCCTTTTCGCTGATGCAGCCCGCCGCCCGCAAGAAGCGGTTGAACTACTCCAGCCATTTCGATCCGGCCATGCACGAGATCGTCCTGGGGGATCCGACCCGTCTGAAACAGATCATCATCAACCTTCTCTCCAACGCCATCAAGTTCACCCCTTCGTCCGGCGAAGTCAAGCTGCGCACCGAGGTCCTTGAAACCCATCCCCGCGACGGCCAGTGGGTGCGTTTCGTCATCGAAGACAACGGGATCGGCATCCAGAAGGAGAAGCAGGACCGTATCTTCAGCGCCTTTACGCAGGCGAACGAATCGACGACGCGGGAGTTCGGCGGCACCGGTCTGGGGCTTTCCATCAGCGCTTCGCTGGTTGAGGCCATGGGGGGCGAACTCAAGCTTTACAGCAAAGAGGGGAAAGGAACGGTGTTCTACTTCGACCTTCTGCTGACGCCTTATGATACTGCTATGACGGCCGCGGCACCGACGGAAGAGGCCCCGCCCGAAGAGGAAACCGACGAAGCGGCGATCAACAGCGATATGAAAGTGCTGGTCGCCGAAGACCTGGAGATGAACCGGCTGCTGGTCCAGCTGCTCCTCTCCAATTACGGCATCGATGCGGTCTTTGTCGAAAACGGCCGGGAGGTCCTCGAGAAGTTGGAAGCCGCTGCCTTCGATCTGATCCTGATGGATGTCAACATGCCGGTCATGAACGGACTCGATGCGACACGACGCATTCGGGAGGAACTCGGCAGCAGCGTTCCCATTATTGCGTTGACAGCGAATGCGATGGAGGGCGACCGCGAAAAGTTCCTGGAGAGCGGCATGAACGGCTATCTGACCAAACCGCTGGAGGAGAAAACGCTCGAAGCGGTGCTCCGGCAATACTCTTGACCCCCCGCCGGCATCCTTCGCGCCGGCAGAGATACTCCCCCACGCAAGTGTAGGATATTCCCTACATATCCCGACCGTACCTTTCCGTTAAGATTGCTCCGTGAAAAATAATATGGGAGCCAGACAATGGAAAGACCGACACCGACCGACGTTGAACATGAAGTAACCGATGTGGATATGATCGTATCCAAAGCGGATGCTGAAGGGAACATCACCTACACCAACCCGATTTTTATGAAAGTTTCCGGCTATTCGCAGGGAGACCTGCTGGATCAGCCGCATGCGATCCTGCGCCACCCGGACATGCCCAAGGCGATCTTCAAGTACCTCTGGGAGAACATCAAAGCGGGTAAAGACGTCTATGCCTTTGTCAAAAACCTCTGTAAAGACGGGGGCTACTACCTGGTTCTGGCCCAGGTCCGTATGGCAAAGAACCCCGACGGCTCTTTCAGAAACTACGTCTCGACGCGCCGCCGGATGACGCAGAAGGCCCGGGAGGTCATCCTCCCGCTCTACGCGAAGCTCCTCGAGATCGAAAAGAGCGAAGGGGTTGAGGCTTCGGAGAAAGCGTTGATGGATTTTCTCGCGGAAAACGGCCAGAGTGCTGACACATTCAACGACTTCATGCAGTCGCTGAACAAATAAGAAGAAGGATAGACAATGATCGATTTTGACAAATCCATGCAAAGACTCCGCGCGGTGAACGGCTACCTCGGTTCGGCTGTTTTGAACTACTCCGGTGAGACCCTCTATATCGACAACGACCATACGGGAACGGACATCCCCTATTCGGCCAGTATCTTCAATGACGCCTTCCGGATGGTGACCGAGTCCTCCCTGGACGTCGGTTTCAGCGAAGCCTCCTCCATCGAGGCGAAGACCCACGACGGTCACGTCTTTCTCATCAACAGCGCCGGGGAGTTCAGTCAGGACAACTTTGCGAAGATCAACGTCTTTGCCATTTTCCGCGATGACGGGAATGTCGCCCTGGCGAAGATGATCATGGACAAAGCCGCCAAGACCATGTCTCAGGAGCTGGGGCGCATTTAATAGCGTCCCCCGCATCAAAAGGGCGATACCATCAAAACGTTATATTTGATTCATCATGCGAAATCGGACTGGGAAGAACCGGGAGCGAGCGATTTTGAACGCGGATTGACCGACAGGGGATACCGGGATATCAACACGATCGGATCGTACCTGCTGCTGCGGGGGATCGTCCCGGACATTATCCTATCAAGCAGTGCGTTGCGCGCCCAGGAGAGTGCGGACAAGCTGGCCGCAAAGGTGGGTTTCGACGGACCACTGCTCTACCTGAGCGAACTCTACCTGACGCCCCCGGAGACGATCCTGGAAACGGTCATGCTGCAAGAAGACGACGCCGAGACGATCTTTGTCATCGGTCACAATCCGCAGTTGACCGGTTTTGCGAATATGCTGACCGATGAGCATGTCTCGAAGATCCCGACGATGGGAATGGTGGCGATGACATTCGACATCGGCAGCTGGCAGGAGCTGGAGGAGAAAAAAGGCGCCATCGACTTTTTTATTTTTCCGAAGCAGTTCAAATACTACCTGCCGAAGCAGATCCGGGCCGTGCTGGACCGAAACGGGCCCGGCGTTCAGTAGACGGCGATGTCGTGCTCGAAGGCAAAACGGAGCAGCTCCGTCGTACTGGAGAGGTTCAGCTTCTCCAGGATGCGGGTCCGGTAGGTGGAGACGGTTTTGGGGCTGACGCCCAGTTCCGCGGCGATCTCCTTGTAGGAGAGGCCCCGGGCGATCAGGGAGAGCACCTCGAGTTCGCGTTTGGAAAGCGCGGCGGTCATCGCCGTCTCCTGCTTGTCCAGATCGGTGCCGTAGGGCATGGTCTCTTCCAGGGTGGGACTGATGTACTTCTTGCCTTTGGCCACGGTCGCGATGGCCCGTATCAGTTCGGCGCCGATGACGGCCTTGTTGAGGTAGCCCGAAGCGCCGGCCCGGAAGGCCTGAAGCGCGTAGGGGTCTTCGGGGTAGGCGCTGAGCACAAGGATCGGCAGATTCGGATAGCGCACGCTGACGCTTTCGATCGATTCCATGCCGTTTTTGTCGCCGAGGTTCAGATCGAGGATCAGGAGAGCGTACTCCCCGCTTGCGAGCAAAGCCATCAATTCATCGAAAGAGGAGGCGTTGGCGCTGACAGACATCTCCTCTTGCTGCTCGATCAGCATGATCAGTCCGCTGCGAACGATCTCATGGTCATCGGCGATAATGATATTCAGCATGGCACTCTCTTCCGTCTCATTTTTTTTTGTGGCCAATTATAATAAAAATGAGATGGAAAGCGGCTGTTGCACACGCTTTAACGCGATTTAATTCATCCTGGGGTAGCCTGTCCCCAATCAAACGGAAGGAGAGGAACATTTGGAGCAGCTGATTACGGAGACTTTGGGATACGCACGGGACCATTTCACGGCCTTCGGCCTGGAAACAGCGCAGGTGGATGCGCTGCTTGTCGCAGGGGAGCGTGACCTGCGCAAGGAGCTACTGCAGCTCAAAGCGTTGGCGGAAGCCGTCCCCACGGATAATGACAAAGTGGCCCAGTCGCTCCATGCGCTCAAGGGGCTTTTGATGAATATGGGCAATAACAGCGCGGGGCAGGTGTTTGCAGAGCTGGAAACAGCCTTTAAAGCGACCAGGGAGGTCGCAGGGATCCTGGCACTGCTGGCAGCGGGATGAGGTCGTGATCCTCTATCTTCACGGTTTCGCCAGCTGCGGCGACTCGACGAAAACCAGACTGCTGAAAGCGTATTTTGGCGAGGCGGAGGTACTCTCCCCGGACCTGCCGGTCGAGCCGGATGAGGTGCTGGCGTTTCTGCGTCGCTTGATCGGGCAGCATGACGTTTCACTGTTGATCGGATCATCGCTGGGGGGATTCTACGCGACGGCGCTGAGTAGCGAGTATGGGCTCGATGCCGTACTGATCAATCCCTCTGTCCATCCCTACCGGACGCTCTCCCCCTATGTGGGCACCAATACGTTCTGGTGCAGCGGCGAGCCCTTTGAGTGGAAAAGCGAGTACCTGCTGCAGCTGGCACGCATCGCCGAAACAATGCGGCTGCCCGATGCGCGGCTGCTGGTACTGCTGCAGACGGGGGACGAGCTTCTGGATTACACCGTGGCCGAAGCCGTCTACGGCGATTACGAGGTCATTGTGGAAGCGGGCGGCAACCACCGCTTTGAAAATCTGGGGGAGTATCTGGAACGGATCGAAGCGTTTTACGGCGATGCCTAGCGGACACCGCTGGGGAGGGTGGCAATCCTCTTTTGCAGCCAGCGGGCATTGTCCGCGTCGGTCCCGGCGCATTCGCTGAAGCGGGGCAGATCGCTGATCAGCGGCCAGAGTGCGCGTGCGGCGACACCCTCGGCATTGGTCGCCTCCAAAAAGGCGTCGCGGTCTTCGGGCGCTTCGAAGAGCAGGGCATTAAGCCAGCAGTTCGGCTCGCTCTGTTTTTTCATCCGGAAAAGCTGCAGCTCCTCATCCTCTTCATATTCCGAGAAAAACTCCCGGTAGCGGCGTGTCAGATCGCGCTGCTTGGTGACGATGGTGCGGATATGTTCCATCTGGGCGCAGCCGACCGCGGCGTTGAGGTTGGACATGCGGCTGCTGAAGCGGCCCTGGTCCGCACCCTGGGCATCTGAGAGATAGGGGATCGTCCCGACGCTCCTGGCCTGTGCAGCCATGGCCTCATCGTCGCAGACAAGCACGCCGCCGTCCCCGCAGGTGGCAATCTTGTGCCCTTCGAAGCCGTAGATGCCGCAGCGGCCGAAACGCCCGGCCATGGTCCCTTTGTAGGCAGAGCCGAAGGCCTCGGAGGCATCTTCGATCAGCATAATGCCGTACTCGTCGCAGACGGTCCGGATGTCGTCGATACGGCAGGGGAATCCAAGGGTGTGGACCGGGACGCAGGCGGTGATGCGCCGTCGCGTATGGCGGTTGAAGCATCCCCCCTCGCGGAGTTCGGTGTTGTAGGCGAGGAACTCCCGCAGGCGGTCGGGGTCCATGCCCATCGTCTTGCGCTCGACGTCGATGAAAATGGGCTCGGCGCCGAAGCTGTCGACGGTATTGGCCGTCATGGCGTGCGCAAGCGGCTGAGTCAGGACTTCGCAGTCGGGACCGGTGCCCGCCAGGACGAGGGCGACGCGCATCGCCGATTCGGTACTGTTGAAGGCGACAGCATAACGGGATCCGCAGTATTCATTGACCATCCCCTCAAAACGTTCGACGTATTCGCCCTCCGAGGAGACCTCCATACTTTCGATACAGCTGCCGAGGTAGTTCTTCTCGTTGCCGACGAAACGCGGCGCATGAAGGGGGACCGCCCCTGTGCTTCGGAAGAGGTTCCGGATATAGCGTACGGTGTTGCTGTGCATAGCCTTCCTTTCGATTAATAGTGGTCTGCGCTTACCGCAGCAGGGCCGAAGCGAGCCGATACCCTCCGCCGGCCATCAGGACGGTTCCCAGGGCATTCAGCCCGATGTTGGCGGCGGCCAGCGCTATATGGCCGCCGGTCAGCAGCATGACGCTCTCGATCGCGAAGGTCGAATAGGTTGTCAGCGCGCCCAGGATACCCGTCGAGAGGAACGATTTGACGTGCAGGGAAAAATAGGTCGTGTACATGAAGTAGGCGACGAGGACCCCCATGATGAAACTGCCGATCAGATTGACGCCGAGGGTGCCGAAGGGGAGGTCGTGGGGCACGCGGTGGGAGATGAGACCGTTGAGGTAGGCGCGCAGCACGGCACCGATAAAGCCGCCGCTTCCGATGGCGAGCAGGGTAGTAAAGCTCATACGTTTTCCTTTTGTACATAGCGGTCATAGGTTTCTTGCATCTGATGCTGCACGGTTTCGAGCCACTTTTTGTCGCTTTTGTCCGCGGTGAAACTCTCCAGGTAGATCGCGGTGATCATTCCCGGCGCGGCCGTCATGCGCTTGGTGCTGAAGAAACGGGCGGTATGGATCAGTACGACGGGCTGTACCGTCAGGCCGAGCTTGTCGGCGATCAGTTTCGCCCCGGGTTTGAAGCGGCGCATCCGGCCGCTTTCCGAACGTGTACCCTCCGGGAAGATACAGACGATTCTCCCCTCGTCGATGCGCTCCTTGGCCGCCTTGAGGAGGGCAACGAGGGCGCTTTTGCTCTCGCGCTCGAGGGGGATCTCCCGGGAGAGACGGACGGCGAGGGAGAAAAAGGGCACTTCAAAAAGCTCTTTTTTGGCCACCCAGGCGAGTTCGCGTTGCGTCGTACTCTCGATCACGCCGATGTCGAGTTCGCTTTGATGGTTGATGATATACATCTGCGCCTCGGGATCGGGCTCGCTGACTTTGCGGACATGCACGAAGATCAGAAGCCGGATGAACCAGGCGGCGATTTTGGAGGCGTAGGGACGGGGGACGAAGGGGTAGAGGAGGATCTTTAGCAGCAGACCCGTAAAGATGACGAGGGTGCTGTAAACCCAGTTAATCCGCGCAAGTATCTTCATTCTTGACCCAACCGATCTGATCGTTCTGGAGGCGAATCTTCGTATAGCCTTTGCTATGCCCTTCGGCATCGAGCTGGTGGCGCTGCGGCGTGATCTCGAAGACCGTCGCGTTGCGCATCGGCAGCAGGTAGATGGGCGCCCCCTCTTTGATACAGACCTGCTGCAGCGGGATATTGAGCCAGGCGGCATAGCCTCCCGCAGCGACGGCAACGGCGAGCAGCGTCCAGGAGCGTTTCCAGAGCGCAAGCACGAAGAAGAGCCCGAAAACAACGAGGAAAACGATAGTTTTCTGGGTGACATGCCCATGCTCGATCGGATTGATATCGCTGGTCGTCGAGACGAGATCGTCATCGACCTCGATTGGGATACTGATGCGTTCGTACCGTTTGTTTTGCAGGTTGAAGTACTGAAAACGGAGCACTTCGACGGTTTTGGGCAGGACGGCATAGTAGCTCATCGAAGCGAAGTGCGGGTTGATCTGCAGCGATTCAAAGTTCTGTTTTTCAGCCTCGGAGAGGTGGAAGTCTTTCAGGTCGCTGCGGTTGGCATCGGCCGAGATCACGATGATGTTGTGCCCCTTGTCGTAGACGGTGGTCTTGACATGGGTGATCGCGAAACGGTCCGCCAGGATGCCGCAGAAGTTTTTCGGAGGGTTGAGCACCGTCGCTTCGATGGCCCCGCCCTGGATAGGAGCGGAGCTCTCCTCTTCGCCGTACCCCAGCGTCAGTACCGGAGTGATGTCGGGCAGTAGGGCGCGTTTCCCTGTGACCTTGAAATAGAAACGGTCCAGGTAGGTGTGCTCCTGCCGTTGCCGTTCAGGGGAGTCGCTGAGCAGGGAGAGTCCGCTGCCGCCGCTGAAGCGGTAGGAGAGATCGTCGAAAAGGTCGGTCGTGATGACGGTCCGGATGACGATGGAGACGATCTCGCCTTTGAAGAGCCGCTCGGGCTTTTCGACAAGCGTGGCGTAGAGATGGCGGGTGTCGGGTGTCTCATTCTCCTCCTGCACGGCAAAGTCGGCGCTTTCGACCTCGGCCGCATCATTCGGCTCTTCGGCCTGCATAGTAAAGGGCATAACGGTTTCGGGGAGGTCGGTGACGATTGTGACGGCCTGCAGGAGGCCAATAGTACCGAGCCAGAGGAGCAGCAGGAGTGAACGCATCAGGAAGCGAAGAACCCTTCAAGCATCGCCTTGCCGTCCGCGGAGCCGAGAATGGCTTCCATGGCGCGTTCGGGGTGCGGCATCAGTCCGAACACGTTCTTGGCGGCGTTGCAGACGCCGGCGATGGCATCGACGGACCCGTTGGGGTTGCTGACGTTGCCCTCGGCATCGCAGTAGTGCAGCAGTACCTGGTCGTTGTCGTAAAGCGCCTTGAGACCGTCCGGATCGATATAGTAGTTCCCGTCGTGGTGGGCGATGGGGATGTTCACGACATCGTCTCTGCACAGCTTGTTCAGGAATGCGTTCTCGTTCCCGGCGATCTTGAGGTGGTGATGGCGGGAGATGAAGTGGAGGTGCTCATTGCGTTTGAGCGCTCCCGGCAGCAGCCGCGATTCTGTCAGGACCTGGAAGCCGTTACAGATGCCGAGGACCTTTCCGCCGCGATTGGCGTGGGCCTCGACCGCCTGCATGACGGGGCTGAAGCGGGCGATGGCGCCGCTGCGCAGGTAGTCACCGTAGCTGAACCCGCCCGCGACGACGACAAGATCGGTATCGTCGGCGATTTTGGTCTCTTTATGCCAGACGAGCTCCGTCGTCGCTCCCAGCTTTTCGAAAGCGTACTGCGTATCGTACTCGCAGTTCGTTCCGGGAAACTGAATAATGGAGACTTTCATGAGACGATCTCGATGGCGTAATCTTCGATAACGGTATTGGCCAGCAGGGATTCGCACATTTCGGTGACCTCCGCTTTGGCGCTCGCTTCATCGGCGGCGGAGAGATCAAGGACGATCTGCTTGCCGACGCGGACGTCGTTGACGCCGTCGAATTTGAGTGAGTCCAGTGCGTGGTGGACGGCTTTTCCCTGTGAATCCAGGACACCCTGCTTCAAAAATACGTTGACGATTGCTTTCATTACTTTGCTCCCAAAATACGGTTGAGGACCTCTTCGTAGGCCACTTTGAGTCCGCCGAGTCCCTGGCGGAAACGGTCTTTGTCCATCTTTTCGCCCGTTTCCATATCCCAGAAGCGGCAGTTGTCCGGGCTGATCTCGTCGGCGAGGATAATGTTGCCCTCTTTGTCCTTGCCGAATTCGAGTTTGAAGTCGACGAGGTTGAGCCCTTTTTCGGCAAAGTAGGGTTTGAGGATGTCGTTGACCTGGCGGGCCATGCGGCGGATCTTGTCAAGCTCGTCCTGATAGTCGACGAGGCCGAGGATCAGGGCGTGCTGGTCGTTCAGTTTCGGGTCGCCGAGTTCATCGTTTTTATAATCGAATTCGACGAGGGTGAAAGGGAGGACTTTCCCGTCCTCGATCCCGAGGTTTTTGCTCAGGCTTCCGGTCGCGATATTCCGGACGATTACTTCGATCAGGATGACGTCGACGCGCTTGTGCAGCATATGGTTGTCGTCGAGCATGCCCACGAAGTGCGTCGGGACGCCCTCCGATTCGATCAGTTTGAAGAGTGCCGTCGAGATCTTGTTGTTGAGCGCGCCTTTGCCCGCTTCACTCGATTTCTTGGCGCCGTTGAAAGCGGTCAGGTCATCTTTGAATTCGGAGATCAGCAGGTTCGGATCGTCCGTTGTAAAGAGTTTTTTTGCCTTGCCCTCATACAGCAGTTCGCGTTTTTCCATTAATGTGTTCCTTTCACGATGGTAAGTGCTTTGAGAATGTCAACAGCCTCTTTGAGCTGAATGTCGTTGCCGATCTGTTTATCGGTGATGATGTTGCTGTCCACCTTTTCACCCTCATCGGTTTTTGTGGTATTGCCGTCGATCTTCTGCAGCTCGCTTTTGAGGTGCATCTTCAGGTCGGCCTCTTTGATCGCAAATTCGTCGTCGTCGGTCTTCGGTACGGCACCGCGATCGACCAGGACGTCCGGGGTCACGCCGATCGCCTGGATCGTCCGGCCGCTTGGCAGGTAGTAGCGCGCGACCGTCAGCTTGATGGCCTCGTTATCGCTGATCGGGAGAATGACCTGGACGGAGCCCTTCCCGAAGGTCTTCTTGCCGACAAGCACGGCACGTTTGTGGTCCTGCAGGGCGCCGCTGACGATCTCGGAGGCGGAGGCGCTCCCCTCGTTGACGAGGACGACGAGCGGCTTCTTCGTCAGGGTGGCGGATTTGTGGGCGCTGTATTCGGTGTTTTCGCGTTCGTCACGCCCCTTTTGCGAAACGATGACACCCTTGTCGACAAAGAGGTCGACGAGGCCGACGGCCTGGTCAAGCAGACCGCCGGGGTTGTTGCGCAGGTCGAGAATGAACCCTTTGGCGTCGCCGTTATGCTGGCGGATCGCCTTCGAGATGCCCTCGACGACCTTTTGGTCGAAACTCGTGACACGCAGGTAGACGGTGTCGTCGCCGATGGTCTTGGCATAGACGGACTGGATCTTGATGATGTCGCGGATAATGTGGACCGGGAAGGGTTTGGTCTCGCCTTTGCGGACGATGGTGATGTCGATCGGCGTTTTCGGCTTGCCGCGCATGAGATGGACCGCTTCGTCGATGTCCATATCGATTGTCGGGGTGTCATCGATCTTGAGAATGATGTCGCCGGCCTGCAGACCGGCTTTGTCCGCCGGGGTGCCTTCGATCGGCGCGATGACGGTCAGGGCGCCGTCTTTGATGCCGACGGTGATACCCAGGCCGCCGAACTCGCCCTTGGTCTGTACCTGGAGGTCTTTAAAGCCCTTCTGGTTCAGGTAGGAGGAGTGGGCGTCGAGTTTGCCCATCATTCCCTCGATGGATTTGTTCATCAGGGTCTCGATACTCTCCTCGTCGACGTAATATTTTTCGACGATACTGAGGACCTTCGTGAATTTCGCCAACGCCTGGAGCCGGGAAGCTTCAACCGTCGGTGTACCCTCGGTGGGTGCGTCGGCGAGGAGGGCGGTGGAATAGGTCAGGGCTACGGCCGCCGTTGCCGTGAGAAAGCCCATCGCCATCATCTTTTTCTTTTTCATTTTCTGCTGCTTTCCAGTCTCGCAATTTTTGAGCGTCTATTATAGTCAAACAATAGTAAAATAAAAGCATGTAGACCGTGGCGTGCCGTGCAAAAAAATGCGGTATGATGGATGGGGTCGATAAAACTTTAGTCATTCTGTATCAAGTATAGTTGACAGTAATGGACTAAAGATGCTATAATCATTCCACTCAACAGCAGCTAATAAAGGACACATAAAATGAATACGATTTTTGAAAAACTGACCCATCAGATGACACAGACCATCGAATCGGCCCTTTCGCTTGGACTGCATAACCAGAACAACGAAGTGGAACCCGTTCATGCCCTCTGGGCGCTGCTCACGAACAGCGACAGCGTTCTGAATCAGGCCCTTCGGAAAATGGGCGTCGATAAAAGTGCGATCGAGCTCGACGTCAAAAGTGCGGCGGACAAGCTGCCCAAAAGCAGCGGGGTGAGCAAGGAGAACATGCGGATCTCGCGCAACCTCGTGCAGGCCCTTGAGCGGGGCGTCGGGGAGATGACGCGCAACGGCGACAGCTACATGGCCGTCGACAGTTTCATCCTCGGCAATCTGGAGAGCGAGCCCTTCGGAACGATCCTGGGGCGCTATGTCGACAAGATGGAGCTGCGCAAGACTTTTGAGGCGATGCGCGGCGGACAGAAGATCGAGAGCCAGACGGCGGACGAGAACCTCGAGAGCCTCTCCAAGTACGGCATCGACCTGACGGCGCAGGCGGCGGCGGGCGAACTTGCCCCCGTCATCGGCCGCGACGAAGAGGTGCAGCGCATGATGCAGATTCTGATCCGCAAAACGAAGAACAATCCGATCCTGCTCGGGGAACCGGGCGTCGGTAAAACGGCCCTGGTCGAAGGCTTGGCGCAGCGCATCTATAATAAAGAAGTGCCGCTTTCCCTGCAGAATAAAAAGGTCGTGGCGCTGGATATGAGCGCCCTCATCGCCGGGGCGAAATACCGCGGCGAGTTCGAGGACCGTCTCAAGGCGGTCATCGACGAGGTGAAGCAGAGCGGCAACGTCATCCTCTTTATCGACGAGATCCATACCATCGTCGGCGCGGGGGCGTCGGAGGGGAGTATGGACGCGGCGAACATTCTCAAGCCGGCGCTGGCCCGCGGCGAACTGCACACCATCGGGGCGACGACGCTCAAGGAGTACCGCAAGTATTTCGAAAAAGACGCGGCCCTGCAGCGCCGTTTCCAGCCGGTGACGGTGGACGAGCCTTCCATCAACCAGGCGCTGCAGATCCTGCGCGGGATCAAAGAGCGCCTTGAAGGCCACCACAATGTCACCATTACCGATGCGGCGCTGGTGGCGGCGGCGAAGCTCTCCGACCGCTACATCTCCGACCGCTTCCTTCCGGACAAGGCGATCGACCTGATCGACGAGGCGGCAGCCGAGCTGAAGATGCAGATCGAGTCCGAGCCACATGCACTCTCCGGCGCGAAGCGCAAGATCCAGGAGCTTCAGGTCGAGAAAGAGGCACTGAAAATGGACGAGAACCCGGCCAATGAGAAGCGTCTGGGCGAGATCGAAAAAGAGCTGGCGGACGCCGAAGAGGAGAAACGGACCCTCGAGGCGCAGTACCAGGGGGAAAAAGAGGTTTTCGAGCGCATCGCCGCCATCAAAGGCGAGATCGAGGCCAAGCGCCGCGAAGCGGAACTGGCGAAGCAGCAGGGCGAGTTCAACAAGGCCGCCGAGATCGAGTACGGCAAGATCCCGCAGCTGGGCGAAGAAGAAGTTGCGCTCCAGGAGAAGTGGAAAGCGATGCAGGGGGAGGGGACGCTGCTCAAAAACAGCGTTGACGAAGCCTCCATCGCCGGGATCGTTAGCCGCTGGACGGGGATTCCTGTGACGAAGATGCTGCAGAGCGAACGCGAAAAGATCCTCCATATCGAGGATGAACTCAACCGCGACGTCGTCGGGCAGGACAAGGCGACCCACGCCGTTGCCCGCGCCATCAAGCGCAACAAAGCGGGGCTCTCCGACGCGGACCGCCCGATCGGATCGTTCATGTTCCTGGGGCCGACCGGGGTCGGTAAGACCCAGACGGCCAAGACCCTGGCCAAGTTCCTCTTCGATAGCGAAGAGGCATTGATCCGTCTCGATATGAGCGAATACATGGAGAAACACGCGGTCTCCCGCCTGGTCGGTGCGCCTCCGGGGTACGTCGGCTACGAAGAGGGCGGGCAGCTGACCGAGGCGGTGCGCCGCAAACCCTACAGCGTCGTACTGTTCGACGAGGTGGAAAAAGCGCATCCGGACGTTTTTAACATGCTCCTGCAGGTGCTCGACGACGGACGACTGACGGACAACAAGGGGGTGACGGTCGATTTCACCAATACGATCATCATCCTCACCTCCAACATCGCCAGCGACAAGATCATGACGATGCAGGGGGACCCGAACCTCGAAGAGGTGGTACTGGGCGAACTGCGCGGCAAATTCAAGCCGGAGTTCCTCAACCGCCTCGACGACGTCGTCATCTTCAACCCGCTGGGCGAGGATCAGATCATCGCCATCGTCGACCTCTTCTTCGAGGCCATCGCCAAGAAGGTGGAAGAGCGGAACATTTCGCTCACCCTGAGTGAAGAGGCGAAACGGCTCATCGCACGGGCCGGTTTCGACCCGGTCTACGGGGCACGGCCGCTGAAGCGTGCGCTCTACGAGATCGTCGAAGACCGCCTGGCCGACCTGATTCTCGGCGGCGAGGTCGAAGAGGGGAACGGGGTCGTCTTCGATGCCGAGGGCGAAGAGATCACCGTGGCCGTCGATTAATCCGGACGCGCTACAATCCCGGTATGAAAATGCTCAAACGCCTTTTACTCCTCCCGGTAGTGATGCCGGGGCTTTTCGCGACGCTCTTTGCCTGTACGGGGGACTGCCTTACCTGCCACCCGAAATTGTTGCCGACGATCCAGAACGATCCGCGCCATAAGCCGATGCTCGGGTGCATCGATTGCCACAGCGCCGACCCCAATGCCATGGCCGAATGCGGCAGCGAGTGTTTCGCCTGCCACCCCGTCGAGAAGATCGAGAACGTGGGGGTAGAGGAGCACAAAGTGATCCGGGGCTGCCGGGACTGTCACGTGCAGATCAAGGAGGCCCTCAGCGATATCGCGACGCCGAAAGACCAGTCGGTCATGCCGCCGCTGAAAGATCTGCTCATCCCGCCGGCCGATACGAACGGCGGTTTTTGAGCCATCCGGCAGGGAAAAATGGCAGACTTTCTCTTATCCTTAAATAACTATTAAGTATGAATTAGGCATAATTGCGCACTAAATTTTCAGAGAGGAATGGTCATGAAAAGAACATACCAACCGCATAACACGCCTCGTAAACGTACCCACGGTTTCCGTGCACGTATGGCGACAAAAAACGGCCGCAAGATCATCAACGCACGTCGTGCCAAGGGCCGCAAGAAACTGGCCGCCTGAGTTCGTCCGCAGTGCTGAAACACAACCGCGAGTTTCAGCTGGTCTACCGTAAGGGAAAAAGCGCGCATTCGCCTGCGCTTGTCCTCTTCTACCTCCCCAATACCCCTTTTGTATCCGTCGGATTCACTGCCAGTAAAAAAGTCGGCAACGCCGTCAAACGCAACCGCGCCAAACGCCGCATGCGTGCGCTCTTTTACGGTCTTGAACCGCAGCTTTCCGCCGGCAGTTACATCCTTGTCGCCAAGGCGGCGACGGTCGAGACCCCCTACGCCGTGATGGAAAAAGCGCTCCGGAAAATGGCGGAGCGGGTCGGGGCGCTCCAGGCATGATCCGACGGCTGGTACTCGGGATCATCTGGATCTATCAGCGCAGCTTCACGCTGATCGGCCGGGGGAGCTGCCGCTACTATCCCAGCTGCTCGGAGTATACGCGCCAGCAGTTCGAACAGAATCCGCTTTTACATGCTTTTTATTATTCGACGAAACGCATCATGACATGCAACCAGCTGTTCCCCGGGGGAATAGATTATGTCGAGGTGGCGAAATTACGGCCGAATCCGCAAGATTTAACCATTAATAGGATAAAGTACTGGCTCGTTCCAAAAGCGGGAAACCGCTTTTATCTCATCAAGAATTTTTCGTTTAAAGGCTAACGTGTGTTTGAAAAAATGAGTCCCAACCAGCGGCTGATCCTGGCCGTGGTCCTTTCATTTGTCTTCTTTATTATCTATACTGCGATCTTCCCGCCGGAGATGCCGGAGAGCGCAGAACAGAACGTCACGCTCAAAGAGCAGGTAGGTGCCGAGGCGACGACCCCTGTGGTCACGGACAGCGGTGTCGGTCATACGGTGGCGGCCAGCGAAAAAGTGGCCAACCCCGACGCCACGAAGCTGGTGACGGTGGAGTCCTCCGAATTTACGCTCAAGATCGATACCCTTGGCCGGATCGTGTCCAAGGTACTCAAAGACAAGAAGTACTACGTCGATGACAAGCCGACGGAACTCATTGCCCAGGAGGGCGCGCAGCCGCTCTTTATCCGTTTTGCCGACGAGGCGGTCAACGCCGAGGCGCTGAAAGTGCCCTACCGCGCAGACGTCAGCAGTGTTGCCCTGGATGCGACGGGTACGAAAAGCGTGACGCTCACACAGACGCTTTCCCAGGTGACCGTGACGAAAACGTTGACCTTCTACGCCGATGGCCACTATGACATCAAGGTCTCCCTCTCCAAACCGATGCGCTACTTCCTCTATGTCGGACAGCATGCGGAGCACAAGGGCCAGATGATGATGGCCGTGCACGGCGTCATGGGCTACACGGCCGACGGCGTCTCCAATATCTTTGAAGACGGCGACGTCGAGGGACGCACTGCACTGCGCGACGTGAAGCTGCTCTCGGCCTTTGACCAGTATTTCGCCTCCATCTTCTACGGGCTCGATCCCGAGGTCATCGTCAACGTCGACCGTGACCGCAATGACAACCCGATCGCGTATCTCGAAGCCACAGACACCCTGAGCTTCAACGGCTTTATCGGTCCGAAGGACTACCGCCTCCTTGAATCGATCAACCCGGTGCTCGTCAATGCGATCGAATACGGCTGGTTTACCTGGGCGGCGAAACCGCTGTTCGGTTTCCTGCTGTTCCTGCACGGCTTCTTCGGCAACTGGGGCTGGGCGATCGTCGCGCTCGTCGTCGTGATCCGCCTGGTGCTCTACCCGCTGACCTACAAGGGGATGATCTCCATGCAGAAGATGAAGGACCTCGCACCGAAGATGAAAGAGCTGCGCGAGAAGTACAAGGGCGATCCGCAGCGCATGAACGCGGCGGTGATGGAGCTCTATAAGAAGAACGGCGCCAACCCGATGGGCGGCTGTCTGCCGCTGCTGCTGCAGATCCCCGTCTTCTTCGCGATCTACCGCGTTCTGCTCAACGCCGTCGAGCTGCAGGGGGCGCCGTGGATGTTCTGGATCGGGGACCTTTCGCGCATGGACCCGACCTACATCCTGCCGATCCTGATGGGGGCATCCATGTTCTTCCAGCAGAAGATGACGCCGAATAACTTTACCGACCCGATGCAGGAGAAAATCTTCAAATACCTGCCGGTCGTCTTTACCTTCTTCTTCGTCACCTTCCCGTCGGGCCTGGTCCTCTACTGGCTGACGAACAACCTGCTCTCTATCGGACAGCAGTACATGGTGAACAAGCAGTATGCGAAGATCAAAGCGGCACGCCATGAAGCGCACCTGACGCAAAAAGAGCAGAACGGGGGCGAGGCCTGACTATGAAGAAGATCGAAGCGCCGACGCTTGAAGCGGCGTACAGCGAAGCTTCCAAACAGTTCAGCTGCTCGGTGACGGAACTCGATATCGTCGTGGTACAGCACCCCAGCAAAGGGTTCCTCGGTCTGCTGCGGAAGCATGCCGTCATTGTGGCCCGCCCGAAGGCCGCGGACGAAGCCGAGGATGAGGCGGAGCTGCTGACGGAGGATGAACTCCCGGCACCGACCGAGCCGATCGCCTATCCCGAAGATGACGAGAGCGAATACGAAGAGGTCTACGCGGACGAGGATCACTATACGGAAGGCGACGACGATCTCGACGATATCGCCGAAGAGGTGGAGACGAAACTCAACGTCCTTTTCAAGACGATCTGTTTCAAACTCGAACCCATCCGCGTTTCCGTCTACGACGACAATACGCTGCTCGTGGAGTTCAACGGGGAAGACGCGGCGCTGCTGATCGGCAAAGAGGGATACCGCTACAAGGCGCTCTCCTATATGCTCTTTAACTGGATCAATGCCGAGTACCAGCTGCAGCTCCGGCTGGAAATCGCCGAATTCCTCCACAACCAGGAGGAGTCGGTGGCACGCTACCTGACGGGGGTTTTTGAGAGCGTCGACCGCGACGGCCATGCCCAGACCCGCGTCCTCGACGGGGTGCTCGTACAGATCGCCCTGAAGCAGCTGCGCGAGCGCTACCATGACAAGTACGTTGCCATCCGGACGACCCGTGACGGCGGAAAATACATTATTATCAACGATTACCACAACTACTGATTATGAACGATACGATTGCCGCCATTGCGACCGCGCACGGGATCGGCTCCATCGCCATCATCCGCATCAGCGGCACGCAGGCGACGACGATCGCCTCAAAGCTGACGGGGCAGCGTCCTCTCGAAGACCGGCGCGCCCACCTCTACCCCCTCTATAACGCCCAGAACGAACTTATCGACGAAGCGATCGTCCTTTTTTTCCGCGGTCCGCGCAGTTTTACCAGCGAGGATGTCGTCGAACTGCAGTGCCACGGCGGGCAGATCGTAGCAGAGGAGGTCCTGAAAGCGGCCCTGGCCGGCGGCGCGCGCCTGGCGACGCCGGGCGAGTTCAGCCGCCGTGCTTTCCATAACGGCCGCATCGACCTGACCGAAGCGGAGGCGATCGCCCGGCTCATCGAGGCCCGCAGTGAAGACGCCGCCAAGATCCTGGCCAAGCAGATGAAAGGCTCCTTGCGGACCTTCGTCGAAGGCAACCGGGACGCGCTGCTGGAGATCCTGGCCTATTCGGAGGTCTCCATCGACTATGCCGAGGAGGATTTGCCCCAGGACCTGATCGACCAGATCATCAAAAAGCTCGAGACGATCGCCGCCGCCCTGCGCCGTACCCTGGCGTCCAGCGAACGCAGAAGGGGGCTGATGCAGGGGTTCAAAGTCGCCATTATCGGCAAGCCGAACGTGGGTAAAAGTTCCCTGCTCAACAGCCTCCTCGATTACAACCGCGCCATCGTCAGCGATATCGCCGGGACGACCCGCGACACGATCGAGGAGCAGGTGCGCATCGGCAGCCACCTGATCCGTATGGTCGATACGGCGGGGATCCGCGAGGCGGGAGACGAGATCGAGCGGATCGGGATTGAACGCTCCATCGAGGCGGTGAGCGAGAGCGACATCGTCATCGCGCTCTTTGACGGCAGCCGTGCGCTCGACGGCGAGGACAAGGCGATCCTCTCGCTGATGGAGGAGCATCAAGATGAACGTGAGTTCATCGCCGTACTGAACAAGACCGATCTGCCCCAGCGTTTCGACGAGACGCCGCTGAAGGGGTACACCCCGCTGCGTATGAGCTGCAAGCAGGACACCTCGGTCCTGATCGGGGCGCTGCAGTCACGGATGGACCGGCAGAATGTCTCCGAAGAGACGATGCTCATCTCCCAGCGCCAGACCGATGCCGTCAAAGGGGCGCTTGCGGCGATCGATAACGCTTTTATGCCCCTGGAGGACCAGGAGCTGGAACTCTTCTCCTTCCACGTCGGCGAAGCGATCCAATCCCTGGCTTCCATTACCCGCCCCTTTGACAACGAAGAGATGCTTGACAAGATGTTCGGCAGCTTCTGCCTCGGGAAGTAGGAGATGGCGACACAGTTTCCTCTCCTGGGCATCGACCTGGGGCTTAAGCGGATCGGACTGGCCTACAGCGCGGACGGCACTGTCGTCACCCCGCTGGCGGCGGTCGAACGTAAAAACCGCAACCAGGCGTCGCAGGCCGTGCGCGACGTCATTGCGGAGTGGGGGATAAAACAGGTCGTCGTCGGGATCCCGATGGGCGGCTCCAGCGAGGAGGAGATGCGGCGCCGCGTCGCGCATTTCATGAACCTCGTCGATTTCGGCTGTCCCGTCGCCTACCAGGACGAAAGCGACAGCTCCCTCGAGGCCGAAGCGCTGATGAAGGGCGCGGTCCGCTACAAACGCGACGGCCGCGTCGATTCGCTCTCGGCGATGGTTATTCTACAGCGTTATCTGGGACAGTAACCCCGAAGAAGGCCAGTGCCTCCTCCTCGTCGTCGCTGAGCACGGCGCCGTGGTAGCTCTCATCCTCTTTTAGCAGCGTTTCGATCTTTGTGGCGCAGTAGTCAAAGCACTGTTTCCGGGCGCAGGCCATATCGTCGATAAATCCCATCCCGCTGAAGTGGTAGTTCTCCCCTTCATTTTCGATGCAGAAGAGGGTGCCCTCGCACTGCGCCTCGATCAGTTCGACGAGTTCGCGGTAGTTGATGCCGAACTCGGTCGCCTGCCACCCGATCTCCTCAAGCTCCTTGTCGGTGAATTCGGCGACGCCGTCACCGGTCGTATCGTCATAATCGGCGTGGCGGACGTTATAGCCGATGATCTCCTGCCAGTTGCGCGCAGCCTTGATGAGGATGCGGTCCTCGACTTCGACGACCTGCATGTTTCCGCCGAGCAGTTCGGCAAGGCCCTTGGGCTGGGTCGGCATCAGGGCCGAGGGCGCCGGGCGTGTAACGCTGCCCTGGAAAAGGTAGCAGCTGCGCGCATCGTAGGGGGGATAGTGGATCGCCCCGTTCATGGCGATGCCGAAGGGCTTCCCGCCGTTGACCGCGGCCATCATGGCCGGTTTGTCGACGGAGATGATCTCTTTGACTAGGTTGAATTTTTTCATACGTTCTCTTCCGCAATTTTTCGGAAATTTTAGCATGCCCGAAGCGCGGGGCGATTAAGAAATCGCCGTTTTCAAAGGCCTAAGCGGCAGCTAAACTACTCTTTCACGACTTTTTGGTACAATGCGCAAAATTTTTGTGGTGCGGGGACCGCCTTGCAGGCGGGATGATCGTCCACAATCCAAGGGATTAACTGATGGCATTGAATGTGTACTATGACAAAGACTGCGATATCAGCATCATCAAGGGCAAAAAAGTCGCGATGATCGGTTTCGGCTCCCAGGGCCACGCACACGCGGAAAACCTCCGCGACAGCGGTGTAGAAGTAATTGTCGGTCTGCGCAAAGGCGGCTCCAGCTGGGCGAAAGCGGAAGCGAAAGGTTTCGAAGTCATGACGGTTGCCGACGCATCCGCAGCGGCTGATGTCATTATGATCCTTCTGCCGGACGAAAACCAGGCGGAGATCTACGCGAACGAGATCGCACCGAACCTCAAGCCGGGCGCGACGATCGCTTTCGGCCACGGTTTCTCCATCCACTACGGACGCATCAAGCCGGCAGCCGACATCAACGTTATGATGGTTGCACCGAAAGCGCCGGGCCACACGGTCCGCAGCGAGTTCGTCAAAGGCGGCGGTATCCCTGACCTGATCGCCGTCGGTCAAAACCCGTCCAACATGACCAAAGAGCTTGCGCTCTCTTACGCTTCCGCTATCGGCGGCGGCCGTACGGGTATCATCGAAACGACGTTCAAAGACGAGACGGAAACAGACCTCTTCGGTGAGCAGGCTGTTCTCTGCGGCGGTGTTTCTGCACTGATCCAGGCCGGTTTCGAAACCCTGACGGAAGCGGGCTACCCGGAAGAGATGGCGTACTTCGAGTGTCTGCACGAGATGAAACTGATCGTCGACCTGATCTTCGAAGGCGGTATCGCCGATATGCGTTACTCCATCTCCAACACGGCGGAGTACGGTGACATGGTCTCAGGCCCGCGCGTCATCAATGCCGAGTCCAAAGCGGCCATGAAACAGGTTCTCAAAGAGATCCAGAACGGCCAGTTCGCCAAAGACTTCGTCCTCGAAGGCCAGGCGGGCTATCCGCGCATGAACGCAGAGCGTAACAACCTCAAAGCGCACCCGCTCGAAAAGACCGGTGCACGCCTGCGCGAAATGATGCCGTGGATCAAAGCGAACAAAATCGTCGACCAGGACAAAAACTAAAACAGCGGCGCATCTTCTGCGCTGCTGACCCCTTTCACCGTACCTCCGTACATTTCCCCATATGCCTCTTGCCGCGCTATCGTTTTTTCGCTTTTTGAGTGATCTTCTATATAATGGCAGCAATCAAAATAAAACGATCATCACATATCGATTAGGTATCCGTCAATAAAGGAGAATTAGGTGCAGGAAAAGCGAATCTACCTGGTCGGCGCCGCTGTCAGAGACACACTGATGGGCAGGGCTGCCGGCGACAAAGCGTATGTCGCCGTAGGGTACGCGCCGGCGGATTTCGCGCACCTGGAGCAGGTCGAAGGGACGTATCCGTACTTTGTGAGAGAAGACGGCAGCACGCTGACGCCGGCAGGCCCTGGAGAGAGCATCGAGGCCGTGCTGCTGCAGCAGGGGCTGACGATCGATGCGATCGCCTACGAGGAGCAGGAGGAGCGCTATGTCGACCCCTGCAACGGGCGGGAGGATATCGAGAAACGGATACTGCGCCACACCTCTGAAACCTTTGCGCAAGCACCGCTGAATGTGCTGCGGTTGGCGCGTCTGCGTGCAACGTTCGGCACGGGATGGAACATTCATGCCTCGACAAGGGTGCTGATTTACGGCATGCGCGAAGCGCTGACGCAGCTGCCGCCGGAGCAGGTCTGGGACGAGGTGCAGCAGGTGCTTGCGCTCCCGGATACCCACCTCTTTTTTGAAACCCTCTTCGAGCTGGGGGTACTGGATGCCGTGTTCCCGTCTCTTTTTGCCTTGACGACCTTCAAAGAGGGGACGAAGTACCACCGCGAGGCTTCACTCTTCGCACACGTCATGATGGTGCTTCGGGAGCTGAAACACGAAACCCCGCTGCTGAAGCTGACGGCGCTCTACCACGACATCGCCAAACCCTACTGTTTCCGGACATACGGCAACGGCACGCATCACGGGGACCCGGACAAGATCGCGCCGCGGATCGATATGGCGATCCCGGAGGCGATAAAAGCGCAGATCCTCTTTCTGAGCGAAATGCATACCAAGCTGCCCAAGCTCCCGCAGATGAGCATTTACCACATTACGGATTTCTTTGAGCGTTTTGACAAGGATGAAATGCTGCTTGAAGCGCTTATACGCTTCAAACGGGCGGATGACCAGGGGCGGTTCACGGATGTTCCCAGGCCTGCCATTTGGGACAGGGCTATCTTGAAGACCTTTGATGCCATTACCGCGTACGATCCTGCAAAGTGGATTGCGTCCCAGGCGGAAAAACCCGACGACAAAGCCATCGCCCTGCACATGCACCTGCACAATGTGGAGGTGGTCAAGCGGACCTTCTTCGCTTGATCTTACGGGGAATACAGCAGCCGCGCTACTGTATTCCCGGTCGGCACTAACCCCCTGACGTTATATTCACAAAAATTATAAAAAATACAGCACTCTTTTTTTAATATCCGCTTGTTGAAAAATGATGGATAATAGAGATTCACTGCATCCAAAGGAGTCTCCTATGCATCTGAATCTACCAAGCCTGCCATTTGAACCGCACGCGCTGGAACCCTACATCTCGGCGGAAACACTGGCGTATCACCACGGAAAGCACCATGCAGCCTATGTGAAGAAATACAACGACCTCATTACGGGCTCAGCGTTTGAAGGAAAACCGCTGCTAGACGTCCTGAGAACGGCGGAAGGGGCGCTGTTCAACAATGGCGCGCAGGCATTCAACCACGACTTTTACTGGAAATGCCTTACACCGGACGATACGGCGCCATCGGAGGCGCTGGCCGCGGCGCTGGCGGAAGCATTCGGTTCCGTCGAGGGCTTCAAAGAGGCGTTTACCGCGGCGGCAACGTCACTGTTCGGTTCGGGGTGGACATGGCTCATCATCGATCCGGAGGGCGCACTAATGATCGAAAACGGTTCCAACGCCTACACCCCGGTACAGACCGAAGGGAAACATCCGCTGTTGACCTGTGACGTCTGGGAACACGCCTATTACATTGACTGCCGGAACGCGCGCCCGAAATACGTCGAAAATTTCTGGCATCTGATCAACTGGGATTTCGTCTCGGAAAACTACAAGCAGAAATGCCGTGTCAGCCATCACTGCTGAACGGCAGCTGTCATGCCCTCAGGCAGACCGATCGGGAAAATGGCCGATCATCGCTTCGTAGCTCGTGTAGGTCTGCAACGCGTCGATGACTTCGGGCAGGGGCTCGGCGAAACGCCCAGCGACGTCATACTCGTTCGCGCCGAGGGCAAAAGCCAGCCGTTCGATCGGCGGGGCGAACTGCGCATTGACCCCCTCTTTGTTGCCGCGGGGATCGCAGCGGTACCAGCCGTACGCCTCCAGCCAGACCGCGTTCAGGCCGTGGAGGCAGTAGATGCCTGGCGTGTACTCCGAGCAGCTCAGCCGCTGGTAGCAGAGCGCCGCGGGGATGCCGTTGGCACGAAGCAGGGCGGCGAGGAGGTGGCTTTTGGCGTAGCACCAGCCGGTTTTCTGTTCCAGCACCTCGCTAGCTTTGATCGTCGAGGCTCCGCAGCCCGCGTCACCCGTATGGGCGATCGCGTCGCGGACGTACTGGAAACAGACTCGGGCAACGTCTTCTTTGGCGCTCAGTCCCTCTGCCAGCGCGTTCGCCTTTGCCATGACGGCGGGGTGGTGATAGTCGATATAGGTCGACGATGCCAGAAATGGTTCCATCTCGGACTCCTCCGTTGGTGTTCTTGGTGGCATCTTATTGCGTTTGGGTCAACGGCGCAAAAACGGCGGAGGACAGTGCCTGCAGGTCATCCGGCGAGAGCTCCAGCTCCAGTCCCCGTCGCCCCGCACTCACAAAGATGGTCTGAAACGCCTGCGCACTGGCGTCTATGAAGGTGTCGAGCCGTTTTTTCTGCCCCAGGGGGCTGACGCCGCCGAGCACGTAGCCGCTGATGCGTTCCACATCCGGGCCGTCGGCCATCCGGGCTTTTTTGGCGTTGGCGGCTGCGGCGAGGTGTTTGAGGCTGAGCATGCTGCAGACGGGAATGACCGCGACGGCGAAGCGGTGCGCGTCGATTTGCGCAACAAGGGTTTTGAAAACGCGCGCAGCGTCTATGCCCAGCTTTTCCGACGCTTCCGTACCGTATGACGGTGCGGCCGGATCATGGGTGTACGCATGCAGCGTATAGGCGATACGGGCCTTTTTGGCGGCATTGACGGCGGGTGTCATGACCTTCTGCTCCTTGGATCGATATGCCGTATTATAGAGCGCAACGGCGTTCTATTCAACCGGCACGTAGATTTCGAAGGCCTACTCCCATCTTGCGAAAAGGGCATTCTAGCCTTCCCTGACCGCCTTGATCCTCAGCCGAACGTAATCGACGCGCCACTCCTCCGCTGCAGTGTACAGTGTCGGCACCAACAGCGTCCGCACCTCCTGTTTAAAACGGGAGACCTGTTCGTTATCCAGGTGGGCGACGATGCCGTTGGCGAAAAGAGCGAGCCAGTGGGCGATGTCGTCTACGGGCGTCGGCCGCGGGATCAGTTCGGCGGAGGTGACCCTGAACCCTTCCGATTCCAACAGCGCCCTGTACTCGGCATCGGTCGGGAAGTACCAGGGGTTTTCAAAGGGGCCGAATTCGGGATGCCGTTCAAAGACCCTGGCCATCGCTTCGACGACCTGCGCCGCATTGCCGTGCCCGCCGAACTCGGCGACAAACCTGCCGCCGGGTTTCAGCGCCTGCCGGATCTGCCGCACGGCCGTGCGGGGCTCCGTGACCCAGTGCAGTACGGCATTGGAAAAGACCGCGTCGAAACGCTGCTCAAACGGGAGACGTGTCGCGCTCATCACATAGGCGTCGATCCCCTTGGCCTTGGCGCTTTCGACCATGTCGGCATTCAGATCGACCGCCACGACGTCGGCGCCGCGCTTTTGGATCTCCACGGCGAGGCTCCCTTCGCCGCAGCCCAGGTCGAGGATCGTTTCGCCCGCTTTCGGCGAGAGCAGTTCCACGACGGGGAGCGCCAGCGCCGAGACGAAACCGGCATGGCGGGCGTAATGCGCCGCACTCCAGCTGTTGGTCTCCGCGGGCTGCGCCATCTGCTCGTAGATCGCGCGCACTTCGTCGGCGCCGATCTCGCCGCCGCGCGCCTCGGAGCGCTTTTTCACGGCATCCGCGAGTGCCGTCTGCTCTGAGGCGGGGACCTCGATGCCGTAGCACTCCTTGAGAACGTAGGCGACGCCCCCCTTGCCCGACTGGGAGTTGATGCGGACGGCATCTTTATAGGTGCGTCCGATATCGGCCGGGTCGATGGCGAGGTAGGGGACCTCCCACGCATGCGTGTTGCTGGCGCGGCGGTGCTCCATCCCTTTCTTGATGGCATCCTGGTGGGTGCCCGAAAAGGCGCTGTAGATCATGGCGCCCACATAGGGGTGACGTTCGGGTACTTCGGTACCGGTGATCACCGTGATCCGTGCGAGGACCTCGTCAATTTTCCCGACGTTCAGCCGCGGGTCGATGCCCTGCGCGTAGTAGTTGAAGGCCATCGTGACCAGGTCAACGTTTCCGGCGCGCTCGCCGTTACCGAGCATCGTCCCCTCGACGCGCTGCGCACCCGCCAGGACGGCCAGTTCGGCGCTGGCGACGGCGCAGCCGCGGTCATTGTGCGGATGCACGCTGATAATGACGCTCTCGCGCTGCGCAATACGCTCCCCCATCCACTCGATCCGGTCGGCGTAGATATTGGGCGAACCGGCTTCGAGCGTATTGGGCAGGTTCAAAATCATCGGGGCTTCCGGTGTCGGCCCCCACGCGTCGATGACGGCGTTGGAGACCGCCAGCGCGAAGGGGAGCTCGGTCTGCGAAAAGCTCTCCGGCGAATACTCGAACACGACTTCGCCGTCAAATCGCTCCGCTTCGCGCCTGACCCACTCTGCGCCCTGCACCGCCAGGTCGATGATCGCCTTTTCCGTGCGTCTGAACACGACTTCGCGCTGGTTCTCGGCGGTCGGGTTGTACAGGTGAAAGATGATCCGCTTCGCACCCCGGAGCGCCTCGAAACTGCGCACGATATGGCGTTCGATGGCGGGCACGAGGACACCGACGGTAACGTCGTCCGGGATCATCTCCCCCTCGATCAGCCTGCGGCAGAAATCGAACTCGGTCTGCGACGCGCTGGGATAGGCGATCTCGATCTCTTTGAAGCCGAAATCGACCAGGGCCTGAAAATAGGCGACTTTTTTGGGGATATCCATCGGGTTACGGAGTGCCTGGTTGCCGTCGCGCAGATCGGTACTGGCCCACACGGGGGCAACGTCGGCGGTCTTGTCCGCCCAGGCTCTTTTCTCCATGGTCACGGCCGGGTAGGGCCGGTATTTGGTATACATAGCATTTTCCTTGACAATAAAAAAAGAATGCCTACATACGGGCGCAAGACGCCCTGGAAGGCAAAACAGAAATCAAAAATAAAAGAGGGTGTTTATAGAGAAAGAAGTAGGCGTAGGAGAAGGGCGCGGTTCATCGCTGTATGGGATGGTGATGCGTGCCGGTAAAATCGGTCGTTACTATGTGTCATAGTCTTCTCCTTTGTGAAATGATTTCACCATTATACATGAAATAAGCGGGGCTTGTATGGTGACATAGACATTTCGGGCCTTTCGGCCGCGTCTGTGCCGCACTGGGCGCGGCCTTACTCCGCGATGGAGATTTTGCCGCGCGACAGGGAAATACTCCCGGAAGCTTCGAGCTTTTTGAGGTTGCGGCTGACCGCCTCGCGCGAAACGCCCAGAATGGAGGCGATCTTGTCATGGGTGATATGCAGGGTGTCCTTCCCCTGTACATAGAGCCAGTTGAGCAGCCGCTGGTCGAGCTGGTCGAATTTGATCGACTTGATGAGGTCCATCAGGGTGCCGATCCGTCTGCCGCAGAGTTCAATCTTGAAGTTGCGGTAGCTCTCGGAGTTGTTGATCAGCCACAAGATCTTTTCCCTCGGCACCAGCCACCCCTCGATGGATTCGTCGACGACCGCGGACGCGAGCGCTTTGTCGGACGTGACGGTACTGAACGTATTGACCAGGCACTGTTCGCCGGGGGCGATATAGTACAGGGTCATTTCGCCGGCGGCGACGCTCTCCGGGGAGAGATAGACTTTCACCTTTCCCCGCTTCAAAAAGAGGATCTCCTCGCAGACGTCGCCTTCGTAATAGAGGATGGTACCGATGGGCAGTGCGACCGGTTTGGAAGCCGCTTCGATCATCTGCCGCTCCTGCGTGCTCAACTCCTTGAAAAATTCGTACTCCAGTAAATGCATCCCCGCTCCTTTTCGAAATTCATTTTACACTATTTGCACCGGTGAAAGCGTCTTTGGGCCTACAGGATACGGCAAGGGACTACCTTTTTCTGTGATTGTGATCACGCTGGTAGGATACAGGGGCGTGCAGCCACGCCTGTTTTCTGCCGAGTGCACGATAGGCCCGGTAGAAGAAAAAGAGCGTCAGTCCGGCCGTACACCAATGAATTGCCGCGGGAGGAAGTAAGGGGCTCATGTCGATCAGTACTCCGTCCCCGGGTTGGAGGCCGAAGCCGAAAAGCGCCGGCAGCCTGAAGCCGTAGTAGATGGATACTGTGCTTGCTGCGCTCAAAAGGTGCAGCGCGTTCCCGGGCAGCTTCAAGCGCAAAAAAAGATAGACGAGCGCACTGAGCGCGCCAAAAAAGAGCCCGGGGGTATAGACAGCGAACAGTGACGCCGCATCCACGGCATTGTGCATATCCGGGACGAAAAACCATCCATAGACAAATCCGGGAAAGAACCCGGCGAGTGCAAAGGAGGTGAGTTGAGCGATCCGGGAGCCCCGTCCGGCCGCGACGGCTGCACCCGGTGTCCGGTCCGGGCAGGGGGCGGTGCAATGGGTGCAGACGCGGCAATGCGCGTTCGTCGGGGGTGCGCAATTGTCCGTCGCGTATATTTTTTCCGCGGGGAACACCGGGCAGAGCCCCGAACACCATCCGCTTTTCCCATCAAAGAACCACCCGGCGGCGGCAGCCGCGATACCGGTCCCGGCCAGCAGCGAGAGGGTGGCGGCGGCATTGAGATCGAAAACGGCGTGCCTCAGCGGGATGACGGTCAGCAAAACGGCCACGGCGGAGAGACGCAGCCATTCATGCTGGATGCGCCCCGGTTTGCGGCGCTTTGAAGCGCCTGCATGTTTCGGCAGCAGCGAAAGGGTTGCCAGGGGGCAGACGTTGCGCCACGTTCCTATGGAGAGGAAGAGGATCATCGGTGCTGCCGGGATGAGAAGGTTCCAAAACAGGTCCAGCCCCAGTGCCGGGTGAAAGAGCAGGGCATAGATCAGGAGGAGGGCATAGGCCCCCAGAAAAGATTGCGCTATGCGCCAGCGCAGCAGGCCGGCGTTCATTTCTGGATGCTTCTGATGTAGTGCGCCAATCCCGACATCTGTATTTTCGAGAGCCGCTCCTTGAAGACCGGCATCGTCCCGATCGCTCCCTTTTTCCCGTTGCTCAGGACGGTCGCCACCAGGGTATCGCTGTAGGTTTTGAGGTTGGGGGCCACAAAGGCGATGCCTTCGCCGCTTTTATCATGACACGAGGCACAGACGGACCACCCTTTGGGCGCTTCCCCCTGCATTCCTTTTGCGACGAAGCGCGCGATCGCTTTCGCTTCACTCCCCTCGAGCAGCCCCGCCGGCATGCCCGACGGATAGACGCTCCTGAAGTTGTTTGAGCCGTTTTCGATGACGTACAGTACGGATTTTTCCGCGATGCGATAGGTGTGGTTCTGCGCTTTGCCGTTGTTGCCTTCCCCGTTTTTGCCGTGGCAGGAGGTACAGTGGATCGTGTAGAGCGATTCACCGATGCGGGTGAGCTGCGCTTCGCTTTTTTTCTTTCTGTCGGCGTGGAGATTGTAGTGATTGACATCGTCGATGTAAAAGGCCAAAAACAGCTTGGAGGCGAGGATGGTGAGCATCAACACGAATCCGGCTACGATAAATTTCATTTTCAGTGCTCCTTGGGTGGCATGGAGATCACAATGTACCCGCATCCGGTGCACCGATATGTGATTCGGATCACATAAGAAAATCGGCGGATCGAATAGGATTGTCCGTCAAGGAGTTGAAAGATGAAATACCTGATGATCTTCTTGCTGGCGCTGCATCTCATTGCCGGCGATGATGAAAACCTGATCCTGCTGGCGTATGAGAGCGGACTGCAGCCCGTACCGGCACGTTTTACGGGACTTATGCTCCTTCTGGATGAGGAGCCCGAAGCGTTTTCGGCCGAAAAGGTCGCGCTCGGCAAAAAGCTTTTTTTTGACAGGAATCTGTCGCTGGGACGGGATGTCAGCTGTGCGTCGTGCCACCGCTTCGACAGAGGCGGTGCCGACGGGCGTCCCACTGCCGTCGGCCATTTACGGCGTGAGAATCCGTACCATCTCAACACGCCGACGGTATTCAATACGGCCTTTTCGAAAAAACTGTTTTGGGACGGCAGGAGCGAGACGCTCGAGGATCAGGCCAAGGGCCCTTTGCAGGCTCCTTTTGAAATGGCCATTACCCCGAAGGCGGCGGAGAGAAGGGTCCGGGCCGACGGGGAGTATGCCGGGCGGTTCAGGGCGGTGTACGGCGGAAGGGGGGTGACCTTCGACACCATTGTCGACGCGATTGCCGCTTATGAAAAGACCCTTCAGACAAGGGGGCGATACGATGACTTTTTACTGGGGTATACGGATGCGCTGAACGCGGGGGAGAAAGAGGGGCTGAAGCTCTTCATCACCAAAGGGTGCGTGGGGTGCCACAACGGCATCGGTCTCGGGGGTCAAGCGGTGCGAAAGTTCCCGCTCTCCTATCACGGGATCTGGAGCTTGGGACGTCCGAAACAGATCGACAGGCTCAAGAAGAGGTACTCTTTTGCCGTCGAAGCGTTGCGCCGGAGGGCATTCGAAGATGACGCGGCGCGGCTGCGGTACCTGAAAGCGCAGTTGGGAGAGCGCGATCTCGTACTGCTCGAAAACGGCTTTTTTGACCGCATCGATGCGAACGAACGCGCAGCGGTCATGACATTGTCGGGGTGTTCCGCGTGCCACACGGAGGGGAGCCGCGGCATCAAAGAAGCGCTCCTACCGCAGATTGCCTTCCCTTTTGAGAACCGGGGAGGCTTTACGGGTGCGCCAAACAGATACTTCAGGGTGCCGCTGCTGCGCAATGCCGTCAAAACGCCTCCCTATTTTCACAACGGCAGTGTCAAGAGGCTTGAAGAGGCGATCAGGGTGATGGGAATCCACCAGCTCAGAACAAACCTGACCGAAAACGAGATCGGGAAGATCGTTGCGTTTTTGAGGGCCGTGGACGGCGCCCCGGTCACGTATGATATTGCAGCGCAAAACGACATGCGTAAACGGGTTCGGGGAAAGGAGAGTAGTAATACCGGACGCTAGGGGGCCTCAGAGGGAGATGCTGCCCGTGAGATACGTGACGGCGCGTCCGGAGATGAGCACCCTTGTTCCGGCCAGCTCGCACCGCAGTTCACCGCCGCGGGGGGAGACCTGCCTGGCATGGAGTGTTCTTTTGCCGAGCCGCTTGGCCCAGTAGGGGGTGAGCTGGGTGTGGGCGGAGCCGGTAACGGGATCTTCGTCGATGCCGAAGTTGGGGGCGAAGAAGCGGCTGACGAAGTCGTAGCGTTCATCCCGCGCCGTGATGCAGACCCCCCGTAGGTCCAGGGCGCGGAGCGCAGCGTAATCGGGGGTGAGTTTGGTCAGATCCTCTCCGTCGGGAAAGACGACGATATAGTCGCTGCCTTTGAGTACTTCGACCGGCGGCTTTCCGAACGCGGTAACGATCTCCGGCGGCACGGGGACGGCCAGGGGCGGTTCGGAGGGGAAATCGAGGGCGAGATATTCGCCTTTCCTAGTGACGTGCAAAGCCCCGCTGCGCGAATCGAAGGTGATGCTCTCTCCCTTGTAACCGAGGTGTTTGAAGAGCACATGGGCCGCCGCCAGCGTGGCATGCCCGCAAAGGTCTACTTCCGTCGTCGGGGTAAACCAGCGGATACGGTATCCCTGGGCCTCTTTGACGAAGAAAGCCGTCTCGGCAAGGTTGTTCTCCGCGGCGATCCACTGCATCATTGTATCGTCCATCCATGTCTCGAGGGGGCAGACGGCGGCGGGGTTGCCTTCGAAGATGTGCGCGGCAAACGCGTCGATTTGATAAAGGGGGATTGTCACAGTGCTAGGCCTTTGGATTTCATTGGTCCAAGATTATAGAACGAACGAACGTTGTTGTCAAAACCGGCCGGTTACTTTGTCGTGCCGGATGATGGCAAAGCGGTCGCCTCTTCGACGAGGAGGCTGGAGACCTCAAAGCTCGCATCGATGAAACGGGCGCCTTCGATGCTGCGAAGCTGCCGCCGTTCCGTCGGAGTGTCGATCTTCATAATGATGTCGGGCTGTGCGGTAAAGGCACGGACAGCCTCGCCGATCAGGCGTTTGTTGTGTTCGCTGTTAACCGTCAAAATCACGGCTTTGGCGCTGTCAACATTCAGCGATTCTAGTACCGGGCGTTTGTTGAGGTGGCCGAAGTAGGCCATGTAGCCGAGTTTGCGGGCATGCAGTACCTGCTTGAGGTTGTCCGTGATGACGATGAAGGAGACGCCCTTGGCCTGAAGGTCCGCGCAGACGATCTTGCCCAGTGTCGAAAAGCCGGCGACGACGATGTGATTGCTGCGGCCGATCGGGGTGATGACGTCGGATTCGTAAAACTCTTTTTCGAAGTAGGAGGAGAGTTTGTAGATGTTGTTGACGACGAGGGGGGTAAGGATCATGGAAATGACGCTCACAAGGATCAGGAAGCTGGCGGCTTCACTGCTGATGAGTTCCTCCGCCCCGGCCAGGGCGAAGACGGCAAAGGAGAACTCCCCGATCTGCGCAAGGGCAAGGGCGCTCTTGGCCGAGGTGTTCTTGTCGTTGTTGAGACGGATAATAGCGTAGATGACGGCAGCTTTGAAAAGCATGGCCAGGACGAAAACGAAAAGGATGAGATGGATATGCTCCAGGAAATAGAACAGGTCAATCTTGGTGCCGACGCCGAAAAAGAAGATGCCCAGCAGCAGGTCCCGGTAGCTGGCGATATCCGATTCGACCTTGACGCTGTAGTCGGTATCGGCGATGATCATCCCGGCGATGAAGGCCCCCAGCGAGTAGGTAAAGCCCATCCCGTGGGCAAGCAGGGAAGTGCCGATGACGATGGCGAACACGGCGCCGAGAAAGAGTTCATCGAGTTCCGTACGTGCGGAGAATTTCAACAGGGCATTGACGCTCTTCGCCCCGACCGTGAACATGACGGTGATGACGATGGCGGCCGACAGTGCCGTTTTGAGCAGTACCTCGCCGATGGAGAGGTCATGGTTGGAGAGGAAACTGATCAGCAGAAGGATCGGGATGACTGCCAGATCCTGGAAAATCAGGATGCCCATCGAGATCTGCCCGTAAGGGGTCAGGATGTCCTTGGACTGTTTGAGGTAAGTGAGGACGATCGCCGTCGATGAGAGCGAAAAGGCCAGGGCGACGATGAGCGAGGTATTGAAGTCCAGGCCGAAAGGAAAATAGGCGAGGACGAAAATCACGAGGACGCTGAGGGAGACCTGCAGCAGACCGTTGGTCAGGAGAATCTCTTTCATGCTTCGGATCCGCCCGAGGCTCAGTTCAAGCCCGATGGTGAACATCAAAAAAACGATGCCGAATTCGCCGACGACGTCGAGGGTAAGAATGCTCAGCCCGTTGAAACCGAAAAGGTAGCTGATGATCGTCCCCGTGAGGATATAGCCGATGAGGTGGGATATGCCCAGGCGTTTGAGCAGGATGCTCAGTACGGCGGCGATGGCAAGGGTAAGAAAGATTGCCAGTAGTAATTGGTCCATGCTGAAAGTATAGGCTGTATTTATTTTATTTGATCGAAATCCCTGTATAAAAATGGCGCATCTTCCGGTATGTTCACGTGCTGACCTATGTAAAATGGTGTGTAAAAATGAAATAGAGCGTTAAAAAAAATGGCAATATGCTAAATAAATTGATTGATTAACTCAAAATAACTATAATACACTGTATATATTATGATAAAGGGGTGCTGATGATACAAGAGCTTTATAGTAAATTGTCGGCAATGGATTGGAACTATCATGTGCTGCAAAAGCCGGAGTCGGGCGTCATAACGATGCGGGCCACTTCTATGGATCCGCAGGGGGTTCTGGAGGTGATGCGGATCCGGGAGATCGCCGAGGAGTTCCGGCTCTATACCAAGTGGGACGGTCAGGATATTGTCATCGGGCGCAAAGAGGAGTAGCGGCTGCGTGAAAGAAGGTGGCAAAGTGCCCTGTTAACCGCCCTGTTATCAGATTCTTATTACAATGTGCCGACAAGAATCATGAGGGATTTTAATGGCGCAACAGCGGAAGAAGAGTGCTCCTAGGAAGCGTGCGGCCGGGGGAAAGCCCCGGCGCAAAAAAAATACATTTACCTATACGCTGCTCAAAGGAGTGATCTTTTTGCTGATCGCCTTTATTCTGGCGGCGGGAGGCTATTTCTTCGGTTACCAGAAGGCGAAGCAGGAGCATCGCGGGGCGCTGCTGACGGAGCGTCAGCACAGCGCCGAACTGAAGAAGGCGCTTAAAAAGGCAAAAGCGAGAACGGCGAGCCATGAATATGAAAAAGCACCGCCGCGACCGGCAGCACGGGCTGAGAAAGTCGAACCGGAATCAGGGGAGAAACCGATGATGGCCATCATATTCGATGATGTCTCTTTCGCCCATGACGTCCGCAATATCAAAGCATTAAACCTGCCGGTGACGATGTCTTTCCTTCCCCCCTCCAAACGCCACCCCGATTCGGCTGCGTTGGCGGCCAAGCAATCTTACTATATGGTCCACCTTCCGATGGAGGCGGTCTCCTTTTCGGCCGAAGAGCCTTTGACACTGCATGTCGGGGATGACGAGACAGTGATCGATGAACGTATCCGGCAGATCAAGAACCTTTTTCCGAAAGTCGCCTTCGTCAACAACCATACGGGAAGCAAGTTCACCGCCGACCGGGATGCGATGGAGAGACTTCTTTATGCGCTTGACCGGGAAGGGATCACCTTCATCGACAGCCGTACGACCGGCAAGACGGCGGTACCGGCTCTGATGAAGTCACTGCACCGTCCCTACATCAGCCGCGACGTTTTCCTTGATCACGACCCCGATGTCGGCGCGGTGAAAAAGCAGGTGAGCCGTGCGGTGAAGATCGCGAAAAAGTACGGTTCGGTCGTCGTAATAGGGCACCCGCACAAACAGACGCTCCAGGGATTGGAAGAGTCCAAGGCGCTTCTCGAGTCGGTGCAGCTGGTGCGGATCGACACATTGGCGGCATACGAAAGCCATGAGTGATCTGCTTTCAGTGAAGGTCCCCGCCCTCGAGGCGATGCGGAAGTATCCGGAAACACTCTTTTTCGAGGGCAATACGGCGCTGCTCTCAAGGGTCAAGCTCTCCATTGTCGGCTCCCGGCGGGCGGACGGATATGCTCGCTTCATCACGTCGCAACTGGCATCGAAACTTTCGCAGGCAGGAGTCTGTATCGTCAGCGGCGGCGCGATGGGCATCGACGCGACGGCCCATGCGGCGGCGGGCGCGGCCAATACGATCGCCGTGCTGGGCAGCGGGATCGATGTACGCTACCCGGCGACGAACCGCGCCCTGCTTGACAGCATTGCGCACGAAGGGTTGCTGCTCAGTCCCTTTAATGACGGTTTCCAGGCGACGCCCTGGAGCTTTGTCGTCCGCAATGAGATTGTTGTCGCGCTGGGCGATGCTCTGATCGTCACCCAGGCCGATGAGAACAGCGGCAGTATGCGCAGCGTGGAGCATGCCCTGCGCATGGGAAAGAAGATCTATGTCCTTCCCCACCGTATCGGCGAAAGCGAGGGAACCAACCGTTTGCTAGAAGAGGGGAGAGCGGAGGCGATCTACGATATCGACGCCTTCGTGGCGCGTTACGGCGAGGCCACACGCTGTGTCGGCGACCCTTTTTTGGAATATTGCCGAACCGGACCGACCTACGAGGATGCCGTACGTGACTATCCCCAGGAGGTCTTCCGCTACGAACTCGAGGGGAAAATCGCCATTACGGCGGGCCGGATCAGCGTTCTTGTGTAATTGATGGGCAGGCAGGAACCCTCTGTCGCCATAACATTTTTTTGATGTGTTAAGGAAAGATTTAACCGCGATAAGCGTATGATGTGTAGATGTTTCTCTCCAAAGGATGGCAGATGCGCAGCACGGAATACGGTATCGACGACCTCTTTTTGAAACGGTTCTCCCCCAAACATTTTCTGGACAAACCCCTGGGAGAGAAGGACCTCTGTGCCGTCTTGGAAGCCGCGATGACGGCACCGTCTTGCTTCAATGAACAGCCGTGGCGTTTTGTTCTGGGGCCGAAAGAGGATTTCCTCGAGATTCTCAGCACGAAAAATGCCGATTGGGCCGTATCCGCTCCTCTGCTCATGATGGTCTGTTCGACCCAGACCTTCTCTTACAACCGAAAACCGAACCGATGGCACGCCTTCGACAGCGGCACGGCGATGGCTTTTCTGATCGTCGAAGCGTCCAAACGCGGCATCTATGTGCATCCCATGGGCGGGTTCAGTGCCGACAGGGCGAAAGAGCGTTTCGGGCTCATGGGTCTCGAACCCCATGCGGTGCTTGCCCTGGGCTACAGCGATGAGTCCCATACCATGACGCCGCGCCTCGGACTCGACGAGATCGTCATCGACTGTCGGGAGAGCTAACGGCTCAGTGGTTGCACATCGCTTTGAAACCGGTCCAGTAGAGTTTGAAGGGGTCGTATTTCAGTGCGACGAGGCGCGCGAGAATCGCTTCGCGGTCCCGGTCCTCCAGCACCGTGTCGCGGGCGAGGACCCAGAGGTACTTGCGCTGGGGGTCGCCGACGACGGCATAGCGGTAGTCGGCGGCAAGCATGATGATCCAGTAATCGCCGTAGAAGGGCCAGAAAAAGCTCACCCGCAGTTTGGCGTTCCCGCTCGCTTCGACAACACGGGCTTCTCCTCTCGCCTCATCCTTTAACCTCCCGGCGTCGTCATAGCAGCGGTTGACGACCGCGACATGATCCGCTTTCAGCCGGTACGTGGCCGTCGCCCCGACACACCCCTCCTCGAAGCGGTTTTCATAGCGGGCGATCTCGTGCCAGAGACCGCTGTAGCGCTCCAGGTCGACATGCTCGACGGTGGGGAGGAGTACAGGGGCTTTCTGCTGGCAGCCCTCCAGGAGGGTGATGAGCACTGTCAGTGTTAAAAGTGTCAGGAGTTTCGTCATGGTCTCGCCGTTTGATGGTGGAGTGTGCGCCATTTTACCATTTTCGCGCACATGCGCTCTGCTATAATCGATGCCACACTATGCAAAGGATGCTTATGAAAATCGCAACCGTCTTGGGCGTATTGACACTGCCCGCTCTTCTGCTCACCGCCGCCGACGTCGTCCGGATCGAGCGTATGGATCTCGGCCTCGCCTCGGAGATCGCCAAGCGTGCCGTCGAGGCCTGCCGGCAGGAGGGGTACTGGGTCAGTGCCGTGGTGGTCGACCGCAGCGCCAATGTCCAGGTGGTGATGCGCGATACCTATGCAGCGCGTTTTACGATGCAGATCGCCGAACAGAAAGCCAACGCGGTGATCATGGCGGGGACGGATACGACGACCTTTGTCGCCAAACGCAGCGACATCCGTAATGAGCTGAACAACATCGAGGGGCTGATCATGATGGAAGGAGGCTTGCCGGTCAAATCGGGGGATACCCTGATCGGTGCCGTCGGCGTCAGCGGCGCACCCGGCGGCAAGCTGGACGCTGCCTGCGCGGCGAAGGCCCTCGCATCGCTCAAGGAGCGGCTGGCGTTCGCACTGATGGATGACAACGAGTAGGGCGGGGCCTAGAGGATGAGCATCGCATCGCCGTAGCTGTAGAAACGGTACTGCTCCCGGATCGCTTCGGCATAGAGTTCGTGGGTCTTTTCCAGTCCGACGAAGGAGGCGACGAGCATCAGCAGGGTCGATTTGGGCAGGTGGAAATTGGTCAGCAGGTGGTTGACGCGCTTCGGCGGGTTGCCGGGGTGCAGAAAGAGGTTCGCTTCGCCCCCGGTCTCGTGGGTGCGGACGTAGTACTCAACCGTACGGGTCGAGGTCGTGCCGACGCAGAGCAGGGGAAGGTCGCCGTCGATGAGGGCCTTGGCATTGCCCGGGATTTCGTAGTACTCCGAGTGCATCGGATGGTCGGTGATGATCTCCGCTTCGACGGGTTTGAAGGTACCGGCGCCGACGTGCAGCGTGACGTAGGCGTGGGGGTGGTGCGCGCAGACCGAGGCGAAGAGTTCGTCGGTAAAGTGCAGCGAGGCCGTCGGCGCGGCGACGGCCCCTTCGTTTTTCGCGAAGACCGTCTGGTACTCCACGGCGTCTTCGTCGTTGTCCTCACGCTGGATATAGGGGGGCAGTGGCATATGTCCGATGATATCGATGATCGGTAGCAGGGCTTCGAAACGCAGCTTTTCTCCGGCACGCTCAAACGTGACAGTGCGGCTGCCGTCCTCATGCAGCTCCTCGACGACGGCCTCGAGCTCCTGGCCGAAGTGTAGACGGGTGCCCGCTTTCATCTTCCCCCGGATATAGACGCTGACCCGGTAGGCGTCGAGGGGGCGGTTGATGAGGAGTTCGACCTTTCCGCCGCTCTCTTTTTTCCCGAAAAGGCGGGCCTTGATCACCTTTGTGTCATTGAAGATGATGCCGCACCCTTCGGGCAGGAAGGCTTCGATCTTGTCGAAGCGCGTGTGGGCGACGGTGTCGGTTTTGCGGTCATAAACGAGCAGCCGGGCGTGGTCGCGCGGCTGGGCCGGGTGGACGGCAATAAGCGCCTCGGGGAGGGTGAAGTCGTAACTAGACGTTCTGAGGGGCAACGGCCTCTTCCTCGTCCTCGTCGTCATTCTCATCATCCTCTTTCGGTGCGGGATTGACCATTTTGACGATGAGGATGGAGAAGCCGTACAGCACGATCAGCGGACCGGCCATCAACAGCTGCGTCAGGACGTCCGGCGGCGTGAGCAGGGCGGCGACAATGAAGATGATGACGATGGCGTACTTGAAGAAGGCCGTCATCTGGCGATCGTCGACGAGGCCGAGCAGCGCCAGGAAGTAGGCAAAGACCGGGAGTTCGAACGCCAGACCGAAGCCGAACATGATCTTCGTAAAGAAGCCGACGTAATCCTCGATGTTGATCAGCGGGGTGAACTTGAAGCTACCGAAGGTGATGAGGAAGTCGAACCCGAAGGGGGTGACGATGTAGTAGGCGAAGGCAACGCCAACGACGAACATCGTCGTCCCGCCGAAGACGAAGGGGAGGATCATCTTCTTTTCGTTCTCGTAGAGGCCCGGCGCGATGAAGCGCCAGACCTGCCAGAGGATGACCGGCAGCGCGCCGAGGATCGCCGCAAAGAAGGCGACTTTCAGGGCGACGAAGAAGGCCCCGCCGACCTGGTTGGTCGTCACCATTCCGTTGGCCGCGTTGACGGACTTCTTGCCGACTTCGAGCAGGGCGTCGTTGAGGGGGTGGATCATCCATTCGAGCAGCGGCTCGTGGAAATAGAACATGATAAAGAACATGCCGATCAGCGTCAGGACGGAGATGCCCAGGCGTTTACGCAGCTCTATAAGGTGGGGACGCAGTTCGTCAAACATTCTCTTCTCCATTAGCCGCTGTTGCACATGCAGCGTCAGCGGAATTCAGCAGCGTAGCGAGGACAGAACAAGTAAAACGGCTTGCCCCGGCCAGGGCAGAAAGGTTACGCATTCTCATTGTCCTCATCGGAACTCTCTGAACTTTTTTTCTTTTTGCTGAAGGTGACGACTTCCGGTTTCTTGGCATCCGGGGCGGCTTCGGCTTTAGGTTTCTTTGGAGCGGGGGATTCTACCGTCGTCGTATCGCCGGCCATGTCGATGACGGCATCGAATTCATCGGTCAGTTCGGTAAAGGCGCTCGCCTGGCTCAGTTTCTCTTTCTCTTCGAGCAGGTTGTCCTTGTAGCTGTTCACTTCGCGCTTGATGTCGTCGACATGCAGCTCCTCCTCGATAGAGGCCTTGGCCGAGGCCAGCGTACGCTTGGCGCTGCGGAAGAAACGGGCGATATCGACCATGGTCTGGGGCAGTTTGTCCGGTCCCAGAAACAAGATAGCGATAATGGCGATGATGAGGATCTCCGAAAATCCCATTCCGAACATGGCGTTTCCCGTCAGGGCGCTGCCGCGGATAGCGGCGGCTCTCCCGTTAGATAAATTTATGATCCGGGATTATAGCACAGGAGGTTTAAGGGGAAGCGAATGGGCGCGCTCATCCCTGGAGGTAGAGGACGATCTCGTCGCTGAGCAGGTAGTCCGTGTTGTAAAAACGGCCGTCTTCAAAGCGCAGTTTTCCCTCCTCTTCGAGCCAGCGGGCGCGCTGCAGCTCTTCCGGGTCGAGCAGCGCCTCGGGGACGCCGACGACGGAGCGCAGTCCGAGGAAGAGGCGCTCGGTTTTGACGGCCTCCGCATCGAGGGGCTCGGACATGCGGAAAAGGGGGTCGGTGATGTAGGCCTCAACGTCGCGGTGGGGGTAGTAGCGGACGGTGTCGATGCAGCCCACGGCACCGGCACCCAGCCCGATGTAGGGTTTGTATTCCCAGTAGCCGAGGTTGTGGCGGGAGCGGTAGCGGCCGAAATTGGAGATCTCGTACTGTTCGAAACCGTGGGCTTTGATACGCTCGAAGAGCCATGAGGTCAATGCCAGTTTTTCGTCGGCGACCTCCGGGGTGGCGGAGAAGGGGGTGCCCTCCTCGATGGTGAGGGCGTAGGCGCTGAGATGGTCGACGGGAAGGGCGAACGCCTGTTCCAGGTCGTGCGCCAACAGCGGTTTCGTATCCCCGGCGACGCCGTAGATAAGGTCGAGGGAGAGGTGTTCGAAGCCTGCGTCACGTGCCGCGGTGACGGCACGCACCGCCTGGTCGGGGGTATGGGCGCGTCCGAGCCGTTTCAGCTTCTCCGGGTCAAAACTCTGTACCCCGAAACTGATACGGTTCACTCCGAGCGCGTGCATGCCTGCAAGCCACTCGGGGGTCGCGCTGTTGGGGTTGGCCTCGCTGGTGATCTCCGCACCGGGTTTCAGGTAGGGCTGCAGCCGTGCAAAAAGCGGGGCGTAGAGCTCCGGCGCGACCGTCGAAGGGGTGCCGCCGCCGATAAACAGGGTCTCAAGGCTCTCCGGCGGCAGGCCCAGCCGTTCGATCTCCTCTTCCAGCTGCCGTCCGAGCGCCGCCATGTAATCGCGCCGCAGCGCGAACTTGTCGACATAGGAGTTGAAGCTGCAGTAGTGGCACTTGCTGTCGCAAAACGGGATATGGACATATAAAAGCATGCCGCATTGTAATCCCTCGGACGTTAGCCGCGGTTGAGCCGGGCAAAAAACAAGCACGATTTAACCGCGCTTGCCCTATAATACGCGCATTGAAAAAAGCGGGCACTTCTCATAACCCTACCCGGGTTGCGCTGGGGTTATTAGAGGTGCTCCAAAACGAGTAAAGAGGCCTATGGAATCCGTCAAACCCTACCGTCCGAACGTCGCGGCGATCATCGTTCCGCCGGAGTACCCGGAGGTCAAGCAGATCTTTATCGCCGAACGCAGCGATATCAGCGGCATCTGGCAGTTCCCGCAGGGGGGTATTGACCGGGGGGAGTCTCCCGAAGAGGCGCTGCTCCGCGAGATCGAAGAGGAGATCGGTACGAAAAAGGTGGAAGTCGTCGCCGAGTATCCCGATTGGCTGGCCTACGATTTTCCGGAGCACGTCGCGGAGCGCATGCGCCCCTACTGCGGGCAGACACAGCGCTATTTTCTCGTACGCCTCAAGCACAAGGCGAAGATCAACCTGGAGACGAAACATCCGGAGTTTATCGATTACAAGTTCATCGAGATCGATGCACTGTATGACTACGTTGCACACTTCAAGAAACCGATCTATGAGAAGGTGATCGGCTATTTTAAAGCAAAGGGGTATCTGTAAGATGCTGATTGTTCAGAAATACGGTGGTACGAGCGTTGGCGACCTGGAGCGCATCCAGAACGTCGCCAACCGCGTTGCCAAAACGGTCAAAGAGGGGAATGACGTCGTCGTCGTCGTTTCGGCGATGAGCGGCGAGACCAACAAACTGGTCGCCTATGCCGAGCACTACAGCGACAACCCCCAGCGCGAAGAGGTGGATATGCTGCTGAGCTCCGGCGAACGGGTGACGGCGGCGCTGCTCTCCATCGCGCTCAATGAAATGGGGTTCCCGGCAGAGTCCATGAGCGGCCGCAGGGCGGGGATCGTGACCGATACGGTCCATACGAAAGCGCGGATCGAGCATATCGACCCGACGCCGATGCGCCGTGCGCTGGGCGAGGGCAAAGTGGTGGTCGTCGCCGGTTTCCAGGGCGTCAACGAGCTGGGGCGTGTCACGACCCTCGGGCGCGGCGGCAGCGACCTCTCCGCCGTGGCGATCGCCGGGGCGCTCGAAGCGGACCTCTGCGAGATCTACACCGACGTCGACGGGATCTACACGACGGACCCCCGCATCGAACCGAAGGCGAAGAAGCTGGAACAGATCTCCTATGACGAGATGCTCGAGCTTGCGTCGCTCGGGGCGAAAGTCCTGCAGAACCGTTCGGTCGAACTGGCCAAAAAACTTAACGTCAACCTCGTCACCCGTTCGAGCTTTTCGGATGCCGAAGGGACATTGATCACAAAGGAAGAGAACATTATGGAAAAACCACTGGTAAGCGGTGTGGCGCTCGACCGTAATCAGGCGCGTATCTCACTCGGAGGCGTCGTCGACCGTCCCGGTATCGCTTCCGATATTTTCGGCAAGCTGGCGGCGAGCAACGTCAACATCGACATGATCATCCAGACCCTGGGGCATGACGACTCGACGAACCTGGACTTCACGGTCCCGATGAACGAACTGGGCGACGCGAAAAAGGTTGTCGAGACCTTTATCGAAAAGGGCGAGATCAAAGAGGCCAGCTACGACGAGAAGATCTGCAAGGTCTCCATCGTCGGTGTCGGTATGAAGTCGCATACGGGCGTCGCGGCGAAAGCATTCGCGTCCATGGCGGCGGAGAATATCAACATCATGATGATCTCCACCTCCGAGATCAAGGTCTCCATGGTCATCGACGAAAAGTACGCCGAACTGGCGGTACGTGCGCTGCACAACGTCTACGAACTGGAGAAGTAAATCCCTATGCAGTCGTTCATGAAATGGATGCTCGAGACCATACGCTCCGAGGGGGCGTCGTTCAACTGGGTCGAAGAGAACCGTTTCGAATGGACGGCTTCCACCATGCTCGCCGTGTCGCAGATCGTCACGGGCAAGACGATCGTCCTGGTGACCGACCGCAAGCGAAAATGGTTCCAGCACTACATCTCCTCGACGATCAACCAGCTCTCCAACGACCGGCCGATGGTACCGCTGATCAGCCTGGACCGGATCTACCCGGAGTTTGACGAGATGACGAGCGGCGACGCGATGGATATGCTCGCGGATATGCTCGACCTCTCCTTTGCGGGCAACTACTTCTTCTGGTACGTCGGCAAGGGGAGCGATCCCCGCTCCGAGATCGCCAAGCGGGCGGACAACAGCTGCCTCTGGCTCCTCGACGAAGAGTTCGGCCACGCGATGAAGCTGCGCTCTTTCGACCCCTACCTCGATATCAAGCTCCTGCAGCTCTACCGCCTGTTCGACCTCTCGCTCAACGCGGTCCTTTTCGGGGAGGTCGACGCGGATGAGTAGTTTCGAACGCAGCCACATCATCCTCGCCGAGGAGATCGAGGAGCGCTTCGAGGCTTTCAAGAAGGCGGTGCACCCGAGCCGCGTCGTCGGTTTCGTACGTGACGATTTCCTGATCGAGGACGCCAAAGCGGTGATCGCCGAAGCCTATATCAGCGAGGCGTCGCTGAAATACGTCGTGTTGGCGGCGAAACAGTTCAACGTCTACTCCCAGAACGCCCTGCTCAAACTGCTTGAAGAACCCCCTACCAATATCGCCCTCGTCATTATCGCGCCGAGCAAGTCGGTGCTGCTGCCGACGGTGCGTTCGCGCCTGCCGATTCTCAACGAACTCTCCGGCGAAGCGCCGCAGGGTGTAGAACTGACACTGGGATCGCTCGACCTGGGGGCGCTGTACGGGTTCGTCACCTCGGTGGGACGGATGGACCGCCACGAGTCCAAGGCGCTGATCGAGCGGCTTTTCTACCAGGCGAGCGTTGTCGAGAAACTGCCGCTCAGCACGGAGCAGCTTGACGCTTTCGCACGGGCATTTCGCCTTCTGGAAGTAAACGCCCGGCTGCAGAACGTCCTGTTGACGGTACTGATGCCCTTTCTGCCGGAGCAGCGTCGTGCGGGTTGAACGCCTCTCGACGCAGAGCGACATCCGGGCGCTGCTGGCGCGTCTCGACGTCGACGCCGGGGGACGGAAGATCCTCGCGGCCAAGGCGGCGCTGCACTTCATTTACATCCGAGACCTGCATGTCGGCGCGGCCAATATCCTCAAACAGGATGCCCTCTCCGTCGGGGCGGACCTGGCTGTGCCCAAGGGGACGATCCTGGCGCAGACCCCGCGGGTCGATGCCCTGCTGCTGGCGACGACGCGGCAGCTTGAAGAGCTCGCACGCAAGGAGCTGGCCCAGCCTTTCGGGCTCAAAGAAGTGGCTCTTGAGCTCAAGCGTTTTGCCGGGGTGAAAAAGCCCGCAGCGGCAAAGATTATGGGGATCGTCAATACCAACGAGGATAGCTTCTTCTCGGGGAGCCGTTTCAAAGACGCGGCCGCGGTCGAACGGATCGAAACGATGATCGAAGAGGGGGCGCAGATCATCGATCTCGGCGGGGTCTCCTCCCGGCCGGGGTCCGCGGCGATACCCGCAGACGAAGAGCTTGAACGGGTGAAACCCGTCATCGATGCGGCCTACGCCCACCGCCTCTACGAGCGTGCAGACTTCAGCCTCGACAGCTACGCCCCCTCGGTGCTCTCCTATGCACTCGAACGCGGTTTCAATATCGTCAACGACATTACCGGCCTGGCTGACGACGCGGTGGCAAAACTTTGCGGCGAATACGGCGCCACGGCGGTGATCATGCATATGCAGGGCACCCCGCAGACGATGCAGTCGCAGCCGCAGTACGACGACCTTTTCGGAGAGCTGGGCGACTTTTTCGAATCCCGTATTGCCAAAGCGAGGGCATACGGGGTCGAAGAGATCGTTCTCGACGTTGGTATCGGTTTCGGAAAGCGCCTGGAACACAACCTCAAACTCATTCGCGATCTGGAGCACTTCAGACGCTTCGGCTACCCGCTGCTCGTCGGGGCCAGCCGTAAGTCGATGATTGCTAAAATTGTTCCCTCTGAACCATCCGAACGGTTACCGGGAACACTGGCTCTGCATCTCGAAGCCGTGCGCAACGGCGCCGAGATCATACGGGTGCATGACGTCAAGGCGCATGCACAGGCGCTGAAGATTTACGAGGCGCTGTATCACTTATAAACATCAATTGGGGAGAAACGATGGATATTAGAACCGTCAAAAAAATGGAGAAGAAGGCTGTCAAAAGCTCGAAAAACGATTTTACGAAACTGGGGCTGGCCCTCTTTTTCATGGTCGGTGTACTCTTTTACAGCTCGGTAACACACTCGGGCGTTACCAACAGTCTCTTTCTGGCGATTGCCGCGCTCTTCGGTGCCTACATGGCGCTGAACATCGGGGCGAACGATGTCGCCAACAATGTGGGGCCGGCCGTAGGTTCCCGGGCACTGACGATGGGCGGCGCGATCATTATCGCCGCCATATTTGAAGCCAGCGGGGCCCTTATCGCCGGCGGCGACGTCGTCGGGACGATCAAAAAGGGGATTATCGATCCTGCAGCCTTCGTCGATGCTTCCCAATTTATCTGGGCCATGACCGCGGCGTTGCTGGCCGGCGGACTCTGGCTGAACCTGGCGACGACGATGGGCGCGCCGGTCTCAACGACGCACTCCATCGTCGGCGGCGTCATGGGGGCGGGGATCGCCGCTTCCGGTTTCGGTGCCGTCGCCTGGGGCACAATGGGGACCATTGCCGCCAGCTGGGTCATCTCCCCGCTGCTCGGCGGGGTGATCGCCGCGCTCTTCCTCTTCACCATCAAGAAGACGATGATCTACAAAGAGGACAAACTGAGCGCCATGAAGAAGATGGTCCCGCTCTATGTTGCTGTCATGGGGTGGGCCTTCGTCACCTACCTGATGCTCAAAGGGGTCAAGCATATCATCAAAATCGATTTTCCGACGGCATTGGGGATCGGGTTCGCCGCAGCCGTGGCGATCTACTTTATGGTCAAGCCGATGGTCGCCACGGCAGCCGTGTCGCTGCGCAACCATCGTGACGACGTCAACAAGCTCTTCACGATTCCCCTGATCTTCGCCGCGGCGCTGCTCAGCTTCGCCCATGGTGCGAACGACGTCGCCAACGCCGTCGGTCCGCTGGCGGGGATCGCCGATGCCGTGCAGCATAGCGTCATCAGCACCAAAGCGAGCATCCCGATGTGGGTCATGCTTGTCGGCGCCATCGGGATCGCGCTGGGGCTGGCGCTCTACGGTCCGAAGCTGATCCGCACCGTCGGCAGCGAGATCACCGAGCTCGACCAGGTCCGCGCCTACAGCATCGCGATGGCGGCGGCCATTACGGTCATCGTCGCATCACAGCTCGGCCTGCCGGTCAGCTCCACGCACATCGCCATCGGCGGCGTCTTCGGCGTCGGTTTCCTGCGCGAATTCCTCTACCATACGAAAGAGGAGGAGCTGATCCGCGTCGAGCGCCGCCAGCTGGCCGAGGATGAGAAGCTCCTGAACGCCCTGAACGCCGAGAAGGAGACCCTGGAGGCGAAAGAGGGCAAAAGCCAGGAGGATTACGAGCGTATCGTCCAGCTGTACCAGATGATCGAGGAAGAAGAGGAGAAGATCCGCATCGACAAGAAGCAGCTCAAGCGCGCCGAGAAGATCAAATACGTCAAGCGCGATGCGATCAAGAAGATTATCGCGGCCTGGGTGATCACGGTTCCCGCCGCCGCCGTGCTTTCCGCCGCGATCTTCTACACGATCCGCGGCATGATGCTCTAAGCGCCGTTACTCGGCGACGCTCGCCTTGAGGATCGTCTGCGCTTCCAGCGGACGGTCCTGTCTGCCGGTACGAACCCCTTCCAGTTTATAAACGACATCCATCCCTTTCACAACATAACCGAAGATCGTGTAGCCGCCATTGAGCCAGGGGGCCCCCGCCGTCGTAATGAAGAACTGGCTGCCGTTGGTGTTGCGCCCGGCATTGGCCATGGCGAGGATACCCGGCTTGTCGAAGATGACGTTGGGTGCATACTCGTTTTTGAAAGGTTTGTGCCAGATAGACTCGCCGCCGCGGCCGGTACCGGTCGGGTCGCCGCCCTGGATCATGAAGCCCTTGATGATACGGTGGAAGATGATTCCGTCATAGTAGCCTTCTTTGACGTGGGTGAGGAAGTTTTCCGCCGCCAGGGGGGCAAGGTCTTCACGGATCTCGAGTTCGATCGTTCCCTGGTTCGTTTTCAGAAGGACATGGGGGTGTTTGGCCGGCACGCCGAAGAGGACTGCTGCAGCAAGAAAGAGGATGGTAAAGGCGAAAAATTTTCGCATAGGCTCTCCTTTTTTTACGCCATTATATCTCATGGTGCTATAATGCCGGCCATAACAATAAAAAGGACAAAATGATGAAAAAAATTGGATCAATCGCAGCAGCACTGCTGCTCACTTCTTCACTCTATGCCCAGCAGCAGGGCAGCAACGGTTTCTACGTTGGTGCGGGCATCGGTCTCGAAGCGATGCCGAAACATGTCGACGACGGCGTCGGTCTGGCGATCAAGGGCGGTGTCGAGCTCGACAACGTGCTGAAAAACCTTGGCGTGGAAGCGGAACTGAGTACATCACTGGTGGCACCGGAGATCAGTAACAGCAACAACAAGATCGATGTCACGACGCTCGGTGTTTATGCGACCTATACGATCGATATCCCGGGTTCCGCCTTCAAAGTCCGCCCGAAATTCGGTCTTATTCTCCCGAACCTCGGCGACGAGCTTCACTCGCGCGGCGATCTGGCGATCTCCGGCGGCATTGCCGGGATGTACGAGCTGAACAACCAGCTGGACCTCTACGTCGAGTACGTCAACACGTCCGAGGCGATGAACAACTATATGATCGGCCTGGCCGTCAACTTCTAAATTTACCCCTCATCGAAGGTCAGGCAGACGGAGTTGATGCAGTAGCGCAGCCCCGTTGGTTCCGGACCGTCGGGGAAGACATGCCCCAGGTGCGCGTCACAGCGCGCGCACCTTACTTCCACCCTCGTCATTCCGAAACTCGTATCTTTGATCTCGACTAGCGCCTCGTCGCTGTAGGGCTCGAAATAGCTCGGCCACCCCGTCCCCGAATCGAACTTCGTATCCGATGTAAAGAGCGGCGCGTCGCAGCAGACGCAGCGGTAGACCCCGTCGCCTTTGTGCTGGTAGAATTTTCCGCTGAAGGGGGCTTCCGTACCGTGCTCGCGGCAGACGTGGTAGGCTTCCGGCGAGAGCTGCGCACGCCACTCCTGTTCCGTTTTGGTCACTTTTTCCATTGGGCGCCTTTGCATTCATGTTTATGGACATGAGTGTGCCAGAAGAATCCTGTCTGAAATGGGGTATGCGGGGATTAGAATCAGAAGTTAATGGTTGTGTGGGGAAAAGCGGCCGCGGACGGCGGCCAGGGGTGAGGAGTTATTTGCCTTCGGCAACGCGGTCTTTGAGACCTTTTCCTGCTTTGAACTTCGGAACCATTTTGTCCGCTGTTGTGTAGCTTTTGTCCGTACCCGGAACCGTACCGCTTTTTCCCTTTTGAAGGGCAGATGTGAAGCTACCGAAACCAACAAGTGTGACATCCTCTTTTGCGACGAGTGCTTCCGTTACCGCATCCGCGAATGCTTTAATGGCAGCTTCTGCCTCTGCTTTAGTTTTGTAGTCACCGTGCTTCTGAACCAGTTCGACAAACTGTGCTTTGTTCATAAAACGCTCCAAGTCATTGAAATATAACACCTCTTGGAGCACGCAATTTAGGGGATTGGCGCTCTCAAAGCTGTTCTGACGGTTACTTTATAGTCTGTTTGCTTAAATTTATCTTCAAGTGATTGATTTTGGGGGGAAATGGGGGGATTTGTCCCCCGGAAGTGCCTATTTTTGGTAGGAAACCCGTTTTTTCAGCAGATGGTGGAAACGGGAATGAATATAAAGAAAAATAATATTCTTTATACGGCAGAGTTTGGCGCCCCGCGTCGGTTCGTTATCGGAAATCGAATTGAAAACGGACTGCAGATCTTCACGCTCTTTTTGTGTCAATGTCGTCATGAGGCTTCCTCCAATCGGTTGATTTTTCGCACGACCCTGATGATGTCGTCGTCTTCGAGCTTCCCCAGCATCTGCATGACAGCCCTGGCAGCCTGCGGCTTTGCATTGCCCAAACGCCAGTCCTGATAGGTGCGCATGGAGACCCCGAGCAGCGACGCCATCTCTTTTTGAGTGATCTTCTTGCCGTTGCCCTGGGCTTCCACCGCATTGTGCAGAATATTGAAAAGATCGGAGTGTTCCATTGCTCCATTGTAGAAGAAGGATTCTTAAATAAAGCAAAAAACCGTATATAAAATACAATAATAGTACATTTATAGAAAATAGAGGTATATAAAGTCAATAAAATAGATAAATATGATATTAAAATGTATATTTTATACGGTATTCCGTATAAAACTGATTGCTTGGAAGAGGATGGGTGAGGGCAGATATATAGTTTTGGACGCTATTGGAAAGACGGTGTCCCGGGGGTGCGCTCAGCGCGCCAGGAGATCGCTGTAGTCGTACTTGGAGAAGTCGAGGATAAATTCGCCGTTTTGCTGGATGACGCGGATATCGTTGCCGTACGCTTTGGCGAAGCGCTTTTTGACCGTTTTCGTCTCTGAAGAGGAGAAGTGCTTGGACTCGAGGTAGCGGAACAGCTCTATCTGTTCGGACAGGGGCTGGGCTGCCGGGGCCTCACCGAAGGGGACCGTCTCGGTCGCTTCCGCATGCGAGGCGAGTTTGAGCCCCTCCTGCACGAGTTTGGCGTTGACAAGCTCCAGGAAGGATTTGAGCTGTTCGTCCCGCGAGACATAGATGCTCTCAATACGGTCGCGCTCTTCGCGCAGCATCTGCTCCTTGTCCCCGATAAGGCGGTCGATCTTCGTCTCGAGCTCCTCGATCTTCCGCTTGAGCTCGGCATTCTCTTTTTGGTACATCATGATGACGGCCCCGGCGGTGGTCCGCTGTGGAGTGCTCTGCCTGGGAGCGGTCGCGGCCGGCGCTTCAACGGTAATGTAGGTCGTGCCGTCGATGACGGTATGCGGCAGTCTGCCCGCACGCAGTTTAGCGCGGATCATCTCTTTGGACATTTTGAAGCGGTTGGCATATTCATCGATCGTTATCTGCATGGGGGAAGATTTTAGCGAAAGTTGCTTGAAGATGCCCTCGATAGGGTCCCGGCGCCGTTTTTCCTTGCATCGGCAGAAGTGCTATAATGCCCACCATGAAGCGATTATTTCCTCTAATGACACTGCTGGCGCTCCTGACGCACTCAGGCTACGGCGCCGATACGAAACAGGTACTTGCCCTCTACCGCGACGGCGACTATCTGCAGGCATGCAAATCGGGACTGTCGGCCTATTACGCCGGCAGCCGTGAAGCCCACTTTGCCGCGATGGTCGGTATGGCCTGCGCCAAAAGCGACATGATCAACCCGCTGGGTGACCTGCAGCGTCCCCTGGTCAAGACCTCTTCAATGCGCAGCACGGCGACCTTCTTTGCGACACTGCTGCTGGCCAAGCGGCTGCTCTATCAGCACCTCGTCGACGACATGCCGATCGAAGGGTTGACCCTACCCAAATACGATCATGTCCTCAGCATCGTCTACGATCACGTCAGCCGGAGCGACTACAAGACGTTGGAGCACGGGGAGCTGCTGATCGTCGACGGACAGCGCAATATCATCGTCACCCTTTCGCGGGGGACGCCGCCGCGGGTTCTGGTGGACGAATACGAATCGGGGCGGCGTATCCGGCGCCACTGGTACCAGTGACCCGCCGCTTTTTAGCGAAAATAGTGTAAAATCCCGGAAAATTATAATCTAAGGGAATATGATGGCAACAATCGGTATGGGTGACATCAAGAAAAACGTACGCCTCGAGATCGCGGGCGTTCCTTACAAAGTCGTGGAGTTCCAGCACGTCAAACCGGGCAAGGGCGCGGCATTTGTGCGTATGAAAGTCAAAAGCTTCACGAACGGCAAGGTGATCGAGAAGACGGTCCATGCCGGCGACAAGTTCGAAGTGCCGAATATGGAGCACAAAACGATGCAGTACCTCTACGACGACGGCGAAATGCTGCAGTTCATGGACAACGAGAGTTACGAGCAGCTCGGCCTGCTGTATGAGCAGTGCGAAGATGCGATGAAGTGGCTCAAAGACGGTACCAACGTGGAGATCGTTTTCCATAACGGCCAGGCGATCTCCGTCGATGCGCCGGATACGATGGAACTCGTCGTTACCGAAACCCCGCCGAACTTCAAAGGCGATACGTCAAGCGGCTCCAAGAAGCCGGCGACACTGGAGACGGGTGCCGTCGTACAGGTCCCCTATCATGTGCTCGAAGGCGATACGATCAAAGTCAACACCGTTGACGGCGAGTATGTCGAAAAAGTAAAATAATCCCGCCTCCCCGGCATGCTGCCCGGGGATTTTCCTCCCTCTTTTTTTCTTCCGTGCTACAATTATCCTATTAAGCTGATTGAGGAGTCTCACATGCCGAAAAAAGTATTGGTCCCGCTGGCCGAGGGATTTGAAGAGATCGAAGCCGTTGCCGTCATCGACGTGCTGCGCCGCGGCGGAATCGACGTTCTCGTACGTTCATTGGACGATGCGATGGAGGTCGAAGGAGCGCATGGCCTTGTCGTCAAGGCCGAAGCGCCCATTGGAACGCTGGGCGCAGACGATATCGATATGATCGTCCTGCCCGGCGGGGGCGGCGGCACGAAACGCCTTGCAGAACATGCCGGTGTTCAGGCGCTGCTGGGGGAGATGGATGCCAAGGGCAAGCCGATCGGTGCTATCTGCGCGGCGCCGATCGCCCTCAATGCCGCCGGTGTGCTGAAGCCGAATTATACGGCCTATCCCGGTGTCGAGAAAGAGATACGGACGGAGGGGTTTCAGGGAGAGCGCGCTGCGGTCGTGGAAGATGCGAACGTCATGACGTCGCGCGGTCCCGGGACCGCTATCTGTTTCGGTCTCGAGATCGTGAAGAAACTGGCGGGGGAGTCCGCCTATGAGAACGTAAAACGCGGCGTGCTCGCCGATTACTGCGCCTAGGCGCCGTTACGCGTCGAGATAGGTGCAGCAGTAGTCCGTGATGCTTTTGACACGGACCTGGAACTTGCTGTCGCCCCCGACATTGAAACTCTGGCCGCCGTGGATCGTCTGCCACGCGCTCTCGCCCGGCAGCAGGATATCCAGCTCCCCGTCGTAAATCTCCATCAGCTCCGGTTTGCCCGTGCCGAACTCATATTCGCCCGGCAGCATGATACCGAGGGTTAAGACGCTGCCATCAGGCAGGGTAAGCGTCCGGCTCGTGACGTTCCCTCCGAAGTAGACGTTGGCCTCTTTCTGGACACTGACATTTTCAAATGTAGACATGAATCCTCCTTCATTTTTGCGTCATTGTAGCCAAGAATTGCTATGCAATTACTGCGTTCAGAGCGCGGTGAGGCGGCGGTAGAGCTGTTCGGCCATGACGTCGTAGGAGCGTCCCGCTCCGAGCAGCCGCTCCAGCCCCTGTTCGCGGACCAGGGCAAGATGCGCGGCATCACTGCGGATCAGGGTTTCGAGCTTCGCGGCGATGGCGGCGGCATCGAAAGCGCAGAAGAAGGCTTCATCTCCGTCGCGCAGCCGGTCGCGGTTCTTGGGGGTGTCGGTGAGCAGTGCCGGTACGCCGGCGGCGTAGTAGTCCATCACCTTTGCCGGAAGGGTCATGGCAAAGATCGGCAGGGCGGGCATCATGGCCAGGCCGACATCGCAGGCGCCGATCTGGCGTCCCAGCTCCGAAAGGTTGGCCGCCTGCAGTATCCGGAAGCGCCCGGAGAGCATCGGGTACTCTTTGAGGATTGTTTTGAGATAGGTGGGGTCGAAGGTGGAGATATCCAGGGACCACTCCAGGTGGGTAAGCGCGGCAAAGGCGTCGAGCAGCGTTTCGAAACGACGTAGCGGGTCGAGGGAGCCGACGTAGATAAAGCGCCGCGGGGCGGCAGCGCCGTTTTTGGGGCCCGCGACGCGCGCCGGATCGATGCCGGCGGGCAGGGGGAACGTCGGCAGCGCCAGGGCAGGGTAGAGCCCCGAGGCCAGCATCGCCGAAGAGGGGAGGAAAAGATCGCAGGCTTCGATCAGTTTCCGCTCCCGGCTGCGCTTGTACTTCAGGGCGAGGGAGGGCAGGAGTGCGCGTTTGTATTTGGCCATCATGGCGGCGTAGGCTGTTTCGTTCTTGGGGAAGGAGAGGCGGAAACCGACCCTGTAGCCGTAGCGCGCACGGTGGGCGAGCACCCTACGGAGAATATCGAAGCGGTTGCGCACGAGGATAAAATCGAAGCTACCGACATCCACCCCCTCTTCGTCGAGGTAGCCGATGATCGAATGCAGCTTCTCCTCGGGGACGATACAGTCGTCGCCTTTGTACTGGAAGCTGTCCTTGTAGCGGGTGTAGTAGACGATCGAGACCTGCAGGTATTTTTTGAGATAGTGTCCAAAGAGCGGGGCGATGGTGCCGTGGTCGGCGTACTCCTGCTGGTCCGTGATGTAGAGCAGCTTTTTCATGGACGGTCTCCTTCGGTAAGTTCCGCATCGAAGCGGGCGCGGTCGAAGCGGCGGCCAAGATAGGCGCAGACCGTCTCCACGTCGCGCCGGGCATTGCCCAGGCAGCTCGTCGCCCCCGGGGAGGGGGTCATGTTGAACACGATCCCCTCCCCGGTATCGATACTCGCCTCTCCCAGCAGCAGTTTGCGCTGTTTTTTGTCGAGCACCTGGGGGCGGACCCCGCCGAATCCGGAGGCGTACTCGATGTCGGAGAGTTGCAACGAGGGGACGATCTTTCGCGCATCCCTGACAAAGAGGCGTTTGTTCAGCCACGGCACTTCGAAGAGGAAGTTGCGCAGGACGTAGTTTCGGATGTCCCGGTCTTTGAGCAGGTCGTAGAAGATGCTTGCGATATTGTGATCGAATCGGAGGGTCCGAAGAAAATCGAGATAGGTCCCCCGCTTGTAGCGCTCCAGTTTGGGCAGCATCAGGGCCGTGGGGCCGAAACGGGTGAGGCCGCCCAGCAGCAGGTCCGGGTCGCCGTGCAGGGCGGCGAAGGGGAGTTTGGGGTTTTGGACCATGTAGACCTTGCCGTTCAGGATATGCCTTGTCGAGCGGTAGAAGCTGCCCGCCATCGGCAAAATACCGAAATCGAGCCCGTACCCCATGCGGTGCGCGAGGAAGAGGCTGTGGGCCCCGGCGTCGACGACGACAAAGCGGGCGTAGTAGGTGCTGCCGCCGGTGCGGACCTCGTACAGCTCCCCGCGTTTTTCGATCTGCATGACGTGTTGGTTAAAAAAAACGTCCGTGTGGGTCTGCTTCCCCCGCATGGCGTTTTCGACAAAGGAGTCGCTGAGGCGCTTGAAATCGACGGTGGTGTACTCCCCCTGTACCCCAACACCGACGATGGGGTTCGGACGCTCCATGCCGTCCGCGTCGTAAACGACGGCGGGTTCGATCCGTTTGAGCGTTTCGCGGTCATAGATCCGCAGGTAGGGGTAGAGGCTGCTGAACTCCTCATGGCGCTTCGTCATAAAGTTGACTTCGTCGTAGCCAACCCCCAGGGCCATCTTCTGGTGGGCATGGATGATGTCGTTCTCGTAGCCGTGCTACAGGCAGTATTTCTCGACCATTTTGGCGGTCCGTTTGACCTTGGCCGCCTTCTCCAGGGTGTAGTTCGTTTCGATATCGCCACAGTGCAGGGTCTGGGAGTTGGAGGTGGCGCTGGAGTTCAGCGTGGCGAGAGCGCCGTATTTTTCGAGGAGGCAGAGGCTGCCCAGATCGCTGTAGCGCTCCAGCGCATAGAGCAGCGCTGCACCGGAGATGCCGCCGCCGACAATGAGGACGTCGTAGGTTGAGAGGTTCACGTTGTCACTCCGCTCGGACCCGTCGGGGTCGTGGTGTTTCAAGTATAACGCAAAAAAATACGTCAGTGGTAACAGGGATGCCTATTTTTTTTCGGGAAAGTGTTCCCAGGGGGCCTGCCATTCCTGCAGCAGATCGCTGAACAGGGGTGAGAGAAAACGCTCCCCCTCATCGGGGGGAAAGGTGAAACGGTAGGGTTCATCATTGTAGGTAAAACGCAGGGCGTAGGCGTGCAGGTAGCCGCGCTCCTCTTTCTCCGCCTCCGCCTTGTCGGCGTAGCGCACGTCGCCGGCAATGGGAGAGCCCAGGCTTTTGAGCGCCACGCGGATCTGATGGGTCTTGCCGGTGTAGGGTTTGACGAGGAAGGCGCGTTCCCCTTCGCGCAGGGTGGCGGAGATGAAGCGGGTCACCGCCGGGTTCTCCGTTGTTTTGAGCAATTTCCAGTCGCCGCGGCGCGCTTTGGCCATGTCCCCCTTGATCCACCCCTGCTTTTTTTTCGGTTTACGCAGACTGAGCGCGAGGTAGTACTTTTCGATTTCGCGCTTTTCGAACAGCGCCGTAAAGGCAGCGGCCGCCTCGCTGCTCTTGGCAAGGATGACAAGCCCGGAGGTCATCTTGTCGAGGCGGTGGACCGGGTAGAGGGGGCATCCGGTAAGTTCAGCGGCCCGTACGACGAATCCGGCCCCGGTTTCGCTGTGAAAGCTCATCCCCGCCGGTTTGGCGACAACGGCAAAATCGCGATGGTCGAAACAAAGGGTCAGGGGGCTCATCCGTGCCGCCGGTTGACATAGAAGATCAGTGCGACGAGCAGGCCGGTCAGTACGAGTACGGCGTTCGGGCTTTGCAGCATCAGCCAGCCGAACAGGAAGTAGACCGCCGCGAGCAGCCCCGTGGCAGTCAGCAGAAAGATAAAAGCGTAGAGCCAGAGCACGGGCCTGCCGTATCGCTCGGCAAGCCGCGCCAGGAGGGGTTTGAGACGCTTGATGAAAATCCTTTGGAGGCGGGATGTCTGACACATATTTTACCATGCACGAAGGGGTGTCCGCTGTTGCGATCTTGCCGCTTTCGCCCCGTGATCGGCGTGTGAAAATCAGGATAGTATATATTTAACAAATAATTAACAGTTAAAAGTAATAATCACTAATAATTTATAAATAATATACCGGATCGCTTCCGCGTGTGCACAGACAAGGTGTTGATGGAGTACTTCTCTTTACTGCTTATCGGTCTCTCTTACGGCGTGACGGCCTGTATGTTCAGCTGCATGCCTTTTCTGAGCCCGCTGCTGCTGACACAAAACGGCCGTCCGGGCGGAGCGCTTTATGTCGTTTCCATCTTCAGCCTGGGGCGGATCGTCAGTTACAGCCTGATCGCTGTGGGGGCCTCTTTCGGCGCAATGGCAGTCAAGTCGCTGCTCGACGATCCCGCGCTTTCGCAGAGCCTGCTGGGCATCAGCACTGTTTTTGTCGGCGGCGTGCTGCTGTACCGGAGTTTCGGGCAGCGCCGTTGCTGCAGCGTTTCGGGGGGAAAGCAGGGGGCGACCGGGAGCGTCGGCTACTTCGCGATGGGCTTTGCGATCACGCTGAACCCCTGCGCCCCCGTTATGTCGCTTATCGCCGTGGCGGCGGGGAGCATCAGCGCGGCGGATGCCCTGGCGATGGGCCTGGCCTTCGGCCTTGGGGCGGTGAGCGCCTCCTGGGCCCTGTACGGGCTCTTCTTTTCCCAGGTCGCGCGTGAAGCGGTGGCGCAGCTTGCGCGTTACAAGACGGCGATCGAGAGGATCGCCGCGCTGTTACTGATGGCCGTGGGCATCGCAACCATCAATGGATTGAGCCATTTATAAGGAGGAGGAGATATGGTCAAATATTTGATCGCCGTCGTGTTGACGGCGGTGACCGCACTGGCGGCGAGGCCCGAGGGGATCCCGCCGAAAGCAGCGTATACGAAGGCGCCGCAGGCCAAGGCGTTCTGTGCCCCCCTGTGGATCAGCAAGGAAAACCCCAATGCGGGGGCGAAGAAGTGGGGAGGCATGGGCACCGGCAGTGGATACGGCCGCCCGGAGGGACGCACGAAACTGTGGCTGGTGACCGGCGGCAGAGGGGGCACTCCCCGCACGCTCGGCAGCGCCGGCGGGACGGCGGTGGCCTTTGACAACGAGCACCGGGGCGTTGAGGCCAATGTGTCGGTGAAACGGGGCAGCGCGTCGCTCAGCATCGCGACCCGCACCCCGGGACGCTACGCCGTTTACTACGCCGAAGATAGTGTCAAAGAGGGCGTGCGCTGCACGAACAGCGCCAAGTACGAGCTGACCTACGGCCGCCACGGGGACAAGGTGGAGCTCAACCGCTCAAATGAGACGGCGCTTCCGTTCGAGATTGTCCGCGTCAAAGAGGCGGAAGAGGGACTTTTCACGCATTTCGTCTCCGGCGACACCCTGACGTTCAAGACGCTGTATAAAGGCGTACCGAAGGCCGGAGTGGCCGTGACGATGCGCACCGGCGAGGGGTGGAGCAAACGGGCTGTTTCCGATGCGAACGGTTCGGTCTCGTTTACGCTGATCAAAGCGTATTTTCCGGCCTGGAACGAATTTGACAAACGCCACGAAGAGCGATTCGTCGTGACGGCGGCATGGTCGGAAGAGGACAACGGCACGCTGGGGGAGGCGTCGTACGGCACACACCGTTACGTGACGACCTATCCCGGCCGTTTCTTCCCGGAACCGGGCAGCTACAAGTCCTACGCTTTCGCGCTGCTGTTCGGCACGGCGGCGCTGCTGCTCACCGGCATCTTTGTCTACATCTACCGGCGGCGGAGGGTGAAGCCGTATGCGGAGGTCCGTTTCGATGAAAAGGATTAGGCGATTCCTCGATCTGGGCAACCTGCGCCGTTTCCGCGCGATCGTCCAGCTGGTCACCTTTGTGCTGTTGATCTACGGGGCCTATTTCGCGATCGATCTGGGCAGTAATATGCCGGTGCTCTCCTGCGGCTATGACCGCCAAAACGGCGGCATGTGCTACCTGCTGCCGCTGCAGCACCAGCTCGGCCGTCCCCTGGGCATGCTTTTCAGTATGGCGAGCATCGGGATCCTGGTTGGATTTGTCACCTTCCTGCTCTGGTTTATCGTCTTCAATAAGGCGTGGTGCGGTTTCGTCTGTCCGCTGGGAACGATGCAGGACTGGCTCACCTCGCTGCGCAAGCTTTTCGGCATCCGCTACAGCAGCTACAACCAGACGCAGTTCAACCGCCTCAAGGTGATCAAGTACGTACTGCTCGTTCTGCTGCTCTTGCTGCCGGTGGCGATAGGCGCGGGGCTGATCGGGGGCGAATGGCGGGCGGCGTTTTGCCAGATCTGCCCGGGACGGATGATCACGCCGCTCTTCGTCGGGGATTTCTCGCAATGGACGATCGACTTCTCCAGCAAAACGACGATGATCCTGACGGCGCTGGGAATGGTCATCACGGGGATGTTCCTCGCCGGCTCCTTTGTGAAGAAACGCTTCTTCTGTTTCTTCTGCCCGATGAGCGCGCTGCAGTACTCCTTCAGCAAATTTTCCATCCTGAAGCTGAAGAAGGACGGCGGCAAGTGCACCAAGTGCGGCGACTGCTACACCGTCTGCGACATGCAGATTAAGGATATCGCCGATGACGTGCAGAGCCGCGACATCCTGCGCGACGACTGTACGCTCTGCATGAAGTGCATCGCCGCCTGCCCGGAAGAGGGGTGCCTGCAGGCCGATATCGCCGGCTTTACCATTTTTCAGTCCACCAAGGAAGGATTTTCCAAACGTATGCAGATTGACAGACCCGGAGGCGACGATGAACGCGCGTAACGACCATACGATAGAGACGCCCAGAGAGCGGCAGGGACGCCACAAGGCGATGGAAGCGGTAAAGGTGCTCGACACGCTGCGCGAATACGCCGTCAACCCCCCGGAGGCGATGGAGTACTTCTACGAGCTTCACCGGCGCTACCACTGCGACATGACGCCGATGCACGAGGGGAAAACGAAGGTGGGGACGATGTGCATCCAGGTTCCCTACGAAGTGATCGACGCCCTCGGCGCGGCACCGGTGCGGCTCTGCAACGGCTTTTACACCGACGACGAGATCGGCGGCGAATACCTGCCGTCGAAATCCTGCCCGCTGGTCAAGGCCACGGTGGGGGCCTTCGCGACGGACCACTTCGCCGATGCGCCGGACCTCGTCGTGACGCCGACAACCTGCGACCAGAAAACGAAGGCGACGGGGATCGTCGAGGAGATGGGCTACCCGGTGTATGAAATGGAGTTTCCCCGGGTCAAGGAGAGCGAGGAGAGCCGGGAGTACTGGCGCCGCAGCGTGCGCAACTTCACCAAGACACTCTCGAAGGAGCTGAAAACGAAGTTGACGCGCCGAAAGCTCAAGGCTTCCATCCAGAAGGTCGGCTACGCCCAGACGCTTTACCACCGTCTGAGCGCCCTGCGTAAAGCGGAGCTGCCGCCGATCTCGGGCAACGATATGTTCCTTGTGACCAACGCCTTTTTCTTCGACAAGACCGAGGCATGGAGCGCGGCGGTGGAACGGCTGCTAATAGAGATGGAGGCGCGTGTGAAGGAGGGCATCGGTGCCGCCCGCAAACGCAGCCCGCGCATCGTTTACACCGGATCGCCCCCGATCTTCCCGAACCTGAAGGTGCCGCAGCTCATCGAGATGGCGGACGCGGTGATTGTCGCGGACGAGAGCTGCTCATCGAACCGCCTCTTCAACGACATGGTCTCGGTGGATGAGTGGTTCCTTTACGACATGGTCGACGCGGTCGCGGACCGCTATCTGAAAGGGTGCACCTGCCCTGTCTTTACCCGCAACGACGACCGGATCCGCCGCATCGTCGAGCTGGTGAAGGAGTTCAGCGCCGACGGCGTCGTTTACCAGGCCTTCGCGGGGTGCCAGGTCTACGAGATGGAGCAGCGCTCCGTTCTGGCGGCGATGGAGAAGGAGGGGATTCCCATCCTCTACCTTGAGAGCGACTACAGCCCCAGTCAGCTGGGGCAGCTCACGACGCGGGTCGAGGCCTTCGTCGAATCGCTCAAGAGCAGAAAAAGGAGACAGTAATGGAGTATTTTGCAGGGATCGATATCGGGTCGACGGCGATCAAGATCGCCATCGTCGACGGGATGGGGAGTCTGGTCGGGCACCGCGTGAGTGCGAGCGGCAGCATGTTTTACAAATACGCCCAGGAGAGCCTCGCGCAGTTGATGGCGGAGGTGGGCGTCACCCCGGAGGCGCTGCGCTATACCGTCGCGACGGGATACGGCCGTAAACTCTTCAAGGAGGCGGACGAGAACATCAGCGAGATCACCGCCAACGCCATCGGCGCGCGGGCCGCGGCGCAGGGCCATGGCGAGATCAAGACGATCATCAACATCGGCGGGCAGGACTCCAAGGCGATCGCCATGGACAGCGACGGCAACGTCGTCAATTTCGCGATGAACGACCGCTGCGCGGCGGGGACGGGAAAGTTCCTCGACGTCGTCGCCCGCAACCTGGAAATCGGCGTGGACGAGCTGGGGGAGTACCACTTCAAATCCACCGGCACGCCGCTTTCCATCAACAGTACCTGCGCCGTTTTCGCCGAGTCGGAGATTATCGGCCTGCTGGGGAACAACCACCGCGTCGAGGAGATCGTCAGCGGGGTGCACTACTCTATCGCCAAACGGATTGTGAAGCTCGTGAAGCGGGTCGGCATCAACGAGGGGATCTACTTCGACGGCGGCCCGGCGCTCAACAGCGGGCTGGTCAACGCCATCGAGAACGAGCTGGGCAAACCGATCTTCGTGCCGGCCTTTCCGCAGATCACGACGTCGCTCGGTGCCGCCGTCCTCGCCTGGGAGTCCTACGCCTACGAAAGCGGCGAAGCGGTATAGGCACTGCCCGCGCGGTTGCCTTATCGTCCCAATTTTTTGGAATTTTTTAATTCTTCTTCATGAAACCCCTCTATTTAACACATCTGTAACACCCCTTTCCTAGAATTTGGTCTTAATTATTAAACTCAATATTAAATATATATATTTATTTAATATTATGCAGAGAGGGGGAGAAATGAAAATAAGTGTTGCGGCGGCGGGTGCCGTTCTTTTTGGAGCGTTCAGCGCGCTTGGAGCGGCGGATAACTATACGATGGAGACGATCAGCGTGGAGTCGTCGACGATCACCAACGAGGCGGCCGGGAAGACCGAAGTCTCGACGGTGAACTACATCGATCAGGAGCTGATCGAGCAGATCAATCCCAAGCAGCTCAACGAGGTGCTTCAGACCGTTCCCGGCGTGACGGCGGACTATATGGGCAACGAAGTCGTCGAGATCCATATCCGGGGGATCAACCAGCAGGAGTTTATGTGGGAGGACACGGGGGTCGCCATTATTGTCGACGGTGTCCCCGTCTACGCGAAAAGCGGCAAATTTCGTCTCAATATGAGCGATATCACCAGCATCAAGGTGATCAAGGGGAGTGCGGCCTATCTCTACGGCAACCGCGCGATGGCCGGTGCCATCGTCATAACGACCTCCAAGCCCCGGGGCGGCGACGACGCCTATTCGGTCAGTGCGGAAGCGGGGAGCTACAATGCTCAGGATTACGAAGCGACGGCCCGCATCAGCCGGGAGAGCTTCGCCGCCAGTTTGAACGCGAACTACCGTAAAAGCGACGGATACTGGGTCGATTCGGCCTACTGGAACAAGTCACTCAGCGGTAAGGTTTCGTACTATATCGACGATACGAGCGATGTGACGCTGGGGATCGACAAGACGCTCAAGTACGAGGAGCAGAAACGCGCTTCATCGACCGGTGTCACCGCGGCGGACGCCAATCCCCGGGGAACGGAGGCGAGCGGCTTCCAGAAGGACAACGAGGTCGACCTGGACAAGTACATCCTTACCTATACGAAAGAGTTCGCCAACGGGGGGAACCTGCTGCTGAACGTCTACGACTACATTGACGAATACGATTACATCTCCAGCCCGCAGGATACCGACGGCGACGGCATCGGCGACACCTACGCGCGGCATACCCTGGAACACAAAAAACAGAAGGGTGCCAAGCTGGAGTTCAAACAGGAGCTGGCGGATTTTGCCTATCTTGTCGGCTATGAGTTCGGTGACCGCCAGTACCAGTCGGGCAGCGAGACGCTGATCGACTACAACTCGACGGACGTCGAGGGGAATCCCGTCGCGAACTATGCCGGGGAGCTGACACACACCAATGACGACCAGCGTCTGCACGCCTTTTACGGTGAGCTGAAATATGCCATCACGCCGGCATGGACGGCCGTAGTCAATATGCGCCACGATATTCAGAAAGATATGTACAAGGTTGTTTCGCACGACTACAACGGCACCGACTGGAACAATGAGAAGCTCTACGAGGATCACACCTATAACGAAAACGGCTACCGGGTCGGAGCAACCTATGCCGTGAATGCCGATACGACCCTCTACGCCAACATCTCCACCGGCTACCGTACGCCGACAGTGGACAAGATGGTCACGAACTACGAAAACCGCAACCGCACGGACGGCGTGGCCGTGCCCATCGACGTCGAGCGCAGCATCACCTACGAGGTCGGCGCGCGGGGGAATATCGGGGGGCATCTCCTCGATTACGAGCTCTCCGTTTTTCAGATGGATACGAAAGATATCATCGGCTACCGTTTCGGGACCTACTCGTTCGCGACCAGCGGCGGCATCACGGACAATATCGGCGATGCGCGCAACCGTGGGGTGGAACTCTCCCTCAAGAGCGATCCCTCGCGGCGCCTCTCGTTCAACCTCGCCTATACCTATCTGAAGGCGGAGTTCACGAAACATGACCCCGTGAAGATCGCCTACCGCGGACCAGAGTATGACATCGTCGGCAACGAGCTGCCGAGAACCCCGAACAACATCTTCGACCTCTACACGACAATCAGGTTCTCGCCGAACCTGAAGGTGATCGGCCAGGTGTACGCGCAATCGGAGTATTACGCGGACGAGACGAACATGATCAAGATGCCGGGATACGCTTTTCTGAACCTGCAGGCACGCTACACGATGCACGTCGGCGGCAACGAACTGGAGTGCTACGTCAAGGTCAACAACGTTTTTGACGAACACTACTACCAGACGGTCTACTTTACCGGCGACAAGAGCGGGGACGGTACCTTCGACCGCGAGGACCCGACGATCACGGTCGCACCGGGCAAAGAGTACTTCGCCGGGCTCATCTACCGCTTCTAGGCGCGCAACTTTCGCTCCTCGCTTAATGCGCGCTCCGAATCCCGGGCCGGGTACTCGGGGAGAGCTTCTTTTTACCCGCATCCCACTATAATAAATTCCTGATTACCGAATACTTTTTTGAAGGCCTACGATGAGCGTCCAACCCTTTACCCACCTGCACCTGCACACCGAATACTCCCTGCTCGACGGCGCGAACAAGATCAGCAACCTGGCCAAACGCGTCAAGGAGCTCGGGATGACCTCCGTGGCGATGACCGACCACGGCAACATGTTCGGCGCCATAGACTTCTGGCACCAGATGAAAGGGGAGGGGATCAAGCCCATCATCGGTATGGAGGGCTACATTCATAACGGCGAAACCCTCGACGACAAGAGCACCCGCCAGCGTTTCCACATCTGCCTTTATGCGAAAAACCAGAAGGGGTACGAGAACCTGATGTACCTCTCCTCCATGGCCTATATCCACGGCTTCTACTACTTTCCCCGCATCACGAAGCAGGAGCTGCGCGAACACAGCGAGGGGCTTGTCTGTACCTCGGCCTGTCTGCAGGGAGAGGTGAGCTGGCACCTTAACACCAACAGCGAACGTAACGTCAAATTCGGCGCCGGCGGCTACGACGAGGCGAAGCGGGTGGCGCTGGAGTACAAGGAGATCTTCGGCGAGGACTTCTACCTGGAGCTGATGCGCCACGGCATCGCCGACCAGCTCTTTATCGACGAGCCGCTGCTCAAACTCTCGCAGGAGACGGGCATCAAGCTCGTCGCGACGAACGACACCCACTACACCTTCCCCGACGATGCACAGTACCACGAGGCGTTCATGTGTATCGGGATGAATAAACTCTATGACGACCCGAACCGTCTGCGTCACTCGGTCCACGAGTTCTACGTCAAGAGTCCGGAGCAGATGCAGCGGCTCTACGCGGACGTTCCCGAAGCGCTGGAGGCGACCCAGGAGATCGTCGACAAGTGCCAGCTCGAGCTCGAACTTGGCAACCCGACGCCGCCGAACTTCAAGTTCACCCGCGAATACGCCGCCAAAGAGGGGCTCAATATCGACCACGCCGACGATGCGCCGCTGGGGCAGAACGCGACGGCGGACGATAAGAAAAAATGGATGGGCGCCGCCGACAAGAACGACGCGGAGTTCTTCATCCACCGCTGCCGCCTGGGGCTGGAAGAGCGTCTCAAACACGTGCCGCCGGAACGCCACGAGGAGTACCGGGCGCGCCTGGAGTACGAGATGGACGTCATCAACTCCATGAAGTTCCCCGGCTACATGCTCATCGTCTGGGACTTCGTCGCCGAAGCCAAGCGGATGGGGGTCGCCGTCGGTCCTGGACGGGGTTCCGCGGCGGGGAGCCTCGTCGCCTACGCGCTGGAGATCACCGACATCGACCCGATGAAGTACGACCTGCTGTTCGAGCGTTTCTTGAACCCCGAACGCGTCTCCATGCCCGATATCGATATGGACTTCATGCAGGCGCGCCGCGGCGAGGTGATTGACTACGTTGTGCGCAAGTACGGCCGCAACCAGGTGGCGCAGATCATCACCTTCGGCTCCCTGCTGGCCAAAGGGGTCATCCGCGACGTCTCCCGCGTCCTCGACATGCCGCTATCGCAGGCGGACAAGATGGCGAAGCTCATCCCCGAAGAGCTGGGGATCACCCTCAACGGCAAGAAGAAGGGCGACGACTTCAAACCGGGCGCTTTCCAGAAAGAGCCGAAGATCAAGGAACTTATCGACACGGACCCGCAGGCGAAGCGCGTCTGGGAGTTCAGTCTCAAGCTCGAAGGGCTCAAGCGCAACGCCGGGATGCACGCGGCGGGGGTCGTCATCAGCAACGAAGAGCTCTGGAAGAAGACCCCCATCTACAAGCCGCCGGGGGAGGAGACCTTCGTCACCCAGTACTCGCTCAACTACCTCGAGGACGTCGACCTGATCAAGTTCGACTTCCTCGGCCTGAAGACCCTCGACGTCATCGACAACGCGATCAAGCTCGTCAAGACGCGCTACGACAAAGTGATCGACTGGAATACGATCAATGTGGACGACCCGAAGGTCTACGAAGTGATCCAGTCCGGTGCGACGGTCGGGATGTTCCAGATCGAATCGAGCGGGATGCAGGACTTGAACAAGCGTCTAAAACCCTCCAACTTCGAAGACCTTATTGCGGTCCTGGCGCTTTACCGCCCGGGACCGATGGAGTCGGGGATGCTTGACGACTTTATCGAACGCAAGCACGGGCGCAAGAAGATCTTCTACCCCTTCGAGGAGGTCAGCTTCGACATGCTCAAAGAGACCCTGGAACCGACCTACGGCATGATCGTCTACCAGGAGCAGGTCATGCAGATCGTCCAGACCGTCGGGGGCTTTAGCCTCGGCGGGGCGGATATCGTCCGCCGTGCGATGGGTAAGAAGAAAGCGGACCTGATGGAGAAGTACAACCGGGAGTTCTCCGAAGGGGCGCAGCAACAGGGTCTGGACTACAAGAAGGCCTCCGCGCTCTTCGACCTGATCGAGAAGTTCGCCGGCTACGGTTTCAACAAATCCCACTCGGCGGCCTACGCAATGGTCACCTTCCAGACGGCGTGGCTCAAGACCTACTACCCGCAGGAGTTCATGGCCGCACTCCTGACGTCGGAGAAGGACAACACGGACAAGGTCGTCAAGTACATCGATGAGGTCAAGCGGATGGGCATTGAACTGAGCCCGCCGGATATCAACGATTCGCAGCTCGAGTTCAGCGCCACCCGCAAAGATGACCAGGACCACATTCTCTTCGGGCTCGGCGCCATCAAGGGGGTCGGGACCTCCGCGGTCAAATCGATCCTCGAGGTGCGCAAGGACGGCGAGTTCACGGACCTGCAGGACTTCGTCAACCGTATCGACCCGCAGAAGGTGAACAAGAAGGTGCTCGAATCCATCGCCAAGGCGGGGGGCTTCGACCGCTACCAGTATTCGCGCCGGGCGCTGCTTGAACAGATGGAGACGGTCATCGAGACGGCCAAGGACTCCATGCAGGCGCGCAAGAACGCCGCGGGCAGCCTTTTCGGCGACGACGCCGACGTCACCACGGTACAGCTCAGGCTCGAAGATGCGCCGGAGTTCGGCCTTAAGCAGATCCTCGAGTTCGAGAAGGAGACCCTGGGCTTCTATGTCTCCGGCCACCCCCTCGATGACTACCGCGAGGAGCTTGACCAGCTCGAATATACCCTCTCGTCCGACCTGGAGAACATCGCCGACGGCTCCTATGCCATCTTTATCGGCAAGGTGGAGGAGATTACGAAGAAGATCTCCAAGAAGGGCAACCAGTTCGGCATCGTCAACATCATGGACTTCCACGGCAACCTCGAGGTGATGCTCTTCAGCGACAAGCTCGAGGAGCTCGAGGCGATGAACCTCGACGAGCCTATTGCCTTCAAGGTCAAGGTGACCCATACGGAGATGTTCACCCGTACGAGCGTGACGAAGATCATGAGCCTCAAAGAGGTGAAAAAAGAGAGCAAGAAGGTCAGTACGAAGATTCGCGAGGTGCCGCAGGAGCCGCTGACCCTGCGCCTACACCTGGACAACGGCGTCGAGCGCCTCGAAGAACTCTACCGCCTTGTCCGCCGCCACCCGGGTACGCGCCCGTTGAAGCTCAACATCGTCTCCAAGCTGCAAAACGTCGTCATCGACTCGGCCATCCGCGTCAACAACTCCATCATGGAGGAGCTGGCCGGTCTCTCCGACGTCGACGTGGCATAACGCGGTCACGGCAGTAGGCAATGCAGACGATCGCACCCGAAGCGCTGCGGACGATCCGATCGCTTGTCGGCGACGTGACGCAGGAACAGCTGCGTTTTGTCGACGCCTATGTTTCGCCCGAGTTCTGCGCCTTCATCCCCGTCGGCGGACAGTGCGGTTATGCCGTGACGCCCGAACATGCCCACCCCGCCTATATGTTCGTGATCCAGTACGACGAAGCGACGCAGGTCGTCCTGGACGGAAGGCGTTTGACGCCGAAGCCCCGCCATCTCTTCTGCCTCTCCCCCGGCATTGCGCACCACGAGGTGCAGAACTACCTTCCGCCGCGCTACTGCGCCATCTTTGTCGATGCCGACAGCTTTGAAAGCGTCTACGGAGAGTACCGCGGTGATCCGGCGGCATTCAACGGCGAGATGTTCGGCCTGGACGAAGGGATCCAGCCGCTGCTGCAGCTCTTTATGCAGTCGTGCCGGGAAGAGGCCCGTCCGCTGGCCGCCTCGCTGGCACAGAGCCTGACACACCTGATTGTCCGCAATACGCTCGCACCGTTCCCGGCTGAGCGCGAGAGCGTTTCGCTGCAGGGGCGCATCAATGCCGCGGTCGAATATATCCACCTCCATTACGCCTATGAACTGGAGCAGCGCACGCTGGCGGAGGTCGCGGGCCTCTCCGTGTCGCATTTCGGGCGGCTTTTTCGTTCCGCGCTGGGGATGAGCGCGGGGGAGTACCTGCTGCGCGTGCGGCTGCAGCATATCAAAAAAGTGCTGGAGTCTGGGGAGACGAGCGTGACCGATGCCGCGCTCGGGGCGGGATTCAACTCCGCCTCCTATATGGCCCGCCGTTTCAAAGCGGCATTCGGCGAGACCCCCTCCGAGTACGCCTCGCGGTTCAAATAGCCGAATCGTACGCTTTTTCAGCGTGTTTGTACTCGCAAACCTTCCGCACCTTTGCCTATACTGTGCCGAAAAAAGGAGTAGTTTATGCCTCCGGAAATTCTGGCATTCATCACACAAAACCCTGTCTGTACCCTGGCGACCGCCCAGGTGGACCAGCCGCATGTGCGCGGATTTTTAAGCAACATCATCGGCGGGAAGCTCTATTTCACTTCGTCGACCGCCAAAGCCGTCGGGCGTCAGCTGCGGGCGAACCCGAAGGTGGAGCTCTGCTACCTGTCGCAGGACTTTGCGACAATGCTGCGGATCCGCGCACACATGAAAGCAGTGGATGATCGCGCCATCAAGCAGCAGCTGATCGAGACCCGGGAGTACCTGGCGCACTTCAGCGCGGACGATCCCTCCTTTATGCTGCTGTCGCCGATAAACGGGGAGGCGTGGTTCTGGACGCTGGCGGACAACCTGCGCGAAGCGGCGATCGAAAGGGTGCCGTTTCAGCCCGAATCGTAAAGCCTCCCGTCACTCCGGATAGATCATCTTTTTCGTCACACCGCCGTCGACAACGAAGTTCTGGGCCGTAATGAACTCCGCATGATCGCCGGTGAGGAACCAGACCATTTCCGCAACATCCGAGACACTGCCGACCCGTCCCGACGGATGGAAGGTGTGGTCAAAACCATGCAGGGATTCGGGGGCGGCGTGTTCGATCCAGCCGGGGCTGACGGCGTTGACGCGCACGGGGGAGAGGCTCATGGCCATGGCGTGGGTCAGGCTGAGCAGTCCCCCTTTGCTTGCACTGTAGGCCTCGGTATGCGGTTCGCTCATCAGGGCGCGGGTGGAGGCGATATTGACGATGCTTCCGCCGCTTTGCATCAGCAGCGGCGCCACGGCCCGGCTGAGGAGGAAGGGGGCGGTCAGGTTGACGTCGATTACCCGTTTCCACTCCTCTGCGGAGAGGGTCAGCGGATCGCCGTTGGCATGCGTTGCGGCGTTGTTGACGAGGGCGTCGAGGTGTGTCAGGGATGCTGCCGCCCTTTCGATGCTTTTCGGATCGGCGAGGTCGCAGGCAAGCGGTTCGAATCCGCCTTGCAGCGATGTGGCGAAGAGGGATTCCGCCTGGATGTCGAGGCCGTAGACTTTCCAGCCGCGTTTGGCAAAGAGGGTCGCAGTCGCGAGCCCGATACCCTGCGCGGCACCGGTAATGAGGAGCGTTCTCACTGCTCGCGCTTCCGGAACAGCTTGGCGACGGAGGCGAAATCCTCTCCCTCGAACCCTTCGGCGAAGGTGCGGGCGTAGAGCTCTTTGACCATGGCGGCCGTGTACAGGGGCTGTTCAAGGCCGTAGGCCAGGTCCTGCAGGCAGTGCAGATCTTTGTAGATCAGGGCGTTGGAGAAGTGGGGCGTGTAGTCGTCGTCGAGCAGTTTTTGGCGCTTGGCGTCGAGCACGAGCGATTTGCCGCCGCCGACGGCGAGGATCTCCAGGAGCGTTTCGCGCTCGATTCCGGCTGCTTCGCCGATGCCGACGGTCTCGGCCAGCACGGCCATGATGCCGCCCAAGGCGAGGTTGTTGACGAGTTTCATCTTTGTCGCCCGCCCCGGTTTGCGCAGGTAGAAGAGGTGCGCGCCGATGGATTCGAGGATGCTCCTGGAACGTTCAAACACCTCTTCCTCTCCGCTGGCCAGTACGGTCAGCGCTCCGTTGGCCGCGGGGACGACGCTGCCGAGGACCGGGCATTCGAGGTAGGCAGCCCCTGCCAGGCGGCAGCGTTCGTGGAAACCGGCAACGGCGTCGAAATGGTTGGTAGTCAGGTCGATGACGGTTTTGCCGGAGGCGCTGGCGCCAAGCAGGCCGTTCTCGCCGGAGAGGACGGCATTGACCGCGGTGCTGTCGAAGAGGCAGAGCAGTACGACGTCGCACTTTTCGATAACGTCGCGCGGATGGTCGCAGAGGTCGACAGCCAGTCCCTCCGCCCGCTGCGGTGTACGGTTGTAGACGCTCAGCGTATGTCCGCACTCCAGCAGCCGTCCGGCGACGGCGCGGCCGAGGTGTCCGAGCCCGATAAATCCCAGATGCATGTGTACTCCTTTTTTCTGTTTGGCGTATTATGCCCTTTCTTCCGGGATATAGGCCCTTTCACGGCGGATTTCGAAGAAGAGGGCGATGCCGAGCATCAGGGTGAAAACGAGCGAGGCCCCGATGGTGCCGAATGCTACGCCCCCGTCGTCGGCGGATTTGGTCAGCAGGTCGCCGAATGTCGCGCCGAAAGGACGGGTCAGGATGAAAGCGATCCAGAAGAGCAGGATCGGCGAAAGGGTGGTGACGTAGTGCAGAAGCGCCGTGAGGGTCAGAACGCCGCCGATGAGAAGGGCGCTGTACATGAAACCGATCTGAAGGTCGTCGGCGAGAAAATCGCCTGCCGCCGTTCCCAGCGTGTTGGCGATCAAAAAGGCGAGCCAGTAGTAGGTCTCCGCCGGGACGGAGCTGATCTGTTCGACCGAGAGCGAACGTGTTTGGGCACGCCACAGCAACAAGACACCTGCAAGCAGAACAAGCAGGAGCATTGATCCCGCAGCATAACCCAGTCCCAGCGTACGGTCGATAAAATCCGATATCGCGGTTCCGGCGATGGCGGAGGCGGTAAACGTCAGCCAGTAGAGGGCCGGATCATAACGTTTCATCGCGATTTTGACGGAGGCCAGCAGGATGAACAGGGCAAGGAAAATGAGAATGGTGCTCCCGTAGCCGATCTCAAAGGTCATGGAAAACATATCGGCGCCGGTTTCGCCCAGGGTGGTCGAAGCGATCTTGATGATCCAGTAAAGCAAAAGGATGTGGGGAACGCGTGAACGGGTCATGACTGATACCTTTCGGGGGTGTATAAACGGGATGATACTCCATCTTTCTAAACGAAACAGCGCTCCGTATCAGCGGCAAAAACGGCCGACGGGCACGGATTTTGCACGCCCTCCGGCAACACTATATTTACGGAGCCAAAGATGGACACTCTCAAGATCGTATGCCCCCACTGCCAAAGCGTCAACAGCGTCGTCAACGAAGTCGAAAAAAAAGAGGTGCTCTGCAGCAGCTGCGGCCAACCCCTGACGGACACGACACCCGTCACCTGCGACGCGGAGGCGTTCAAGCTCCACATTGCCGAAAACGACATTCCCGTCATCGTCGATTTCTACTCCCCCGACTGCGGTCCGTGCATGGAGATGGCGCCGGATTTCGAAAAAGCGGCCTCCTCCTGCCCCCTCGAAGTGCGCTTTTTGAAGGTCAATACCCTCAACGACGCGCCGCTGGCCCTGCAGTACGGCGTCAACGAGTTGCCGACGACCATTGCCTTCAGCAGGGGGATGGAGATGAACCGTTTCACGAGTAAGCTCTCCAAAGACCAGCTCAGCATGTGGGCGGAGAGCCTGATCCAGATGACGCTCTGAGAGACGGTCATGAGCGCGATCACAAAACAAGAGGCGATCAAGGGGGCGTTTTTCGGTGCGATTGTCGGCGATGCCCTCTGCCTCGGAAGCCACTACGAGTACGACGCCCAGAAAATCTACCTGGCCTACGGCCGCAAACCGGTGGACCGCTTCATGTCCCCCGGCGAGATGATGGGGGGGCAGACCCACGGCATCGGCTGGGGGGCGCAGAACTACCACCCCGGCAAAAAGGCGGGGGGGACGACCGACTACGGCGATTACAACATCCTCTTTCTCGAACACCTTGCCAAGACGGCTGAGGCTCCGCGCCCGGTCAGCGTCCCCGAGCTTATTCCCCACTGGATGCACCGGCTGGAGAACGGCTGGGGGTCGTGGATCTGCACGATGACGAAGGAGACCTATGCGCAGGTGAAACGGGGCTTCCCCGTCGAAAACCTGGGCGGCATCTCCAACGCGATGGCGATCCGGCACGTCGCGGCGCACGGCTACTATGATACGGAAGAGGCGGTGGTTGACGCGTCGCAGAAGGCGATGTTCACCCACCGCAACGCCGAGGCGCTCGGCGGCGGGGAGTACTTCGCCCGTGTGACGCACCGGGTACTGGGCGGGACGGCTCCCATCGATGCGATCCGCGCCGTCGGCGAGCAGATGGGCGGCTTCTTCCAGGCCAAAACCCTCCAGGCGATCGCCAAGTTCGAGGAGGCGACGGACCCCGAATCTCCGCTCGGCAAAGAGAAGTTCGTCGACGACCTGGCGCTCACCAGCATGGCCCGGCTGTGGGATATCGGCCGCTCCGAGCCGGTGCGCGTCGGCAAGGCGAGCCCGACGGAAGGGACGCTGCCGGGTGCCGTCTACTTTATCCTCAAATACGGCAACGAAACGGACGGCCTCAAAAAGGCGCTGCAGGCCAACGCGATGGTCGGCGGCGACAACGCCTCGCGGGCCATCGCCATCGGGATGGTACTCGGCGCCCTCTACGGTGTGAACGCAATCCCGGAGAACTGGAAGCGGTCACTGGACCAGTGGGAGTACTGCGAAACCCTGCTCGACAAGCTGCCGCTGCTGCAAAGCGCGTAAGCCGCCGGCGGCAAGGGCGCAAAGCGGCATAAAGATCAACCGTTTTGCGTTCAAACGCCCGGAAGCCTCAGCATGTGGTGTATCATTATGTCTTCTTGAATATAACGATTTTGTGGGGTTTTGTCACTTTTGCTCCTGAAATATAGGCTGACACGGCAATTATTTGGAATATGTATTGTATATATCGTTATATATTTTTAAATATAACGTATTGGGCCGATACAGAGCTGCGGAAAATGTATATGCAAGTTCCGCCGGATTTGTGATCGGGCTTCCATAACCTTATCCAGGAGAAACGAATGAAAATGATTCCGACGGCGGCAGCGACTTTGGCTGTGATGATGAGTGCGCTTTGCGCCGAGACGGGCGAGACGCTTTTTGACGCCAAATGTGCTGCATGCCATATCAAGGTCAAGCCGACGCAGGCTATGAAAAGGGAGTTGGTCGCGCCGCCGGCGCCTGGGGTGATGTTTCATGTCAAGCAGGCGTTTGCCGGAGACAAGAAAGCGGCGACGGACTTTATCGCCGCGTATGCGCTCAAACCGTCCAAGGGTGTTGCAAAATGCCGGCCCATGGCGATCAAACGTTTCGGTCTGATGCCGTCGCAGCAGGGCGCGGTCACGACAGAGGAGCTGGCGCTGATCGCCGATTACCTCTATGAGAACTTCCCCTCCAAAGGGTTCACTCCCGGTATGTAAATGCACACCTGTGCCAGCGTGGAATCTTCGATTTTTCAATCCTGACACGTTTGTCTTTCCCCTTTTTGGGGACTAAACGACGTCAGAAACGGGTTGAAAGGTTGGCATCCATCTTCGACAGGGTGTCATAGAGTGACTGAAGCGCCTCGTCGTCGATGCCGTGGAGCAGTCCGCCCTCTACTGCGCTGCTAAGGCCGATCAGCTCCTGTTCGATTGTCCGGCTTTTTTGTGTGGCATGGACGAGGTAGGCACGCGGTTCGTCGGGATGTTCCGTTTTCTCGACATATCCCTTGGCAATGAGACGCTTGAGCGTGGTCGAAAGATTTGAAGGTTCCATGGAAGTCAATTCGCATAGCTGTGCCTGTGTCATGGCGCCTTCGCGGCAGAGCGCCAGCAGAATGGCGCGCTGTTCGGCAGTGATGCCATAGGGTTTGAGCCGCTCGTTCATCCGACGGCGCATTTTGTTTTTCACACGCGCGATCAGCGGTCCGAGCATGGTAGGCTTGCCCATTTTGCCCGATGCTGTACTCATGCAGATTCTTCTTTCGAGGCGATGCGTACTGCCAGTTTGCGCATCGCCGGAAGGATGAGCAGCAGGGTCGGGAAGGCGATGGCAAATGCGATGAGCCAGGCATGCATCCAGATGCCGATGAATCCTTTGACCAGACCGAGATTGATCCATGATATGGCGAAGGACATGACAAAGGTCATAAACGTCGCTATGAGAAAGGTTTGAACCAACTGCAGATATTTCATGGGGACCATAATTGCTCCTTCGGATTGAACTATTTTAGAGCAGTATAGGGGAGTCGTGCTTAATAGTTATTTAAATAATTATGTAAATAACTATTTTTGCTTATCTGCCGATATAGGATTGTACGAATATTGCATGGGCCTGAATAGGCTAAGCGGAGCTGATCGGGGCAGACGCTATAATGAGACCTACAATCAAAACCTATTTTCTGCGGGATTTGCAATGACAAGAGAAGATTTCAACGACGGACTTTTGGGCTTTCTGGATGCGTCGCCGACGCCGTTCCACGCGGTAGGCAACGTCACGGGAATGCTGGAGAACGCCGGGTTTACCTATCTGGACGAGCGCGGCGAATGGTCGCTGGAGGCGGGCAAGCGCTACTACACGACGCGCAACGCCTCCTCGGTGATCGCCTTCACCTATACGGGCGGGAACGACTACGTTATGTTCGGGGCGCACACGGATTCGCCCAACCTCAAACTGAAGCCTTCCCCGGTACTGAAGGGCAGCGGCACGGTGCGCCTGGGCGTGGAGCCCTACGGCGGGCTGCTGATGAACCCCTGGTTCGACCGCGACCTCGGGCTGGCCGGGCGGGTCGCCTACCGGACGAAAACGGGGGAGCTCAAAGAGGCGAATATCGACACGGGTGACGCGGTGGCGGTGATCCCCTCCCTGGCGATCCACCTCGACCGGGAGGCGAACCAGAGCCGTTCCGTCAATCCCCAGACGGACCTGCCGGCACTCATCGGCTGCGACGAGAGTTTCAATTTTGAAGCGTGGGTTGGCAAGCAACTGGAAGCTTTCGGCGTGGCAGACTTCGAACGGCTGCTGTCGCACGAGCTGAGCCTTTACGATACGCAGAAGGCCTCCTATGTCGGCGTCGCAAAAGAGTTTATCGCCTCGGCGCGCCTGGACAACCTGCTGAGCTGCTACGTGGCGCTGCTCACTATCTGCAGCGTCGGTAATGACCGCCCCTACCTGATGATCCTCTCCGACCACGAAGAGGTCGGCAGCGAAAGTAGCAGCGGGGCCGCGGGACCTTTCCTGGAAAATACGCTGCAGCGCATCACGGGGAGCTATGAAGCCTTTGTTCAGCTCTGCCAGCGTTCCTTGATGGTGTCGTGCGACAACGCCCACGCCCAGCACCCGAACTACGCCCACAAGCACGACCCGGAGCACGCCCCCTACATCAACAAGGGGCTGGTGCTGAAACTCAACGCCAACCAGCGCTACGCGTCAAACTCGCGCACGGTCTCCCGCTTCGTTCTCGCTTCGGAGCGCGCGGGCCATCCGCTGCAGGAGTTCGTGACCCGCAGCGACATGGGGTGCGGCTCCACCATCGGCCCCATCACCGCGACGCGGCTGGGCATAGAGACCCTCGACGTCGGGCTGCCGACCTACGCCATGCACTCCATCCGCGAGCTGGCGGGAACGAAGGACGCCTTCGAACTCTACGAGATGCTGCTGGCGCTTTAAGGCGTCAATGCTAAAGAAAGTGTGAGGAGCTTTCACTGACGTAAGGAGTGAAAGGGGATGTGGTTGGGTCGCCCGGACTGCGTCCGGATGAAATGATTTAGGCCAGGGCCTCTTCGATCTGGGCCAGGGCGAGTTTCTTGCCGTTCTCTTCCTCTTCCGCGCTCCACCAGTACTCGATGATCTGCTGTTCGATTGTACCCAGCAGGTCCATCGGCAGGTTGGCGAAGACCTCGAAGGAGCTGATGTCGTCTGGGCTCACCCCTTTGGATTTTGCCAGATCGGTAATGAGTTCACGGATTGATTTTTCGATGTCGGTGGGTTCGGGCAGCGGTGTGTCGTCGTCTGTCGGCTGCGGGATGATACGGGCGTAGTCGATCCAGGTTTTGATCTCGCCCTCCAGGTAGTCGTACCCCTGGACCTGGTAGCACAGAACCCGGTTGTCGCCGTAGAGGATCTCATCACTGTCATCGAGGACATCGGAGGTCTTGGCAATGCCGTCGTGCAGGTAGACTTCGATGCGCTCGTTCTCTCGCAGGGTGGAAGCGGTTTCAAAAGCGTTGCGTGCGTGTTTGAGAAGTTCTTCTTTGATGGTTTCTTTATCCATGGTTAACCTTTCTGTTCAATTCAATTCATGTAGGGGATATCGAGGACGGCGTCGCGGTCTTCGGCATCGTACTCGAAGGTTTCGATCCGCGCAATGTTCGCGATCTTGCCGGTGATGGCCAGGCGCTGCAGCGGATGCAGTTTACGGGAATCGACGCTCTCTCCGATGGCGTCGCAGTAGTGGTTCGTAACGATGGGGTGCCACTGTCCGTGCTGTGCCGATACCATTTCGGCAAACGTTTTGAGCGCTTCGAGCTCCATGGCATCGAGGCGCGGGAGTTTGCGTACGAGGTTGCGGACAAACTGCTTCGTGAAAAAGGGCTCGCCCAGCTCCAGGAGCCGGGAAGCGGCGTCGATGCTCGCTTCGTTCTCGCTGTAACTGTAGGCGTAGCGGAAGTGTTCACAGACCCACTCGATATAGCGGGGGTAGTGCTCCAGCACCATGACAAGCTCGTGAAGGTTCTGGTCGATGAGGACCTGGAAAAGACTGACGGTGTTCTTGCTGATACGCCGCCAATGGGGCTCTTCGGGTTGGAAGTTATCTTTGTCCAGGATGATCCGGTAGCGGTCGATCTGCGCTCCCGCGGCCCTCAGCCGCCCTTTTTCACTGTATTCAGAGGTCTCATCAGGCACGCGGGCCTTACTGGCCTTGCTGTACTCCGGCATACCTTACATCGCCTTTTTCTGCACAGGTTCGGTGCGGGCGTTGTGGAAGTCCCAGAGCTGCTTGTAATGCGAATCGAGCTGGGACAGGACGCCGTCGACGGCGATCAGGTCCTTGAATTTGCCGAAGCGTTCGTTGGGGAAGCGTTCGTACCACTCCTGCATCTCCGCCTTGAGCGCATTGCGCTTGGCGACGGTCTGTGCAATCAGGCCGCGGATTTCATGCATCTCTTTGGTAATAATCTCAGTCATGGCTGCATCCACATCCGCACTCTCCCGACGCTGTGCCCGGATCGAGGTAAGTCTGCGCGTTTTCAGAGATAACCTTGACGAAGTTTTCCGTTGCCAGCCCTTCGACGATGGTTGAGAGCGCCAGCGGCTCTTTCCCCAGGTAGTAAACACCGATGCCTTCCGCTTCCAGGACGCCGTAGGGGCCGTTACCCATGAAAGAGTAGACGACGGAGGTTACGGAGTGATCGGCAAGCAGTTTGGCGGTTTTGACACCGTCCCCTTGGCCGTCGTTCGGAATGAAACGGAATGCCTTTTCATCATTATTATAAAGGGCGAATGCCTGAACATTTCCGAAAAGTTTCGATGACGTGGCATCCATTGACGCCTTGTCCACCGGTATAGCGATCATGTCGCCTCCTTAGATGATTTTTCCTTATATTGCAAAAAATGTTCCAAGCTTCTGGAACGTTCTTTGCATAAGGCTGGCTATGAAAAAGTATGCACTTGATTATTTCGGTTTTTCCAACGAGGAGGGGGACGGCTGCGTCGCCCAGTTCGTCGAGTTCCCGGAGATCAAAGGAATCGGCGATACCTTCGAGGAGGCCGAAGAAGATGCGTATGAACGGCTCGAAGCCTATTTTCAAAGTCAGGAGGAGCAGAAAATGACGACATTCGAAGCAGGAGTCAGTGCCTACGAGGCGAAACAGTATAAAGAGGCGTATGACCTCTTTGTCGATTCGGCGTCAAAAGCGGATGCCAATGCGATGGTGAACCTGGGCGTCATGGCGATGCAGGGCAAAGGGTGCGGACGCGACATCGAAGCGGCCAAAGCGTGGTTTGCAAAGGCGGCCGAACAGGGCAGCATGCATGCGATGATGAGCCTGGCGCAGATCTTCGAAAAAGGGCTCGACGGTACGCCCAATGAGAAGGATGCGCTTACCTATTTCAAGCAGGCAGCCGATATCGGGCATGTCGACGCCCAGTTCAAAGCGGGCATGCTCCTCAAAGAAAAAGGGGAGAAGGCCGAAGCGATGCGCTACCTGATTACCGCCGCGCACAATAACAATGTGCGGGCGCAGGAGGTGGTCACCTACGTCAGCAACAAGGAGCTGGCGACGGTGCTGAACAAGCCGTTCCGCAGTCTGCCGGTGGAAAAACAGATTACGCTGGTCATGCAGGTCATCGACCAGAAGATCCGCCCGACACTCGAAGCCGACAGCGGCGGGATCGAACTGCTCAACTACGTGCCGGGGGAGACGCCGCAGATCTGGTTGAACTACCTGGGCGCTTGCTCAGGCTGTCACCTCGGTTCAACCTCGACGGCGGATATGCTGCTCGACGCTTTCGAGGAGCTGATCGACAAAAATGTCGTCCTTTACCTGATGTAGGGAGCGCGGGATGAACAAGATAGCCGCAGTCGTTACCGATATCGAACGCACGGACATCGTTACGTACATCACGCTCAAATGCAATGAGACCCAGATCCGTCTCATCAAAACAAAGACCCCGGTCTGGGCGGGGGTGGGGGACAAGGTTCTCTTCTCCTTCCAGGAAGCTTCGGTCTGCGTCAGCAAAGAGTGCCCCGGCAAGGTCTCCATTGAAAACCGCATTCCCGGAACATTGAAAAAGATCCGCAGCAAGGATTCGCTTTGCGAACTTACCTTCGAAAGCGATCTCGGCACGGTTGTATCGCTGATCACGGAGAAGGCTTGTCATGAGCTGGAGCTCGAAGTCGGCTGCGAGGCGACAATGCTGCTGCGCGGTGTCGATATCCACCTGGAACCCGATGTGGTGCCGATGACGGTCGAGAGCTTCAAGAAGCGTGCAGGAACGAAAGTTGCACCATAAAAAGCATACTTTTTACAGGAGAAACAAATGGCAGTAATGATTACGGATGAGTGCATCAACTGTGACGCTTGTGCACCGGAATGCCCGGTCGCAGCAATTTTGAGCAACGGTGACGAAAAGAACCCCTACGACGATGAGCGCTTCTATGTGAAGCCGGAGACGTGTGTTGAGTGTGTCGGTCATGCGGATGCGCCGCGTTGTGCGGAAGCGTGCCCGACCGAAGGTTCTATCGTATGGGATATGCCTTTTACCGTTGATTTCGAAGAGTACTACTCCAAAGGGAATGAAGACGGTACCTACAAGATCCGTGAACACAAAAAGAAAGGTCTGATGCTTCCGTCAGTCAAAGAGCAGAAGTTCATGGATGAGATCGGTATGGACGTGCGCGAAGGCCACGCCAACGTCTCTGACTCGTTCTAATTCGTAGCGTCCAAAACACGACGTTAACACCGGGTTCACCTTAGAGTGAACCTTGGTCTGTCTCAGCTTTCATGTGTCAAGCACCTTTTCGGCGGGAGAGGGTGTTTGACACATGAAAGGCACTTTACGGTGAAGCGGATAGCTTCCTCTCGCATCATACATAAAAGGTAGAAATCATGAGAATCGCATTTGCTTCATCCACGGGCGAAAAGATCGATCAGCACTTCGGCTGGTCCAAAACCTTCCATCTGTACGAGGTCGATAAGGAGAGCGCGACGCTGCTCAAAGTTATTGAAAGCTCGGACGAGCCCGAGGAAGAAGTGGCGAAACTCAACTACAAGATCGGTACGATCGAAGAGGCGGACATCCTGTACTGCACCCAGATCGGTCCGAAGGCATCCAAGATGGTCCAGGCTGCGGGGATTCACCCCGTGCAGGTCAAGGAGGGTGAAGCGCTTCAGGGCGCGATCGACCAGATCCACGAGATGCTGAATACGCAGCCGCCCCTGTGGCTGCTGCGCATTTTCCACAAAGGTGCTCAGCGCAGCGCCTGAGGCTTTGCTTCTTCTAAAACCCCCGGGATGACGGAGGTTTCACAAGGATCAAATCCACAATAAACCTTAAAGGATAAATTATGGCTGTAATTATTGATGACAAATGTATCACCTGCGACGCCTGTTTGCAAGTCTGCCCGGTCAACGCTATCGTAGACGATTCGGACAACCCTACCGGCGAAAAGCGCTACTACGTTCAGCCTGAAAAGTGTGTCGAGTGCGTCGGTATCTACGACGATCCGCAGTGCGCCGCGATCTGTCCGAGCATCGGTACGATCACTTGGGACATGCCGTTTACCCCGGAATTCGAAGAGCATTTCCTCAACGAAGAGATCTACAAACTCGGCGAAAAGAACGGCAAGCTCAAAACACCGTCCTTCCGCAAAAAGAAATTCCGCGAGGACATCCCGGTCGAAGACCGCGGTGTCGGCAGACTGGTCGAGGAAGAGCCCGAAGAGCTGAACGAGGCGGGTTGAGGCACTGCCAATGGCCGTAAACCCCGTGCCCATTCGGGCCTTTCACCAGCGCGAAGAGCGTTATCAGGGACTGCAGATCGAATTTGACGGTTCCGAGAGCGTGAAGTCACGGATTCTCGATACGATCGACTCCGTGTCGCAGCAGCGTGGTATCTCCCCCAGCCTAAACCACTTCAGCGATGCATCGATCTATATCGAGTTTCATGACGAGTATGACCGTGACGGCGGTGAGTTCTTCGCCGACCTGCTCAGCCGTCTCGGTATAGCAAAATGCGAAAGCTGCTAAAGGAAGCATCGGATGCCTTATGAACTTTGATAAAAACCGCCTGGCTGAAATCGCCGCCGCGCTTTCGCCATTCGAAATCGACTGCGCCATTACGGTTGCACTGAAAATCTCGGATGATACGTGCAAAATGGGTACGGGACAGCGTGCGCTGTTTATGGCGCTCTACGACCTTGTGCCCGATAAAAGCAGTGCGATGTTCACTGAAGACGTGCACGCGCTGATCCTCCAGGGACGCTCCGCACTGAGCGATGAGATCGCCGCGGCGATCAAACCGCTGCGCGAGTCGGCCATGGATGCGATCACGCGTCCGAAGATGAAAGCTTTTAAAGCGTCGATCCGCGCGCGGCTCTCTGCCGACGAAGCGGCGTAGGCGCACCCCGGACCCTTCCACAGGGCCTTTTGGCCCTTTACCACTACGACTACAGCCTTCAGAGCCACCACCTGCCAGGCGGTGTTCTTTCCTTATTGCCTAAAAAATAATCACAACAAGAGAGCAAAAAGCCGACAAAATTGTATACCATTTTCATGAAACTTCCGCAGCCGAGGCTGCGAAAAAAGGATTAACCAATGAAGAAGTGGCTTTTGTCCATGATGATGCTTCTGCCGACGCTGGCGCTGGCAGAGGATACGCTCGATACAGGTGATACGGCCTGGATGATGGTGTCAACAGCGTTCGTACTGCTGATGACGCCGGCAGGTCTGGCACTCTTTTACGCCGGGATGACGCGTACAAAGAATGTACTCAATACTTATGCAATGGTAATGGGTGCCTTCGTGGTAGCGTTTGTGGTCTGGGTCATTGCAGGCTACTCCATCGCCTTCGGCGCGAACGAGAGCGCGGCACTGCAGAACGTGTTCGGCGGCTTCGGCAACGTCTTCCTCTCCGGTATCAACTGGTCTGACCTTTCCGGCAGCTACCCGACCTTCGTCTTCATCGCGTTCCAGGGTACGTTTGCAGCGATCACCGTTGCCATCTCGCCTCCGGTTCCGCGATCGAGCGTATGAAGTTCTCAACATGGATGCTCTTCGTTGTCCTGTGGGGCCTGGTGGTTTACGCACCGATCACCCACATGGTATGGGGCGGCGACGGTGCCTACCTCTTCGATGAAGGTGCCCTTGACTTCGCCGGCGGTACGGTTGTCCACATGAACGGCGGTCTGGCCGGTCTGGTCCTGGCAGTCATGCTCGGCAAGCGTGCAGGTTATCCTAAGACAGCCATGAAACCGGCGAGCATCATCCTCACCGCTGCCGGTGCGGCGATCCTCTGGTTCGGCTGGTACGGCTTCAACGGCGGTTCCGCATTCGGTGCGAACGCTGTTGCAGGCCTGGCGGTTCTGACAACGACAATCGCTACGGCGGCTGCCGGTGTCACCTGGATGCTGATTGAATGGTTCATGTTCAAGAAACCGACCCTGCTCGGTGTCGCTTCCGGTATCGTTGCCGGTCTCGTTGCGATCACTCCGGCAGCCGGCTTCGTCGGCGTCGGCGGTGCCTTCATCGTCGGTATCGTCGGTGCGCTCATCGGCTTCTTCGGTGTGGCTATCCTGAAAAAGAAACTGGGCTACGACGACAGCCTCGATGCTTTCGGTATCCACTTCCTCGCAGGTCTGTGGGGTGCGATCGCAACGGGTATCTTCGCGCTGAACGATCAGGACCTCCTCTGGGACGGTCCGCTCAAAGCAAGCGGCGATCGTATGGGTCAGCTCTTTGTGCAGTTCGAGTCTGTCCTGATCGTCGGTCTGTGGACCCTGGTCGGTACGGTCATTGTCTACCTGATCTCCTCTGCGATCACCGGCGGTGCACGCGTTGATGAAGAGACAGAGACAATGGGTCTGGACGAATCCGTTCACGGCGAGCGCGGGTTCAACCTCTAATTGAACGGCTCGGGAGCCTCGGCTTCCGAACAGTGTTACAATACAAAGCACAAAAAGGATTGTCAGAATGAAAAAAGTAGAAGCGATCATCAAGCCGTTCAAGCTTGAGGATGTGAAGGATGCACTGGCTGAGATCGGTATTACCGGTATGACGGTCAGCGAAGTCAAAGGGTACGGGCGCCAGAAAGGGCACAGTGAGCTCTACCGCGGTGCGGAGTACGTCGTTGACTTCCTGCCGAAAGTAAAAATGGAGATGGTCGTCGAGGCGGCATCGGTCGACCAGGTCGTCGATACGATCGTCGAAGCGGCCCGTACCGGCAAGATCGGTGACGGTAAGATCTTCATCAGCGATATCGAAAAAATTATCCGTATCCGTACCGGCGAATCCGGCTCCGAAGCGGTATAACCTTTTCACCGGCGGGGAACTCCCGCCTTTTTCCCTCTCCACTCTTTTAGACATACCTCCCCTTTTTTAGCCCCTTTTCACCTCAAAACCGATAGATTGTCCCCATCATATTCCGGGAGTCAATCGTGAAATCATTAACAGGGAAAAGAGCCTTTGTCAGCGGGGCAACATCGGGCATAGGCGAGGCGTGCGCTCGGCGTTTGGCCGCGGCGGGTGCGGACCTGGTGCTGCACGGGCGCAGCCAGGAAAAGCTCGATGCGCTGAAAACGACACTGTCCGAGCACGGCGTCACGATCGATACCGTGACATTCGATGTCCGCGACCGGCATGCAGTCGAGGCGGCCATGGGCGCCCTGCTGGAAGAGAGCGCCGTCGATATCCTGATCAACAACGCCGGTCTGGCGCTCGGGCTCTCCCCTCTGGATGAAGGGGATGCCGACGAATGGGAGGAGATGATCGATGCGAACGTCAAGGGGCTGCTCTATGTCAGCCGCGCCGTCATCCCGCAGATGCGCCGTCGCAATGGCGGGCATATCCTCAATATCGGCTCTATCGCCGGAAAGATGACCTACCCGGGCGGCAATGTCTACTGTGCGACCAAGTCGGCCGTGCATGCGTTGACGGAGGCGATGAACATCGACCTAGACGGAACGGCCGTGCGGGTCGGCAACATCGCACCGGGGGCGGTAGAGACGAATTTCTCCGCGACCCGTTTCGGCGGCGATATGCACAGGGCCGATGCCGTTTACGAAGGGTATGAACCGCTGCATGCGGACGATATCGCCGATCTGGCACTCTACATCCTGCTGGCACCGCCGCATGTGAATATCCAGGACGTGCTCATTATGCCGACGGCACAGCGCAATCCATATGTGTTAAGCCGAAACGGGTAGGGTAATATCTGGGGGAAAAGATGAAAAGGGGATGCCCCGGGGGGCAGCGCGATCAGACGGCGCCGAAGAGGACTCTGCCTTCGCCGCTCTGTGCAGCTTTGACGTCGTCATAGCTTTTGTCGGCGATACGCAGTGTCGTGCTTTTGATCTCGTCATAGACGGTATCGATCTTTTCGCCGGCGCTGAGTTTTTTCAGGTCGCCTTTGGAGAGATCTGCATGGTCGAGCAGTTCGTTCCATACGGAGCTTTCGTCCAGGGAGAAGGCGTAAAAAGTGAAGCCCTCGTACTCGAACTTGCCGTCGGCGTCGAGGTCGGTGACGAAGAGAATATAAAGACCGTCGGTGGAGAGGACCTCTTTGTACTGTTCAACAAACGGTTCGAAGAAATCGAGGGTTTCGAGTTCGCAGGCGATGAAATCGATTTTGTCGCTGTTGCTGACGAGGATTACCTGAGTGGCGGTTGCTTTCGGCGGGAGCTGCTTGTCGGCAGAGAGTACCTTGCCCGGTGTAATGACGAGGCTGCCGCGGTAGCCGTAATCGTATTTGTCCGTTTTCTCGCTGAAAGAAGCCTGCCATTGCAGGTTGTTCCCGTAAATGAAGTCCTTTACTGTTGACATAGGGAGTCATCCTTATATTGTGATATGGCCGTCGTGATGCAAGTTGTGTTCTATGATTTTGCGGCTAAGATTATCTCTCTCCTGTTGACGTTGATGTTCGGATCACTCTGGGATTCCTTTCATTACTGAAATTTTCTTTCTAATTTAGTAATTTATGTAAATATAAAAAAACCAAATTTAGCGCATCTTAAAATGTTTGTCGCTATGCTGTTGAGATATCTATACTGCAACGGGAGCGGGTAAGCTGCGAAAACCCTGCGGTGTCTCTCCCTCTTTTCAACCCGTTCCCCATGCCCCAGTGAAAGGGAACACGCCTATGCACCCGGATAAAGTGAAGCGCGAAACGACGAAAACGTTGACGGATCTGCCGAACATCGGATCTTCGCTGGCCGGCGATCTTCGCCGGATCGGGATCAACCGTCCCGAACAGCTTATCGGGCAGGACCCGGTTGAACTCTACGGCATACTCTGCGAGCTGACGGGTTCGGAACAAGACCCCTGTGTCCTAGATGTTTTTATGTCGATTACGGATTTTATGAACGGGGGAGAGGCAAAAGTGTGGTGGGCCTATACGCCGCTGCGCAAAGCGATGCAGAAGCGCGACTGATCACTCTTCGCCGAAGATCCCGTAGGGGTCGGCGTTGACCAGGGAAGCGGGGTCAATCTTGATTTCATCGACAATAAGCGTCTCGCGCTGGTGCGGAGGAAGACGGAGCAGCAGACGCTCTTTGGCCTGCGTCTCGTCCGCCGCCTCGACGGGGTAGGTGCGCTTTTTCGTCCCGTCGACGCGGACGTTTATCAGGTAGCGCATTTCTCAGCCCGCTTCGCTTTTGTAGCCGTAGGTTGAGGAGATGGAGCGCAGGCGCTCCGCCGCTTTGGTGAAAGCGTCGATGACGTAGTCAATCTCCTCTTCGGTCGTGAAGCGTGAAAGGCTGAGGCGGATGGCGGTATGCGCCAGTTCCGGGTCTTCGCCAATGGCGCTCATGATCGGGTTGGCTTCGAGGGACTCGGAGGCACATGCAGAACCGGTAGACGCGGCGATGCCGGCACGGTTGAGGTCCCAGAGCATCGCTTCACCTTCGATCCCGCGCAGGGAGATAAGCACGGTATTCGGTGTGCGGTTGTCGCGCGGCCCTACGATGATGGTGTCGGGGATTTTTGCCAGGGCGTCTTCGAGTTTGTCGCGGAGACGGCGGACTTCCGTATTCATCTTATCAACGTGGCCCGCGGCCTGTTCCATCGCCAGACCCATCCCGACGATATAGGCGACGTTGAGCGTACCGGCGCGTTTACCGCCCATCTGCTCACCGCCGTGCAGCAGGTTGGGAAGCTGCTTGCCTTTTTTGACGTAGAGTCCGCCGACCCCTTTGGGACCGTGGAACTTGTGCGCGGAGAAGGTGAGGTAGTCGACGTTGACCTTTGTAAGGTCGACCGGCAGTTTGCCGATAGCCTGGACGGCATCGCTGTGGAAGAGGATGTCGTTCTCTTTGGCGAAGGCGCTGACCTCTTCGACCGGGAAGATCATTCCCGTTTCGTTGTTGGCCCACATCATGGAGATAAGGACGGTTTTGTCGGTGACGGCCGCTTTGATCGCTTCGGCGCTGACACCGCCGTTTTCGTCCACGTCGACGTAGGTGACATCGACACCGTAGTCGCTCAGGAAGTGGAGGGTGTCGAGGATACAGGGGTGCTCGACGGAGGTTGTGACGATATGGTTCTTCTCCGGGTTTTTCAGGATATGTTTGAAATAAACCCCTTTGAGTACGGTGTTGTTGCTCTCTGTCGCACAGGAGGTGATGAGAATGTCATCTTCGTCCGGCACATTCAGGGCGTCGTACATTTTCCCCATCGCTTTGTTCAGGTGGGGGCGGACTTCCATCCCGTACTGGTGCAGGGAGTTCGGGTTTCCGAAGAGGTCCTCGAAAAAGGGCTGCATTTTGACTTTGACCAGGGGGTCGATCTTGGTAGTGGCATTGTTGTCGAGATAAACGCGCATTGAATGTTCCTCGTAATTTTGGGTGTTAATACCCGGTAGAATGCAAAATCCGTTCGAGAAGAGGGTTCAAAAGCGTTCGCTACGCAAAAAGGGGGATTTTTTTCGTGTCAACGGGTCGATAGGCCGGCGTAGTTGCGGTCCGTCCCCCGACTCTGCTATAATAGATATATTATGAGAACAAAAAATAATCTTTTTATTATTTTAAGTGAAATCATGATGATTGGTATTGTAACGGCCATCTTCTATAAGGCCGGGACACTCCACGTGCGGATGGAACAGGAGATTCTTGATGCCAAACAGATGTTGGTCACCGCCGACGAACTGCGGCAGACCTCCGACGACCTGACGCATTTCGCACGCTCCTATGCCGTGACGAAAGACCCCGAATTCAAACATCGCTACTACACGACCCTGGATATCCGCAACGGCATGGCACCCCGACCCAAAGGGTATGCCAACGTCTATTGGGACCTGGCGAAAGAAGACAGAGAGCGCAAGCATCCGCTGGGTGAGAAAAAATCCATGGATGCCATCATCGCGGAGCTGCCTTTCACCCCGGAAGAAACCGCCAAACTGACAACGGCGGAAGCCAACTCAAATGCGCTGGTCAGCCTGGAGGTCGAGGCGATCAACGCGCTGGAAGGGCGTTTCAAGGATAGCGAGGGGATGTACACCGTCCGGGCGAAACCTGACCAGCAGCGAGCTATTGCGCTGTTACACTCCAAGGCCTATTATGAGGCCAAACAGAAGATCATGAACCCCATCGACGACTTTCTAAGCCTGCTCAACGACAGGATCGAGGGGATTTTCAACGCCCTGAACGCCAAACTCGCCTTTTTTGAATATGTGATGTTCGGGGTCATTGTCGGATACATCTTTATCAACCTTTTTATCTACCGCTATCTCGTCAAACGCAATACGCTTGACCGGCAAAAACTCGAGTACCTTGTGGAGCAGCGTACCCAGAACCTTGAAGCCTCCCAGAGCAAACTGCAGGAGGCGCAGAGCCTGGCGCACTTCGGCAGCTGGGAACTCAACCTTGCCACGAACGCTCTGACGTGGTCGGATGAAGTGTACCGGATTTTTGAAATCGATCGGGACGATTACGACGTCTCCTATGAGCTGTTCGCACACTTTATCCACCCCGACGACAGGTCGTTGGTCGACCGGACCTACCAGGAGTCGGTCAGCCATCATGCGCCCTACAGAATCGAACACCGTCTGCTGCTGCGCGACGGCAGGGTCAAATATGTCCTCGAAAGCGGCGAAACCTTTTATGATGCAAAGGGCACGCCGGTCCGTTCCATCGGGACGATCTATGACATTACGGACCGCAAACAGTATGAGCAGACCCTGAAAGACCGAGAGGCGCTGTTGAGTGCGGTCGTGGAACAGAGCATGGACGGGATCGGTCTGGTGGACAGGAGTGGGCACTTCGTTATGGTCAATAACGCCTATACGGAACTCGTCGGGTACACGAAAAGCGAATTGAGCCGGATGCATGTGTTCGACCTGCTGCCCCCTGGCCAGGAACCGGAGATGTTCCCCGGGATCATCAGGACACGCCAACCGTCCCGGCGGGAGAAAAAGCTGCGGCGCAAAGACGGCAGTGTTTTTTTGGCAGAGATCTCCGCCACTCCCATCATGATCGGTGAGGAGGAGCGGGTGCTTGGGATCGTCCGCGACGTCACGGAATACCGGCGGATGGAACGGGCGCTGGAGTATTCGGCGCGGCACGATGCCCTGACCGGGCTGTACAACCGCCACGTTCTGGAAAAACAGCTGAATGCCGAGGTCGGCAGGGCGGAACGCTACAACCACCCGCTCTCACTCTTTATGCTCGATATCGACCATTTCAAGAAGATCAACGATACCTTCGGTCATCAGATCGGGGATATGGCGCTGCGTAAGGTGGCGGACATTTTGAAAAAAACGATGCGCAAAACCGACATGACTGCCCGCTACGGCGGCGAAGAGTTCGTGATCATTCTGCCCGAATCTTCGCATGATGAGGCGATGGAACTGGCAAAGCGTCTTTGTGGCGAGATCGCAGGGGAACCCTATATGACGGGGGGTGAAGGGGAGTTTTTCCTGACAGTGAGTATCGGGGTCGCCAGCCTCACGAAAAGCACCGGTAGTCCGGTCAAACTGCTCGAAGCGGCCGATGCGGCCATGTATGCCGCAAAGCGCTCCGGCCGCAACCGGGTCGTCTCCGCTTAGGCTCTTTTCTCTTTTATGAAGGTGCCCATCGGTTCGACCGCCGGATTGTTGTGGAGGGGTTACCTGGCGCTGAGATGCGCAAAAAGCTTACGGTCCTCCATGATGCGCCCGGCACCCAGGGCGATCTCCAGGAGGGGATCACGGCCGAGGACGGTTTTGAGCCCAAGCGCATTTTCGAGGTGACCGCTCAGACCGCCAAGCAGTGCACTGCCTCCGGTCAGGTAGAGGCCGTTATCGCGGAGACGTGGGGCGAAATCCGGGGGGAGGGTACGCATGAACGTTTTTACGAAGCGGCCAAGACGGAGGATACTGGGTTTCAATGCCTCCCGTACTTCGCACTTCGGGATCTGCAGGACATGGGGCAGGGCATTGTCGCGGCTGAGGGCATGGACCTCCGTCGTGTCACCTCTGTCATGACGGGAAAGTTGCAGTTTAAGCAACTCGGCATCGCGCGATGAGATCCTTTCGCGGTGCACGCTGTCGAAATGGTGAATGATGTCTTGCTCAAAGTCCCATCCGGCAGAGCGTACGGAGTGCGATGCGACGATACCGCCGCAGCCGAGCAGGGAGATCTCGGTGACGCCGCTGCCGATATCGAGCAGCAGGGCCCCGTCGGGGGAGTGGAAGTCGATGCCGGCCCCGATGGCCGCCGAATAGGGGTCTTTGATCATCACGACGCTGCCCGCTCCGCTTTGAAGGCCGGCCGATTTGACGGCGTTGCGTTCGTAGCGTGTGAGGTCGAAGGGAACGCTGACGGCGATCGCGGGACCAAAAAGGCTGCGTTTGCGCATCAGCATTTTGATGAGATGCTTCAAAAAGAGCACCGTCGCATCGAGATTGGCGATGGCGCCTTGCGAAAGAGGGCGGATGACGGGGAGGTGCGGCGGTGTCTTGCCCAGCATCTTTTTGGCCTCGTGTCCGATGCAAAGCGTTTTGCCGCTGCTTTTGTTCAATGTGACGCAGGTCGGTTCGTTAAAGATGATGCCGCGCGAGGGTTCATAGACGATGGTATTGTCCGTTCCTAGATCAATGGCATAACGGTTTTTTGAAAACATGCGGTTCCCCTCAATATTTGAAGAGATTCTACATCATACCCGTAAACGTTCGGCTACGTGAATAAGTAAGAAAGGCGTGTTTGGGGATGGAGGATTGTAGGATCTGCTCCCGTAAAGTCATCGGGAGCAGAGAGGGATTACGCCTCGGCGCTCTCGTCCTCTTTTTTGAAGGTGTAGATCGGTTCGGTTGTCGGATCGGCGACGACCGCCTCGGTGATCGTGACACTTTCGAGGTTGTCTCTTGAGGGGCAGCTGTACTGCAGCGGCAGCATCGCCTCTTCGATGATCCCGCGCAGACCGCGGGCACCGACACCCTTGTCGATCGCCTGCTGGGCGATCGCTTCGAGAGCCTTGTCTTCGAACTCGAGGGTGATACCGTCCATCTCGAAGAGCGCCTGGAACTGCTTGATCAGGGCGTTGTCCGGTTCCTGGAGAATCTGGACCATCTGATCCTTGGTCAGTTCGCGCAGCTGCGCGATGACGGGGATACGCCCGATGAACTCGGGGATGATACCGTAGTGGACCAGGGCGCGCTGGTCGACTTTGAAGTCGGCAGCCATCTCGCTCTTCTGAACCTTCGCGAAGCCGACCTTATTGGTACGCTTCGTATGTTTGTCCGGCACGAGGCCGACAAAGGCGCCCCCACAGACGAAGAGAACGTGCGTCGTATCGAAGAGCACCGTCTCCGTCGTGGAGTTTTTGCGGCTTCCCTTGACCGGGACGTAGACTTCGCTGCCTTCCAGAATCTTGAGCAGACCCTGCTGGACACCCTCGCCGGAGACGTCGCGGCCCATCGTGGCACTCTCGCTCTTGCGGGCGATCTTGTCGATCTCGTCGATGTAGATGATCCCGCGCTGGGCGGCTTCGATGTCGTAGTTGGCCGCGGCGAGGAGGCGTGAGAGGATGCTCTCGACGTCTTCGCCGACGTAGCCCGCTTCGGTCAGGGCCGTGGCATCGGCGACGGCGAAGGGGACGTTCATGATCTTCGCCAGGGACTTGGCGAGCAGCGTCTTACCGCTCCCCGTCGGTCCGAGCAGCATAATGTTCGATTTTTCCAGCTCGACATTATTGTAGATCGGGTTTTCGATCCGCTTGTAGTGGTTGTACAGCGCGACGGCGAGAACTTTTTTCGCGTCCTCCTGACCGATAATGTACTTGTCGAGGAAATCGACGATCTTCGCGGGCTTCGGCAGCTCCTGGTGCAGTTTCTCCTGCTGTTCGTAGCGGACTTCCTTTTGCAGGATGTTCGAACAGGTCGTGACACACTCGTTACAGATATTGGTGTTCTCCGAAGAGAACATTTTTTTCACTTCGCTCTGCTTACGCCCGCAGAACGAACATGTTTTTTCTTCTTTGGTACTCATCAGACTTCCTTTTTCGTAATAGCATTGAGGATCTGGTCCGCCAGACCGAATTTGATAGCATCTTCGGCAATGAAATAGTTGTCACGGTCGCTGGCTTTCTCAATGGTTTTGACTGTCGCGCCGGTGGCTTCGGAGAGGATCTTGTAGAGACGTCTTTTCAGGCTGATAATATGGTTGGCCTGGATCTCGATGTCGCTGGCCTGGCCCTGTGCACCACCGAGGGGCTGGTGGATCATCACTTCGGCGTTGGGGAGTACGTAGCGGTGTCCCGGTTCGCCGCAGGTAAAGAGAACGGCTGCCATGGAAGCGACCATCCCGAGGCCGTAGGTGTAGACCGGTGCGCTGATCAGCTGCATGGTGTCGAGGATGGCGAGGCCCGCCATCACCGAACCGCCCGGAGAACTGATATACATGTGGATCGGCTCTTCGGAATCTTCGGCTTCAAGATAAAGCAGCTGGGAGACGATGATCCCCATCATGTGGTCGTCGATCGGTTCGGTGATCATGACGACACGGTCGCCCATCAGTTTGGAAAAAAGGTCAAAATAGCGTTCGCCCCGGGGGGTTCTGTCTTTTACGGTTGGTATGTATGGCATAAGTTTCCTTTGTGTGGCTTCGCCGCGTCATCCCGCTAAGCGATCGCTCGAGATTGAGTATCGTTTGCCCCGCATGGGGCAGGTGTATATTGTTTAGATAAAGGCCTCGGTGAAGGCTTCGAGCGTCATCTCGATCACTTCGAGATTGTGTTTCTCGACGAATTTCTTCTCTTTTTTACCGAGCTCCTGGTCGGTGATGAAGTAACCGCCTTCGAGGTCGTGTGTCAGCTCGTTGGCGACCATACGGTCGGTATCGCGGTCGAAATAGGTGCCCATGAAGAGGTACTTTTTCGTCTTGCGGTAGGTTTTGAGGACGGACGGGACGGCATAGCCGCCCATCGCTTCGGTCAGCCAGTCGACATAGTCGGCGTCGGAGATGACGAAGCTCGGGTCCGGCAGCGGGGAACCCATCGGCTTGAAGAGGATCTTCTGGGCGTCGTCGAGGGCCTCTTCGTCGACCTGGAAGTACTTCTTGTTCTCGACATCCCACTCGTAGATCTCGTAGCGGTAGTCGTTGTCAAGGATACGGGACTTCCCGATGATGAACGTGTGCGGTTCGAATGCGAGCATCTCCTGCAGCTTGGCATCGCGGTTGGTGTCGATGATGTAGCGCGGCGACATGTTCAGGATCGCCTTGTGCAGCGGCGTCGGCTCGAACTCCTTGGTGTAGATCCAGTTGGTCATCTGCTGGATGTAGTCGACGCCCCGGCGCTGCTCCAGGTGCATGGCGGCACGGGAGTATTCGAACATCAGGCGCGGGCTCATGGCGCGGCCGTTGTTCATCATCAGGATCATCGAATCCGAGTCAAAAGGCATCTGTTCGCCCTCTTTGGTCGTGATGCCTTTGAAGATTCCCAGTCCGAAATAGGGGACGGTCGTCTGGTTGCGGATCTCTTTCTTGATCGTTTCGATCAGTTCACTGTAGTCTTTGGTCTCTGTTGTGGTCATTGTTTCGCTCATTAGTGGCATCCTTTCCCGGTATAGCATTCTTGCGCAGCGTAGACTTTCCGTACGGCCGTTTCGGCGTTGAACGGATCATGCAGGTTCTTGGCAAATTCATCGTAGTAGAGTGCACCATCCTTGGAGATGATGAACAGGGCCTTGGTCAGCTCCCCATCAAGGGGCTCACCGCTGAGGCGGACACCGTACCAGTCGGCGAACTCTTCGTCGCTGTCAAGCAGGAAGCGGAAGCCTTCGACTTTGGGGTCCTCGTGGGAGGTTGCGGCGACGATCAGCGACGCGGTGACATCGTCGGCTTTCGGAAGGGCCTTGCCGATAGCTTGCAGTTCGGCGATGCAGTTGTCATCTATAAAAGGGACCGTCACGATCAGGTGGGTCTTACCGTCCTGTCCCCCGACACTCTGTGACGTACCGTCCGGGGCTTTGAGCGTGACCTTTTCGGAAGCGTATCCGATGTCAAGCGGCTGCTCTTCAAGACGCATAGTAGACGTGTTCAACTGTATTTGCAAGCGAAGCTCCTATGATGAAATTTTTGATGGCGTTCTCCGTCGTACGGATGACAGAGGGAAACTTGAACAGATGGATGCCGCCGTTGGTCAGTGCCCGTTTGGTGTTGTCGCAGAAACGGTCGGCCAGCAGGTAGCTGCAGCCTGCGAGCACTTCAAGCAGGGCATAGTGTTCGGTGATATGGCGGATGTCTTTTTGGCGCTCTTCATCGCAGGTACACGTGGTCGAAGAGGTGTCAAAGAGGCCGCACGCCGTTTTGCACCAGGGGTTCATCTCGACGCTCAGCAGTGAGATACCGACCCGGCTCTTTTCCATAACGATTTCATAAATACCGAATTTCGGGGCGGTCGAAGGGTTATCGCGATAGAGCTCAAGCTGTTGACTGAACGGGACAGCGATCTTCATGGGTTTTCCTTTACCGTCGCCCGGAAGCAGGCGTACTTGCAGCGTAAATTGCAAGATGCGTTCCAGTCGGGAGTTCCCGGCCCGCCGGGGATTAGACGGAAATGCGCCTTTGTGTATGAGTTGCTATTTAATAATGTTGCAGTGCAATATGGTGGGGAGTGAGGGGACAAAATTGTCGAGATTGTCGGTGGTGGTAGCCCCAACACGCGGAAAAGGGCTGGAATAGGGTTTGCAACATTGGCAGCAGAATATGATTGTAGCTACATGATGCAAGGTCAGGTTCGTCAAACCTATACATCTATAAAAGGAGCTAAAATGAGCTGCGGTTCAAGCCCAACAGAATCAGCATTGCCAGCTGATATTGCAGAAAAGGTCCACGATCACCCATGTTACTCTGAAGGAGCCCACCACCACTACGCACGTATCCACGTTGCGGTTGCACCGGCATGTAATATCCAGTGTAACTACTGTAACCGTAAATACGACTGTTCCAACGAGAGCCGTCCGGGGGTTACAAGCGAACGCCTGACGCCGGAAGAGTCCGTCAAGAAGGTTATGTTCGTCGGCGGTGAAGTTCAGCGTATGAGTGTTCTTGGTATTGCCGGACCGGGAGATGCCCTCGCCAACCCGGAAAAAACATTCAAGACGTTCGAAATGGTCCGCGAAAAAGCGCCTGACCTGAAACTTTGTCTCTCTACGAACGGTCTCGCCCTGCCGGACTACGTTGATGAAATGGTCAAATACGACATCGACCACATTACGGTCACGATCAACTCTGTAGACGAAACAGGTGAGATCGGTTCGAAAATCTATCCGTGGATCTACCACAACAACAAACGTATCTACGGTAAAGAAGCGGCGCGCATCCTGCTCGAGAAACAACTCGAAGGTATGGCGAAGTGTGTTGAGCACGGTATCCTCATCAAAGCGAACTCCGTTCTGATCCCGGGTATCAACGACAAGCACCTGCCGGAAGTTTCCAAGAAACTGAAAGAGATCGGTGTCTTCCTCCACAACATCATGCCGATCATCTCCGAGCCGGAATTCGGTACGAAATTCGCCCTCGACGGTGTTCCGTCTGCGACTGACCAGCAGCAGATGGAAGTGCAAGAAGCGTGCGGTATGGATATGAAACTGATGCAGCACTGCCGCCAGTGCCGCGCCGATGCCGTCGGTCTGATCGGTGAAGACCGCGGTGCGGAATTCACGAAAGAACGCTTCGCTGAAATGAGCTTCGATGCCCTCGAAGCACACTACAACGTTGAAGGACGCAAAGAGGCGCACGCCAAGATCGAAGAGTTCCGCTTCTTCCTTGACAGAGCGAACGAGCGTGTCCGTAAAGAGAAAGCAGACCTCAGTTCTGACGGTCAGACGATCCTCGTTGCCGTTACGACAGCGGGCGAAGGTATGATCAACCAGCACTTCGGTTCTGTTAAAGAGTTCCTTATCTACGAAGCAGGCGACCTCGGTATCCGCTTCATCCACCACCGCAAACTCGACTATGAGTACTGTGCAGGTCCGGATGGCACGAACCCGATCGACGCGATCGTTGAAAAACTCAAAGACTGTAAGCTGATCCTCACGGCGAAGATCGGCGGTTGTCCGCAGGATGACCTCAAAGCAGCCGGCCTCGTCGCCGACATGAGCTACGCTTATCAGCCGATGGAAGCTTCCGTCCTGAAAGCAACGCGTAAATACTTCAATCTCCCCGAGGAGATGGAAGCGAACTAAGCAATCGCTGTCCCCGCTTCGGCGGGAAACAGCAAAAGGCCGCTAAGAAGCAGATAAATGCTTTCGCATTTGCGTCAGATGAGACGAATTGACGAAGGTGAAGGATGGAAATGGCTTTTATCAACGACACGACGTTACGTGACGGTGAGCAGGCGCCCTATGTGGCGTTCAACACCGTTGAAAAGATAGCGATCGCCCGCGCGCTTGATGCGTGCGGCGCCGATGAACTCGAAATCGGCATTCCCGCCATGGGAACGCGCGAACAGGAAGACATCCGCGAGCTTCTCGCCCTGGGGCTGGGGGCGCGGATGATGACCTGGAACCGTGCGACGATGCGCGATCTCGAGGCGTCGCTTGAATGCGGCGTGCCGGCCGTTGACCTCTCCATTCCCGTTTCTGACATTCTGATCGACGTCAAGTTCGGCGGTGACAAGGAACGGATGCTTTCGCAACTCGAGGCAGTCATCTTGGCCGCGAAACGCGAAGGACTCTATGTCTGCATCGGAGCCGAAGACAGCTCCCGTGCCGATCTCTCCTTTATTGCCGAAGTGATGCAACTGGGCCATACGCTCGGTGCTGACCGTTTCCGCTACTGCGATACCGTCGGGATTCTGACACCGACGCGCACCTATGAAGCCATCAAGGCATTGGTTTCCCTCAATCTCCTTCCGATCGAAATGCACACGCACAATGATTTCGGTCTTGCCAATGCCAATGCGCTCAGCGGACTCGATGCCGGTGCACAGAGCGTCAATACAACAGTTATCGGACTGGGCGAACGGGCGGGCAACGCCTCCTTCGAGCAGATCTCGATGGCCCTCAAGCATCTCTACGGCGACGCGCGTCATATCGACGCGATGCAGATGCGTTCGCTCATTGCCATCGTTGCCGAGGCGGCGGGCGTGACCATCGCGCCGAATGCTCCCATTATCGGGGAGCGCCTCTTTGCCCATGAGAGCGGTATTCATGCCGACGGTATGATGAAAAACAGCCGTGCCTACGAACCTTTTGATGCCGAAGAGGTCGGGGGGCTTCGCGCATTCCCGATCGGCAAACATTCGGGAACGGGCACGGTCATGTACCATCTCAAACAGCTCGGTATTACTGCCGAAAAGAGTGCGTTGCACTCATTGCTGCCACGGATCCGCGAAATCGTGACGTCACGAAAGCAGGTCCTTGACGACATGGAGCTCGTATCTCTTTACAGGCAGAGTCAATGTTCATAGGATGGCTCAAATTTGCAGACGTCAGTGAACTGGTCAAGATTGCCGATACGGTAGGCTGGCTCGCTGACGGCTACCATATCAAACTGATGATGATGCACTCTCCGCACCTTTGTTATGGCGCCTATGAAGACGGCAAGCTTGTCGGGGCGATCATGTCCATCGGCTTCTCCGAAACGGCGCAGATGAAATATTTTATGGTGCGTCCGGAATATCAGAAGAAGGGAATAGGCACCCGCCTTTTCAAGACGCTTCTGACGGTACTGGAGAACGATTTCCGCAAAATCTATCTCCATGCCAACCCGGATCTCGTGCCGTTTTTCAAAGCCCACGGCTTTGAATCGAACATGGAAGTGGGCCGTTTCATTAATGTCGGCAAGGTGCCGCCGTTCAACTTTACCAATGCGCACGCGAAGGAACTGGACGGCGGCAACTTCGAGTCCGCCATCTCCGTCATCGACCATGAGACCTTCGGCGAGAACCGTCTGGAGTTCCTCATGGACGAGATGGAACGCACAAGCTCGCTCAAGTTCACGCTGCCCAATGCGTTCCAGCACTCCAGCGTCGTGAACGCACGCCATGTCTATCTGGGCCCCTGGCAGGTCCGCGAAGGGCATGAGGACGAAGCGGAGAAGATGATGAAAGGGGTCCTCTATTTCCGGGGGCTCAAAAAGGTCTTTGCCGATGTCCCACTCGGGGTGAAGCCGGTCGTGGATCTTTATGAGAAGTACCACTTCAAACAGCAACAGACGTTCGTCCATATGAGCAAGGGCGGCAACTCGGTTAAGTTCGAGAACATTTACGCATTTTCACTTTAAAGGAGCCCGAAATGTGTTTACTGCAGATGAAAGTCGGTGAAATAGCAGCGGTGGACGCTATCAATGTCCACGGTGCACTGCGTGCGCGCCTGCTGGCAATGGGCCTGATGCCGAATGCGCAGATCAGCATTAAGCATTTCGGCTGGTTCAAAAGCACCGTCCAGGTGATGATCAACCGTACCCTGGTCGGCCTCCGCAAAGAGGAAGCAGCCCTCATCGAGGTCCATAAAGTGGCCTGAGGGCCTCTTTGCAAAGACGATTTCGGTCGTGTTTGCAGAGGGGCCTGAACCACCTCGAACAAGGAGATAGAATGTCAGCTGATGCAAAAGAACTGAAAAAAGAGTTGGCCAAGCGCAAACGTCTGGCGGTAGAGATCGCTTCTGAGATCCACGATATCGTCGAAGACACACTCTGGACCGATTACGTCAAAATGCCGGAACTGAGTGAAAAACTTCGCGTTGCCGTCGAAGAAGCCAACACGTTCAAGACTGAAAACGGTCTTTGATCCCTCCCGCCCAGGACTCCCGTCCCGCGGAGGCTAATCATGCGCAGTAAAGAAGAGATCCTGCAGATGGAGATCTGCGAATGCGGCGAAAAAAACGTGGCCGAGGCCATCGACATCTTTCAAAATACCTCCCTCCCTTTCAAAAAAGCAAAAAAGCTTGTGACCGAATGCAATAAGAGTTGTTGCCGTGCCGCACTGGTAAAATTGTACGACATGAACCAGTTCGGTACCTATGATTTCGAAGAGATCGAACACCTGATTGAACAGCGCCTCGAGCGGATACGCCGTCTGGCGGAAGGAGAGTGAGCATGACCGAACCGCAATGGGAGACCCTGCGTGCATGGTTGATGGAGCAGCGGGCCATTTCATCGGAGATCAAAGCGCCCACGGAGGTGAAGCGTCTCGATCTCAGCAGCCGTGCCCTGGCGCAGCTGCCTGAAGCGTTCGGACTGCTCAGCGAACTGGTCGCGCTCAACCTGGGCAACAACAAGCTTTCATCCCTGCCGGAGTCCATGGTGTCGATGACGAAACTGAGCAACGTCGATCTTCGGCGCAACGCCTTCAGTGCCGTACCGGCGCTCCTGGGCATGCTTCCGGTCCGTTCGCTCAATCTCAGCGGGAACCGCATCAGCGACGTTTCCGAACTGACCCGTTTCACGACGCTCCGGGTGCTTGATCTCAGCGGTAACGTTCTTGAAGGCTTTGAGCGCTGTCTGAGTGTTCCCAATGAACTCCGGACCCTCAACCTCGCGACGAACTATATTAAAGATATATCCGCGATGCCGGCCCAGCTCACGTCCGTCGAACGGCTGAACCTGGAAGGCAACCTGATCACGTCCATTCCCCCGGAGGCGGCGTACCTTAGTTCCCTGCTGGAACTGGACCTCTCCGACAACCGTATCGAGACCATCGACAAGGCCTTTTTCACCCTCGGCGTCGAATCGGTCAATCTCGCTTCGAACCGTATTCGTCACATCGCCCTGCACGGGCTGGACGAGCTCGAGGTACTGACCCTCGACGACAACGCGCTCTCAACCCTGGAGATCGCGGATGATTTCGCCCCCTATCTGCGGGCGTTCTCCTGCGACGGCTGCGGGCTGACGGCGTTCCCGATGCTGCCGTCGAGCGTCCTGGGGTCGCTGTGCTACTCCTCCAACGCCATTGCCGAGCTGCCCGAGTCGATCAGCCGCTATGAGGAGCTCTACGAACTCGATATCGACGGTAACGCCATTGTCGACCTTCCCGAAGCGCTGGCAAATATGAAGAACCTGAAATCACTCTATATAGGAGACAATCCTCTGAATGAGCATGCGAAGCTGGTGATTGAAGTGCTCCACCCGGAGATCTGCGACATCAATATGAAAACGGGGATCACCATCGAACCGGCAACGGAGGAGGACCTGCCGCATATGGCCGGACTGCTGGGCGTGCTTTTCGCGATTGAACAGGATTTCGAGATCGACTTCGACAAGCAGCTCTCGGGGATCGCAAAACTCTACGCCCACGAGGGGACCGATCTGCTTGTCGCGCGTCACGAGGGGAAGGTCGTCGGCATGCTGACGATGCAGCGTCTCATCTCCAGCGCCGAGGGGGATTTTGTCGGACAGATCGAAGACCTCGTCGTTCTACAGGAGTACCGTAAGATGGGGGTGGGCAGCCGTCTCATCAACAAAATGCGTTTCATGGCACAGTCCTACGGCTACAAACGCATCCAACTTGCCGCGGATATCGACAATGAAAACGCACTGCACTTTTACACCCGCCGCGGTTTCCGCCGCACCAATCTCACCGTCTTTCATTTTAAAAATAATATTTAAGCTTCCAAGCCCCTATTTAGGGGCCTTAAGGGCATTTTGTCGCATATACGACAATTTTTGTCCTTTTTGCGACAATTTTGAAGCCCGTGTATCCTTCCTGATTTTGAGAATTCCTTTCAGTAGTAAATCCTCTCAAACTCCCTTGTTTAGGTGCTTTCCGGGCTTTTACGACAAAATGTCGGCACTGCTGCAAATCCTATTCTTACAAATTTGTTCCTTTTTCCTATTGTTGTCCGTATTTTTTAGGAATGTAAGGAATTGTCGCTGAAAAAACCGGGAACGCATCATGCACCAACTACGGCGAAGTACATCTACAAGGAGAAAAAAATGGCTGAACTTCGTCAAATCGCATTCTATGGTAAAGGTGGGATTGGTAAATCTACTACTTCCCAAAACACTCTGGCTTCTATGGCTCATTACTTTGATAAAAACATCATGATCGTTGGTTGTGACCCGAAAGCGGACTCAACTCGTCTGATCCTTCACGAGAAAGCACAGTCTACAATTCTGCAGCTCGCTGCTGAAATGGGTACTGTTGAGGACCTCGAACTCGAAGATGCAATGAAACCGGGTGCAGGTATTTTTGCTCCTGACGCACCGGGCGGTTGGATCAACTGTACAGAGTCTGGCGGACCAGAGCCGGGTGTTGGATGTGCAGGACGCGGTGTTATTACTGCAATTAACTTCCTCGAAGAAGAAGGCGCTTACGAAGAAGAAGGTCTTGACTTCGTTTCTTACGACGTTCTCGGTGACGTTGTTTGTGGTGGTTTCGCTATGCCGATCCGTGAAGGTAAAGCTCAGGAAATCTACATCGTTATGTCTGGTGAGATGATGGCAATGTACGCTGCTAACAACATCTCTAAAGGTATTCTGAAGTATGCAAACACTGGTGGCGTTCGCCTTGCTGGTCTGGTTTGTAACGCTCGTATGACTGACAAAGAGTATGACCTTGCTATCGCACTGTCTAAAGACCTCGGAACTCAGATGATCCACTTCGTACCGCGTAACAACATCGTTCAGCACGCTGAACTTCGCCGTATGACGGTTGTTGAATACAGCCCGAACTCTGACCAAGCTCTTGAGTACAAAGAACTTGCTCGCAAAATCATCGCGAACGACATGAAAATCATCCCGACTCCGCTCGAGATGGACGACCTCGAAGACCTTCTGATGAAATACGGTCTTGAAGAAGAGGCTGACGAAGAAAACGTTGGTAAGGCTGCAGAAGCGTAATCGCCTTTGGCTTTCCTTGGTTGAAAGATGCGTTTTCCCCTTCGGGGGAATAAAAATTCTCATAATGAAAAGAAAAAAACAGACAAAGAAGGAGAATTATTATGTTTATTCTTGGTTTCCACTTCCCAGCAGATATGGGGAATTCAATCCCGGACGAAAAAGTTGTTGAAAAACTGGATAACTCAGGCGTTGATTTCGGCAGCGTCAGCGAAATTAAAATGATGATGGAAAGCCGTGAAGGTCAAAAAGAAGAGCTTTCTTATACGAACAAAGATACGTTCATGTTCAAAGCACTTGTACACTACGCTACAACGGCTGAGTCTGACTACATGATCTATACAAACCGCTATCAGATTGCAGAGCTCTCCAAGCGTCTCGATGCAGGCGATGACGAGACTATGGCCCTTTGTAAGAAATTCGACTCTATGGCTCAGTTCCGTATTACGGCAGCGTAAGCAAACTATTAAATTATAGATTCTTTAAAAGACATAGAGGAGGATATTATGGGTCCAGAATCATTGGAAGCAAAACAAAAAGCAGCGATTGAAGAGGTACTCAAGGCGTACCCGGAGAAAGCTGCAAAAAATCGTGCTAAGCACCTCGGTGTAGGTTCACCGGAGGATGAAAGCCAAAAAACTTGCGGTAACGTTCGTTCGAATAAGAAAACTGTTCCGGGTGTCATGAGCCAGCGTGGTTGTGCTTATGCCGGTTCTAAAGGTGTTGTTTGGGGTCCGGTTAAAGATATGGTTCATATCTCTCACGGTCCGATCGGTTGTGGTCAGTACTCACGTGCCGGCCGTCGTAACTACTACATCGGTACAACCGGTGTCGATACATTCGTTACGATGAACTTCTCTTCCGACTTCCAGGAAAAAGACATCGTCTTCGGCGGTGACAAGAAACTGGCTGTCTGTTTCGAAGAGATCGACGCACTGTTCCCGCTGAACAACGGTATCACTGTCCAGTCTGAGTGTCCGATCGGTCTGATCGGTGACGACATCAACGCGACTTCTAAAGTTTACGCGAAAGCGACTGGTAACACGATCGTTCCGGTTAACTGTGAAGGTTTCCGCGGTGTTTCTCAGTCCCTGGGTCACCACATCGCGAACGACACTGTCCGTGACTACGTTTTCGACGGCAACGTTGAAACACTGGGTGACGCTATCGAGCCGACTGAGTACGACGTTGCGATCATCGGTGACTACAACATCGGTGGTGACGCATGGTCAAGCCGTATCCTTCTCGAAGAGATGGGTCTGCGTGTAACTGCTCAGTGGTCAGGCGATGCTACGCTCAAAGAAATGGCACAGACGCCGAAGGTTAAACTGAACCTCCTGCACTGCTACCGTTCTATGAACTACATCTCCCGTCACATGGAGAAAGAGTTCGGTATTCCTTGGGTTGAATACAACTTCTTCGGACCGACTCAGACGTACAAGTCACTGCGCAAAATCGCTGCATTCTTCGACGAGAAGATCCAAGCGAAATGTGAAGAAGTCATCGCGAAGTATGAGCCGATGATCAACGCTGTTGTTGACAAATACCGCCCGCGCCTCGAAGGCAAGCAGGTAATGCTGTTCGTCGGTGGTCTCCGCCCGCGTCACGTTATCGGCGCTTACGAAGACCTCGGTATGGAAGTTATCGGTACGGGTTACGAATTCGCACACGACGATGACTACAAGCGTACAAAAGACGAGATCATGCGTTCAACTGTCATCTACGATGACGTCAACGAATACGAGCTCGAAGCGTTTGTCAAGAAACTTGAGCCGGACCTCGTTGCTTCTGGTATTAAAGAAAAATACGTCTTCCAGAAAATGGGTCTGCCGTATCGCCAGATGCACTCTTGGGACTACAGCGGTCCGTACCACGGATTCGACGGTTTCGCGATCTTCGCATCCGATATGGACCTCGCGATCAACTCTCCGGTTTGGGGATATAGCAAAGCACCTTGGGAAACGGAAGGAGAAGCGTAATGCAGAACGTAGATAAAATCGACAACGGTAAAAACCTTTTCCAGCATCCTGAGTACCGGGATGTCCTGGCAAACAAAAAACAGTTCGAGGGTGCCTGGGGCGCCATCGACAAAGAAAAAGTCGCTGAAATTGCTGAGTGGACGACTACGTGGGATTACCGCGAAAAGAACCTTGCTCGTGAAGCGATCACTGTCAACCCGGCAAAAGCATGTCAGCCCCTCGGTGCTGTCATGGTTGCTCTCGGTTTCGAGAACTGTATGCCGTACGTTCACGGTTCACACGGTTGTGTTGCTTACTTCCGTTCATACTTTACACGTCACTTCAAAGAGCCGACACCGTGTGTTTCCGACTCTATGACTGAAGACGCGGCGGTATTCGGTGGTTTGGTCAACATGAAAGACGGTCTGAAAAACTGTGCAGCAGTTTACAAGCCGGACATGATCATGGTTTCCACAACTTGTATGGCAGAAGTCATCGGTGACGACCTCTACGCGTTCATTACTGCAGCGAAAGAGGAAGACGGTGGTGTTGACCTTCCGGAATCATTCCCGATCCCGTATGCGCACACTCCGTCTTTCGTCGGTAGCCACATCACCGGTTACGACAACATGATGCACGGTACAATGCAGCAGCTCACTGAAGGGAAGAAAACTGAAGAGGTCAAAGACCGCATCAACATCATCCCGGGCTTCGAAACGTACATCGGTTCTATCCGTGCGGTCAAAACGATCGTTGAGAAGATGGGTGCAGACTACATCATGCTCGGCGACCACTCTGATCAGTGGGATATGCCTGCAGGTGAGTACAACATGTTCGCCGGCGGTACTAAACTGGAAGATGCAGCTGACTGTATCAACTCCAAAGCGACAATCTCTCTGCAGAAATACGCGACTCCGAAAACTATGAAAATGGTTCAGAAGCGCTGGAAATCCAAAGAGAGCACAACATGTAACCCGGTAGGCCTGAAAGGGACTGACGAGTTCATCATGAAGCTTTCCGAGCTGACTGGTAACGAAATCCCGGCAGAACTGAAGATCGAGCGCCAGCGCCTGGTCGACGCAATGCAGGATAGCTACCCGTACATGCACGGTAAGAAATTCGCGATCTGGGGCGACCCTGACTTCCTGATCGGTGTTGTTTCCTTCCTGCTCGAAATGGGTGCGGAACCGACACACGTACTGTGCCACAATGCACCGCGCGGTTGGGAAGATGAGATGCGTGCGCTTCTCGACACTTCACCGGCTAAAGACGATCTGAACGTCTGGGCAGGTAAAGACCTGTGGCACATGCGTTCATTCCTCTTTACTGAGCCTGTCGATTTCATGATCGGTAACTCTTACGGTAAAGAGCTGATGCGTGATACGGGTACTCCGCTCATCTACATGGGCTTCCCGATCTTTGACCGTCACCACCTGCACCGCTACTCACTGAGCGGTTACGAAGGTGCGCTCAACATGCTCACTCAGATTACGAACAAAGTTCTTGATCAGCTCGACGAAGAGACGAAGGGTATCGCTACGACGGACTACTTCTTCGACCTTATCCGCTAAATCTCTTCCCCCGGGGAGAGGGATACCTGTTTTTTTGAGATTGCCGCGGCCCCACGGCCGGTTCGGACCGCTGGGGCGGCACCGGGGCGTCTTCTTCGGACCCCCGACTTTCTCTCTCCTCAATTCATGTTGCTCCCTTCGGGGAGCACTCCATCCCACTATCTTTCAAGCACGATTTTTGCATAAGTTGCGGAAAAAAGGACACATGTATGGCCGTTTCCGACAAGATCAAGGAAAATCTGATGAAAGAGATCTACACCAACATCGACAAACTTTATGATTTTATGGAGCAGCACTACGCGCTCAGCGATGAACACCACGATCTCGTGATCCGGGAACTTAACAAACTCAAAGATCAGTTTTACCTGATCTCCAACAACAGCAAACTCTCCTAGGACGCCCCGTATGCCTGCGCAGTACCACGTCGTCATTGAAAAGCTCTGCGGCTGTGCGAAGAAGAGGGATCTCGAGCAGATCCGCAGCTTCTACAGCCGCGAAGAGGCGGAGGAACATGCGTACGAATGGGCCGATACCCTCAACAACAGCTTCTGCGGCAAACACGGTTTCGACGTCAAGGAGACGGGCGACAACTTTGTCATCTCCGTTGAAGAGGGCGGTTTCGTTGAGGCGTGCGAACTTTACTAGCCGTAGGCGATCTCCGCCAGACATTCACGATATTAAATGCTTTTTCTGATAACATAAGAGCCCTTTACAGGGTGCCTGCCCGAGAGGATCAAGGATAATCCGAGGAGTTGTGTGATGGAAAATCAACCGTATATGGACGTGGCAACCGTCGAAGAAGTGCCGACGGAATCTAAAGAGGAGCATGCCCCCGGCATCCACTACGATGATGCGATGCTGGGTGCCTTCGTCCAGAAGCCGGAGAAGTTCGCCTGGTACAAGCGTACCTTCGCCAAGTTCAACCGGAACGGCGTAGACGGTTTCGCCTGGAGCTGGTCCTGGTGGGCCTTCTTCGTGACGTTCTGGTTTCTGCTCTACCGCAAAGCTTATCTTGCGGCCATCGGCTATTTCGGTGCGGCGCTGCTCTTTTCATTCCTGTCACTCGGGCTTATTGGCACACTGATCTTCATGATCATTGCGGGGGGAACTGCTCCCTATTTTGTCTACAAAAACTACCGCGATCTGCAGCGCAGGGCTGAAGCCGTTTCGACGGATACCGAGGTGCGCATCGCGACGATGAGACAGCTCGGCGGCTACCATACCTGGGTTGTCGTCGTCGCTGCAATCATCAATACCCTTTTGCTGATCGGCGTCTTGCTGGGATTCGTGGCCCTCGGCGTCGTACTGACCAGTACCAGCCAGGGATAATTGCCCACAAGAATATGCCTTAGAGACCCCGCTGTGCGAAGAGGGCGATCGTCATCTGCTGTGCGGCGAGTATTGAAGCCTGCACGACGGCGATGTTCATGTTCATCGACTGCTGGGTGGAAACGATCTGATCCGCCTGCAGTCCGATGTTGTCGGCCATGGCCAGGATGAGATCGGCCTCTTCGAGGATGCGGTTGGCCATCACCCCGATATCGGCGGAGAGCTGCAGCATACTTTTGAGTGACGCGTAGAGCGTGGGATCGGAGGTCATGGACTCCATGCCGCTGATCGCGACGACATAGCCGTCCACTGCCGTGGAGAGGGAGCGGAGCATCACCGCGAGACTGCCCAGGTCGACCAGGGTGTCCGCGGAGACGTAGAAGCTGTTATGGACCGAATTCGCCGTGATATCGCTATAGACGGATTCGACTTCGCCCAGATACTGACGAACATCCCAGGAGACGGCTTCGAGCTCCATGGACATTGTCCACGGTGTCAGGCTGACGGCATCCATGCGCTGCGCCAGGAAGTCGCCGCTCGATTTCAGCCCTTCCAGTTGATTGTTGAAACTGTTCGATTGCATCACCGATACCATCGCAAGCATGTTTTTCTGCGTCTGCAGCAGGGTAGACTGGGTGAGGGCGACGTTGTCGTTTTGCAGCTGCTGGGTCTCGAGGATGCGGTCGGCCATCAGGCCGATGTTGTCCGACATGATCAGGATCTTGTCCGCCATCTCGCCGATACGGTCGGCCATCGTTCCGATGTCGTCGGAGAGCTGGAGCATGGCCGTGATGCCGTCGTTCAGGGTGGCGGCGTTCATGGAGGAGGAGAGCATCTGCAGGTCTGTGGAGAGATGCAGGGCTTCATTGGCGAGGCCGAGGACCGTCACGGTGTACTGATCGAGCGCCGTCAGCACGTCCGCGTCCACCTGCAGCGGGGCGGCAAGGCTTGCGTCGATACGGCTGATCTCGTTGACGAGATCGCGCGCCGCGTTGTTCGCCTGAAGCAGGGGGGCGCAGACGCTGTCGCTACCGAGGTTGATCGCTTCGAGCTGGCTCTTGAAGGTGACGACGTTCGCATCGGCGGTTTGAAGATCGCTCAAAAGCGCCGCGTTGAGCGGGAGCCAAGCGGCCAGCACGGCGCCGAAAAGCAGCAGGGTTTTGAATGGGTTATTGAATGTTTTCACGGTGCCTCCTTAGGGGTTCATGGACTGGAACAGGGTGATCATGGTGCTCTGCGCACTGAACATGGAGTGGAACATCGTCTCAAAGCTCCCCTGCTGCAGCTCCTGGGTCTGGCGGATGCGGTCGGTCATGATGCCGATGTTGTCGGCCATCACGATGATTTTGTCCGACATCTCCATAATGCGGTTGGACATGGTGCCGATGTCGTAGCTGAGCTTCAGCAGGCTGGCAATCGCCGCTTTCAGCACCGCGGAATCGGTCTGATCAGAGAGGGTTTCGATGGCGGTGGCGAAGGTATCCAGGCTGTCGCCCATGCCCTGGTGGATCTGGGAGAGGTCGCCGAACATCGTCAGGGTATCGTCGCTGGGTTCCATGACCGCGAGCTGGTTGTTTTTGGCGGCCCACTCGTAGAGGTTCTTCGTGGAGATCATGAGCCGCGAAGCGTTGGCTTCGAGCCCTTGCAGCTGGACGTCCATCGTCGTCTCCGAGAGGGTCGTTGCCGCCATGGCGTCGGCAAGTGCCTGGCTCTTGGTGATGAGCCCGGAAAGCGTGGCGTCATAGATCTCCGGCATGAGCGCATCGCTGAGCGCGATCATATTGCTCTGCGTCTGCAGTACGGACTCCTGCGTCAGGCGGACATTGCTGTTCTGCAGCTGCTGGGTGATGAGGATACGGTCCGCCATGATGCCGATATTGTCGGCCATGACAAGGATGCGGTCCGCCATTTCGAGGATGCGGTCGGCCATGCTCCCGATATCGTCCGAGAGGCGAAGCATCGCTGCCGTCAGCAGTTCGAAATTGGAGCGTTCATAGCAGCTGCCGCTCGTCTGCAGCCCCGTGGAGATACGGAAACTGTTCTGGGCCATCTGCAGCGCCAGCGCCGAGAGGCTGTCGAGGGAATCGAGGTCGTCGACATTGACCGAGTAGGGCGAGGGGATATGGGTGTACACCATCTGGATAGAGGCGATATACTCCTTGACGGACGTATTGAGTGTCCCGAGTTCGCTGCAGGAGCCCTCCTGGGCAAAGCTGAACGCGGCGAGTTCGCCGTTGAGGGTTTCGCCCTGGGTGACGAGACCCTGCAGGTCCGTTGTCGTCGACGCCTGGGCGCTCTGCCACAACAAGAAAAGCATAATCATGAGACTTTTTCGAATCAAAAGTATTCCTTGAAAATTGGTATTTTGGGGCGGAATATTATCGTAAATTATATTATGTATTTATGTTGATCCCATGCTAAATCAGAAAATCAAGAATAGAGGTGAGCGGAAAAAGGGCTTCTGGAACGGGGTATGCAGAAGGACGGAAACTCAAAAAAAGGATTACAGATGGAATACCATGTTGTAGTAGAAAAAATGTGCGGATGCGCGAAGCGCAATAACATGCCGCAGATCAAGACCTTTGATGACAAAGAGAATGCCCTGATGGTTGCCCGCGCCTGGGCGCAGCAGCTTAACGAATCTTTCTGCGGGAAGCATGAATTCAACGTAATCTCCGTCGACGACAACTACGTCATCTCCGTCGGTGAGGGCAGCTTCTGATGGAAGAGGAAACGTTCTTCTACTGCCAGGAGTGCAACGGGAAAATCACCTTGGATCAGCTGGCACTTCTCAATGAAGGCAAATGCCCGCACTGCGGTTCGCTCGCCGGTTTCTCCACCAATCCGAAAGGGACCGAGGACGGCTTTGAGAAAGCGAGAGTCCTCAACGATTCGGATTTTCTTAACGGGAACTTCTGATACGGAGTTCCGGGAGCCTGGCGCCCGCTAGGGGCGCGCACGCTTCCACCCGCCTCCCAGGGCTTTGTAGAGGGAGATCTGGTTCGTGATCCTTGCGGCACCGAGCTGCACCAGGTTCAGCCGCGAGGCCAGCAGGGCCCGCTTGGCGTCGATCACCTCCAGGTAGGTGCCGTAGCCGCTGTCGAAGCGGCGCTGCGACAGGGACAGCACCTTCTCATACGCCTGGTTCGCCTCCTCCTGCGCGGTGAGCTTCTCATCGGCCGCGCGGATCTTCGCCAGCGCGTCGTACACCTCTTTGAACGCCACTTTCACCGTCTGCGCATAGACCATGACCGCTTCGTCTTTTTTCGCCTCCGCCTCGTTGACGCTGTTCTCGATCCGACCGAAATCGAACAGGGGAACGTACAACGCGGCGCCGAGTCCCCACATCTGGGCCGAGGCGTTGAGCAGGTTGTCAAGTTCGCTGCTGCTGTAGCCGGCGGTGCCGGTCAGCGAAATGGTCGGGAAGTAGGCAGCCTTGGCCACGCCGATCGTCGCGTTGGCCGTACGCAGGCGCGATTCGGCGGCGAGGATGTCGGGGCGCCGCTCGAGCAGGCCCGAGGTGAGGTCGGCCGGGACAGGCTGCGGGTCGGGCAGGGCGCTCATCGTGGCGTATGCCGCTTCGAGCAGCTCTTTGGGGGAACGCCCCAGCAGGATGCCCATCGCGTTTTCGGCGAGGGCATGCTCCTCGCGCAACCCGGCGAGAGAGACCTTCGCCGTGGCATAGAGGGCGTGCGACTGCTGCAATGTGAGCTCGTCGATGGCGCCGTGCTGGAACTGGCGTGAGCGGTACTCGTAGCTCTCCTTGTAGGCCTGGACCGTCTCCTCGGTGACCGTGATCTGCCGCCGCAGGGAGACGAGGTTGAAATAGAGTTCCGAGACGCCGGCAATGAGGCCGATGCGGACGGTCTCCCGGTCGGCATCGGTGGCAATCAGCTCGCCGCGCGCCGCCGCTTCGAGGTTTTTGTATTTACCCCAGAAGTCCAACTCGTAGGCCGCCGTGACGGAGAGGTCGAAACTGTTGTAGATAAACCCCGAGAAGGGCGAAAGCGTCTCCCCGCTGGTCTTCTGGCGGTTCGCCGACGCCCCGCCGTCGAGGGTGGGATAGCGTTCGGCGCGGCTGTAGCCCAGCGATGCCGCTGCCTGGGCGACGCGGCTCGCGGCGATTTTCAGGTCGTCGTTGTTGCGCAGCGCTTCCCCGACGAGGGCATTGAGCATCTCGTCGTTGAAGGCCTCCCACCACGCCGCGCCGATCGTGCTGGCATTGGCATCGGCCGAAACCGCGCTTTGTGCCGGCAGTTCGGGCGGCGTGACGGTGAGCTTCGGCGCCATGGAACATCCGCCGAGCAGCCAGAGGGCCGCCGCGAGGGAGAGGAGCTTAGTTGCGTGCATCTTCGCCTCCTTTGTCGGTGTAGAATTTGGCCCGCAGGCGCATGATCAGGTAGTAAAAGAGCGGGATGAAGAAGATCGCGACCACGGTCAGCATCACCATCCCGCCGACGACGGTCGTCCCGATAATATGGCGGCTGTTCGCCCCGGCCCCGCTGCTCAGCGCGAGCGGCAGCGTCCCGCCGATAAAGGCGAGCGACGTCATGACAATGGGGCGGAAACGGATCCGCGCCCCTTCAATCGTCGCCTGGTAGAGGTCAAGCCCCTCGCGCAGTTTCTGCTGGGCGAACTCGACGATCAAAATCGCGTTTTTCGCGGTGAGGCCGACGAGGGTGACGAGCCCGACCTGGAAATAGATGTCGTTCTCGAGCCCGCGGAAATAGACTGCCAGTGTCGCACCGAGCAGGGCGAACGGGACGGTCATGAGGATCGTGAACGGGATCATCCAGCTCTCGTAGAGGGCTGCGAGGATCAGGAAGATGAAGACGATGGCGAAGATAAAGGCGTTGTTGCCTTTGCCCGCCACCTGCTGCTCCTGGTAGGAGGTACCGGCCCAGGCGATGGTATAGCCCTCGGGCAGGACCTCCGCCGTCACTTCCTGGATGGCGCGCATCGCGTCGCCCGAACTGTAACCCGGGGCGGGCTGTCCGGAGAGCTGCGCCGCCGTGAACATGTTGAAGCGCTGGACGACGCTCGGACCGACGATGCGCTTGGCGTCGACGAGGGAGCTGATCGGGATCAGCGCGCCGCTGGAGGAGCGGACGAAAACGTCGCGGTAATCCTCGACGCTCTCGCGGTAGGAGGGCTCGAGCTGGACGTTAACGTGGTAGGTACGGCCGTAGAGGTTGAAATCGTTGGCGTACCCGGTCCCGAAGGTCGAGCCGAGGGTCGTGTAGATATCGGAGATCTGAACGCCCAGCGCCTTGGCCTTGTCCTCGTTGACGGTGATGCGGTACTGCGGCACGCCGGCGTTGAAGGTCGTGCGGACCCGCGTGAGCTCCGGCCGTTCGTTGGCCTTTGCGACGAGCTGCTTCATCACGCCGTCAAAGGCGAGAAGGTCGCCGCCGGTGCGGTCCTGGACATAGAGCTCAAAACCACCCGTGGCGCTCATGCCGCGGATCGGCGGCGGGTTGACCGGGATGATCATCGCCTCTTTGTTCTGCATCATCTGCATCATGAATTTGCCGGCCATCGCGTCGGCGCTCTGTCCCGGTTCGGTCCGCTCGGACCAATCCGAGAGGTGCGCAAAGGCGATCCCCGCATCGGACTTGAAGGCGAAGGTCGCGAGGTCGATCCCGCTCATGGCCCCCAGGGATTCGACAAGGGGGTCGGCCAGAAGGGTATCGGCGACCTGGTCCTGAACTTCGACGGTGCGTTCAAGCGAGGCCCCCGGCATAAGGTAGGTAAGGACCATCAGAACCCCTTTGTCCTCGCCGGGGACAAGGCCGGTCGGCAGTTTCTGCGACAGCCACGCGCCGGCGCCGATAAGGACGCCGAAGATCAGCAGGTTCATGAGGGCCAGTTTGAGCGTCAGGCGTACCCCGCGGTTGAAGCCGGAGGTGAGGCGCGCGAAAAAGGTGTTGAAGAGACGGATCGGCAGGATCGGCGTCGGCTCTTCGCGGCGCAGGAAGACGTTACAGAGCGCCGGTGTCAGGCTGAGCGCGACGATACCGGAGATGACGACCGAGATGACGATGGTCATGGCGAACTGCTGGTACATCACCCCGCTGAAACCGCCCATGAGCGAGGCGGGAATGAAGACGGCCGAGAGGACGAAAACGATCGCGATGACCGGTCCCGTGATCTCGCGCATCGCCTCGATCGTCGCTTCGCGGACGGTGAGCTCCTTGCGCTCGTGCAGCAGGCGTTCGACGTTCTCGATGACGATGATGGCGTCGTCGACGACGAGCCCAATCGCGAGGATCAGGGCAAAGAGCGTCAGCAGGTTGATGGAGAAGCCGGCAATGTAGAGCCCGGCGAAGGTCCCCACGATGGAGACGGGGATTGCCAGGACTGGAATGATCGTCGCCCGGACGTTGCCGAGGAAGAAGTAGATGATCAGAACGACCATCACGATCGCCTCGGCGAGGGTCATCAGTACCTCTTCGATGGAGGTCTTGACGAAGGTCGTCGTATCGTAGAGCGTATGGTAGCGGACATCCTCGGGGAACTTCTGCGAGACCTCTTCGAGCACCTTCGTCAGTGCCGCATCGACCTCGAGCGCATTGGCGCCGGGCGCCAGGAAGACCCCGGCCACGGCCATCGGCTCCTTGTTGCGGGTGCCCTTGAGCATGTAGCGTTCGGCGCCCAGTTCGACCCGTGCCACGTCTTTGAGGCGCAGCGAAGAGCCGTCGGGGTTGGTGCGCACGAGAATGTTGCCGAACTCATCGGCGGTCTTCAGACGCCCCGGGGTTGTGACCGTGTAGGTATAGGCCATCTTCTCCACGGCGGGTTCGCCGCCGATCTGTCCCGCGGCGAGCTGGACGTTCTGGCTGCGGATGACGCCCAGCACGTCGTTAACGGTCAGGTCATAGGCCGCGAGGCTGTCGGGTTTGAGCCAGACGCGCAGGGCGTACTCTTTCGAACCGAACAAAAACGCGTCCCCGACACCGGGAATACGCTTGATGTCGTCGATGACGTTGATCAGGGCGTAGTTGTTCAGCCACAGCGCGTCATGGACGCGGTTTTCGGAGGTGAAGGCGATGACGCGCAGCATGTCCGGGGAGCGTTCGCGCACACTGACCCCCTGACGGCGCACCTCTTCGGGCAGCTTGTTCAGGGCCACCTGGACGCGGTTGTTGACGTCGACGTTGGCGGCGGAGGGGTCCGTGCCGGTGGCGAAGGTGATGCTCATGGTCAGGATCCCGCTTGGTGAGGCGGTCGAGGTCATGTAGATCATATTCTTCGCGCCGTTGATGGCATCTTCGAGCGGGGCGGCGACGGTGTTGGCGAGGGTCTCGGCATCCGCACCCGGGTAGACCGCCTGGACGTTGATCTGCGGCGGGACGATACTGGGGTACTCCTGGACCGGCAGTCCCTTGATCGCTACGACCCCCGCCAGAATGACGATGATGGAGAGGACCGAGGCGAAGATGGGCCGGTCGATGAAAAATTTTGAAAACATAAACGGTTACCTTTATTTCCCTTCCGCATCGACGGTTTTGTCGATAATGACCGGGGCGCCGGGCTTGACACGGAAGAAGTTGTTCACGATGACCTTGTCACCTTCGGCGAGCCCTTTGCGCACGACGAAACTGTTGCCGACGGGGTCGCCGAGGACGACGGGACGGACGGCCGCCTGCCCCTCCTGCTCGACGAAGACGATGGTGCCCATCGGGTTCTGCAGGACCGCTTTTTGCGGGATCATGATGACGTTGTCGCGGCTGATCCCCTCCAGTGTCACGCGTCCGAAAGTCCCCGGCAGCAGGAGGTTGTCGCTGTTTTTGAAACGTGCGCGTACACTGATGCTGCCCGTCTGGGTATCCGCCGTCGGCGCGATAAAGTCGATGTCGCCGCTTACCTTGATGCCGTCAACGTCGAGGGAGGCTTTGAGACGCCCCTCATTCCCCCAGCTCCAGCGCCCCTCTTTGTTCTCCACGCGCGCTTTTTGCAGATCGCCCGAAGGGATGGAGAAGAGGGCGTAAATCGGGTCCGTTTGGGTGATTGTCACCAGCGGCGTCCCGGCGTTGACGACGTTGCCCACGTCGGTCTGCTTGATGCCGGCGATCCCGCTGATGGGGGCTGTGACGTCGGTATAGCCAAGCTCCAGCTCTCTGGTCTGCAGCTGCGCCTTGGAGGCATTGACCTGCGCGCGGGCCGTTTCATAGGCCGAGAGCGCGGCATCGTGCTCCTGGACGCTGATGGCGTTGTCCTTGTAGAGGGCCTGCGCCCGTTTCCAGTCACGCTCGGCTTTCGTATAAAGCGACTCCTGCAGGATGACGGAGGCCTTCTGTTCGTTGACCGCCGCCTGGTAGAGGTCGGGCTCGATTTTGTAGAGGCGGGTGCCTTTTTTGACGTAGTCGCCCTCTTTGAAACGCTTCTCAAGCAGCACGCCGGTGACGCGGGAGACGACGGTCGCGCTGCGGATGCTTTTGAGGCGGGCGGGGTAGTTCAGGACGACGTCGCGTTTCGCGACGGCTTTGACGACATAGGCGTCGGCGTGCGGGGCCGGGGCGGCGGGGGCTGCCGTTTCGGCGACGAGGCTGCTTCCGAACAGCAGTGAGGCTGCGAAAACGAGCGGGGCGTAGGGGGGGCGTTTCATTCTGATGCTCCTAATTGCTTGGTATGGGTTTCGGAGGTGTCGACGATCGTATCGAGGACACGAAAAAAAGTCTCTATCTCTTCCGGGGTAAGCCGGGCTTTGATGGCATTGTTGAAGGTCAGGGCTTTGGGAATGACTAGGTCAAGGATCTCCTGTCCCTTCGCGGTGAGGTGGATCGGTTTGATCCGACGGTCTTCGCTTTTGCGTTCGCGGACGATCAGCTCCTTCTTTTCAAGGGCGTCAAGGGCCCGGCTGACGGTCGGTTTGCCCTTGGCAAGGATCTCGGCGATCTCGGACTGCGTGATTTCGCCATCCTCGCTGATGATCTTCAGTGTCGCAAACTGTTCGGGCGCGATTCCGAAGGGTTCGATGCATTTCGTAAAACCGGCATGGATAATATTGGCCGTGCGGTTGAGACGAAATCCGATTGAAGTATCCAGCAGATATTCCATAGGGCTCCTTTAATTACCTATGCAACTATTGCGTAAGCAACCTTTTTATACGCTTAGCATCTGAGGTTAAAAAGCGGGAGGGATGCAGGGCCTAAGAGCCCGGCGTTTAAATCAGCGCGACGGCGCTTTGGAGGGAGGGGGCGAAGGTGACGTTCTCGAAGCGTTTTTCGTGGTTGAAGCGCATCAGCTTCTCCGTGAAGGCTTCGGGGGCCGCGATGATCACCTTGACCCCGTCCTTTTTCAGTTTCTCGATCAGGTCCTTGAGGGTAAAGATCGCTGTGATATCCATGAAAGGAACGTTCAGAATGTCGATGATGACCGTTTTCGTATCGAGCAGGTTGTTTGCCTGGTGTTCGAAGAAAGTGCTCGAACCGAAGAAGAATGCGCCGTTGATACGGATAATGCGCGCGTTCTCCCCGTCGAGGTCCGGCTGGCTGCCCGCACCGGCGTTTTCCAGTACGATCTGCGTCTCTTTGGTGATACGATAGACGATGAGCAGCGATGCCAGGACGATGCCGAGACCGACGGCAGTGATGAGGTCGACGAAGACGGTGACGAAGAAGACGGTCAGCATCGTCATCAGGTCGCTGCGGGGGCTCTCTTTCCAGACCTTCAAGAAGCGGTAGTCCAGGATGTCGACACCGACCTTGATGAGGATGCCTGCCAGCACCGCGAGTGGGATCTTGGAGGCCAGCGGGGCAAGGAAGAGGACGATGAGCAGCAGCACTACGGCATGGATCATGCCCGAGAGACGGTCGGTGCCGCCGCTTTTGACGTTGATGACGGTCCGCATCGTTGCCCCCGCGCCGGGGACGGCCCCGACGAGGGCGCAGAGCGCATTGCCGATCCCCTGGCCGAAGAGCTCGCGGTCGGGGTTATGTTTAGTCCGGGTGACGGAGTCGGCGACAATGGAGGTCAGCAGCGAGTCTATGGTGCCCAGCACGGCCAGTGTAAAGGCGAGGGAGAGGATGATCGTGTAATGTTCCAGCGTAAAGTCCGGCAAGACAAGCTTCGGAAGTTCGGCGGGAATCGTGCCGATCGTCTCCACCGGCAGCTGCAGCAGCGCAGAGATCGGAGTGAGCACGACAAGGGCGATCAGCGGAGAAGGGACGACTTTGGCGAGGCGCGCCGGGGTGAAAAAGACGATGGCAAGGGCAGCGAGTGCCAGCAGGAGGGCCCAGGGGTTTGTCTGGGGCAGCAGCGAGGGCAGGGTGACCAGCAGGTGCAGGACGGCGGCGTCGGAGGGGAGCCCCAGCAGGGGGTTGAGCTGCAGCAGGATGATGATGATGCCGATCCCGCTCATAAAGCCGGAGATGACCGGGTAGGGGATGAAGCGGACAAATCGTCCCAGTCGCGTGAAACCGAAAACGACCTGGAAGATACCCGCCAGCAGTACGACGGTCGCGACCAGCCCGACGTCGCCGCCCAAGGATGCGACGGCGGCGGCCACGACGACGGTCATCGGCCCCGTCGGGCCGGAGATCTGGGTGCGGGTGCCGCCGAACAGCGCGGCGAAGAAGCCGAGGATGATGGCGCCGTAAAGACCCGCCGCCGCGCCGAGACCGCTGGCGACGCCGAAAGCGAGCGCGAGCGGCAGCGCGATGACGGCCGCCGTCATACCGCCGAAAAGATTACCGCGAAGATTGGAAAAGAGAGACAACTGTGGGCCTTTGCATGACGGCACCGGGGCCGCCGAAAGATAAATGGCATTGTATAGCAGATAGGGTGAAATGCGGATGACAAATTTGTCATCCACAGTCGCGGGTTAGCCCTTGAACGCTTTGATTTTGAAAAGGCCGATCGTAAAATCGGGAAAGACGATCACATCGTAGGCTTCGCCGGGATTTGGAAGCGGAATGAGAATCGTTTCGGCGCCGTAGCTGACATTGATGTCTTTCTCACCCGTAAACCCTACACCCGGGAACTCTTTGACAGCACAGGCATTGAAGGTCTCTGTATTACCGTCGGCCGTGACGTCCAGGCTGTAATCTGTGATATTGACGACGCTGAGCGTCCCCGGAGCCGGCTGGTGGATAATATGATTCTTGTCTACACTGCCATTGTTGCAGTTTGCCGCAATATAGGCATTGATTAGATCCCCGCTGTGTATGGTCTCCACCCCGATTTTTGTTGACGTGTCAATCGTCGTCGTATACCAGACGTCGGGGGCTTCAGATACGGCTTCGAAATCATCATCTTTCTGTGTTTTGGGCGCAATGGTGTAGAAGCTCTTGTTGAAGAGGTGTCCTACGATATCGGCGTCAGTCGCGTTGATCATCGTGATGAAATTCAATCGCGGCTCAGTGGAACTGTCCTCGCCGCAACCGGAGAAGGTCAAAGCGGCCGCGGCAGCCGCGGCCAAAAGAAGCGGGCGTATTTTCATATTATTCCTTCGTCAAAGCAATCGGTTTGGGGCATTGTACTGTATGCGGAGCAACGGGTCAACACCCCTGCTTAGGGACGCTTGTCCGCTCCCAGCCAGTGAGTAAACTCTTCGCGGCTGTTGTAACCGGCGACAGTGTGGTACCCCTTCAAGGTCACGGGGTCGATAAAGTGGACGACGGGGGTGAAGGAGATGTTGAACTCCGGCGGGAACGCGTCTTTCTCCTTGTTGAGGATGACAGGGACGTATTTTTGGTGTACGAGGGCGTTGACATCCTCCTTGCGCAGAACGAGCTCTTCGAACTTCCGGCACCAGGGGCAGTAGTTCGCGACAAGGACGAGCATGACGTTTTTGTGCTCTTTTTTGGCCCGCTTAACAGCATTGTCGAAGTTTGTTTCATACCCCAGCGACGCCGCGAGGCTCCCTTTCTCCTTGACGCGTTTAAGCGTACCGCGTTCCTGGGCGTACTGGTCGGCGAACTTGGCCAACAGCTCGTCGACGCTGTCTTCGAGGTTCTCCTCGACCGTGTCGCTGTCATAGGGAAAGGTGAGAGCGTTCTGGTAGGTCAGGGCGAAGACTCTGTCCTTCGAACCGGTGCGCTGCACCTGCTCGCCGATCACGAGCCGGACGCTGATCAGCACGCTTTTGCCGACATACTGTTCCGCGACGAGCAGGGCGAGGGAGCGCCCGCTGTAGCCCTTTGTGTCGATGCCGAGCTCCCCGGTCATGGCGTCGAGGGCTTCGCGGAGGTAGGTTTTGCTGCTTTTAGGCACCTTTTCGCCGGAAATGTCAACGACGGGATAGACTTTGTCGACGCCGCGCAGGGTAAAGATGGACTCCGCGCCCAGCCAGGTTGCCGCGAAGAGTAAAAGAATAAATAGACGGTTCATAGTTTCAGCTCCAGAAAAAAATCTAACGCGCATTGTAACAGCCTTTCTTACGATCCGCGTTAGACGGCACTTTGGATAGCGGGATCAGCCGATGCGTTCGGCGAGGGCAACCCCTTCGGGCGTAAAAACTGCCCGGTAGATCAGCACTTCGACGCCTGCGTCGCTTGCCTGCGCCAGAAGGGCGGCGTAGGCGGGGTCGATATGTGCCGCTGCTTCGACGGCGTCCCCCTTCGCGCAGCACGGCGAAGAAGAGCACGGCGCGGTCACCTTTCTCTTTGACTTCCATCAGCTCTTCAAGATGCTTCTGCCCCCTCGTTGTTACGGCGTCGGGGAACATCAACGTGTCGCCTTCGCGCAGGGTGACGCTCTTGACCTCCACGAAACACTTTGCATCCCCTTTTTCGAGGAGCAGGTCGATCCGGCTGTTTTGGCTGCCGTATTTCACTTCCCTACGGAGGCGGTCGTACCCCTGAAGTTCCGTGACGACCCCTTCGCGGACCGCCTCTTCGGCCAGTGCGTTGGCCCGGGCCGCATGGACCATCACTGTCTCCCCGTCGGCATCTTCGACGAGCTCCCAGGTGTAGCGCAGCTTGCGTTTGGGGTTGTCGCTCTCGCTGAGCCAGACACGCAGCCCCTCCTCTTTGTACCCTTTCATGGAGCCGGAGTTTGGGCAGTGGGCCGTAACGATACTGCCGTCTTCGAGCCTTATGTCGGCGAGAAAACGCTTGTAGCGTTTGATGAGGGTTCCCGGAATGAGGGGCGTCTTGTACCGCATTACGCCTCCTTCTCCGCATCATTCGTTTTGGTGTCGCGGAGATGGTCATAGATGGCGGGAATGGTCCCGGTGTGGGGGTAATGCAGGTAGTAGCGGCGCAGCAGCTGGTTGAGCTTGTTCTGGTTGAAACGCCAGTAGTGCTCTTTGTCGAAGGCCTCGTGGCGTACGATGTATTGGAAGAGTTCCTGTTCGCTGAGCGGCGCCTCGTGGCGATGCTCCTTTTCGATAACCTCGAGCATCAGGGTTGTCAGCTCCTCTTTGGAGGCTTCATTGCTGTCGTCGTCGGGCAGCGGCTTGTTGGGCAAAAAGGCATAGAGTTTCCAGGCGGCCAGCACGGTGGCGGCGGTAAAAGCGATGATCATAATGGTTTGAATAGACATTTCGGGCATACTCGCGACAAAAAAGTGTCGTATATTGTAGCCCCGGGGGGCTGAAGGCTAGGAGTTGAAGATGACCAGCCCGCGTCCGAAGGGGACCTTGGCCGGGCGGGAGAGGGCCCAGAGCACCTCGTACGGCGGCGGGATACGCGGGAACCAGCCGTCGCCGTCGGTGAAGTAGAGCAGCATCGTCGTCATCGGCAGCTCGGCCTCGATGAAGTCGAAGACGGGACGGTAGTCGGTCCCGCCGCCCCCTTTTAGGGGGAAGTCCAGCTTCTCGCCGCCCTGGAAGGTGTAGTGGCCGTGGACCTTCGCGTCGGCGATGATCAGCTCGATCCTAATGGCGGGGAAGATCGTCATGATGTTTTTAAACTCCTCCGTAAAGGCCCCGAGCAGCGCCTCGTTGATGGAGCCCGAGGTATCCACGGCGACGCAGAGGCTCAGCGTGTCGCTGGCCAGGGAGGGCAGCGCGATACCGCGGTAGATGTGCTTCTTGTTCGGCGGCATGAAGGCATAGTTGTTGCGCATGTGCTTGTTGACGGCGTTGTAGAGTTCGAAACGCCAGTCGACATCGGCGGCCTTGACCTTCTTGCCCAGCCGGTCCATGCCCGAGGGCATCGCGCTTTTGCGCTGGGCGACCTCCTGGGCGACGGAGGAGGCGTACTGCCACTCCGACTCGTTCTGGGCGTCGAGCTCCTCCTCGATATTGCCGAGGTTGGAAAAAGCGCCGCTGTCGTCCTCCTCCTCTCCCCCTTCACCGGCACCGCCCGGCATACCCGGCGGAGGCGGTACGTCGTCCTCGCCGCCGAAGGCGTCATCAATATCGCTGTAATAGCTCTCTTTGAGGGCGTCGTAGATCTCCTCGGCGTACATCCCCTCGAATTCTTCATTGTAGTTGGCCCCCTGGGGGATTTCAAGGCCGTTTTTGTGCAGGAGGTTGTTGATGGCGTAGTCTGTTGCCAGCTGCCACAGTCCCCCTTTGCGTCCCAGCTGGCGCTGCTGGTGCGACAGGACGTGGTGCATGACACAGTTCGTGAGGATGAACATCACCTCTTCGATGCTGCGGCGTCCCATGAACTCCGGGTCGTACAAAAAGCGTTTGCCGTTGCTGGCATAACCGCGCAGTCCCTCTTTGGGCTCCTGTTTCAGGCGGGAGGCGAGCATCCCGAAATAGGGGTGCTTCATTGTCAGTTGGGACTTGGCTTTGGTCAGTAAGTGTTCCGGGGTCAAAACAGGCCTTTAGCGCAGCAGGTTGTTGAACTGACGCATCCAGAGCGTCCAGCTGTCGACGTGGTCGAGCTCGATCTTGCGTTCACGCAGGTCCTGGATGATCATGACGGCGAATTCGCCCGGCATCTTCAAAGTGTAGGTGATGAGGTTGTTGAGCTTCTTGCTGCTGGTCCCCTCGCCTACGCGCATAGCGAGGGCGGTGCTGAGCATATGCAGGGCCGCCGGTTCGGACGGGACGGCGGAGACGCTGCCGTCAAAGATGCCGTCGAGGTCGGGGAGCTCGCCGGCAACGACCTTGAAGCCGAGGAACGCGGCAGCCAGGTCTTCGCCGATGGCGCCGGCGACCAGTGGCATGATGAGGTCGGGTTCGGGTTCGGAAGCGACGATCTCGTTGACGTACTCCCAGGTCCGCGGTGTTGCGAAGGAGCGGCTGTCGTCCTTGCCCTGTCCGAAGGTGAAGAGCGCGTCGGGGCGGTAGGAGATAAAGGCGATGATGGCCGGATCGATCCCGGCACCGACGGCCCACTGTTTCCAGTCCTCGACGCTCGCTTCCATCTCCAGGTGCACAAAGCGGTTGGCCAGCGGCGCGGCCATGCGGAAGACGACACCCCGGTCGCTTTCGCGGTTACCGGCGGCGACGATCGCCCAGCCGTCGGGAAGCTTGTACTCGCCGATCTTGCGGTCGAGGATGAGCTGGTAGGCCGAGGCCTGTACCATCGGAGCGGCGGTGTTGAGCTCGTCGAGGAAAAGGATCCCCTCTACCTCGCTGCCGTCAGGCAGGAAGGAGGCGGGGGCCCAGACGGCTTCGCCCGAATCGGCGTTGAAGAAAGGGATACCCCGCAGGTCGGTCGGGTCGAGCAGGGAGAGACGAAGGTCGATGTAGGAGATCTTTTTCTCCTTGGCGATCTGGGCGACGATGGAGGATTTGCCGATGCCCGGAGGCCCCCATAAGAAGACGGGTACCTTTCGGTCGGTGAGGTGGGTCAGGGAGCGTTTCGTGCTTATCGGGTTCATGGCGGTCCTTGCAATACTATATAGGTTTCGCCGACGCCTTTGCAATTTTGATACGAACGGGTCAAAAGAGATAAAAAGAGTCTGTTTAATGACAAATATCAGGGTTTTTCTGACAAATATGACAAAATTGTCGTGATAATTATATTTTAGTATGAAAATTGCATACATTTGGAGTGAAAAACGAGAACACTAATTGTATCAAGTAGGTAAATTTGGAGCCCAAGCGGTTCTGCCATAAAGGATACAAAATGTTTGAATGTGAAATGATCGAGCTGGAAGATTTTAGTTTTAACCACCTGCTGCATCACTATGATGACTGCAACTGTGAAGATATGCACTTCAATGAAGAGTTTGACTGCATCGACGCCCTGGCGGACTGCTGCGAAGAGATCCTCTGGGACTGACCGCTTCTGCGAGGGTACCCCTGAAGCCCTTTGTTCCAACGGCCTGAGGGGTGCCCTTTTAAGACTTCGGAATTATTTGGGTATTCGCACCACCCCGGCGGCGCATTCTCCTCCATATTATTCGCCGCCACTTGACCTATGTTTAAAACACGTACCGGGGCTCCCCGGTACGCTCCTCCTAAAAAATTGACAATCCCGTTTTACTGGTAAAGAGCTCCAAAGCCTTCGTTCCCGCCAGGGAGTTCCCCTGTTCGTTCAGTGCCGGCGACCAGACGCAGATCCCCATCACTTTCGGTATGACGGCGACAATGCCCCCGCCGACACCGCTTTTGCCGGGAAGACCGACGTGAAAGGCGAAATCGCCCGAGGCGTCATAGTGACCGCAGGTGAGCATGACGGCGTTGATCCGTTTGGCCTGCTGCGGGGTGATGAACTTCTTGCCCGTGATCGGGTCTTCGCCGTGGTTGGCGAGGTAGAGCATGGCGCGCGACAGCGTGCGGCTGTTCATGGCGATGGCGCAGTGCTCGAAGTAGGTATGCACGACCTCCAGGACGTCGTTGTCGAGGTTGCCGAAACTCTTCATCAGGTTCGCCAGCGCACGGTTGCGGAAGCCGTGCTGCATCTCCGACTCCGTCACCTCTTTGTCGCTTTCGATCATCCCGTCGTCGGCGATCTCGCGGATAAAGGTCAGAATCTCCTTGGAGCTGCGGGCGACGGAGCCGTAGTGCGAGATCAGCGCGTCGGTGACATTGATGGCGCCCGCGTTGATGAAGGGGTTGCGGGGGATACCGTGTTCGTACTCGAGCTGCACCAGGGAGTTGAAGGGGTTGCCCGAGGGTTCGCGGCCGACGCGGCGGTAGAGGTCATAGCCGTAGGCGTCAAGCGCCAGCGTAAAGGTGAAGAGCTTGGAGATGCTCTGGATGGAGAAGGGGGTATCGGCGTCCCCGACGCTGTACTGCGTCCCATCGAAGAGGGTCAGCGTCATCCCGAACTGCTGCGGGTCGACCTCGGCCAGGGCGGGGATGTAGTCGGCGACTTTTCCTTCTCCGATATAGGGTTTGATCTCCTCGGCGATCTCGTTCAGTACGGCCTGGTAGTCCATTATTTTCCTCCTTGCTTTTCCATTTTCAGTATCAATGTGATGTTGAAGTCGCAGTTTTCGGCTTTTAGCTCATCATCTTGAACTGGAATTGGATAGTTACGACCACTTGATGCTGCATTGAATTTCATATATGCTCGCATGCGATCTCGAGTATTTATGTAGTTATTTTCCATAAAATCAACAGAATCCCTAGGGACCCTTATATTTTTAAAAAAACGGAGGTAGCCCCTACATGAATACTGAGTCCAATATGCATTCTGCGTTTCTTCCGAGACTGCGGACTGCTCCGGGTTAATAAGGCGCTTCTGGAAGTTTTTCGCGAACTGCATCATGTAAGCCTGGTCGATTGGGCGATGATACGTAAAATATATTTTTCGCTCCACATCATCGCGTACGCCGTTGCTGTTCACATCCACGCCGAGCGGCGTCGCACTGTTGACTTTGGGATCGGGCTCGGGCGGAAGCCGATGCCCGTTGATGACAATGGAAGAGTCATCGGCGAAACAAAGCGACAAGAAAGGGACGGAAACCGACACAAAAAACGGACATATACGTTTGATAATATACCCTTCCGCTTCAATCTGCTATATCATATCACATTACCGACAGAACAAATTGATCCCGGAAAAGGTATGGAAGTACGGTAAACAGGCAACAATCCCCTTTTGGGAACTGTTAATGCATGTAGTTGATAGTATTTATCCTTTAGTTACAACCCATATCACTAATCATTAAAGGGGACCCCATGAAAATCGGTGTGCCAAAAGAAGTTAAGACGGAAGAGTACCGGGTGGCGGTGACGCCTTCGGGGGTCAAGGAGCTGGTCAAAAACGGCCATACGGTCTACGTGCAGACCAGCGCGGGCGAGGGGAGCGGTTTCAGCGATGACGACTACAGCGCAGCCGGTGCCGAACTGCTTGAAGGCGCCGCGGCCGTGTTCGACGCGGCGGAGCTTATTGTCAAGGTCAAGGAGCCGATCGCGCAGGAGTACCCCCTGTTCAAGGAGGGACAGACCCTCTTCACGTACCTGCACCTGGCGGCCGACGAAGCGCAGACGAAGTTCCTGCTGGAGAAGAAGATCAAGGCCTACGCCTACGAGACGCTCAAGGTGGACCGTCGTCTGCCGCTGCTTGAACCCATGAGCGAGGTCGCCGGGAAGATGGCGGCGATCATGGGCGGCTTCTACCTGGGGCGCTACCAGGGCGGCCGGGGCATCCTGCCCGGCGGCGTCGTCGGGACGGAAAAAGCCAACGTCCTGATCCTCGGCGGCGGGGTCGCCGGGATCTCCGCGGCGCAGGTTGCGGCGGGGATGGGGGCGAAGGTGACGATCCTTGACATCAATCTTGCGCGCCTGCACTACCTCAACGACGTCCTTCCCGCGAACGTCAGCACCCTCTACAGCACGACGGACGCCATCGAGTCGCTGCTGCCGACGACGGACGTCGTCATCGGCACGGTGCTCATCCCGGGGGCGAAGGCGCCGAAGCTGATCACGAAAGAGATGCTCTCCATCATGCGTGAGGGGAGTGTACTGATCGACGTCTCCATCGACCAGGGCGGCTGTTTCGAAACCTCCAAGGCGACGACGCATACCGACCCGACCTATGTCGTCGACGGGGTGGTGCACTACTGCGTCGCCAACATGCCGGGGGCGTACCCGCGCACCTCGACGATGGCGCTCACCAACGCGACGCTGCCCTACCTGCTCAAACTGGCGGAGTTCGGCGGCGAGGAAGCCTACGCGAAATTCCCGCTTCTGCACAGTGCGCTCAACACCTACAACGGCAAACTGACCAACCTTGCCGTCGCCGAGGCGCACGGGCTCGACTACTGCGAACTGTAAACCCGTCGCAGCACCGGCGCATCAGCGCGCCAGCCTCTGCGCGATCTCCCCAACACTGGAAAACATCAATGCCGGGGCGTGCTCCATCAGCGCTTCGTCGCGCGTATAGCCCCAGGAGACCGCGCCAAAATCCATCTTGACAGTGAGGGCGGCCTCAAGGTCCCTGAGCTCGTCACCGATATAGATGGCTTCTGAAGGATCGATGCCCGTTTGGCGCAGGATCTGTTTCAATTTCGCCGCTTTTCCGAACATGTGCGTACCGTATTGCGGATGGATCAGAAGGTCCGTGTTCGCCTGTCCCAGAATTTTTCGGACATTCTCATGGGAGTTGCTCGTCACAAGGCTGAGGATGATGCCTTGCTCCGACAGGGCGTGAAGCATCTCCGTTACCTCCGGGAACATCGGGATACGTGCGACGCTTGCCGCCATGTTTTTCCTGAATGCGGCGGCGACCATCGGGACTTTCCACAACGGTATATGCAGCTGATGAATGATGTGTTTCGCGTCGTAGTGTCTGAGGGCCTCGACCTGCTCCGCGTCGATGCGCCTGAAACGGTGCTTTTCGGCCAGGGCATTGAGCGCGGTCAGGAAAAAGGGGAACGAATCGGCCAGGGTGCCGTCGAAATCGAAGATGACAAGCTTGTATTTCACGGGGCCTCTCCGTAGGGTTTTTTGATCTGCACTCGGTACGGCCCATTATACTATGCGAGGCGTAGCTGCCGGAGAGGGTGGGGTATAAGACAGAGAGAAAATGGAGGGGAGGGAAATCCCTCCTATTTTTTCCGCAGCAGGCGGAGGATCTTCGGGGTGACGGCGAGGTCGAGGGCCGTAAAGTCGTCGGGATTCTTGATGGAGACGTCGGCGCCCGCGTCCACGAGCATCTTCACCATCGCCTCTTTGCCGCTGGAAGCGGCGTACATCAGGGAAGTGACGCCGTTGACGTTCGCCGTGTCAAGCTCGATGCCCGCATCGATGAGCATGGAGACGACGTCGGGATTTTCGCCGAAGCAGGAGAGCCACAGCGCCGTGTTGCCGTCGACGTTTTTAAGCATGATGTCTGCGCCGGCGTCGAGCAGTTCGCGCACGATCGCGGCGTTGCCCTCGCGGGCGGCTTTCATAAGTGCCGTATTGCCGTAGCTGCCCTGCAGGTCGAGGCTCTTGGCGTCGTAATCGTTTTCGGCAAGCCAGTTCATTGTCATATCGGTCATAAGCTGCTCCTGACTATTTTTTCAGGCCCGCAAGGGAGAGGGCGTGCTTCGTCGCCCGGGCGATGATGCTGTGCTCGGGGCGGAACATCGCGTCCGAGATCGTTTTGACCGCCGGGAAGATCTCGTCGAAGCCGTGTTCGGGGAAACCGCTTTGCAGCATGATCTTGTCCATGGAGAGGCCGGCAAGGACTTCATGGTCGAAGGCATTGACGTTGGACGGGCCGATGGCGATGAAGAACTGCTCGAGCTCCTCGTGCGCCTGCGTAGCGTTGAGGATGACCCCCTGGTCGCCGCGCTCGATCAAAAGGGCGCGCAGTGCATCGTCCAGGTCGGCTTCGTCCACGAAGAGCGGCTTGCCCGCTTTGGGGGCGGCAAGCAGTTCGCCGGCGTCTTTGACGCGGTAGCCCACGCATTTCGCATCGCTCTGCTCCCCCAGGGAGAGGGGGGCGGTGTAAAAGAGGGCCGTGTACTCTTCGGCCTCTTCCTTGGCTTTTTCAAGCGCGGCTTCATCTTCGGGCTGCAGAAAAAAGATCTGCACCATCGTATCCTCGATGATCTCGTCGATATCGTCGAGAAAATCCTCATTGGTTGCTTTAACGTTGACGTCAATGGTCATAAATAGAAACTCCTCGTTAGGGCACCTCTACAGAGGTGTCCTATTGTGCGGGGGAGGATATGCAAGTCCGGTTCCGGGGTTTTTCAGAGGGTGACCTCGGCGAGGGAAGGGAAGACGGCATCGGGCGTGATGCCGCGTGTGAGGTCGGCGGGGGTGTATTTGCCCGTTTCGACGAGAATGCCCCGCAGTCCTGCCGCCTGGGCGCCGCCGACATCGCTTTCGATATCGTCGCCGATCATCACCGCCGCTTCGGGTGCGAGCCCCATCTGCGCGCAGGCGAGGCGGTAAAAGTCCGCGCTCGGCTTTCCGATGACCGTCGCCGTTTTGTCCGAGGCGTATTCCAGGGCCGCGACGAATCCGCCGGCGTCCATGCTGAGCCGGCCGCTATGGTCCTTGAAGTAGCGGTTTTTCGCCGCGGCGAGAAGTTCGCCGCCCTCCATGAGGGTCCGGAACGCCGCGTTGAGGCGCGCGTAGGTAAAGTTCTCCTGGGCATCGCCGATGACGACGCAGCGGCAGGGGGCGTCGGGGAGGTCGTCGAAAAAGGCTTGGGCACTGTCGGTGAGAAGGAAGGTCGCCCGGCTGTGGTGCTCGATCAGGTACGCCTTGGTGACATCGAGGGCGGTAATCACCTCCGACGCTTCGATGCGAAAGCCCATCCGCTGCAGTTTGGCAACGACATCCGCGCCCCTCTTCTGCGTCGTATTGGTCACAAAGCGGACGGGATAGACCGCTTTGAGCCGTGCAATCGCTTCGACGGCGCCGGGGTAGGGGGTGTCGCCTTCGTACAGGACACCGCCGATATCGCACAGGATGCCTTTAATGGTAGAGGTGGTCATAAAATGTCCTCTTTTCCCGGTCTGTTTTCATAGTATACCCCAACGGCGGCTTCCAAGCGTGCCTAAAAAGCAGGCAGCACACCAGCGGATAACGCCCCCAGTGATGTTACAATGGGGACATGATAAACATGCAAGGCAAAGCGAATGTCTGATTCGCTGCACTACATCGTTTTCACTGACCTCGATGCCACACTGCTTGACCACGAAACCTACTCGCATTCTGCGGCCCAGCCCGCGATCGACTACCTGATACGTGAAGAGATCCCCTTGGTGTTCGTTACCAGTAAAACGCAGCCCGAAGCCGTCAAACTCCAGGAGAAGATGGGGCTCTGCGCCCCCTTTATCGTGGAGAACGGCGGGGCGATTTTCATCCCGCGCTGCTGCAGCCGCTTCTACGGCGCAGACCACGAGGCCGACTACGAGGTGATCACCCTGGGTGCCGCCTACGACGCCTGTACGAACCTGCTCGACAGCCTGAAATCCCGTTTCCGTCTCCGCGGCTTTTCGCATATGCACCATGACGAGGTGGCCGAACGGACGGGACTGCACACCGAAGGGGCGGTGATGGCCAAGACGCGCTACTGCTCCGAACCCTTTATTATGGAGGACGAAAGCCTGTTCGACGAACTGGTCGCCACCGTCTCGGCCGAGGGCTTCACGGTGACCAAGGGGGGACGTTTCTACCATCTCATCGGACGCAACCAGAGCAAGGGCAGCGCGGTCCAGGCACTGCTCGAGCGCGCCGAAGCGTCGACGGGGATCCGTTTCAGTTCCATCGCGCTGGGCGACAGCGAGAACGATTTCTCGATGCTGCAGAGCGTCGACATCCCTGTACTCATTCCCAAGCACGACGGCAGCTACGCCGCCATCAACCTTCCCAATCTCATCAAGGCCCCCTATCCGGGCCCCCGGGGCTGGAACGCCGTTTTGCAGGAGATCTTCGGTGTTGCCTGAACTGGAATCCCTCTTCGGAGCGGCGGTTGACGCGGTGATGCCCCAGCGTATGCTGCCGGGCCGGATGCGGCTTCACGACGGGGTGCTTTCCGTCGGCGGCGAGCAGCTGGACCTGGAGCGCTACGGCAACCTCTATCTCTGCGGCGCGGGCAAGGCCGCGCTGCCGATGGCCGAGGCATGCGAAGCCATTTTGGGGGAGCGGATCGCCGGCGGGGTCATCGTCACCCCCGAAGCGGAACGTCCGCTCGGCTACTGCACCTACGTCCACAGTACCCATCCCCTCCCCTCCGAAGAAAGCGTCGAAGCGGCCGAGCGGCTGATGGAACAGTTCGCCAGGGCGGGCGAAAGGGACCTGATCCTTTTCCTGCTCAGCGGCGGCACCTCCGCGCTGATCGAAAAACCGCTGCCCCCAGTCACCCTGGCGGCGATGGCGGAGACGACCCGTCTGCTGCTGGAAAACGGCTGCAGCATCGAAGAGACGAACAGCGTGCGCAAGCACCTCTCCATGATCAAGGGGGGACGGCTGGCGCAGATGACTAGGGCGACGGTGCTTGTCCTGGTCGTCTCCGACGTCATCGGGGACGATCTGGAAACGATCGGCTCCGCACCGCTGTACTGTGACCGGAGCACCTACGCCGACGTGACGGCGCTGCTGCGGGGCAGGGGGCTGATGGAAAGGCTGCCCGAGACGGTGCGCGAGGTACTGACGAAGGGGGAAAAGGGGGGCGTTCCCGAAACACCGACGCTTCCCCTCCCGACGGTGAAACATCTGCTGATCGGCAGCAACAAGCAGGCCCTGGAGGCCGCGGCGGCCTGCGGCGTGGAATACGGACGCGACGTGCGGGTGGTCGAAACTCCCATCGAGGGGGATGTCGCCGAGGCGGCGGAGGCGTTCTGCCGCCGTTTCAAATCGCTGCCGCCGGGAACGCTTCTGCTGCAGGGGGGCGAAACGACGGTCACGGTCTCCGGCGGCGGTCGGGGCGGTCGGAACCAGCATTTCGCGCTGCTCTGCCTCCGGCATTTGGGGACGGAGTGCAGTTACGATATCATTTGTGCAGGCACGGACGGGATCGACGGCAATTCGGATGCGGCGGGGGCGCGCATTTCCGATGCGCTATTCCGGCGCTGCAGCATCGCGGAGATCGACGACGCCCTGGCGCGTTTCGACTCCAACACGTTCTTCGCAGGCAAAGAGGCCCTGATCGAGACCGGCTACACGGGGACCAACGTCATGGATGTGGTATTAGCTTACAAAGGAGAGGATAATGGCTGACTTTTTTCAAAACGGGGTGATCACGTCACTGCAACGGGTAGGGGATAGAAGTCTCGAGGAGATGGAAAAGGACCTGGAACACATGTCCGAACGCCGCAAGATGGTCCTGCTGCTGCCCGCGCTCTACAGCGAGTTTGAAACGCCGGCGATGCATACGATCATCGAGGAGCTGAAGCATGTCCGCTACCTGCACCGCATCATCCTTGGACTTGACCGCGCGACCCACGAGCAGTTCCTCGAGGTGAAGAAACTGATGGTGCAGCTCCCCTGCGAAGTGGACGTCCTCTGGAACGACGGCCCGCGCATCCAGGAGCTTTACGCGGAGCTGACCCGCGAAGGCTTCCCCTGCCTGAAAGACCCTGGCAAGGGGCGTAACGTCTGGACGATGATCGGCTACGGCCTGACGGGGGAGGAGAACTACGCCTTCGCCCTGCATGACTGCGACATCGTCAACTACTCGCGCGAGATCGTCGCCCGCCTTTTCTACCCCATCGTCCACCCGGCCCTGGACTACGAGTTCAACAAAGGGTACTACTCCCGGGTGACGAACAAGCTGCACGGCAGGGTCACGCGCCTCTTCTACACCCCGCTGATCCATGCGCTGGAGAAGGTGATGGGCAAGAACCGCTACCTCGAATACATGGACAGCTTCCGCTACGCGCTTTCGGGGGAGTTCGCCTTTATCCGTTCGCTGGGGCGAGGTATCGCCATTTCGCCGACCTGGGGCCTGGAGGTCTCGACGCTCAGCGAGGTCTACAAGAACACCTCCAACCGCCGTATCTGCCAGACGGAGATCATGGATACCTACGAGCACAAACACCAGGACCTCGGCAACAAGACCGAAGGCGGCGGCGTCTACAAAATGGCCGGCGACATCGCCAAGGCGCTCTTCCGCGTGATGGCGCAGGAGGGGATCGTCTTCACGGAGTCGCACTTCAAGACCCTGCTGGCGACCTACTTCCAGGAGTCGCGTTTCGAGATCTCCAAGTACGTGGCCCTCTCCAAGCTCAACGGCCTCGAATACAACCGCGAGAAGGAGATCGGCGCCGTCGAAGCCTTCCAGGACGCCATCGAGGAGGCGGCCAGTGAGTTCTTCGAGAACCCGCTGGGAGTGCCGTCGATGTCCCCGTGGATTACCGTCCGTTCGGTCCTGCCGGAGTTCTCGGAAAAATTCGCCCGTGCCGTCGCGTTGGATGCGCAGGAGGCGTAGCGGATGATCCAGTATGAACCGCACTCCATACGGGAGCGTCTGTCGGTCCTTTACAGCTCTGACGACGCGGACGAAGCCTACACGGGCATACGGGAGCTGATCAACACCTACCGCGAGCGGATCGATTCCCATCCCTATCAGCTCAGCGAGAAAGACGCCATTCTCATCACCTACGGCGACCAGGTGCAGAGCCCGCCCGAACCGCCGCTCAAAGAGCTCAACGACTTTCTCTTTTCGCATATCGACGGCCTGGTCAATTCGGTCCACCTGCTGCCGTTTTATCCCTACTCCTCCGATGACGGTTTCTCCGTCGTCGATTACAAGGCGGTCGACCCGCACTGCGGCTCCTGGGGGGAAGTGGAGCTGCTCGGTACCCACTTTCGCCTGATGTTCGACGCGGTCATCAACCACGTCTCCCAGTTCTCGAACTGGTTCAAAAAGTATCTCGAGGGCGATCACGCCTACGCCGACTTTTTCATCGATGCCGACCCCACGCTGGACCTGAGCCAGGTCGTGCGTCCCCGGACCTCGCCGCTGCTGCACGAGTTCAAAGATGCCGAGGGACGCATCCGCTATATCTGGACGACCTTCAGTCGGGACCAGGTTGATCTCAACTACGCCAACTACAAGGTGCTGCTGGCGGTGCTCGATGCGCTCTTCTTCTACATCGAAAAGGGGGCGACGCTGCTGCGCCTGGACGCCATCGCCTTCGTCTGGAAGGAGATCGGGACCCCCTGCGTTCACCTGGAGCAGACCCACGAACTGATCCAGCTGATGCGGGAGGTGCTGCACAAGGTCGCGCCAGAGGTCATCATCATCACCGAAACGAACGTCCCGCACCAGGAGAACGTCTCCTATTTCGGCAGCGGGGATGACGAGGCGCAGATGGTCTACAACTTTGCGCTGCCCCCGCTGCTGGCGCACGCGGTGCTGACGGGGAACCCGACCAAACTGCTCTCCTGGGCACGGACGCTGAAGCTGCCCAGCGACAAGGTCTGTTTCTTCAACTTTACCGCGTCGCACGACGGGGTGGGGCTGCGGCCCGTGAGCGAAATCCTTAGCGAGAGCGAGATCGGGGTCCTCGAAGCGGCCGCCAAACATTCGGGGGGACTTGTCTCCTACCGGGCGAATGCCGACGGCACGGAGAGCCCCTACGAGCTCAACTGCAGCTACATCGACCTGCTGACGTCGCCCGAGGAGGATGACGCCGTCCGGGCCAAACGGATGCTTTTAACCCAGGCCGTGGCCCTGGCCATGCCGGGGGTGCCGGGAATCTACTTCCATTCGCTGTTCGGCTCGCGCAACTATCTCGATGGTGTCAAAATGACGGGAATAAACCGCTCCATCAACCGCGAGAAATTCAACTCCAACTGGCTTGATGAACAGCTGCAGAAGGAGGGGAGCCTGGAGCGGCGGGTCTATCTGGCGTACAAGCGGCTGCTTTCCATCCGGATCAACGAGACGGCCTTCGACCCCTTCGGTCCCTTTGTATTCCTGAATCTGCACCCCTCGCTCTTCTGCCTCCAGCGCGAGAGCCGCGAAATGGACAGCCATATGCTGGCCGTGCATAACTTCAGCAATGAGACGGTGAATTTCCGTCTGCCCGATTACATCGAACTCGCCGCAACGGAGTGCATCGGTAACATCCATGTAACCTCTGAAACGCTGCAGATTGAAGGTTACGGCGTGATGTGGATAAAATGCCGCATCGATGTCGAGGCGTTCGAAGCGTGCTGCAACAGCGTGTTGCCCATCATCAATGAAAAGGAGTTTGAATGATTACAAAATGTCTATTTCCCGCGGCCGGATACGGCACACGGTTTCTTCCCGCGACCAAGGCGATGCCCAAAGAGATGCTGCCGATCCTGACAAAGCCGCTGATCCAGTATGGGGTTGAAGAGGCCAACGAGGCCGGCTGCGACGTCATGGCCGTCATCACCGGCCGCGGCAAGCGCGCCATCACCGACCACTTCGACATCAGCTATGAGCTTGAACACCAGATCAAGGGCTCCTCGAAAGAGTCGCTGCTCAAAGATATCCGACGCCTGATCGACAACTGCACCTTCACCTACACGCGCCAGAACGAGATGAAGGGGCTTGGCGACGCCATCTACAAGGGGAAAGTCCTTGTCGGCGAGAGCGACCCCTTTGCCGTCATTCTCGCCGACGACCTCTGTATCAACCCGGCGGGTGACGGGGTGCTCAAGCAGATGGTGGACCTCTACAACAAGTACAAGTGCTGCATCGTCGCCATTATGGAAGTCCCGAAAGACCAGGTTTACAAATATGGCGTCATCGCCGGCCGCGAGATCGAGGACGGTGTTTTCATGGTCGACGACATGGTGGAAAAACCCGATAACGACAAAGCCCCATCCAACCTCGCCATTATCGGCCGCTATATCCTGACACCGGATATCTTCGATGTGATCAAAAACACCAAGCCGGGCAAAAACGGCGAGCTGCAGATCACCGATGCCCTGCTGACCCAGGCGAAAAAGGGGATGGTTCTCGGCTACAGGTTCAAGGGCAAGCGGTTCGACTGCGGAAGCGTCGACGGTTTCGTCGAGGCGACGAACTACTTCTACGATCTTGAGAAGAAAGCGGAGGCGAAAGCGGCAAAGAAGTAGCCGCATCGCTTCATAACCCAGCGTTTCCTTCCCCGTGACGGCCGCTGCGGTCGGCACACTCTCCTGCCGTTTTATGCCAAATTTTCTATGCAGTTTCAGTTGTAAATGTTTTTTTGAGAAAGGTTCGCGGTGACAGCAGCACCGCGAATGCAAGGGAGTAGAAGAACAAAAACGTAATGGCGGCTCTCAAAGAGAGCCTTTACAAATCAATCGCATCGGAATGCTTACCCTTTTACGGGTAAGAACAGTATAGGACATTTTGGAAACAGCATGAACAACAAAATGATCAACTTTTAATCAATTGAATTCAGGTGCTGTCTATTATTGAAAATCCCTGCGCGAAAGGGTGCGGTGCGTCAGGAGAGAAGCAGGCGGTCGATCGCCGCGATCTCCTCGGGTGCCAGGCGGATATCCGTGACGTGCAGGTCCTCTTGCATATGCACCGACGAGGTGGTGCCGTCCAGGGGAGTGATCCCTTTGGCGATCAGATAGGCGTAAAAGATCTGCGGCGTGCCGACACGGCGCGCCATTGCCGCGCGGATGACCGGTTCGCTCCCGAGCAGGTGGGGGTTGGCGGTCAGGCTCCAGAAACTCTGGTAGCGGATGCCGTTGGCATCGCAGAAGGCGCGCAGCTCGACGTCGTACCCGGAATCGGCATAGAAGCGGTTCTGCAGCACGGCCGGTTTGATTTCCGCTTCGTCGAAGAGCCGCTGCAGGGTACGCAGTTCGTAGCAGTTGCTGATTCCCAGCTGCCGCGCACTGCCGTCCGCGGCGATCGTTTCCATCGCCCGCCAGACGGAGAGGAGGCGCGCAAACGGGAAGAGGGGCGAGTGCAGGACGTACGAATCGACATACCCGGTGCGGAGATTGTCCAGGGAGACGCGGAACGACTGCGCTACCTGCTCGGGGAGCGGGGCGTTGCGATCGTAGGGGGTGTTCTCCGGGTCCTGTCCGTCGACGGGGGTGAATTTCGTCTGCAGAAAGACTGCTTCGCGCTCGAGCCCTTCGCCGCGCATCTTCTCCAGGGCCTCGCCGACGCCGGCCTCGTGGTAGTGGCGGGGCTGGCAGGCCGTATCGATCCCCCGGAAGCCGCAGCGCAGCGCCGCTTCGACGAGAGGCGCGGTCTGCTCCTTCTTCCAGGCTGTACCGTAGATCAGCGCCGGCATCTGCACGGCGGCGCGTGTGGGAAGGGTCTCAGCCATGTGCCGCCTCCGTTTCGAGGCTTTTGAGAAACATCGCCAGCTGGGAGTCGATGTTGATGATATGGCGCCGGAACTTCTCATAGGCGTAGTCGTCGATATAGGAGCGTCCGAAGGGGGGGAGCTTACGTGCCTTCTGCAGGAAGTAGCGCATCTCCGAGAGCAGGGTCTCGTGTTCGTCCAGGTGCTCCTGCAGGCCGTAAAAAGCGAGCGAACGCATCATCTCCTCTTCCATGGCGAAGTGCGTCTCCGTATGCTCGACAAGGGCGGAAAATCCCTCTATGAAGGCGTTTCCCGTCGCCTGTTTAACGGCATCGAGCTGACGAAGAAAGTCCGCGTGGGTTTCATCCATCGTCGCGACGCCGAGCGTCAGTTCTTCCATCGCTGTCTCCTTCGGTACGCCCGGGGCGTTGGCGAGACGAGTGCAACTTTCATACGATGCCCGCCATCGCACGGAATATGCAGTCACAGAGCGACACGCCCGCCACTGGGCGAGAGGAGGTAACGATGTTATCAACGTTCAATGCACTCAAATCCGTGTACGCTTCGCGCGAGATATCCATGGAGGATCTTGACGTCCTGCAACAATACGACTTTATCCAGTTTGAGAACCGCGGCATCAGCCGTTCGGAAAAGGATTGCCTGCTTTGCGAAGTACGCTGCGAACCCTTTGCCGCCTTTCTGACGGCGATTACCGCCGCCGTTTTCGATTCGGCGGAGGCGCTGCGCGATCTGGTACGAAGTACGGGACTGGGACTGTTGGAGGAGAAGAGCGAGGATGCGGCACTGCTCAGTTTTCACAGCGAGGATAAGATGGTGGAGATCATCGCCAGCGTCGCTGATGACGGCAGGGTCAGTATCGATCCGGAGGATCTGGAGGTTTTACCCTTTTTTCAGGTGTTCCTGCGCGTGCAGCACTGAGGCACAGACGCCTTAGTGGTGCTCGTGGGTGCCGCAGCCGCAGCCGCCCTGAAGCATCCCGATGACAAAGTGGTCATCCACTTCGGTCACGTCGAAGTGGTGCTTGCCGCAGAAGCTGTTTTTCATGAGCGACAGCTGGGCGTCCGCCGCGCTTTTTGCGCTCTCTTTATTGTCGTAGGTGACGATCTGGTCCAGCCCTTTTTTCTTGGCGCAACTGCAAAGTTTTTCGATGATGACATGGTATTCCATAGCGGATTCCTTACACGTAGATATAGTGCCTGAACGGATGCATCTGCCGTTCCTGCGGGCTTCACATTCGCTTCATGATTGTATGAGATACTCTCAAAAAGATAAAGGAGCGATTATGAAACAATTTATTCCATGGAGCGCTGCGGCCCTCGCTGCGGCGACCCTTTATGCCGCCGCGCCGCTGGCGCCGCAGCCGCCCCAGGTGCGCGAGATCGTCCGGCTTCACGCCCACCCCGAGGCCGTGGCGAAGCCCGAAGCCGTCCCGGCGGGTGTCAAACCGGCGAAAGATTTCGGCAAGCTGCATGACCGCGAACTGCCCAACATCTTCTATCTCCCAAAGCCGGAGGTGTCCGATGAAGCGCAGTAAGCTGATGCTCCGCTTGGCGGTACTGGCGATGCCCCTGTGGCTGTTGTCGGGCTGTTTCATCTATGTCGAGGACAACCCTTCCCATCTTCCCTATGTGCCGGCGACGCTCGTGATCCACAACGATGAGAGCTCCTGGGGCAGCATCTGGTATGCCTATGCCGCTCCCTCCCTGGCTTCGAGCTGGGGCGAGGAGCTGCTGGGCGCCGATGTGCTTTACCCGGGGGACGATCTTGTCGTGGATATCTACGAATGCGACCAGAATTACGATATTCGGGTGGAGTATGAGGACGGGTACGTCGTCGAGCGAACGGGTGTATGGGTGCCGTGCGACATGACGACCTACACCATTTTTACGGATTACTAGGCGGGGGCTTACCCCTCGATAAGCTGTCCGCGGAAGTAGAGTTTCTGCTTTGTCCCGGTCGTTTCGGGTTTCGGCGCGGCGGGTGCTTCAGGCGTCGGGGCGACGATCAGTTCGTCAAACTTGGTCTGCGGGGTGGCGAGCATGACGCTCTCGAAGGCCCGCAGCCGCTTGAGCAGGCTGTCAGAGGCGGCCAGAAGCTCTTCGTAGTAGTTCTGGGCGAGTTTCAGGTCACTGGCACTCGCTTTTTTTGAACCGAACACCCCCATCAATCCCCCCGATTTCCCGGCGAAGAGCGTGGCATAGATCTTGAGATAGATGTCGTAGCAGTTGGTATGGAGCTCGATCATTTCGTCAATGACGCTTTTGGCGTTGGACGTCGAAAACACCATCGCATCGTCGTAGAGCCATCGGCTGAAGTCACTGTCGGACTGGTTGACGGGCACCGCATCCTTTTCACTGCTGACCCCGGAGACTATCAGCTTGATCTGGTTGACCCATTTCAGCTGATGGGTCCGTGCATTTCGGATGTTTTGGATGTAATTCTCTTTTGATGCCATAATGACCTCCGCATAAGATACGGAAGTGTACGACAAGGCAGAGGGAAATGTTGACGGTTCTATGGATAAAAAATAATCACTCGATGCAGATAGGTGATTATCAAAAAATCATATTAATCCACCGGATGCTTCCGCCGCACGGAAGCGTGGCGCAGTGCCAGGGAGCGTGCGTCCATTCCGACCTTCAAAAAGAGCAGGACGATGAGAGCGGCGAGGGGCTGGCCCAGTGCCGCGACGAGAAAGCCGCCGCCGATCAGTCCGATGTGCAGGACGGCAACCCGGCCGTAGGGGGCGCCCATCCAGTCCGAGAGGGTGGTGCGTTCGTATTCGCCGCTGCGGACATAATCGACGTAGAAGGAGACGGCGTGGCTGACGATGAGCAGCGTCAGGGCGGTGAGAATGCCGTTGCCGAACAGCACATCGCGGTGGTAGATGTAATCGGCGAGGCCGAAGACGTTCAGGTGCAGGGAGTCCGGCGCAAAGAGCGCGATAACGAAGATGCCGTGGGCGTAAGCGAACATGCCGTAGTGGAAGATGAAAAAAGGGACGAGGAAGAGCTTGCCGAGATTGCCGGCCAGCTCCTCGGGACGGTTGGCGATCATCTTGAGCACATTGAAAACGCCGATGACGACGTTCTCCATCCAGTACAGAAAGATCAGCTCAAAGACTCCCCAACCCAGTTCCAGGACGCCATAAAGCGGGTAGAGGTTCGCTGCGAGCAGGACAAAAAGGGGCAGGGAGGCGTAGCGCCGAAGCACGGTAAACAGTACAGCCATCAGAGGGTTTTCGAATCGATCATGAGGGTCACAGGCCCGTCGTTCGCGATGCGCACATCCATGTGGGCGCCAAAGACGCCGTGCCGGACCGGGACGTTCCGGGACGCCTGGATAATGAAGTGGCGGTAGAGCCGTTCGGCTTCCGCCGGCCGTGCGGCGGCGTCGAAGGAGGGGCGCCGCCCTTTTTTGACGTCGGCGGCCAGGGTAAACTGGGAGACGATGAGCAGCTCGCCCCCGACGTCAAGCAGGGAGCGGTTCATCTTTCCCGCCTCGTCGGCGAAGATACGCAGATGGAGGATCTTGGCCAGCAGCTTCTCCGCGTCCGCCTCCGTATCGCCCTCAAGCACACCCAGCAGGAGAGTGAGCCCCTGCCCGATCGCGGCGACTTCGCGGCCCTCCACGCTGACGGAGGAGGCCGTCACCCGCTGCACGACGGCCAGCATCAGTGGTGATGGTGCTCGTGCTCGAGGAGTTCACGGACGGCCGCTTCATCCAGGGGCTGAATCTCCTTGACCGTTCCGTCGAAGACGAGGCTGCTGCCGGCGAGGGGGTGATTGCCGTCGAGGACCGCTTCGTCGCCGCGGATCTCCTTGACGGTGTAGATAATGATGTCGTCGGGATTGGACTCGAGGTGCCCCTCTATTTCCATGCCGACCTCGAGATCGTCGGGAAGTTCGGAGAGGGCCTCCTCGACAAGGAGGGAGCCGTCATACTCCCCGAAGGATTCGGCGGGGGAGAGGACGACGTAGACGTCGTCTCCGACCTGCTTGCCTTCGAGCGCCTCTTCCAGCTTGGGGAAGATCTGGCCGTAGCCGCCGTGCAGATACATCAGTTCCGTGTCGTCGGGGTTCAGCAGCGTGCCGTCGGCGGTCGTGAGTTCATAGTTGAGGGTAACAAGGGTGTTCTTCGTGATCTGCATGGTGCGGCCTTAGCGGTGGGATAGGGAAATTTTACAACGAAACGGGGGAATAGGCAAACGCGCCGCTCTTAGTCCCCGAGCGTTGCGGCGAGGGTATAGCGCCAGCCGTGACGGATGTCGGTGTCGGAAAACCCCCGCTGACGCAGCAGCGCGGAGAGGGTTTCCGGCGGATAGAAGTGGCCCGGTTCGCCCAGCAGCCTTTCTGCCCGCTTCAGGGCGCCGCCCAACAGGGTAGAGGGATCGAAGTCGTAGATGAAGAGAAGCCCGCCGGGTCTGAGCACGCGGACGATCTCGTCGAGGGCCGCTTCGGGGACGTCAAAATGGTGCAGCGCCTCGCCCACCACGACGGCGTCGAAACGGTCCGCCTCGAAGGGGAGGGCCTCGGCCCGGGCCGTAAAGCGTTCGACACTGTCGGGAAGGTAGCGCAGCATCCCCTCGGCGGGGTCGGCGGCGATGGGACGGAGATCGTCCCGGCAGCCAAGCGCATAGTTGCCCAGGGTCCCTGTTCCCGCGCCGAGGTCGAGGAGATCGGCGCCGGGAGGAAGGGATCGAAGGGAGGCACAGAGGTGGGAGACGGCGGCCGCGGGGTAGACCGCCGAGCCGAATCGGCTGAAGACCCAACCGAGATGGTTGAAGGGGATCATGCGCCCCGCTTTACGGCGTCACGACGATATAGACAACACGGTCGCCCTGGATGGCCTGCATGAAGTAGGTATTCGCATAGCGGTAGTACTGCGCCCCGTTGATCGTAACGCTGTAGGCGCCGTCGGGGAGGTAATCCAGGACCTGGCCGGGGGCAAACTCGACGTCATAGTAGGTCACCGGCGGTCTGACGACGCGGTAGGCGTTGCGGTAGGTGTCCCAGGTATAGTAGACGTCCGCGTAATAGTAGTAGGTAAGCCCGCTGTGCACAAAGACGGTGTAGCCCACCGGGAGGGTACGGACGACCAGCCCAATCGGCGGTGCGGCGACGATGAAGCCCCGGTCGTGGTGGCGGTAGTAGAGGCCGTCGGCATAGTAGAAGACGAGGCCGCCGAGGCTCAGCGAGATGGCCACGCGCGGCAGGCTGCGGACGACGTAGCCCGGGCGCTGGTAATAGGTCAAAGGACGCGCGCCCGGCGGGCGGTAATAGTGCTTATGCTTGTCGATATGGACGACACTCCCTTTGGCGGGCGGAGCGACCCGTTTGCCGTCGTAGCGCTGGTCCCCTTTCTGCGGGCGTACCGTACGCTGTTCGGTGTAGCGGTTCTCCTCGCGCTGGTTGGGCCGGACGACCGGCGCGGGTCTTACCGGGTGCGGGGTGTATTTCTGGGGTTCGGAACGGCGAACCTCTTCACGGCGGATCTCACCCTTCGAGGGCTGGGTACGGTCGCGGCGTATCTCCTGCCCCAGGGTGTTGCTTCGGCTGCTTGAACGCTCCTGGCTGTAGGAACGGTCCTGCTTATCATAGGAACGCTCCTGTTTCGAACCGCCTCTGTCGTTATCCTTCCGGCCGTCATGGTCGGGGGCCGCATGCAGCCCGGCCGAACCGATGAGCAGTGCCGCTGTCATTGAGATGAAGTTGCTGTATCGCATGGCATCCTCCTTGATTGATAGGTCCAGTATAACGGGAAATCGTTAAATAATCGTGAGAGGTGTGCGCTCAGCGGCGGGAATGTTCGCGTTTCAGGGTTGTCAGCGTTTTGAAAAAACAGCCCTGGGTGAAACGGTACTGCGTTTCATCTTTTTTGAGTCCGCGGCCCTGCTGGAGGACGAGGCGGATGTCTTCGGGTCTGACCCGGTAGCTCTTGGCACAGTGTTCGCAGTAAAGGGTTTCCATTACCGATAGATATGCAAGCGGCGTTCACGACGTGGCGAAAAACCAGGATGTTTTTTTTTGTGGTAAAATAAAAAGAAAGGGGGCGTACATGCACAAGATCATCCAGGGCTTTATCGCGCTGCTGAGTCTCCTCTCCTTCACGGCCTGCAATACGGGGGGAATCGAGTGTACCACCGATATGTCGCCGACGATCTACTCTGTGCCGCCGACGACGGCGACGGCGGGGTACAGATACGTTTACTATGTGGATGCGCTGTATACCTGCTTTCCTTTCCACTGCAACAGCATCGACGGGGTGAAGCTGCCGGAGGGGGCTACGGTTGACGACTACGCCGATTCGGTCTCCTGGACACCGTCGTCGGATCTGATCGGGAAGAAAGTCTACTTCAAGATCGCAACGGAACCCGACAGCTGCGATCGGCGTACTGCCCAGGCGTGGTACGTCACCGTCTATGCAGCGCCGGCCATTGCGAGTTTCTCGGCGAACCGTACGGCCGTCGGCCCCGGTGAAAGCGTCGAGCTTGTTGCGACCTTTACGGGCAGCGGAAGCATCGAGGGGATCGGCCCCGTGAGCAGCGGCGTCCCTGTTGTGTCGGACCCTCTGACGGCGACGACGACGTTTACCCTGACGGTTGCGAACGACGTCGGTGCCGTGAAGACGGGCACAGTGACCGTAGAGGTGCAGGCGCCGCCGGTCATTGACAGTTTCAGCGCCTCCCCGGCCATCGTGACGACGGGCGGTTCGTCGCTGCTCTCCTGGAGCAGGTCAGGCACCGTCACCTCCATTCAGCTTGATCCGGGCGCTATTGCCATCCCGACGAACGTCTATCAATACACGGTGACACCGGCCGCCTCGACGCTCTACACCCTGACACTCTCCAATGACACCGGCAATTCGACGAGCAGCTCGCTCACGGTGTCGGTCGTGCCGCCGCCTTCCGTGACGGCATTGACGGCATCGCCGACGTCAGCGACCCTTGGCGGTTCCGTGACGTTGACGGGGAGCTTTACCGACGGCAGCGGCGTGATCGAGCGCAGTGACGGCGGCGGCTTCTACTCCGTCGGGGCGATCGCATCGGGAGGGAGCGTCGATTCGGGCGTCCTGATGCGCACGACGACCTTCCGGCTTAAGGTGACCAATGATGCCGGTGCCGTCGCGGTGCAGACCCTGCTGGTACCCATTACCGGTCCGGCGACTTTCCAGCCGGCGCTGCACCAGCCCCTAAACCCGACGCGCAGTGCGCATACGGCCACGAAACTGCAGGACGGGCGGGTCTTTATCGCCGGGGGACGCATCGACGGCAACTCCACGGTATCGACGGAGCTTTTCGACCCGGTGACCGAGACCTTCACCGCCGGGCCGGACATGCATGTCGCGCGCCGCAACCATACCGCGGCGCTGCTGCAGGACGGACGGGTGCTTATCGTCGGAGGGTATACCTCGCTGTCGCACCGGCTATTCAGTGCCGAGCTTTACGATCCCGCCGCCGGGACGACGGCGTTCCTGGGCGATCTTAACGTCAGTGACATGGTTGCACCGGAGTCGGTCACCCTAGATGACGGGCGGGTTCTCATCGTCCACACCTCTTTGGGACAGGGGAGCGAAGTCTTCGATCCCGTAACCGAAACCTTCAGCGCGGTCGGTCCGATGCTGATCAGCCATGGCTGCATTTCCCTGCAGCCGCTCAATGACGGCAACGGTACGATTCTGCTCGTCGACGGCTATTACACGAATGCATCGTCGCTTTTCTCGCCGAAGAGCGACACTTTCACGCTGACCGGGGCCACCTCCTATTACCGCTGCTACTTCGCAACGGCGGCACTGCCCGACGGCCGGGTCCTCCTTGTCGGCGGCGATGATCCCGCCGAGGTCTATGATCCCTCGTCGGGGACCTACCGCGATTCGAATACGACCCTATACAATACCTATTTCCCCCGCGCCGTGACGCTGGACGATCACCGCATCCTCGTCGTTGACGGCGGGCTGCCCTGGGCGGAGATCTATGACGCGACTGTGGACGGTTTCAGCCTGACCGGAGGACTGCGCGAGGCGCATACGGAGGCGAGTGCGACCCTGCTTGACGACGGAAGGATTCTGGTCGTCGGAGGATGTTACGACCCCTGTACGGCGGAGCTTTATACGCCGTAGGAGGATAGCGGAACGTTTCGTCGAACTTTCTGGTTCCCGCCGGGGAATAAGGTCAGTGGGTGCGTTTGCGGAAGAAGAGCATCAGCGCCGCGCCGCCGAGCAGCAGTTCGGCGAGGAGCAGCGTGACGATGGAGGAGAGCATGGACTCGTCCGATGCTTCGGTGTCACCGGTCACCTCGAAAGGGGTGGTACGGTGGAAGGACTGAGTCGTCGGGATATGCTTGGCGGCGGCCTGATTCGTCACAGCTGTTTCCGCCGGGGTGGTGGCGTTGTTACTCGCGGGTTCTTCCACGACCCGGGGCTTCGTATCGGGGGCAGGTACCGCCGCTTCGGCTTTCGGCGCTTCCGTTACCTTGGCCGGTGTCTCGGCCGGCGTTTTGGCGGCCGCCATGACCTGCGGTTCGAGCGGTTCGGTAATGACCGGCTGCAGGGCATTGAGGTCCTTCGCGATGTAGGCGTTGGGATGCAGCTTCCGGATGCTTTTGAGGACAGTGTTGGCCTCGGCGCTGCTGCGGAACTGCTCCAGGACGGCAAGAAAGTTCTGCGCTCCGCCGCTGACGGCATAGGCGAAGGCGTGTTCGTTCTGCAGGCTGCCGGTGTCGGGGTTGTGCTGCAGGTACCAGTGGAGTGCCTCGTTGCGCTGCTGCGCTTCTACGTGGCTTTGGAAAACGCCGGCAACGATTTCACCGCCGTCGCTCATGTAGGCCTTGGGATGCAGTTTCCGGATCGTATCGAGGACGATCTTGCGCTCCGCGCTGCTGCGGAAATGATACAGCACGGCCAGGTAGCCCGGCGCGGCGTTGCGTACGTTGTAGCTAAAGGCACCCGTTTGCTGCAGGGGACCGACGTCGGGGTCCTGCTGCAGGTACCACTGCAGGGCCTCGATACGCTGTGCCGCATCCTGTTCCGTCTGGAACGCCCCCGCAATGATAGTTTCTGTTGTCGCGGCCGCAAGCGAGACCGCCGACAGAAACAGTAAAAACGATAGGGTGGCCAGACGCATGCAACTCCTTTAATGAATATGGCGCCCGCTAGCGCCAATGAGAGAAGGTTATTTTAGCATTCGGAACTTTGTCTAACTTTTTTTTGCGGTAAAAATACTGTGCTTTGCCGTTTTTTCACATGTTTGGAGGATAAAAACCATCGGATTCGGTTGTAACACGGCTGTGATACTCGGGGTGTATAGTGTGCTTTTATTGACGCTTTCGGGAGGAAAATGTGATGACAATGACCCCGGCATATCGAGACGCAGTGCTGCGTAGAACACCCGTAACGGCATTGAAAGCGGCGGCGCTGCCGCGAAGAGATGAGACGCCGGATGCACCGCGGCTCACCGTGACGCACGACGGCATCCACCCGGTGCTGGCCCGTTTTATCCGCCAACGGCTGCGGGTGCCCGAAAGCTACGCGCATATCGGGACGCTCGCCTATGCCGTCGGGCAGAACCTGGGCGTCATGACGACTTTCTCGGCGCTGAACTACCGGGGGGAGTCCTGTACCGTGCACCTCTCCGCCCTGATCGCACCGGGCGGTGCGCTCCTCAGCGTCAAACAGCTCTGAATCACCCCTGTACCGGCTGGCGTCTGCCCGCAAAGAGCAAAATGAACGCCGCGCCGCCCAGGAGCTCCGCGATCAGCAGCGGCAGAAAGGACGGCCCCGTCGTTTCCGGGGTGATGGAGGCCGCCGAAAGCGACCCTGGGGTTGTTATCGCCGTGACCTCCGTGCCCGGTACCGTCTCCACGACGGTTGTATCCGTCTCTGTCATGACGCTTTGCGATGCCGGAGCGGCTGCCGGTTCGAATACAGCCGCTTCCGAGGCCGCCGTGCGCGCTGCCGGAGCGGCAGCGCCGAGGGGCCGTGTAAAGTTCATGTTGTTTTTGACGTAGGCGTCGGGATAGATCTTCTTGATGCTGTTGCGTACCGTCAGCAGTTCGTCGAAATTGCGGAAACGGTAGAGCACGGCAACGTAATAGGGGGCCGCGCTGCGCACGCCGTAGGTGTAGTGGCCGGCGCGCTGCAGGGCGTAGCTCTCCGGCTCGTAGCGCAGATACCCTTTGAGCGTATCGACGCGCTGCTGCGCCCCTTCGGGGGTATGAAACGCCCCGACGACGATGACCTTGGTGGTGGCGGCCGCGAGGGACGCCGCCGTGATTAACAGTAGTAGTGTCGCGATGATCGGTCGCATGGTTCTCCTTCTCGACGACACCGAGGGTCGGTGCCTGAAAATAATTTTAGCATTAATAACTTTATTAAACATTTTTTTAAAAAAATTTAAAAGGTTTTTAGTCGGGGAAGGGGAGATAGTTCGGAAGCGGGAGGCGGAGGATGCGTTTCACTCCTCCTGCTTCCGGAGTTCGGCATTCAGGGCGTCGAAGAAGGCTTTGGCCTCCTGTTCGAACCGGTCGCGCCACTCGATCCACTGCCGTTGATAGCTTTCGAGGGTCTCTTCGTCGAGCATCAGCAGTTTCTGCTGGGCCTCGAGGGCTTTTTCCGTCCCTTCGGTGACGTTATCCGCGTCCGGTTCGGAGAGCGTGTCGCTTTGGCGCTCCATCTCCCCGGCGACGTCGTCCAGCGTCTGCTGCTCCTGCGGTGTAAGCCGCTTCCCGTTCGCATCGAGCGCTTCACGGGCCGACGCGGCCAGTTCGTCGATGCGTTCGCGCAGGACGCCGCCGTAACGGCCGATGGATTCGGACATCTGCCGGTTGAGCGTCTCGGCATAGGCGTCCATCTGCCCGCGCATCGTCTCCAGCTGGCGCTGCAGGTCGCCGGAGGTGCTGTTCAGCCGTCCGACCAGGTCCTGAGTGATCTTGGTGAGCTCGGCAAAGAGGGCGGTGAGGGTGTTGCCGCGCATCCCCTCCGCCGTGCGCGCGTAGTCGACGAGCCACGCCTCGTCGCGCTGGACGAGGTAGGTCGTCACAGTGGCGGGCAGATCGCTCCCCTCCGGCGCGGTGATCTTCGAGACGATCTGCGCCTCTCTCCCCTCGATGACGACCTTTTCAACCGTCGCATCGGCCCCCTGCCAGGAGCGTCCGAAGGCGTCGAACGCCGCCTTCTCCTCCAGGGTGGAGTATTGGACCGCATCGCCCGCATCGCTGCGCTCCACGGCGCTCCAGAACGCCGCTGCCGCCTCCTGCGGGGTTTCGGGTTCGAAACAGGCCGTGAAGACGAAAAGCGTGGCGATAGAGAGTGAAAGCCGGAGAAAAAATGTTTGCATCCAGGGAACCTTTTATAGCGGGATAAATGGTTGCCATTATAGCGTGCAGGGAAAAACGGGACGGCTGGGGGAGTCCGGAGACCCGGGGAGATCGGGCTCCCGCAGTTTACTGTGTGATTTCGTAGAGGACGGTCGATCCGCTGACCTCGTTGGAAACGATCAGCAGGTTTTTGCCGTTGGGCGACTGGTCTGCCGGCACGAAGAGCATCCCTTCGGGACTGACGTCCCCCTCGGTATGCGTGACGACATAATCGACGTACACGGGCTGCATAGGGTCGCTGATGTCGTAGATGAGGATGGCGCTCTGACGCTCCAGGCCGACGAAGGCGTAGGTTTTGCCGCCGATGGAGCCCAGGGCCAGCGCTTCGGGCTCGCCGCCCTTGTTGCCGCTGCGGCCGTCCATCTCGCCGTCGTCCTGGTTGAAGAGCGCCGGTTCGATCTCGGCGATCTTTTTGGAGATGGCGTCCCCGCTGTCGAAGACGAGGTCGCCGCTGCTGCTCCAGATGCTGAAGCTGCGCGCGCCGTAAGCATAGAGCTTTTCGTAAACATCGTCGCTGTCGCTGTCGCCCATGTCGGTGACGACTTTCAGGTCGTTCTCGTTTGCGTAGGCGTCGGCGATCGCCGGGTCGAGGCTGAGCTTCTTGATCTTCTCCTCGTCGACGAAGCAGTAGCTCTCGTCACCGTTGCACCATTCGCGGCCGTCGCCTTCGTTGGCGGTGACGAAGTAGGTCTCCCCGCCGGCAGTGTACGATGCGATGGTGTCGGGCATATAGAGGCCGAAGAGTCCCGGGTAGGACTTCATCGTGATATTGCCTTCCTCCTCGATGTCGATCGTGTTGCCGCTGCCGGGTTCGTAGCTTTTCGCCCCGAGGGATTTGACCCAGGTGAGCGTCGGCGTCGCACCGGAGATGTCGACCTTCGCCACCGCGTTGTTCTCCTGCAGGGTGACGTAGGCGTCGCTGCCGCTGACGGTGATGTACTCGGGTTCGATATCGAACGCCTTGTCGTTTTTCGGCGTACCGCCCAAGCGGACCGGCGTGCCGTCCGCCGCTGCGGTCAGAGTTGCCGCGCTGAAATCAGCCTCGGCGTAGCCGGCGGCATCGTCCGCCGCCGTCGCATCGGCGACGGTAATGAGGCCGACGGAGCCCTTGGCGTCCGCGTAGCTGCCGCCGGAGGCATCGGGTTCGCCTTCGTTGGCGACGAGGATCTTTTTGCCGTCCTCGCTGAAGGTGACCATGTCCGGCAGGTAGCCGACGCGTGTCTGGGCGAGGAAACCGCCGTCGGTGTCGAAGAGGAGGACTTTGCCTACCGTGCCGACTTTGTCGGCACTGCCGACGGCGACGGCGACCTTGCCCTTCTTGGTGCTCACGCTCTGCACGCCCGCGCCGTAGGCGGAGAGGTCGACGGAGGTGACCAGCGCCGGAGCGGCAACGTCGGCGACGCTAACGATGTCGAGTTTGTTGTCCGCGCCGTTGGTGATGAAGAGCCGCTTGGAGGCGCTGTCATAGGCCGAGATCTCGCTGCCCCCCTCCTTGCCTGTATTATAGGAAGCGAGTTTGTGCAGGGTCATGCCGCTCAGCTCCAGGTCATGGACGACATAGAGGGTGTTGCCGTCTATTTTCGTCTTGGCCGCATCGAGGTACTTCTGCTCCAATACCCCGCCGGTCGCCCACATGGCGAAGTCGTCGTCGTTGACGATGCCGAGGGTGTGCTCGTCGAAGACGATCAGCCCCTCCATCTTGTCATGCGGGTACTGGACCGCTTTGATCATGTCGACGACGAGCTCTTTCTGGACGGGGACGATCCCTTTGTCCGCCAGTGTTTCCCAGCCGTCCGCCTGGATCGCAACCTCTTCGAGGGTCTTGCCGTCGAGCAGCAGACCGCCGTCGGCGTTCTGCGTCAGGTTGGCGTCGGGGGCGATGCTTTCGAGTTCCGTACCGGTGGTGAGCTTGATCTTGTAGACGTGCTTCTGTCCCGCCGTCGTATCTTTGTAGAAGCTGCCGTCGCGCTCGATGACGAGGAAGACGTCGTTACTGAGTGCGGTGATCTCGGAGTTGGAGTTTTTCGCTTTCTCCTGCTTGTAGAGGTACTGTTTGACCGTGCCGTCTTCGAGGCTGACGGTCACGATGCGCGTCAGTGTGCCGCGCATGGCGCTGCTGGGGTTGTCCAGGGTGGACTGCATGATCCCGACGAGGCTCTTCTGGTCCGGCGTGACCGTCAGCCCCTCCATGCCACGGTTGGCCCAGCGGCGGCCGAACTCCGCGGGCAGCGTGTAAGTGTTGCGGCTGTCGCCGGCAAAGGGGTTGATGCGCCCGATCTCTTTGCCGTTCTTGTCGAAGTGGACCATGTGCGGACCGTATTCGTCGCTGACCCAGTAGGTGCCGTCTTTCATGACGGCGAGCCCTTCGCTGTCCAGGCCGAAGTCGTCGGTTTTGATGCTGCCGTTTTCATCCCGGATGGCGTTGCCGTCGGTATCGTAGGGGATCTCGCCCGTGCCGCCGAGCGCCGCGCTGTTGGGGAGGCCGGAGATCGGCTGCCCCGCGGTGTCTTTGAACAGGATCTCCTTGACCATCGTGACGTTGCCGTCCGCGCCGACCTCGAAAAGACCGATGCGCGGGGTGTAATCCGGCGTCGGGAAGATCTTGCCCTTGCCTTCGGCACCGCTGTAGGTGGCGTTGGGACCCCGGTCGGTCATGGCGTAGAAGCGGTTTTTGTCCGTCGGGTCGGCGGCGGCCGCCGACCCGAAGCCGCCGTTGCGGATCCCGAAGGTCTCGCCGGGGTTCGCGCCGTCTGCGAGGTTGTCCATCAGGACACTGTAGGGCAGCAGCGTACCGGCGTCGGGGACGGCGCCAACGTTCTCCGCGCTGCTGTTGCCGCTCTCGCCGCAGGCGCTCAGCAGGAGCGCCGCCGTAACGGTGGAGAGGAGAAGGGGGTAGAGGTTGCCGATCATGTGAGACTCCGGAATGAAAAAATTCCGCAGATGGTAGGGAAGCAGTATTACACCGCCATTACCGCAGGGTTGCAGGATTGAACATATTCCGGTATCACATTTGTAATGTGGCGGCGGTCAGTAGAGTTTCCCGAAGCGTTCCATGTAGGTCAGGTAGAGGCGCAGGTCGAACTCCAGCTGGTGGTAGCCGGGGGCCATGTGCTCGCAGAGGCTGTAAAAGGCCTTGTTGTGATCGCGCTCTTTGAGGTGGGCCAGTTCGTGGGCGACGATCATCTGCAAAAAGGGTTCGGGGACCTTTTTAAAAAGAGAGGCGATGCGGATCTCCCGCCGGGAGCGCACCCGGCCGCCGTGCACCTTCGAGATGCGGGTGTGCATCCCCAGGGCGTCGTTTATGACACTGATCTTCGTGTCATAGACGACCTTGTGCAGGGGCTGGGAGTTGCGCATATACGCACTGCGCATGGCGTCGGCGTAGTCGTAGAGCGCGCCGTCGGTGGAGAGGGCATGCGCCTCGGGGTACTTCTGCAGCAAAAAATCGCCGAGCTTCCCGCCCTCGATGAGGCGCCGCACCTGTGCCTGGAGCGTCTCGGGGTAGTGGGCAAGATAGCGCAGTTCCGTCATGCTCTCTCCGAAGATGTTTGCGCCATTGTAGCATCTGTAGCGGCCGTTTTTGAACTATTTATGCGCCGGGCGTATAGTGTTAGAAAAGGCAAAAGCGCCCGAAAAGGAGCGACGATGCAACGCACACGATACGAAAACCGGCCGCTGCGCGAAGCCGACGTGACGGACGAGGCGCTCTTCGACGAACGCCGGAAATTTCTGAAGCTGGGGGCGGCGACCCTGGTGAGCACGGCGGCGGTGCTGGAACTGGCCGCGAAAGAGCAGCTGCCCGCCGCAAACCTCGACTATGCCAAAGACCCCAACGCGGGAGGACTCGAACTCAACACCTACGAGCAGATCACCTCCTACAACAACTTCTACGAGTTCACGACGAGCAAGGAGGGGGTCAAGCCCCTCTCAAAGCACTTCAAAAGCGCGCCGTGGAAGCTGACCATTGACGGGATGGTCGAGCAGCCGCTCGAGCTGGACGTCTGGAAGCTGATGAAGCAAATGCCTCTGGAGGAGCGGATCTACCGTTTCCGCTGCGTGGAGGGGTGGTCGATGGTCGTGCCGTGGATCGGGTTCGAACTCTCCAGGCTCATCGCCATAGCCAGGCCTCTTGCGTCGGCGAAGTACGTCCGTTTCGAGACATTGTACGACCCCGAGCAGTTCCCCGACCAGGACCGCGGCCTCCTGGCGACCCTGGACTACCCCTATGTCGAGGGGCTGCGCATGGACGAGGCGATGCACCCGCTAACCCTGATGGCCGTCGGCCTCTACGGCCACACCCTCCCGCCGCAGAACGGCGCGCCGATCCGCCTTGTCGTGCCGTGGAAGTACGGCTTCAAAAGCATCAAGTCGGTCGTGAGGATCACCTTTACCGACACGCAGCCGCGAAACACCTGGAACGTCTACGCCCCTCACGAATTCGGCTTCTATGCCAACGTCAACCCCGACGTTGACCATCCCCGCTGGTCCCAGGCGCGCGAACGGGTGCTGGGGCACTTCTTCAAACAGCCCACACTGATGTTCAACGGCTACGGGAAAGAGGTTGCCCACCTCTACAAGGGCATGGACCTGAGGAAACAGTTTTGAAAAGAACGCTCCTTTTCCTCCTCTGTCTCTCCCCGCTGCTCTTCCTGCTCTACCGCCTCTTCGCCGGCGGGGCGGAAGACCCCGTCAAGACGATCTACACCGTGACCGGTTACAGCGCTTTGACGCTGCTCTACGCGGCGACGACCATCTCCCTGGTAAAGAAGAAGATCCGGCTGCTGCGCTACCGGCGCATGGTGGGGCTCTTCGCCTTCTTCTACGCCCTGCTGCACTTTTCCAATTTCGTCATCCTCGACATGGAGCTCGATCCTGCCGTTGCCTTTGATGAGACGCTGAAGCGGCCCTTCATCTATCTCGGGGTGAGCGCCTTCGCCATTTTGCTTTTTATGGCCGTCACCTCCTTGCCGAAGCTCTTTGCCAGGTTTTACAGGTACCACCGGCTCATCTACGTTGCCCTGCTGCTGGTAACGGTCCACTTCGTCATGGCGCAGAAGGCGCTCGCCTACTGGCAGTGGGAGATATTGGCGGTGATGGCCGTCATCGGCGTACTGAAGGTATTGCAAAGAACCGGGCTCGCGAAGCTCTGAACGGCACCGCATCCGTCACATAGTATTTGCTGCCATCTTTTCGCCGCCGCACCCGGCTACGCGCTATAATCGCGCCATGGATGCCGTCAACGCCAATGAAGTCCTCGCGCTTCTCAATGCCATCACCGCCGACGAAGCCCTGCTCGAAACGCAGCGCGACAACCCCTTTCTCCCCCGCCGCCTGACGCGGCGCCGCAAGCAGTTGTCTGATTACTGCAGCAGCGGGGAGGACGAAGGCTATGTGCGGCAGGCCTACGCGGAGATGACCCCGCGCCAACGCCGCGACCGGGACAACAAAAGCTTCCTCGCCAAGTACCGCAAGCTGCGGCCCGCCCCGGCGTCGAACGAGGCGGAATTGCGCGAGGCCGCCGAAACCTTCCTGCGCGAACGCTACGGGGAGGGGACAACCATCATCCACGAGTTTACGCAGTGGAATGTAAGTGTCCGTCCGGACCTCTACGCTCTCTCGGAAAACGAAACGCTCGTTGCCGTCGAGATCAAGAGCGACAAGGACAACCTCGACCGCCTCTACCGCCAGCTTGACGGCTACTCCCGTTTCAGCAACCACGTCTACGTCGCCCTTGACGAGCGGTTTCTCACCAAGTATTTGCAGACGTTCGGCAACCGCTTCGAGCATGTAGGCATTCTGCTCTACGGCGAAGCGGGCCTGGGGCTTTACAAGGAGCCCGAACCACTCCTGCCCGATGCGTTCGTCGCCATGCTCCGTGCCCCGGAGCTGAAGCACTACCTCTCCATGCTGAACAACCGCAGCCGTCTTCCCGCCAACGACTACAACACCTACCGCGATGTCATCGACGCCGTCTACACCCAGCGCGAACGGGAACTGGTCGCCCGGCAGCTCTTCGTCACCCGTCTGCGCGGCGGCAGGCCCGATGATGTTAAGATGGTGAACTACGTCGACCCGCTGGAGAAGCAGCTGCTCTTTGATGAACTGCTGAAACCCTCCTACTGGGAAGCGGGGCGGCTGGGCAGGGCGGTAAGGCTTCCGGGCGTGCTGGAGCTCTACCGGCAGCTGCGGCAGCCGACGCTCTTTTGACGCGGGGTCGAACAGAAATTGCTTTATCGTCTAAAAAGCGTGACAATGGAGAGGGGAGCAGTGCAGTGAAAGTAGGGCCGATGCCGACGGAAAAACATTGGTTCGAGTATGAAAACTACCGAAAGCATCCCCGCTACCTCGGTCTCTCCGGGGAGGAGAGGGCCATAGTCGACCAGTTCAACGCGGACGGCTGCTACCTCTACAGGGGAGCAATCGGCGACAACACGGTCGAGAAGGTCAACGACGCGCTGGACGACTGGACAGTTGCCAACGTCAAAGCCCTGGCGGCGAACAAAAAAGCCGACGGCACCTACCCGCGCCTGATCGGTCTGCACGATGAAATTCCCGAGATCAATGCCCTCTTCGCGGAGCGCACCATTGTAAAATTGCAGGAGCTGCTGTTCGGCCTGGGGCCGTCGCTGCGGACTTCGATCACCTTTTTGCAGGGGAGCCAGCAGCCGCTGCACCGGGACATCCCCGTCTTTCACGTGATGCCTGGGGAACCCTATTTCAGGATCTGGATCGCCCTGGAAGACACGACGCCGCAGAACGGCACGCTGACGGGGGTCAAAGGCGCCCACCGGGTCGCGGCGGAGCGCTACGGGCTGCCGCACCGATTCTACGAACGTTTCGATACAATGCCGCCACAGGATCCCGACGCATGGCGCCGGTACCAGGAGACGCTGAAGCGGCAGTACGAAGCGGCCGGTCTGAGCGAGGAGGCGTTCGCCTTCCGCAGCGGCGACGCCCTTATCTGGCACCCGCTTTTCCCCCACGGCGGCAGCGTCATCGAGAACAGACGCTCCAGCAGGCGCTCCGTCGTCCTGCACGTCTCGGCCCTCCCGCCGCGTTAACACCATCTTAACCATTGCCGCACCGATGGCGGGTGCAGGCAGGAAGCAACTATTAATGAACCAACCGTCCCGCTCCATATTGACGTCTCTGCGGCCAAACGCGCGCCTGCGCGAGGTGCTGCGGCTGGCGCTGCCCGCGGCTTTCAAACACCTCCTCGACGTCCTGCAGATCCTCGTCGACATGCTGATGGTAGGACTGCTGAGCGTCTCCGCCCTGGCGGCGGTCGGGACGAGCATGCAGTTCATCATGGTCGTCAACGTCGTCATCACCCTTTACGTCGTCGGGGGCAACGCCGTGACGGCGCGGCTCATCGGTGCGCGGCGCCGCAAAAGGGCCAATGCGCTGCTCTTTACCCTGGGCGCTTTTGCGCTGCTGCTCTCGCTCCCCTTTACCGCGGCGGGCACCCTCTTTGCCGACGAGTTTTACCGCCTGCTGGGCACGGGGGAGGACGTCGTGCACTACGGCGGCGTCTATTTCGGCGCGCTCTCTATCGGCTTCCCTCTCATCTTCCTCGACGCGCTCTTTTACAACCAGCTCAGCGCGGCGGGCGATACGAAGAGCTCTTTGTACATCAAGCTCGCCTCCGCCGGGGTCAACGCCCTGCTGGACTACCTGCTCATCTTCGGCCACTGGGGACTGCCCGCGATGGGCGTCGCCGGGGCGGCCTATGCGACGGTGGCCTCCTACGGCCTCAACATCGTGCTCTACCTATTGCTGCTGCGGCGCCGCGACGCGCGGCTGCATTTTCTGCCGCTGTGGAACCTGCCGGACCTGAAGCGCGCCGTCAAGGTCGGCAGCCACGCGGCGCTGGAGCGCCTCATCACCGTCAGCTCCTTCCTGCTCTTCATCTGGGTCATCGCCTCCTATGGCACGGCGGCCCTGGCGGGCTACCAGGTGGGGCTGCGCGTGGAGGGACTCGCCTTTATGCCGGGCTTCGGCTTCGCCGTCGCGGCGATGGCCATCGTCGGGCAGCAGCTGGGGGCGAAGCGCCCCGAGGAGGCCTACGAGGGAGGGCTTTACAGCCTCAAAGTCGCCGCGACATTCATGGGAGTATTCGGGCTTGTCATGGTCATCTGGCCGGAGCTCTTTGTGCGGATGTTCACCCACGATCCCGCGACCGTACAGCAGGCGTCGCTCTACCTGCGCCTCGTCGGCCTCTCCCAGGTGCCGCTGGCCGTGCTTTTCGTGCTCAGCAACGTCCTGCGCGGCGCGGGGGACACCCGCACGCCGCTGAAGATCAACATCGCCGCGCTCTGGCTGCTGCGGGTCATTCCCTCCTACATCGCCATGAAACTGGGCTTCGGCATCATTGCCGTCTACATCATCATGACGGTGGAAACCTTCATCAAAGGGTTCATCTTCTGGAAGATCTTTGCCCGGCGCAAGTGGTTGAAGACGAAAATATGATCTATTCCTCTCATTATTTAGACTGACAATTTAACAGTAGTCTCTTTGCCACTTTTTTAGAAAAAGTAGCACAAAAAGCGGCCTTTCGCGAATCGCTCATCCCTCCCGGCTTTGTGCCTCCGGGATGGCTTATAAGGATCGCGCTCAAGGCCCAAGGGTCTATTTTATTGATGCGCTTCGACGTGTCGAAGCTCTCTTTCTTTTACTAGCTTCGATTCATCGAAGCGCATTGATCAATAGGCGACCTGTCGTTAAGCGTGCCTTGAAAGCCGCTGCGGAGGCATAAAGCCGGGAGCAGCGTGCGATTCGCGCAACGACGATTTTCTTTTGTTTCTTTTCTTTGTAAAAAGAAAAGATAGAGAAAAGTACTCATGCCAAGTATGGATTTGATTTTATGTGTTTCGACGTGTCGAAGCTGATGAGATGAAAAGATGTTGGCTACAATATTTCATAATGTGCAGGTGCATAGTGTCAAAAGGATCAGCGTATGAAAAAGAGCATATTTGCAGCGGCTTTCCTGCTCTATGGCAGCATGGCTTCCGCCGTCAGCGTCGGCGTTATCGTCCCCTATGAAGAGGAGGAGAAGCCCGCCCCGAAAAAGGAGCTGACCGCCGAGCAGAAGAAGCAGGAAGCGGTTTTCAAAGAGCGGCTGCGGCAGCGTGACGCGGAGCGCGAGAGAGCAAAAGAGGCGCAGGAGAAGTTTAAGCGCGAGCTGCTGGAGAAGCGCCTGAAGGATTAGAAGCTCTCCCGGCTGCAGCGTTTCAGCGCATTAATAGTGGTGTCGATTTCCCTATGAACTAATAGTTGTGTTATATGATATAATTATTGTATCAAATAAACAATATTATAAATCAAAGGAGCCGGTATGCTGGAAGCACTGTTTGGAACAAGAAGCCGCGAAATGGTTTTACAGTACCTGTTGGCTTTCGATGAGGGGTATGCCAGGGAGATTTCCCGCTATCTCGACGTGACGCTGACCTCCGTCCAGCAACAGCTTGCCAATCTGGAAGAGGGCGGGGTACTGCTGAGCAAGATGTCCGGGCGGACAAGGGTCTATTTCTTTAACCCGCGATACGCCTTTTTGCCGGAACTGACGGGCTTACTTGAAAAGGCGCGTACCTATTACCGACCCGAATTGCGGGAGAAGCTGGTGATGCAGCGCAAGCGCCCCCGCCGCCCGGCGAAACCGCTGTGAAAACGATAGCGGCAATGAGCATGCCGGAACTTGCGGGATTCCTGTGTGAAGCATTGGAGGCAGAAAACATCCCCGTCGTGCTCTCCGGCGGTTCCTGTGTCGAGATCTACAGCCGGGGCGAATATACTTCGTATGATATTGACCTGATCAATCGCTATAACGAACAGTTCAAGAAGATCAAGAGGGTAATGGAGGCGCTCGGTTTCAGTGAGAAGGAACGCTATTTCGTTCATCCCGACAGTCATTTTTTCATCGAATTTCCCTCCGGGCCTCTCGGCGTAGGCGATGCCCCGGTGGAAGAGATTGCGGAACTCGATACCGATGCCGGCGTTTTGCGCCTGCTGACCCCGACGGATTGCATCAAAGACAGGCTAGCGGCATATTATCACTGGAAGGATGAGCAGTCCTTACAGCAGGCGGTCTGGGTAGCACAGCAAAACGCTTTTGATCTTGAAAACGTGCGCAAGTGGTCTGCGGCGGAAGGTGCACTGGAAAAGTTCGACGATTTTGAGAAGATGGTTACTTCTGTAAAGTAGCTTTTTCCGTGCGCCGCTGCCCTAAGCTAGGGCTTTCAGCGCGTCGATGTCGCCGCCGGTAATGACGTCGATGTGTTTCTCGATCTTCTCTAACGGCCACTCCCACCAGCGGATGGCAAGCAGCGCCGCCGTCACCTCGTCGTCGAAGCGCTTGCGGACGGGGCGCGCCGGGTTGCCCGCCACGACGGTGTAGGGCGCCACGTCTGCCGCGACAACGGCATGGCTGCCGATGATCGCGCCGTCGCCGATGGTCACCCCCGGCATGATCGTGGCTCCCAGCCCGATCCAGACGTCGTTGCCGACGACGGTGTCGCCGCGGTTGCCGGACTTTTCGAACATGGCGACAATGTCCGCGCCTGTTGTCTCCGCGCTCATCGTGAAGTTGTCGAAGGGGTAGGTGGAGAACCCGCCCATGGCGTGGTTGGCCGAACTGGTAATAAAGCGCACCCCGTGGGCGATCTGGACGAACTTGCCGATGATGAGCCTGTCGAGGCTGAGGGGGAAGAGGTAGGGGGCAAGATAGCCCGCGTAATCTTCCAGCTTTTCGAAGTTGTGGTAGTAGCTGAATTCGCCCACCTCGATGCGGGGGTGGTCTATGACCGCCCTCAGGTGGACGACCTGCGGGACGGCGGTGCCGTCGGGCATCACCATGGGGTGTTTTTTTGCCGGGTCCAGCATAGTGCTCTCCTTAGTTTAGTTTTGCCGCGATCGCCATGCAGGCGTCGATATCGCCCGTTTCCAGCGGCGAGAACAGGGTGTCGAGGGTTGACTGCACCGTTGCCAGGGCGTCGGTGGACTGCTGTACCCCGGTGTCGGAGAGCTTGACGAGGCTCACCCGCGCGTCCCTGGGGTTTTTCTCTTTCTGCACCAGCCCCAGCTTCTCCAGCGGGTTCAGCGCCCGGGTGATCCCCGAGGCGCTCATCCCGACCTCTTCGGCCAGGTCGATGCGCCGCATGGCCCGTCCGGGCTCATTTTGGAGCCGGTGCAAAATGTAAAACTCCGAAAAGCTGATGCCGTGGACGCTGAGCGCCCGGTCGACCTGCTTGAAGAGTTTCGCATGCGCGGAGGAGAAGGCGAAGAGCCATTCCAGTTTTGAAGCCATGAAATATCCTTGCAATATATTTGAGTACACAAGTATATTGCAAATATCTGTGATAGTCAAGGGATGAGTATTAGGTATTAGGTAGTGGGTAGTGGGTAGTGGGTAGTGGGTAGTGGGTAGTGGGTAGTGGGTAGTGGGTAGTGGGTAGTGGGTAGTGGGTGCGCGGGCGGTGCTGCTTAGCAGCACTCCAGTTCGGCGCGCTTCAGGGCATTGAGCCCCTCCTCGTCCTCTTCGTTCTCAAAGAGCTCTTCGAGGTAGAAGACGTTGGAGCAGACAAGGTAGAGCAGGGCCTCTTTCTCGTCGGCTTTCGGGTCGCGGTCGTAGTAGGCCTGGGGGATCGTCGGGATGATCTTTTTCCAGTAGAGGTTGACGTGCTCGGCCTGGCCGGTGACATAAAGGAGGCGGTCGATGACAAGGCATGCGTTCTCGAAGCAGTCGATGTTCGCAAAGGAGACGTAGCGTTCGTCGATGCGGATTTCATTGTTCATTGGGCGTGCTTTTCGGAAGGGAGGAGGGGCGCGGCGGTGCGGAGGGTCATTGGTTTCCTTAAAAATATTTGTGGAATATTATACTCTTTGTATTTTAAGAAAAGTGGCTGTGAAAAGGCCGTTTCTCCGGGAGTCCGCATGCTGCGCCACGGCAGGATGCTCTATATTTGTCCAGTGCGGTCGGAGGGATGGTTACGGTAGATGCAGGCGGAAAATCGCATCTCTCCCGGGCGCTACTTCTCCGCCGCCTCGAGGTCTGCGGCCGTGTCGCGCCTGAAATCGCGGGTCAGGTAGTCGTGCGTCATGGGGAGGGAGAGTTCGAGGGTGTGGAGCATCTGCACCTCGACGGTAACGCCGCGGGTGCGGCACTCCAGTAGGTGGCCGCCGCGGCGGCGATCCTGTGTAAGAAAGTGCAGGTGCAGGCCGGGCACGTTGAGCGACGCCATGAACGCGGGCGTGTAAAAGCCGGCGAGGCACCCTTCCGCGTCCTCGAAGCGGAATTCGTGCTGTTCGGCGGCCGCTTCACTGAGCGGCCGGTAGTTGTGCTGCTTGGGGACGGAGCGCGCCCGGACCAGGTCGAAGCGGCCGCGGATGCGGAGGGCGTAGAAGAGGTTGGGCGAAGGCAGCAGGTCATCGAGGCGCGCGAGGAAGGCATCGTACTCCATCGCCTCTTCGAACGTCACCCTGAAGGTCGGTTCGAAAAAGGTAACGACGGCAAAGGGGGTGTGTTTGGTGTCGGCGACGCCGTGGGCCTCCCCGTCGGCGGTGATCTGGTAGACGTCGCCGTCCAGCATCACCATCTCCCCGTCCAGGTCGTCGAAGGTGCCCAGGCCGAAGTCGCCGTGGCGCTTGATCTCGGCCAGGGGGATGTTCTCCTCGTAGATCCCCTCCACGAGGGCGTTGACGGGGGCGCAGAGGTAGAGGGGGTGCGATGAAGCGGTGCGTTCGGCGGGCATTGGATTCTCCTTTCGTCTGTCGGTGTCGCGGACGGTCACCCTGCCGCAGTGATCATCCTAGCGCCTTCCCGCAAAGAAAAAGCGCAGCAAAACGCCGAAGATTCGCAGCGGGACAAGGCGGACCCTTGCGCTGAAGCGCCCTTCGAAGACGGCCTCCTCGTAATCCGCGACGAGGCTCATCTGCCGCGCGGGCAGCAGGAGCGGTTGCAAGAGACCCATCAGCATCCCGGTACAGGCCGGGTCGCCCAGGCCGATACGGCCGTGAAGGCTGAGCTCCCTGACCTGCAGGCTGCGCCGCAGCCCCCGCAGAAGCCGGGTGACGCTCTGAGCTGACACACTCCCGCCCGGGAACTTCGAGGGTTGCGTTTTGCGCTTTTTGCGTTTTGCTTTTTTCACTGTGGCCGCCTTCTTTGCCAGCCCGGTAAGGTCTACGGAGACCAGCCCGAAACACCAGTGCAGCCGGGCCCTGTAGTCGAAGGTCTCCTCCTTTTCCAGCTGCAGGCTCAGCTCGACGGGAGTGGCGAGCAACGCGAGCAGGAACAGGAGCAGAAAGGCGATGAGATAGAGAACTACTAGCATGGTTCAGCTGCTACTCGTCGTCGTCCTCTTTCTCCTTCATCGCCTTGGCGAGGGTGTCGCCGAGGTGTTCGAAGACGCCGGCCATCCCGCTCTTGATGGGTTCGACCCTGACGCCCTCCTTGTTGATGATGACGAGGGCCACCGGCCGGATGCCGCCACCGCCGCCCGTGCCGGCGCCCTGTCCGTCACCGCTTTTTTTGCCGCTGATGTTGCCGCCGGCACCGAACCCGAACCCGATGCTGATAAGGGGGATGAGGGTGTTGCCTTCGATGACGAAGGGCTCCCCGACGACCGTTTTGGTGCTCAGCACCCTTTCAAGCTCCTCCAGGGAGGTTTTCAAAACTTCTTGAACATGTTCCATCGCGCTCTCCTTGCTTGCTAATGCAGATATGCTGCGATTAATCCGGAGGGGTATTGCATCCGGACGACAATGTTTTTTACTCCTTCACTGATTGTAGCAAAAAGTGACAATGGGGAACGAAAGGGTTTGAAAGTAATGCTGCCAGTGAGGGTCAGAACATCAAGAGGAAGCGATGTACTTAGCGAGCATCAGCAGACAGACGGCGATGACGAAGGCGCGCAGGTACTGCGGGTTGATCTTGTAAAGCAAATGCACCCCCAGCCAGGCGCCGATGGCCTGGCCCAGCATCATAATCAGTCCCACGTGCCAGACGACGTTGCCGAAGAGGATGAAGACCAAGAGGGACGAAACGTTGGTGGCAAAGTTGAGCGGCTTGGCCGTGGCGGTTGCTGCCACCAGTTTCGCGCGCCGCAGCAGCACGTTCGCAAAGCTGAAGAAGGAGCCCGTCCCGGGGCCGAACATGCCGTCGTAAAAACCGATGCCGGGAATGACGAGCCAGGTGAACTTTTTCGCACCTACCTTGATGCTGAAATTTTTTGCTTTGCTGGGATTGTAGAGCAGAAAATAGCCGATGATCAGCACGAGCACGACGGGGATGACCAGCGACAAAGAGTGCTGGCTGATAAACTGCACGGCTACGGTGCCTATGACCGAACCGACAAAGGCGGCAATAAAGAGGGGCCTAATGTGCCGCCACCTTATTTTGGATCGCTTGAGCAGCAGAAAGGTGGCCGTCCCCGTGCCGATGCACCCCTGCAGCTTGTTCGTGCCCAGCGCGTTGATGGGCGACAGGCCCGTGAGCATCAGCGAGGGCAGGGTAATGAGCCCGCCGCCCCCGACCATCGTGTCCATCGTGCCGGCGACGATGGATGCGGCAAATAGGAACATGAGCATTTCGATCGAGATTTCCATGAGCGTATGCGATGCCTTTTTTGTTTCATCTAGCTGAAGCGCTATGATCAATTTTTTTTTCACTAGCTTTTATGAATGAGATAGTATTTATTCAAAATATATTTTATGTATATATCCGAATATTATTCGGTTAGTAATAGAACACTATCCTCATTCTCATTTTTTCAATCTTATTAATAGTTTGGCTTTGTTTTTTTGTGTCTGGATTCAAATTTAATCTTCAAACATTATAATAAGAATACAAATACACATTAAAACTAAAATTCACAAATCAATATTTATTCAGAAGGGAATAATGCGATGAGATACGAATCTTTTAAGTCAAGTTTAGAAGACCTTAGTGATTTAAAACTTGATTTGGCAAACCCAAGAATTGGACATAAAAACGATCAGAGTGAATGTATTGAAGCAATATTGAATAGCAAAAATTTTATAAATCTGGTTGAGGATATTGCAATAAATGGACTTGGTATTTCACCAATTGTTGTTTATCAGGATGATGAAAATCGGTTAACTGTGATGGATGGAAACCGTCGTACTACTGCTTTGAAGTTATTATCCAATCCTTCATTGGCAAAACAACATTCATTGGCTGCAAAAATAGATGTATTGGCGAAAAAAACTTCAGATAATGGCGATATATTTGAGACTGTATCTGTGTTTAAATCTAATGATTTAGATGCCATTTATGATCACATGAAATTAACTCATACTGGTGAAAATGAAGGTATTGGTCAAAAAAGTTGGACTGCAATGGCTCAGGCAATGTTTGCAATAGACCGGAAAATCTCTGATGACAATCTACTGGCCGCACAACTTGTTGTTTTTGCCCAAAAAAATCATGGTTTTATTTTTAATGACGAGTATCCAATAACTGTTTTAACTAGGTTAATAAATAAAGATAGACTAATGAAAATTGGTATTACCTTTGATGATGGAAAAATCGCTTGGACTAATAAATCAGATGGTCGTGTGAAGATGCTAGATACCATATTGTCGGAAATACGAGATCAAGAGATTAAAACCAAAGACGTGTTTGATCCATCTCAGCAAGAAACATATTTAAAGAAGCTTTTTGAGTTATATAATTTGCTTCCATCAACTCTACCACGTTCTTTCAGAGCAAAAGATGATAAGGCTTCTCTATCTAGCGAAAACGAAAATAAATTGACCCAAACGACATTTCCTCAGGAAAAACTAGATGACGACAGCACTCCTTCTAGTGCGAAAATCTTGTCAAAATCAAGCTCACCAACTAAACCTACATGGGATAGAAAAACAGTTGTAAATGCTGTCAGACACCGATTTAATTTTGATGGACATTCTGACAAGCTAAATAATATATATGTAGAATTGAAGAAAATTCAACTTGATGGCAGCAAAGGGACTCCAATAGCCGCCACATTTTTAATCCGTGCTTTCACCGAAATGGCTGTAGAAGAATACCGTAGCAAGAATTCTTCAGGTGGTGGTGGTTTAGCTGTGAAATGTACTAAAGCTGCGGAACACATGCACCAACGTAATAAGATTGATGCTGAATTGGAAAAGAGAATTACACACTTGGCAAATGACGACCAATTTTTATCATTTACATCTCTGCAAAAATATTTGCACTCAAAAAACTTTCATCCTTCCAAACAATCTATTAATACTTTATGGGATGAACTTTACCCGTTTTTAAAAGTATGTTTAGAAGGTTGAATTCAAGCCGTTTGTTTTAAAGGGATATTTTGAAGTTGTAAATTGGGATTATAAATAAGAACTTCAGAGCCTTTGTTTCTTGACATATGTGTAGAGTAGGTTATAGAAAAAGTTTCTTGCGGAAAATCTGAATATAATTGATTGATCTCATCGCAATTATCATAGGTTATGATCCAAGGTGAGGTTAACTTTTTAATTGAATCTCTAATGGCTGCATGGTCACTTGGATTATAAAAGTTTCTATAAAGTTGTGATCCTTTTTTAAAATATGGAGGATCTAAATAAATTAGAGAATTTTTAAAACCTCTAATTGGTGGTTCTTTAAGTAGTTCAATTGCATCAAGATTGAATAATGTAATTCTGTTTTTGTATTTTGCAATTAATTGAATGCGAGCAATTAAATTCTCTTTATTGTATCGTGCATCGATTTTGTATTTTCCATCTTGTTGATTACCACCAATTACACCTGCTTTTAAAATACCTGAACGGTTTGTTCTATTGAGAAAAAATGTTGCGAAACCAACTTCAAGAAGTGAATGTTCGTCTGTATTATTTATGATTTTGAGTTGCTTTTCCCGTTCTTTTATGGTCACTGGTGTATCCCTAATTAAAGTAGTTAAAGCATCTGTTTCATTGATGACTGACCACCAAAAACTATAAATCACTGGATCTGCATCATTGATGACGATATGATCAACATACTCTTGTAATAATAAATATAGTGCTACTGCTGCCCCTCCAGCGTAAGGTTCTATATATACACCTCCACTGATATTATTATGACGCATGAAATTAGCTACCCAATTGGAAAGCTTTCCTTTCCCACCAGGATATCTAAGAGGTGAATAAAACAATCATTAACCTTGAAAACTATTATTGTTGAAATTCAATATTACACTATGACAACTTTATTAGGGAGAAAGGGAGTGTTGACATTGAATGATTTTATGAAGGTTATTGGGTAGGTGAGAATCAACGGAGCATTTTTCGAAATAGCAGATCTAGTATATAGTGGAAAATAAATATCATAATCTGGTAGAGAAAACTCTCTATTTTAAGTTTGGAAAAAATGCTCCAATTAGATTGACATAACATTTCTCAATTCGCTAACAAGTTTAGCTTTGCTCAGAACATAGATTAAATAAAAGCCCTTATTGTTCTTCAACCGAACAGCGCATGGGAAATCCCTCTTTGCGGGCCTGCTCCCGAACCATAAACGCCTTTGTCTCTGCGATTTCGTATGTGTAGATGCCGCACAGGCCCTTGCCCTTGGTGTGGATGTCGTGGGTGATGGCGTCCGCTTCCGCGATGGTTTTGTGGAACACGGCGTTGATGATCTTGATGCAGAACTCCCAGGTCGTATAGTCGTCATTGAGCATGAAAACGGCGAACATTTTCGGTTCGCTGGTGGCGAGTTCGGTCTTGCTTTCGAGTTGTGTTGACATGGCGGAAGTCTAGCATATTAAAAGATGCAAAGGGATTTCATCCCCCTAAATTAGCTTCGGTCCCCGAAGCGCATTCAATAAATTGGCAATTGGCCTTGAGCGCTCTTTGAAAGCCATCCCGGAGGCATAAAGCCGGGAGGGGTGAGCGATTCGCGAAAGGCCGCTTTTTGCGCTACTTTTTCTAAAAAAGTGGCATAAACATTCTTCTCTATCTTTTCTTTTTACAAAGAAAAGAAACAAAAGAAAATCGTCGTTGCGCGAATCGCTCGCCCTTTCTCGGCTTTATGCCTTCAGGGCGGCTTTCAAGGCACGCTTAACGACAGGTCGCCTATTGATTTATGCGCTTCGACGAGTCGAAGCTGATATGTGATATGGGAGCCTTGAGGCTTATTGCTGCGCGGCCGCTTCCTGCTTTGCAATTGTTTCACGGACCATGTCCATGTCGAGCGCCTGCGCCTTCTCCGCGATATCCAGCAGCTTCTCGTGGAAGAGAACCCCCTCCTGCTGGAACACGACAATTTCGTCTTTCATGACCACCGTTGTCGGGATAGAGCGGATCTGGAACTGCGCGGCGAGTTGCTGCTGCTCGTCCGTGTTGATCTTGGCGAAGGTGATGTCGGTCACGTTCTCCGCGATGCGTTCAAATATGGGTCCGTACTGCTTGCAGGGGCCGCACCATGTTGCCCAGAAATCGATGATAACGATTTCATTGTCCGCGATTGTCTTCTCAAAGTTCTCCTCTGTTAGTGCCATTAGTGCCATTCTTTCTCCTTGGTTGTTTTACGCTGCTATGCAAATTAGATTCAAGGGGTGATTTTAGGGGAGTTTTTGTGGTGAAATACCCCCTGCATGTATAAATTTTGCAACTCGGCCGGCAGCTAATGGATGATGCAGACTGTTCATTGTGTTGATAGCAGATTTTTTCTAAGCGAGGTGAATGATGATAGTACACGTTGAAATGTATAAGTTCAAACACGAACTGAGCAAGATGGCCAACATGGTCAAAGCCAAAGAGATGCTTGAAGGGCTGCCCGAAAAGGTGGAGTGGCTGCAGACGATGCAGGTGGGGCTGGACTTTAACCACGGGGCGCACTCGTATGACCTGTGCCTCTACGCGACCTTTAAGACGAAGGAGCACCTGATGTGGTACAAGGTCGAACCGGAGAGCCTGGAAGTGCTTAACTTCATAAAAGACAACACAGAAGAGATGCATGTTGTCGATTACGAGGTTGATGAAGAGGAGTAGTGGGTATGCTCATTTGATGCGTACCTTCTGTTGCGACCAGGCTCTTTATACTCTCAGATTAGCTTCGGTTCCCGAAGCGCATAAATCAATAGGCGACCTGTCGTTAAGCGTGCCTTGAAAGCCGCTGCGGAGGCCCAAAGCCGGGAGCAGCGAGCGATTCGCGCAACGACGATTTTCTTTTGGTTCTTTTCTTTGTAAAAAGAAAAGATAGAGAAGAATGTTTATGCCACTTTTTTAGAAAAAGTAGCGCAAAAAGCGGCCTTTCGCGAATCGCTCATCCCTCCCGGCTTTATGCCTCCGGGATGGCTTACAAAGAGCGCTCAAGGCCAACCTTCAATTGATTGAATGCGCTTCGACGTGTCGAAGCTCTCTTTCTTTTACTAGCTTCGATCCATCGAAGCGCATAAATCAATAGGCGACCTGTCGTTAAGCGTGCCTTGAAAGCCGCTGCGGAGGCACAAAGCCGGGAGCAGCGTGCGATTCGCGCAACGACGATTTTCTTTTGGTTCTTTTCTTATGAAAAAGAAAAGAATGAGGGGCCTATCTCTTTGCCACTTTTTTAGAAAAAGTAGCACAAAAAGCGGCCTTTCGCGAATCGCTCATCCCTCCCGGCTTTATGCCTCCGGGATGGCTTACAAAGAGCGCTCAAGGCCAATTCCTGATTTGATTGAATGCGCTTCGATGTATCGAAGCTAATTTGTTTAGTGGGCGCCGCGAAGTTTATTGCTGGGCTGCCGCTTCCCGCTCCGCAAGCTTTTTGCGTACCTTCTCCATATCTGGAACCGTGATCCACTCGTCTTGTATGTTCACATGCCCCTGTGGATGTTTTCCGTAATAGTACGGAACCGTTTTTGCATAGAGCATAGGCATTAGTGCGCTTTTAAAGTGTGCCGGACCCCTTGGTGCCATCCTCGCTTGAACGAATCTCATCGAACCTGCAAAAGCCTTGGAAGCCCGTTGAAGCGTGAAGGGGTCAATACGGAGTGACGCGTCAAGCAGAATAAGGTTTCCAATAAAAAGCAACTTCTCCCTTGAGCCCGACAACGCTATTCTCTCTGCAAGACGGTGTACAGAGGCCTTCAGATGCGTGCAGGAACAGATTTTCTAATCTTTGTCAGTATTACCAAATGTTACATATTCTTATATTTTATGTCCCTATAACAAAAAAAAATACTGTTATGGCTTGTATTGAAGTAACGGTGTGATAAAAAATTATCTTTTATCGTCAACTGGAAAGGATTAAAATGAAATATGCATTAACAAGTGTAATACTTGTCATCTATGCACTACTGTTTTCTGCCTGCGGAGGAGGCGGAAGTAACTCGGGAGCATCAGCGGATGCTCTGGCGCCGTCAACACCGGTTCTGGTCTCGTTGAACTCGCCGTCACAGGTCGGCGTGACGCTGTTTTGGCTTCCGGCTACCGACGACGGCACGGCTGCCGACGAGATTGTCTATGAAGTCCACATGGACACCGCCGAAGGCTTTACCCCTACGACAGCCTCGCTTAAAAAGACAGTCACGGGTGTCGCGGAGGCCGATATAGATGGGCTGCTCCCCAACACGCTTTACCATGTCAAAATCAAAGCCATCGACAAAGCCGGCAACTCGGTGATTTCCAAAGAGGAACAGATCACGACCCTCGAATTTGGCACGACAGTCTCATCAGCTTACAAGATCATCCCGGTCGCAGATCTTCACGGTGTGAATGTAGTCGTCAACGATACGAACATCACATTCACCGAGACGAACACGACACTTTATCCAGCCTATGGAGATGTCATCGTCGGAGATTTGGAGCATATCTTTTACCGCAAGGTTGTGGGGCTCGGCAAAACTGGTACGACCATTGAGTTGCAGACGATCGAGGCCAGCGTCGATGATATCTTTGTACAGACGCAGTTCATTTCAAACACCGTCTTGTTTGACGCTGCTGAGGTCCCGGCAGTCATGAGCAGCACATTGCAGCGTACTACGGCATTCAAAGGCGCCTCAAATACACGGGAAACGACCTGGGCATCGGGGCGCTTCAAGGCGACTCAAACGGTAACGTCTCATGCGACGCCTGCTTCCGCTACGGCACGATCCGTGGCGTATAGCGCTTCATTTGGCGCCTTTAATGTCACGATGCCGACAAACCAGATTGCGGTTAACGAGGGAGAGACCCTTACTGCTACGATTATTGCGAATCGAACCGATCCGGAGTATGAATTCAACGGTATCCGCATTGAGAAGGTTACACATGGCGGTACGGTCGTTGACCCTGCAACCCTGGGAATGACACTGACCAGAAACGGTACAGACCCCACGTTTATCAGCGCCGAGCTCAAGATGCTGGCTACCAGCCAGATGGTGAGCGAGGATCCTTATATGGTCACGTTTGAACTGCGTGCGGACGAAGTGATCTGTGACAATGCTGCAGACCCCTGTGCAACGGCAACGGAAACGGTCGAACTGGAGATCCATGTCGTACCCAAGAGTCAAGAGATCAGCTTTGGAACAATCAATGCCAGCCTCTCGACGCCAGATGGGGTGCTCTCTGCAGGGATGAAAGTGGAGTTCGCCCCTCATCTGACATCGCAGGTTGTAAAAACAGGCACCTTCTCGATCGATAAAGCCGAAATGTATTTGGAAGGTGACGTGCACTTTGATACCGAAGTACTGCTGAACTTCGAAGCGGCAAAAACCATAGGTGTCCGTACCACTGACGACGGCGTTGCCCCCCTGTGGCAACGTAACTTTACTCGGGTGTTTTTAGTGGCGGGCGTACCGGTGCTAGAAGAGATTACGCTCAGGTTGGATGCGGAGCTGACAGCAAACGCTGCCGGGGCCATCAAGGCGTCCACCAAAATGAACAATGTCATCCCGATCAAATCGGGTTTCCGTTATGAGAATGACAGCTGGGAAGCCATCGGTAGCAAGGAGGAGCCCACTCCCACCTATACGGCATCGATCAGCGTTGAAGGCAAGGCGGATGTCACCTTCAAAATCATACCGAGTGTACAATCGAAGACATGGAAAATCATTAAAGGCAGCGTGGCCGTGCCGCTTTGGGCCCAGGCGGCCATCGCTACCGAGGGCAGCATCCAAAATGCATCTGCCGATTATCGCCTGACGGATTTGGGCGCAACGCTTGGGGTGGATGTCACGTTAAAAGCGGAATTGGGCTTGGATTCCATGGAATACTTACATATGGGCTGGACGAAGAATTGGTCGATGTACCATGACGGCATTTTTTCGTTACCAAAGCTTGGCGTGAAAGCCACTACGCCTTCTGATTACGGCGAGGTGACAGTGGTCGGGCTTGTCGAAGACGGGATCAATAACCCGTTTGAACAAAAGTATGTCGACTGGAAAGTCTTACCCGAAGAGGGGGTGTATATCACCTATCCCGATGTCAACAATCGGGAAATCGCGAAACTCCAGTTCACCCAGCCGGGTGACTATACGGTCTACTTTATCGGCGGCAGCCAGAAGCTGAGTCAGAGTTTCGGTCGTCAGTACGCGACTGCAAACGTGAGTGTGACCGATATCAAGACGGCAGTACCGGCCAACATCGCGCCGGTCGCCATTGCCGGTGCCAACCAGCTGGTCATGGCGGGCGAGACGGTGACGCTGCCCGGATGGAACAGCGTTGACAGCGACGGCAAGATCGTCAAATACAGTTGGTATGACAACGGAACCCTGATCAACGAGAGTACGGCGAAGAGCTACGACTACATCTTCGCCCCGGGGGATCATACGGTTAGACTGGTGGTGACGGACGACAAGAATGCGACTGGCGAGACGGAAATCCTGGTCTCGGTCAAGGATGTCGTGCTGCCGACGGCGGGGGAACTGCCTTCCATGGCGACGCTTCCGGCGGAGTATCAGGGCGAAATCTCTCTCAACGCAGCTTCGTATACAACGCTTTGTCCTAAATACAGAGCGGAACTGGTTGACTCACCGGCATACGCAGATAATGTGGATACTTTTTATGTCGGGGCTTACAGATGTTCCTATCAATATGACAAACTCATCACATCGCAGCAACACATTAACGATGTTCCAAACGGGCTGACGCTGCATTTTGGAAACGATTTCAGGATCAGTCATGTCGAGAGTTTCAGTAACGGCGAGCCTGACGGGGCGCAAATCTATTTTGATGCCTTGGAGAACGTCCGTGCACTGTACTCATATGCCAATGGTGTTGAACACGGTCCCTGGTTCACAGAGAGCGAGTGGGGCTATCATCTGAATGGTCTGCAACACGGTGCATGGCACAGCGTCGATAGTGTGTTTGCTCCGGAAAGCTCACAATATAATCTTGTGTATGCGGATAGAGTTACCGATGCCGTATGGGACAACGGAAACCTGGTGCAGCGCACTGTTGCCATCAACGGTGTCGTGACCGAAGAGTACAATACGCTTAACGGTCAGCTGGACGGGCGTCAATACACGCTCGATCTCTATGACAACAATACGACGAACATCGAGGAGTATGCCGCCGGTGTACGCAACGGCGTTTACTATACGAAACGCACGGATACGAATGGGGATGTCTACGAGTTCACAGCCAACTACCAAAACGGTACACTGCACGGGACGGTACAGCTTCTGCGCAATGGCGCATTGTTGCTGGATGGAACGCTGCAAAACGGGTTGTGGAACGGAACGGTGACAGTCAAAGAGGGCCAATTCAGTCTGGAGTATGTCAACGAAGATCTGCGCACACTCATGGAACCGGTGCAGCGCATCTGCGGCTACACGTCTTGGGGAACTCAGTATTGGCGGGCTGCTTCCATCCCGTTCGTTAACGGCATTGTGGATGGGACGGTAGATTATGGCGGTACCAGGGCTGTTACCTATTCAAACGGTATTATGCAGGCGCAGACCTACTACGGTGCGACGACCTACAGTGAGACCATTTATCAGTCCGAAACGGTGGCGCCGCGCTTTGACAGTGATTACAAACCGGCGACGTGGACCCTTTATGATACAGCCGACAATCACGTCATGGAGCAAAAAATCTACAACAGTGCAGGTGAGCTCAGCCTGTACATGGTCTATGATCAAAACGGTCTTTTGGCCGAGAAAATCGTCTATCATGAAGACGGCTCATATGTACGTTATCTCTATACGGCGGGTGAACTGCGTTTTGAGTACCCCTATAACGCTTCGGGACGCAATGACGGTGTGCTGAAGACCTACCATCCGGGGGAAATCCTGGAGTACGAGATGCCGTATACGGATGGTACGCGTCACGGTGTCGAAAAATGGTACCTGGCAGACGGGAACCTTTCACTGGAACGGCCCTATGACAACGGTCTGCTTCAGGGGATGGAAAAGCGCTACTATGACAATCGTATGCTGCATATCGAAACGCCATGGGTCGCAGGGCAGCAGGAGGGGATAGAGACTGAATACTGCGAAGACGGCACGACGGTAAGGGGTTTGCGCCCCTATGTTGCCGGCAAGCTGAATGGGGTGGAGAAGGTCTATTTCGACTATACGACGCAGCTCGCTTCCGAGACGCCGTACACGGACGGCCAGAAGCATGGGCTTAGCAAAACGTACTCGTCAACGGGCATCATCTTGAACGAAACGCCTTACAGTTATGGCAAGCTTGACGGAACGCAACGGTTCTTTAATACAGATGGCGAATTATACTTGGAACGCGTATGGGCGGCCGATGTTCTCGTGAGCGAGATGACGTATTGTACCTCGGGGTATTACATGGATGACAATGGCACCTGTGTTGCCGTTGCTGTCTGTACAGAGAGTGAAAAACTGGTAAACAATACCTGTGTTCCGCTGACCTGTGAAGCGGATGCCTATAACTGTCCGAGCTGTACCGTCAACCAGGTGTTGCGCTATTATCCCGACGGCAGTGGCTATTGTGAAGACATCGTCTGTGCCGATTCGGAAAAACTCGTGGACGGGCAGTGTGTCCCGATGACCTGCCAAGCGGACGGTTACAACTGTCCAGTATGTACCGATACACAGCTGCTTGTGTATAACCCTGATGGAAGCGGGAGCTGTGAGGATATTCTCTGCGCTGAAGGTGAAAAGGTTGACGGCGGAGTCTGTGTGCCGATGACCTGTCAAATGGACGGCTACAACTGTCCGACGTGCAGCAGCTTTGAAGTGCTGATGTACAACGCCGACGGCAGCGGTTACTGCGAGATTCCCACGGGTGCCGTGCTCGACTACGCAAGCTATTTCCCGAATGCTCCCGGTTTCTATCCATTCTGGATGGACATCGATGCTCAGGATAATATCTGGATTCTGAATAGCGACTATAACAACCCATATGACGCTATCAAGTTTGATGGCAGTACGGTAGAAACATATGTCTGTCCGACCAGACTGGATATGATCGAATGGACATGGGTTCTGCCCGATGGAAGTTTCATGATCCAGGGGATGATGGGTGATTACTGCGTCGTAGAGAACGGCGTGACCCGCTATCCGACGACGACCGAAATACAGTATGCCGAATCGACAAGTATTCATGGGTCAGCTTCCTGTATGCAGGATTCTACAGGGGCGACATGGTGTATACCAGGCATAGATGGCTCTGTTTTGACAAAAAATTAAATCTATTTTATTCCAGTCTGTTGCAATCATGAATTCGATTGCCAAAGAGATCGTAAATTAGCGGTCGGGAGGTGTCAGCCTAAACGGTTTGATGTCGCCTTCCGCCAGCTGCGATAGATCCCAATAAGTGTAGATAGAAATGATAATGCGGCAGTGGGAATAACCGAAAATAAGCAGCACAGAGCTTCGCTCGAATACGCTTACAAAACCTGCCGCTTGCTGCGCCTCGCTACTACTGCTGCGCGGCCAGCTGCTGCTGGTCGTCCGTGTTGATTTTGGCGAATGTGACGCCGCTCGTCTCCTCCGCCACCTTTTCAAAGATGGGACCGTACTGTTTGCAGGGGCCACACCATGTAGCCCAGAAGTCGATAATGACGACCTCATTGTCCGCGATGACCTGCTGAAAGTTCTCATCTGTCAGCGCCAATAGTGCCATGTGTTGTCCTTGTCTGTTTCACGGGGCTACTCATATTGGGTTCAAGCAGGTTACATTTATCTGTTCAGGCATGATTTTTGTATATAGACAACGAAATACCAGGCGGACACGCGTGTCTGCGCAGTAAAGAGGGAAATCAATGTTAAATTTCGGACCGTTCAAGTCGCTTTCGACGAAGGAGTTCCAGCAGAAGCTGGAGGAAGGCTTCACCGTCATCGACATTAGAAGAGCTGACGAGTGGGAGTACGACGGCATCATCGAAGGAAGCCATAAGATCACCTTTTTCGACGCGATGGGGGGCTTCGACATCGACACCTTCCTGGAGTCATTTTCGAAGGTCGTCACTGACAAAGAGCAGCCTTTTATCATGGTCTGCGCGCATGCCAGCAGGACAAAGCAGGCGTGCGAGATCATGGGTTCGAAACTGGGCTACAAAAATGTCTACGAACTCGACGGCGGGATCAACTGGGGTTGGATCGACAAGGGTCTGGAGACGGTGAAGTAAGTAAAAGCAAAAGCAGGAGAAAAAATAGATGCTCGAACTGACAAAAGAGAATTATGATATTACCGTTGACGGCAGTGAGATTGTGATCATAGATTGCTGGCAACAATTCTGTGCACCGTGCGCACAGTTTGCCCCTATCTTTAAAAAGACGTCTGAAAAATACCCCGAGATCACCTTCACTAAGCTCAATTCCCAGGTGGAAACGAGTATTTCGGATCATTTCTTTATCTCAAGCACGCCGACAACGGTGATTATGAAGGAGAAAACAGTCGTTTTCAAAAAACCGGGCGTATTTTCGGAGGAGGAGCTTGTCGAGATTATCGACAAGATAAAAGCGATGGATATGGAAGAGTTCCGTGCTGCAAAAGCGGCGGAAAAAGCAGCGAGAAGGGCGGCACGCCAGCAAAAATAGCTGCGTCCCAAAATTCCACTCTCACACAAGCTTCGGTTCCCGAAGCGCATTCAATTGAATTGAAAATTGGCCTTGAGCGCTCCTTGAAAGCCGCCCTGGAGGCATAAAGCCGGGAAGGGCGAGCGATTCGCGAAAGGCCGCTTTTTGTGCTACTTTTTCTAAAAAAGTGGCATAAACATACTTCTCTATCTTTTCTTTTTACAAAGAAAAGAAACAAAAGAAAATCGTCGTTGCGCGAATCGCACGCTGCTCCCGGCTTTGGGCCTCCGCAGCGGCTTTCAAGGCACGCTTAACGACACTCTGCCTATTGATTTAATGCGCTTCGACGTGTCGAAGCTCTATCGTTTCCCACTATCGTCGACTTACCTTCCTACGAGCATTGCGCTCACCGCGGCGCACCGTCCATGCGGTTCAAAATTTCCAGCGTCTTCGTGACGTCGTAGATGGCGCTGTGGTACTGCTCCTCGTCGAAGTCGATGCCGTAAAAGGCGCAGGTCTCTGCGAGCTTCGGGTTTTTCAGCCCGCCCCTGACGTTTTTGGCGTTGACGATGCGCTTGTTTGCCTGCATGGTGCAGAAGTGCTTCTCAAAAGCGACAAGGTCGCCGAGATGGCGCAGTTCGAAAGCGATGTTGTGTGCGACCAGCGTCGTCGCGCCATTGCAGAAATCGGCGAACTCCCGATCCTCGTCGAAATGCTCCGGGTACGATGCTTCTCCCCGAAGCGCGATCAGGCGCGAGGGGGAGAGCTTATGGACGGCGAGGGAGTGCGGATTGACCGGGTAGCGTGAAAGGTAGTAGCGGTGGAAGGTTTCGGTAACAATGTAGCCCGCCGCAGTTTTAGAGACGCGCAGCGCGGCGACTTCGACGACGTCGTGGACGTTGTGCGAGTTCGTCTCGAAGTCGAGGAATATCACCCCTCCAGCTCCGCGAAGCGCTTCTCGTAGCTTTCCATGAGCTCGTCGAGTTCTTCCTGCGCTTCTGCGAGGCGTTCGAAATCAGCCTCGACCGCTTTTTCCTCTTTGGCGACGGTCTGGTGGAGTTCCATCACCCTGGAGTTGTCCCCGCTGTTCGAAGCGCTTACAAGCTCCGCGTGGAGCGTTTTGATGCGCGCTTCACCCTCCATGATCGCTTTCTCCAGCTTCTCCACCGCTTTGCGCAGCGGCGCGGTCGCCTTGGAGCGTTCGCGGGTGAGCGCGTTGATCTCTTTTTTGTTCGCCTTGTAGTTGTTCTTGGGGGCGGTTTTGACCTTTTCTACCTGGTCCTCCTCGCCCCAGCCGATCTTCGCCAAAAAGTCGTCATAGCCGCCGTCGAAGTACTCGGCCCCGTTTTTGGAGAAGATGATGAGCCGGTCGGCGACGCGGCGGAGCATCTCCTCGGAGTGGGTGACGATGATGCAGGAGCCCTGGAAATTCTCGATGGCGACCATCAGCGCCTCGATGGAGTCGATGTCGAGGTGGTGGGTCGGTTCGTCGAGGAAGAGCAGGTTCGCCGGGCGCGCGAGGATCTGGCCGAGCATGACGCGGCTCTTCTCACCGCCCGAGAGCAGGGAGACCTTCTTCTCGGCGAGGTCGCCGCTGAACATCATGCCGCCGCAGATGCCGCGCACGACGGCGGCGGAGAGTTTCGGGTTGGCCTCGTAGATCTCCTCCATGATGGTCTGGTCCGGGTTGAGGCGCGAGATGTTCGTCTGCCCGAAGTGGCCGAACGAGGTTGATGGGTGAAACGCCACTTCGCCGCTGAGAGGGGTGAGTTCGCCGGCGATGTTGTTGAGGAGGGTCGATTTACCCGAGCCGTTCTTCCCGATGATGGCGAGGCACTGCCCCCTCTCCAGTGTGAAGGAGACGTCCTTGAAAAGGAGGTGCTCCGGCGTATAGCCGAAGCTGAGGTCCTTGACGTCGAGGAGCACCTTGGCCGGGGTCTCCTTGAAGTTGAAGTCGAACGTCAGCGTCGCGTCGAAGCCGAGGTCGTCCATCTCCCCCATCTTCTCAAGCTGTTTGACCTTGGACTGGGCCAGCGCCGCGGTGGAGGCGCGCGCCTTGTTGCGGGCGATGAAGTCCTCGAGCTCCTTGCGCTTCTTGTCGTCGGCGGCCTTCTGCTTCTCGTAGAGCTCGTCGTTGGCCTTGAGCTGGTCGTAGAACTTGTGCGTGTCGCCGGGGATGACAAAGAGGCTGCGGCGCACGAGGCCCATGGTGTGGGTGACGATGGAGTCCATGAAGTCGCGGTCGTGGGTGATGAGGATCACCTCGCCCTTGAAGTTGCGCAAGAAAGCCTTGAGCCAGCGCAGGGAAAGGATGTCGAGGTAGTTGGTCGGTTCGTCGAGCAGCAGCAGGTTCGGTTCGGTCACCAGCAGCTTGGCGAGGTTGATGCGGATCTGGTAGCCGCCGGAGAAGGAGCCGGGGGCCTTGTCGAGGTCCTCCTGGTCGAAACCGAGGCCGAAGAGGATCTTCTCGACCCGGTAGAAGTCGTACTGCATCTCCTCGCTGAGGGCCAGCGCCGCCTCTTCGCGAAGGGTCGGTTCGGTGAAGTGGAGGTACTGCTTGAGCGCGCCGATGCGGTAGCCCTTGGGGGTGATGACTTCGCCGGTGTCAGGGCTCTCCTCGCCGAGGATGATCTTGAAGAGCGTGGACTTGCCGCTGCCGTTGCGGCCGACGAGCCCGACCTTGTTGCCCGGGTTGAGCTGGAAATTGAGGTTACTGAAAAGCTCCTGGCTGCCGAAGCTTTTGGAGAGGTTTGAAAACTGTATCATGGGACTCTTTGGACGGGTGAAGAATTTCGCGTATTATAACAGGTTGCTACCGCTGGGGAAAACGACTTGTCGAAGCTCTTTTCTCAATTAGCTTCGATGATCGAAGCGCATCAAATCAATCGGCAGTTGGTCGGCGCGCGTGCCTTGAAAGCCGCTGCGGAGGCCAAAAGCCGGGAGCAGCGAGCGATTCGCGCGACGACGATTTTCTTTGGTTTCGTTTCTTTGTAAAAAGAAAGGAAAGAAGACATGTCTTCTCTTTGCCACTTTTTTAGAAAAAGTAGCACAAAAAGCGGCCTTTCGCGAATCGCTCACCCTTTCTCGGCTTTATGCCTTCAGGGTGGCTTTCAAGGAGCGCTCAAGGCCAACTCTAATTTGATTGAATGCGCTTCGACATGTCGAAGCTCTTTTTTTCACATTAGCGTCGGTTTCCGAAGCGCATAAATCGATAGGCTAAGTGTCGTTAAGCGTGCCTTGAAAGCCGCTGTGGAGGCCCAAAGCCGGGAGCAGCGAGCGATTCGCGCAACGACGATTTTCTTTTGGTTCTTTTCTTATGAAAAAGAAAAGAATGGAACAGGCCAATTCCTGATTTGATTGATGCGCTTCGACGTGTCGAAGCTCTATGGATTTCGTAAAGCGTATATTGACGATTTTTACGCAGAATTTATACTCATGGTTTATCCTTGTCTGAAAAAAGGATACATTCATGCATCGACTGCTGCTGACCGCACTTGTTCCCATTTCACTACTGGCCGTCACCCTGCCCGAAAAAGCACTCTACCTCGAAGGCAGTAGCGACAAAGGCATTATTCTCGCGCACGGCAAGGGGATGCATCCCGATTTCAAAGTCGTCGGGCCGTTGCGAAAGGCGCTGAACGAAGACCTGGATTTCCATACCCTCTCCTTGCAGATGCCGACGAACCACGAGGACTACGAAGGGTACGAGGCGGAGCAGCCGCGTGTAAACGCCATGATCGACCAGGCCATCGTCTATTTGAAAGAGCATGGGGTGAAGACGATCTACCTCATGGGGCACTCGCTGGGGGCGGGGATGACCTCGAGCTACCTTGTTTCGCACCCCGATACATCCGTTGACGGCTACATCGCCGTGGGGTGCCGGGGCAACGGCAGCAAAGTGATCTCCTGCAACGACAACATGCCGAAGATCAACGTGAGCGTGCTGGACGTCTGGGGCAGGGCGAACGGGGAGGACGAAGGGTTCGCCGCGACGCGAAGAAAACTTGTCGGACCGAACTATAAACAGTACGGCATCGACGGCGCGAACCATGTGCTCGACGGCGCTGAGGGGTTCTTTGTCGACGAGGTCGAAACGTGGCTTGAAGGTCAGGAAACGGAATAGTGTAATCGGTACGGAGTCAGAGGGGAGGGGTGTGGACTATTTGACCTCTGCACACTGCAGAGGCCCGGAAAAAATGAAGGCTGCTTAGTTGTACCCGATAATCGGGTCGTCTTCTTTGGCTGCCCAGTTGTCGGAGACGAACTTCCAGTTGATGAGCTTCCACCAGTTTTCCAGGTAGGCCGCGCGGTTGTTGCGCTGGTCGATGTAGTAGGCGTGTTCCCAGACGTCGCAGACGAGCAGGGGGCGCAGGCCGTCTTTGATCGGTGTTTCGGCATTGCTGTACTTCTTGATGGCGAGGCTGCCGTTTTGGTTGACGAGCCAGACCCAGCCGGAGCCGAAGAGGCTTGCGGCGGCGTTGAGGAAGGCGTCTTTGAAATCCTCCATGGAGCCATGGTCGTGCTCGATCTTGTCCATGAGCACCGTGGAAGGAGAAGTCTTCTCCGTGCTCAGGCCGTACCAGTAGAAGTCGTGGTTGAAGACCTGCGCGGCATTGTTGAACGTGGGGCCCTTGGATTTGCGGATAATGTCGAGCAGCGACGCGTCCGCGTATTTGCCGCCTTCGATCAGCTTGTTGAGATTGTTCACGTAGCCCTGGTGGTGCTTGCCGTAGTGGTACTGAATCGTCTCCGCGGAGATCATCGGTTCCAGTGCCGCCTCTTCAAAAGGCAGTTTCATCAGTTCGAATGCCATTACTTTTGCTCCTTGTTGCATTGGTGTTCTTCTGTTTTTGTTGCATAAGCTCTTTTAATGTGCAAAAATGAATCTCATCGCACGGCCGGGCGCCTTGCAACCCAATGAGACCGCCGCCATACCCGCGGAAATTCCTTTGGCATTCGCTTGCTACTTTTGAATGTTTCAGGTATAATTAAGGCATTGAAAGATGATCTAGAGTTTCATCTTGGTTTGTGATTATTGAAGCGTTCCTCAGTATTTTCTATTCCTCGTTTTACTCCGCATTATATTTTGACAACACTCCAACAAGAAGGTTTTGCAATGGCAGATCTTAAACACGGAACCGTTAAATGGTTCAACAGCGAAAAAGGCTTTGGGTTTATCGCCCCGAATGAAGGCGGCGACGACGTATTTGTACACTTCCGCCAGGTCAACAGAAGCGGCTACGGCCGTGTCGAGCTCAACGAGGGTCAGGAAGTGACCTTTGAGATCGGCCAGGGGCAGAAAGGCCCGCAGGCGGAGAACGTTACCGCCCTGTAATTCCGAGCGGCGGAGCTTTCCGCCGTTCCAGGCGTTTGATTAAGAGAGCACTGCTCTTTTATAGAGCGACTAAAGGACCCTGATGGACACGAAAGAAGAGACACTCAAGGCATTGAGTGAAGGCAAAGAACTGACCAGCACCGTCACCGGTCTGAAATACAAACTCATCGAGGGGCTCCTCCACTCCAGAAACAGCGAACGCGCCCAGTGGCAACGCAGCGGGCTGGATTTCCACAACCCCGTCTCCTGGCAGAACCTGCAGCACTGACAAGCGCGCCGAAGCCCGCAACCTCTACACCCCTCTGACCAAGCCCCCCGCCTCCCCGACTGCCGGGGAGGGTATTACGCTTCCGGCAGCAGCGCGTGCAGCGCCACGATGTAAAAGGGGACCTTCTCCCTCATCGTCATGTCGGTGAACCGCTCGCAGGCGGCCTGGACGGCGGCCACGATGACCATGTAGTACTCCTCGATGATGGAGTGGTCCAGCTCCAGGATGTCGGCGATCTCGTTGCAGGCCATCCGTTCGTCGTCCTCATCCATGTTGGGCGCCCACACACGCTCCGGGTCGCGCAGGCAGACGTAGCCGTGATCGTCGATGAGGTAGTAGAGTTCGGCGATCTTCTCCGTGTCGAACTCATGGATGTCTCTTTCGAAAAAAACGTTCTGCACTTCCTGCAGCGTTATGATCGTCCCTCTTGGCACATGGACTCCTTTTGCGTGCTTTCATCCGTGTCGAAATGCAGGAAACGGGCGCGACATTCGGCGCCGTTTTGTGCGTGGAAGAACAAAAAATGTAGGTCCGGGGAAAACCACAAAGGAACCGACCTATGATTTTCAACCATGAACTGCCAGCAGAAGTACAACAAGCCATCCTCGCCATGGACCCGGGCGATGCCCTCCCTCTGGGAATCGAAAACGACGAGCCCATGATCCTGCTGCGTCTCAGCGACGGGGCGGAGGCGCTGCTAGACGCCCCCGAGCTGGAGTGCGACTTCAAACCGACATTTCTGCTGATGCCCTATGACGGCAAGACCATCGGGGTCTGTATTGTCCAGTTCCGTCTGAACAAAGACGACAACTACATCTTTACGACACACTACGACATTACTGACCCAAAAATGTACGAATCCCTGAATGCATTGCTGAAAATGGACAAGTACAACGTCATCATCGCCACCGTCGCGAACCATACGGGGATGCCGGTAGAGACGCGCTTTGTCAGAACGTTCGATCCCCAGGAAGTACTGCAGAAGGCAAGGAGCGAGGCGCAAAATGAAGCCGGAGACGGCATGGCCTACCACATCTTCAACGGGATGATCGCGCAGATCGGCGACTACCCCACCGTCTGGCACACGCTCGAGGAGCTCGCCCCCGCGCGCAAAGAGTGGCTGCTGCAGGCGTAAACGCGCCCGCTTAGCACTGCTTGGCGGCGCGGATAAAGGCCCGCATCTTTTCGCGGTCCTTTTTGCCCGGTTCGCTCTCGACCGCGGTGCTGACGTCGACGCCGTAAAAACCGTAGGGGAGGGCCTGCTCGACGTTTTCGGGCGTCAGATTGCCCGAGAGGATGATCTTCGAGCACTCTTTTCCATCAAACCAACTGAGATCCAGGCTGCCGTCCGCTTTGAGCGTGTTCGCGCCGAAAACGTCGACGATGCGGTAGCGGTCGGCGAGGTAGTCGATATCGGTCTCGCGCTGCGCGCGCACGACGCGCAGGTGCGGCGCGACAAGGGAGCCGTACAGGGCGTCCGTCGCCTCGAAGTGGATCTGGGCGAGGGTAATGCCGCTCAGCGCGATCGCCTTGTTGATGAACTTGGCATCGCTGTCGACGAAGATGCCGACCTTCTCGACGAAGGGGGGCAGCTGTTCGACGATCTTGAAGGCCGCCTCGGGAGTGATGAAGCGCCGGGAGCCCTGGAAAAAGATAAAGTCGATGGCGTCGGCGCCTTCGTCCACGGCGGCGAGCGCATCCTCGAGATTGGTGATGCCGGTGATTTTTACGCGCATCTGTCCTCCTGTCATATGTAAAGATGGTGCGGCCTCCGGTGCGTGTCGCAGACCTACTCACCCATTGTAATGCAATGCCCGTTCATGCTGACCTCTGCCGTTTTTCGAAACCCTCCGTTTGCTCCGGGAGGAACAGAAATTGTAAGGGAGAAATAATCGCCTAAAGGAAAAGATATCATGACCTTGCAAGACATACTACTCAAACTCGCCCGCGCGGCGATCGAGGAGAGATTCGGAAAACCGTTCAGTTTTTCAAAAGAGATACTGATGGAGCAGTTTCCGCAGCTCTCCGAGCAGCGCGCGACGTTCGTGACGATCAACATCGACGGCGATTCGCTGCGCGGCTGTATCGGCTCGCTTCTGCCCCACGCCACCCTCTTCGACGACGTCATTTACAATGCCAAGGCCGCGGCCTTCAGTGACAAACGTTTTTTCCCGCTGAGCGAGAGCGAGTACCCCTATTGCAGCATCGAGATCTCGCTGCTGGGCCTTCCCGAAGAGCTGGAGTACAGCGACGCGGAGGATCTTAAAACGAAAATACGACCCGGAATAGACGGGGTGATCTTGCAGCAGGAAGACCGCAGCGCGACCTTCCTGCCCCAGGTGTGGGAGGAGTTCCCGAGCTTTGACCACTTCTTCGGTCAGCTGGGCGTCAAGGCGGGCATCAGAGGCTTCGCGCTCGACCATCATCCCCGGATCTATATCTATCAGGTCGAGCGTTTCGAGGACAGGGCGCTGGACGACGAGGAGGCGCTTCCCGAGGATGCGGCGGCTGCCGAACCGGCACCCGCGGCCTCCTATGCGACCGCCCAGGACGCTGAGGCGGGCTTCTACCGGGCGTTGGAGTACGGGGACCTGGACGCGATGCTGGGCGTATGGGCCGATGACGATGCCGTCGTCTGCATTCACCCCGGCGGGGAGCGCATCCAGGGGAGCGCCGCGGTCAACCGGAGCTGGCGCGAGATGCTCTCGGGGCAGCCCATCATGCGTTTTGAACTTGAAGAGGTCCAGCGTACGGGGGACGCGCAGCTCAGCGTCCATACGCTGCGCGAACGCATCTTCGTCGGCAGCCAGCTGGCCGGGGTGGCGCTGACGACGAACGTCTATAAGCAGGAAGAGGGGGGATGGCGGATGCTCATGCACCACGCCTCCCCCGATCCGGTGGTGATGCGCTAGCCTCCGCCGGCGCGGGAACGGTTAGAAAACCGGTTCGGTGATGTTCATGCGGTAGAGGAAGACGCCGTCGATGACGACGCCGTTGATCTCTTCGCGGGAGAAGTTGATGCCCAGGATCTCGTCGCCGGTATTGACGACGGAGTTGAGCAGTTCGAGGATCGGCGCGTCGTCGAAGGCGAGGCCGATGTCGGTGAGGGCAAGTTCGGGAAGTTCCGTATCGTGCAGGGCCATGAGCTCCGCGACCGCCGCATCGAATGCGGCGTCATCGATGGTGTCGACGTGCCCGACCAGCAGCTGCCATGCATCTTGTTCCGGGTTGTAGATCCAGAACGCCGCTTTGGGCTTGAGACCGCTCTTGTCGAGCAACTCGACAAAGCGTGCCCCGCTCGTCATCATGTTTTGTGTCAATGCTTTCATTGGTTTCCTTTGGTGTTAGGATGGAGTTCGGCCACGCCGATCGCCTGCGCGTTTTGGGGTGTATTGCACTTTACGCTCCAACGCCGGGGCGGGCTGGGCAAAACGGGGGTTTTCCATTCGCGGCGAATTACTGTAAAATCCGCTAAATGCTCTAAAGGCCCAATACCATGCAAGCTTTCGGAAAATTCGCAACCGAGTACGACCTGGAGTACCTCGTCGAACACTACCTCTACTTTAATGCCCCGGACGAGGCGATCACCGCGGAGGACCTGCCGCGCCTGCTCAAGAAAAAGAACAAAACCGTCGCGGGGACGATCTTCCTCTACAATCCCGCCATGGCGCCGGAGGGGTACAACGTCGATTCGCCGTTGGCGGAGCAGGGGTACGCCTTTGACGGCAGCTATACGCCGCTGCAGTTCAACAAGCTGATGGACATCTTCCAGTCGCGCATCCACGGTTTCGAGGGGAAACTGATCGAGGTGAAGTACCTCTTCAACTACAACCGCCCCGACATCGAACCGACCTCGGTGCTGGAGACCTTCAACGAGGACATCGAAAAGCTCCCCTCGTTCCAGCTGACCCGTTTCAGCCGCGAGCTCAACTACCACGACGTCAGGAACATCCGTCTCAGCGGCAAGTTCGTCTTTTTTGCCTGGGGCAACCGCTTCGACCGCCACCACCCCAATATCCTCGCTTACGCCAAGTCCATTTTCGATCAGAGCGCGAAGATCGGCAAGGAGCGCGCCTACATCTACGACCCGGGGCTGCGGCAGCAGATGAGCGAGGAGGGGGCGCGGTTCCTCCACCCCGTCGCAGCCGGGAAACTTAAAACGAAGGTGACCGAGGCGCTGGCCCGGGCCTTCGACACAAATCCGCCGCTCCCGACGCCGTACGAGGTATAATCGTACGATACTCATACTTCGCTCATAGTGCGGGCGTACCATTTGAGTATCCCACCTGTAAAAGGAGCACGTCATGAAAAGGGTAATGACATTAGCGGCAGCACTATCGCTGCTGGCGGCGACGGCACTGTTGGCGCAGGGCCCGGGCGGCGGGACGATGCAGAAGTCCCAGTCGCAGATGCAGACGCAGCAGATGCAGATGAAGCAGAGCGGTATGATGATCCAGAACCAGACCTATCTGCAGACGCGGGACCGGACGAAAGACCAGCTTCTCGACGCGACGAAGGACCAGGACAAGGACCAGACGCGCGATCGCCTGAAAGATCAGATCGATGAGCCGGATCAGGACCGCCTGCAGGACAGACTGCACGACCGGGTCGATGTGCCGGACCAGGACAAGGACCAGACGCGTGACCGCCTGAAGGATCAGATCGACGAACCCGACCAGGACCAGATACGTGATCGCCTGAAAGATCAGATCGACGAGCCGGATCAGGATCGCGACAGAGACCGCATCCACGTCGAGAGCGACTAACGTTCACAGGGCAGACGGGACTTCCCGGACTGCCGCCTCTCTTTCTTCCCCTCCGCCAAACCACCGCTTCATCATAAAACACATTAAACAATGGATACAATACATTATTGCGCTGTAAGCGGCGGCGGAGTGTCGAAGCTCCCCGGCGTATCCGGCACGCTGCTCGGCGCGGACAAACCGACAGGAGGAAACACGATGCCATTGCCTACCGATGTGAATGCCACCCAGGACATCAATACGAGTCTGTACTGTACCCTTCAAACGATGGGAACGTCCGATCTGGACAATATGATTGTCGGAGTAGGTTTGCTGCTCTTCTTTATCGGCATGCTTGTGTTCAGGTACCGGGCGATCATCTCGCCGTCGATGATGCGCCTCGAGTCCGAACTGCAGTCGCTCCGGGCCCAGGCCCTCGCTTACCCCGACACCCCCGCGCAGAGCAAATTGGTCGCGGAGCAGAAGCGCATCCTTGAGATGATCGAACAGAAGGTCGTGGGGGTGAACGCCCTGGATAAATGCTTTATCAGTTCGGGCCGGATCATCTCGGGCTGGCGCATGCTGCATAATGCAAAAAACATCATCATCGACGAGATTGGTGACATCAACGAAGAGCTGGAGGTCACTCGCCTGCGCCTTGCCGAACTGGATTCGGCGGAGGCGAAGAACCTGGCCAAACGCATCGAACTGAACCTCAAAAAAGAGGAGGCGACGGAGAAGAGCCGGAAGCAGCTCCTGGTGGAGGGACGGCGCGTCTATTACAGCTACCGCGACGACTATTTCGAAATGCTCGCCGACTGGCAGAACAAGACGATGTGGCTGACCTATATTACCCTCCTGTTCATCGCGATGCTGCTCTGGGTCGAGCAAAATGCACTGCTGCTCGTGGCAGGGGGAATAGGCGGTCTGCTCAGCAAGCTCAGAAGCGTTATCCAGAAACCCGATATCCCGAATGATTACGGCTTCTCATGGTCCACGCTCTTCCTGACGCCGATGATCGGGGTGCTGACGGGGTGGGCCGGGCTCTATCTGGTGATCGTGCTGATCGAGGTGGATATCTTCGGGCCTCTGTTTACGGAGATCCTAAGCGGATCGCAGGGGTGCCCCTCCGCCGCGTTGATGATCATCGCCCTGGTCTTCGGCTACTCGGCCGGTCTCTTTGAAAAAATGATCACCAAGGTCGAGACCTATGCGACGAAGGAGAAGAAGAAGATCGACGTGACGGCAGCGAGTGAGGGCAACGAGGGGTGATGCGCCGCGGCTAGAGGGCGGTCTCGGTGATGGCCTCGTCCACGACGACGATGTTTCTCCCGGACGCCTTGGCCTCGTAGAGGGCTTTGTCGCTGCGTGCGATGGTGGTTTTGAGGTCGTCCCCCTCGTGGTAGATGGTGACGCCGAAGCTCGCGGTGATCTGCCCGACCTCCGCGAACGCCGCGGTTTCGATACGTTCGCGGACTCCCTCCGCAATGGCGGTCAGGCTGTGGAGGCTGTCGACCATCATCAGCAACAGGAACTCCTCGCCGCCCCAGCGGATGATAAAGTCCTCCTGACGGATGGCGCGGCGGATAACGTCGACGAAGGTTTTGAGCACTTCGTCGCCGCGGTTGTGGCCGTAGGTGTCGTTGACGCGCTTGAAGTGGTCCAGGTCCACCATGATGACCCCCAGCAGTTTCTGCTGTGCGTTGGATGAGTGGCAGAGCTTGTGGAAGGAGCTGTCGAGGAATTCGCGGTTGTAGGCGTGGGTCAGCTTGTCCCGCGAGGCACGTCGTTCGAGCTCCCGCTGGTTGAGGATGGTCAGACTAATGTCGGTGAAGACGACAATGTAGCGCTGCCCGGGGATGGGGTTGATCGTGACGGTGTAGACGCGGGGGGTCCCCTCGCGGTCGAGCATCTTGACGATCCGCCGCGTCGCGGGGGTCTCCATCAGCGTTTTGACCCACTGTTTGCCGTCGGGGACCTTGCCGAGGTGGAAAAAGCGTTCGTCGGCGATAAAGAGCTCGCAGATGCACTCGTGCTCCTTGAGGAAATCCTCGAGGGAGTCGTAGCCGAACGACTCGAAGAAAAAGCGGTTGGCGAACTTCAGTTTATGGCCGTCAGTGAGGATGACGACGTTTTTTTGCAGGTCGATAAGCGACTGCAGCTGGCGCTTGTCGATTTCGATGGCACTGCGCTGCAGGTTGGCGCGGTAGAGGAGGTAAAAGAGCAGGGCCAGGAGGGCCACGACGACGCCTGCCATGACCTTGTACTGAAAGAAGCGGGCCTGGAGGTCGCCATGCCTGCGGTCGATGATGATGTAGGCAACGGTTTTGCGGGAGATGGCATTGACGACGGGGACGAAGGTGATTGCGTAGAGATTGCCGTCGTTGGTTTCGAAGAAGTTGAAGGTGCGCCCCCGGGCGAGCATCGCGTCCAGGGAGCCGTTCTGCCGGATGTACGCGCGGATCAGCGCCGTCGTTTTCGAAGCGTGCCGCGGGGCCAGTACCTTTTCGGTCATGTAGTTCTCAAACAGTTGCGAGGGCACATAATAGCTTTGTTCTTCGGGAAAGACTTTCGATTTTACCGTGTCGGCGAGAATGATAAAACCGGTCTCGGCATGGATGGCGTGGCGGATTCTTTCGAGGATGGTCTGCATCGAGATGGAGAGTTCGACGCTGCCGAGGTAGTCGTTCCCGTCAAAGAGAGGATAGACGAAACGGTAGCCGTTGAAGATGCGCCCCTCCTCGAAGCCGCTGACGGGCTTGTGCGTCTTGTTGACATAGGCGACGCTGTCGCGTACGCCGGTCAGGTCGTCCCCGAACCGCCCGGGGCGGTGAAAGCGCAGAAAACTCTCGTTGTTGCTGAGATGGAAATGCATCTGCTTGAGGTGGTAGAGGCTGATATTGCGGTAGACGGGAAGCAGGAGCTCGTAGAGCCGTTCGCGGATCGCGGCGCGTTGCGTCTCCGATGCCGTCGGCACCTGCTTGTAGAGATCGATGACGTCTTTGACGTTGATGCGGTTGTAGAAGATGATGTCGGCCTGGGATTTGAACCCGCCGATGATGCTCTGGTAGGTCGACTCCGTCAGCTCTTTTTCGGCGGAGAGATGCCCCTTCACGCGGTCGGACAGAATGTCGTGGCTGAAGAGGAGGATCAGCAGGGCACTTAACACAAAAAATACCAGGTAGGTCAACGCCGGTGCAAGATGTAGTTTCTTGTGGTAAATGTTCATATTTACAGTATATAGAAGGGATGATTAATTTATTCCCTTGAGGACGGACTTTACCTGCCGATATCGAACACCCTCAGCACGAACTTGTAGAGCAGGAACAAAAACAGCAGCGGAAAGACGACGGTCTGGAAAACGAAGGCGATGATCAGCCGGACGATCTGGTCGCCGGCGGCGTTGGCCTCGGCTTTGTAGTGCTCGACCTGCTCCGTGTAGTAGCTGGTGCTGAAGAGGCTGTGCGAACTTTTTTTGAACCCCTCGATGTCGTCCGAGATCGCCGTGACCCCGCGGTCGAGTTCGACAATATTGTATTCGGGTTGGACAAAATGGGCGTAGACGAGGTCGTTGGCGAGGGCCATCAGCGGCACGCTGAAACGCAGAAAGACCATGATCACTGTGATCTTGAACAGGAGTGTACGGGGTTTTTCGTCGCGGGCAAAACGGACAAAGAGACAGAGGTTGTAGGCGAGCACGAGCGCGAGCAGCAGGTAGTTGAAAAGGGTGTCCGTGACGATGTTCATAAAGATCGTCTGGATTCCCAGGGAGGTGATGGAAGCCAGCATGATCCAGGAGAAGCGTTCGATGAGGTCGTTGACGGGGTCGAGCACCTCCCCCACGGCGAGGGTGACGCCGGGCGGTCCGACTTCGGTGCCCTGTATGACGGAGATGACGGCGTTGAGGGACTTGGCCGTGCCGAAGACGACAAGGGCCTGTTTAAAGGAGCTGTCGACGATCGCGCGGCCGGGCCTATCAAAGGTGCCGGCGAAGGAGAGCAGCAGCACCAGCAGCGACAGCGCGACGATAAGCAGTTGATTCCGGCGGCGGCGCAGGAAGGGGGCGGGCGTTTCGGATTCGGGCATGGGGGCTCCTTGGGTCTTGCCATATCTTAGCGAAACTGTGCATGATCTCTCACACTCCGCTCACTCTCCTGCTTTACAATTTCCGCATTCCAACAGAAAAAGGACATAGGATGAAAAAGACAATCATGGCATTGACAGCGGCGGCACTGGTCGCTTCCACGGCGGCAATGGCGCAGCAGGGCCCGGGTGCGGGTGCAGGTGCGGGCACGGCAACGATGCAGCGCGGTGCGGCGATGATGCAGCAGCAGATGCAGAGCCAGATGCGCTACCAGTACCAGGTCCGCAATATGACGCAGGCGCAGCACCAGTACGCGCACCAAAACGGCATCGAAGAGACGGTCACCGAGACGGAAGTTGTTGAAACGACCGATCCCGTCGCCGACGCGGAGTAATTCGCCGGCATCCCGCCGGGCGCGCCCGGCATTGCTACGGCTACGGCCACCCCTCTAACTGATAACCCCTCCCAAAAAACCGCTACAGGCACATATATTGCATATCGCTTTGACAAGAAAATCTATAGCGAAAAGCAAGCGGATGAGCAGCTTTCTGACTATGAAAATTCCATAGGAAGGATGACATTATGGCAATGGTAAACCGCGCAAAGATCAAAGAGTTGTTGAACGAGAGTGCCTGTTCGCACAGCAAAGACAAAAAACCCGGCGAGGGGTGCGACAAGCCCAAACCGGGCCTTGCGGCAGGAGGGTGCGCCTTTGACGGCGCGCAGATCTCGCTCTTTCCCTATGCGGACGCCGTCCACCTCGTGCACGGCCCGCAGACCTGTCTCGGGGCCTCCTGGGAGACCCGCGAGAGCCTGAGTTCCTACAACGGGCGCAACCACACCTTTATGGGCTTCACGACGGGGATCACGACGAACGACGTTATCTTCGGCGGGGACAAGCGCCTGGAAGACTCCATCGACTACGTTGTCGAACACTACAAACCCGAGGCGATCTTCGTCTACTCCACCTGTGTCACGGCGCTGGTGGGCGACGACATCGACATGACCTGCAAACTCGGCAGCGAGAAGCACGGCGTGCCGGTCGTCCCGGTACATGCGCCGGGCTTTGTCGGGGGCAAGAACCTCGGTTCGCGTCTGGCGGGCGAGGCGGTGCTGGAGCACCTGATCGGCACCAAGGAGCCGGAATACACGACGAAGTACGACATCAACCTGATCGGCGACTATAACGTTACCGGCGATATGTGGCAGTACATGCCGATGTTCGAAAAGCTCGGCATCCGCGTGCTCGCCTCTATGAGCGGCGACGGCCGGGTCGGCGACATCCGCACGGCCCACCGCGCGAAGCTCAACGTCATCGTCTGCGCCAAGTCGCTCGTGACGCTGGTGCGCAAGATGAACGAGAAGTGGGACATCCCCTGGGTCTCCGTCTCCTTCTACGGCAAACGCGACACGACCTTCGCCATCCGCGAGATCGTCAAGGGGCTCGGCGACCCGGAGCTGATGGAGAAGGCCGAACGCCTGATCGACGAGGAGGAGGCGAAACTCGACCTCGCCCTCGAGCCTTACCGTCGCTTGTTCAAAGGCAAAAAAGCCGTCCTCAACACGGGGGGGAACAAGGCGTGGTCCATCGCGTCGGGCCTGCAGGATCTCGGTATCGAGGTCGTGGCGACCTCCATCAAGAAGTCGACGGCGGACGATATCGAAAAGGCGCGCGAATACCTCGGTGAGGACGGCGTGCTGATGGACAAACCCGCCGCGCAACAGTCCAAGGTCATCGACGAACGGGGTGCCCATATCCTCCTCGCCGGGGGGCGGAGCCTCTATACGGCGATCAAGAAGAAGATCTCCTTCATCGACGTCAACCAGGAGAAGAAGACCTCCTACGGCGGCTACAACGGCCTCATCAATCTCGCCGAGGATCTGAAGTCCGCCTTCGCGAACCCGGTGTTCGCCAATGTATCGGCCAAAGCGCCCTGGGAAGTCGGCTGATCCGTCATTAGCGAGACAGCCTTTACGCTTCCGATCCGTGTCACGATTTTCGGCAAAGGTTCTCCGGGAAGCATAACGTTTCCCGGGAGATTAAGTTGCTATCACATTTTTTTGCTATAATCCTTTATTCACAAAATATATTGAAGAAACTCTGATAAAAGTTGTATGTTTGTCGTTATAATGAATGACACAAATACAATATTGGTAAAGGTAAGACTGCAATGAGTGAAACAGCTCAACGCTTTGAAGTGCTGATAAAAAAACACTATTATATCTATGAACGCTACGGCGTCGATGTGACCTTCGCGCTTCTGCACCACAGCGAACCGTTGGACCTTCAGACCCTCGGCGGTTTTTTACGGCTCTCGGACCACCTTGAGAAGATTGATGACAATCACTACTTTATTGTCTTCGACTTTACGGACGCGGCCCGTGCCCACAAGGCGAGCCAGAACCTGCTCTGCAAGCTCGACGATCATTTCCGCAATGACACCACCTACATCGCCATGGACAGTTTCGATACGTCGAAAAACGCCCAGATCGTTCTCAGCCGCCTGCAGCAGATCCTTGTCGAAATTCGAAAATCCCCCCGCAAACGCATCGACAACGAACAGATCCTCGACGGCCGTACCTAAACGGTTCTTCCACTCTTTTTTCCGGTCACAGTGAATCAGCGCCGCCCGTGCGCTATGCGCCGAGGTCGGCGAGCGCCTTGAGCCCCTTGGGGGTTAGATAGGGGCGCATTGCCCCCTGAACATGCGTGAACATTCCCTCCACATTGTGTTCATCAAGCGGCGTGCCGAGGGTTTCGAGGAAGGGGATCCAGAACTGCGTGGCCAGCAGGGTCGTGTCGGCGAGGTGCTCGAGGACGTTGGCATACGGCGCCTCCAGGCAGCCGTTTTCCACGAGGTTGGAGAGCACGCGCACGATGCGTTCGCGGTGGGCCAGGTTGTCCCGGACATAGAGGGCTTTGAGCTCCGGATCGCGCGAGAGCAGGAAAAGCAGCTCGCGGTGGAAAAAGCGGTACGCCCAGTAGACCCGGCCGAGGTGCAGCATGTGCTCATGCAGCGCGCCGATGGAGCCGGGAAGGGCTTCCGCGGCCAGTTCCGTCTGGGCTTTCATCTCCTCGTAAAGGCGGAGGATAATCGCTTCGCGGTTTTTGAAGTGGTAGTGGAGGTTGCCGGGGCTCATCCCGAGCGACGCGGCGATATGGTTCGTCGTCGCGGCCTGCGTATTGCCCTCGTTAAAGAGCTTCAGCGCCCCGGCAAGGATTTTCTTTTTCGTTCCCATGGCGGCATTATACCGGCTTGGCGATCCCCTCGAGCTCGATGGTGATCTTCACCTTGTCGCTCAGTGCCACACCGCCCGCTTCGAGCACCTGGTTATAGGTCAGCCCGAAGTCGCTGCGTTTGATGCTCCCCTCCAGAATGATACTGCTGCGGGTCATGCCCCACGGGTCCTTGATGGTCCCCGAAACTTCCGCTTCCAGGGTGACGGTACGGGTGACACCGTGGATCGTCAGCTCTCCCGTCACACTGTCGCCGTCGAAGCTGGTCATGGTAAAGGTGATCTCCGGGTACTTCGCCACGTCGAAAAAGTCGGCGCTGCGGAGATGGTCGTCGCGTTTGGCGTTGTCCGTATCGACGCTGGCGCTCTTGATGGTGCCGGAGAGCGCTTTGAGCACTTTGCCTTCCAGGTCGTAGTTCCCGCTGAATTCGGCAAAGCGTCCGTTGACGTTGCTGATCATCATGTGGCGGATCTTGAAGCCGACGTTCGAGTGGGTCGGATCGACGTCGTACACGGCGCCAAGGAGCAGGGAAGTAGAGAGGGAAAGCGCCGCGGCGGCTCCCAACATGCGAGTGTAGATTTTCATTGCGTATCCTTTTTGGCATCTCCGGGCTCCGCAGAGGGGTCTTGGAGGTGTCTTTTAGTGTATTTACTCTAAAACTTTACTCTCTTTTTTCAAACATGTCAAGAGCAATTGCACTAACTTGATAATTTCTATCGAAAAAGGGCTGCAAGAACGCGAAATGCAGATGCTTTCCTATATTAAGGAGGGGCCATGTCTCAAGAAGCCGACTTCGAACTCAATAGGAAAGAACACAAGCCGCTGCAGGTCAATCCGATCAAGCATTCGCAGCCGATGGGGGCGGCGCTTGCCTTTATGGGTATCCGCAACTGCCTGCCGCTGATGCACGCCTCGCAGGGGTGTGCCTCCTATACCAAAGTCTTTTATACCAAGCACTTCAACGAGCCGATCGCGATGTACAACACCTCGGTCAGTGATATTACCGCCGTGCTTGACGGGGGAGATTACTCCATTCTGCTTGCCATCGACAATATCACCAAGAAGAGCAAGCTCAAGCCTGAACTCATCGGCCTGCACACGACGGGGCTGACGGAGACGAAGGGCGACGACGTCCGCGGGGTCGGGATGCATATCGAGATCCCCTACTGCTACGTCAATACGCCCGACTTCGAAGGGGGGATGGAGAGCGGCTGGGCCCTCACGGTCAAGGCGCTCGTCGACCAGCACACCGAACCGGCGACGGAGTGCAAGCCCAACAAGCTCGTGCTGATGCCGCATGTGGGCATCCAGCCCGGTGAGATCGAGAAGATCAAGGAGATGTGCGAGAACTTCGGTTTCGAGACCCTCGCGTTCCCGGATCTCTCTACCTCCCTCGACGGCTACCTCAGCGAGGGGCAGGGCAAACTGGCCACGGGGGGCATCGGCATCGACGATATCGTGGCCCTCGGCGATACGGAGACGGTCATCACCATCGGCAGCTCCATGAAAATAGGTGCCGAGGCGCTGCAGAAGAAGAACCCCGCCGTCTGCCACATCCATTTCGACCACCTGATGGGGCTGGAAAATAATGACAATTTTGTCGCGGAACTGATGAAGATAAGGCAGATCGATCCGCCGCCACTCGTGAAGCGCTGGCGCGGGCGCCTGCAGGACGTGATGCTCGACAGCCACTTCCTGGTCGGCGGCGCCCGTTTCATCGTGACCGGGGAGCCCGATGCGTGCATCGGCATCTGCGAACTGCTGCAGAGCGTCGGCGGTATTATCGATACCGTTGTCGCAACGACATACAGTCCGATTCTCGAGAAAATCGAGGCCGAACACATCTTCGTCGGGGACCTTGAAGACGCGGCGCAGCACTTTAAAAACGCCGATCTCGTCATCAGCAATTTCCATGCGGAACGATTATTGCATATGGATGACAAAAGCCATGCCGGGTTGATGCTGCGGGGCTTCCCGAATTACGAGGAACTCGGCAATCAGCTCAAGAACGATCAGCTTTACGAAGGAAGCTGTTTCTTTCTTTTCGAAGCGGCGAACACGCTGCGTCATGTCCGGCACGGCGAACACTAAACTGAATTGAAGGGGTCATGATGGGTGAAAGTACGAAGATCAGCGTCGAGAGCACCGGCACACTTGAAAACGCGATGAAAGTCGCCTTTGCGTCGAAGGATATGGAGACGGTCAACGCGCACTTCGGCGGAGCGAAGGAGTTTGTCGTCTACAACGTTTCCAAGGACGGCTATGAGCTCAACGGGGTGATCAAATCAGATACCAGCGGGCTGACGGGCGACGATAAGACCGACTTCAAGGTGCAGTGCCTTGCGGGGATCAACATCATGTACGTCGAATCCATCGGCGGTACGGCGGCGGCGAAGGTGATCCGCGCAGGCATCAACCCGATGAAGGTCCCGGACCCCCGCGCTATCGAGGAGATCCTGGACGAACTTGTCAAGATGATCAACGGCAACCCACCGCCGTGGGTCAAGCGGATCATCAACATGGAAACCGTCGAGGACCCGCGCCTGGCGCGCTGGGCCGTCGAGTAAACGGCACCAATACCAAAAAATTTCAATCTAAACGAAGGAAAACTATGACCGATACGGCACTTGAAATCAATGCATTCACCGAGGAGCTGATCCGTCAGCTGCGCGCGACGGACCAGTTCGGTAACTGGGCGAAAATGAGCGACGAAGAGTTGCTGACGAAAAAATACGTCAAGACGAAAGAGCAGCTCAAGGAGATCCCGATCATCGCGGATATCGACGAGATGCTCATCGGTGAGATCAAGATGATCTACAAAGCGATCGCCCTGCAGTTCGAACGCAAGACGGGTGTTATGTGCAATGTCGTTATGGAGATGAGCCACGAGGGCTTCGGACGCTGTATCGTCATCGCGGACAAGATCGTGCTGGTGGACAAGTACTTCAAAGATGCGCACCGCTTCAGCTACCGCACCCTCGACAAGCTGTACGAGGACGGGCAGAAACTGCTGGACAAAGCGTTCGACATTTTTGAACAGTACAAACCCTGCAAAGACAAAGCTTAATTACAACAAGGAGAGAGACACATATGGCAAACGTAGGTATTTTCGTCGGTAGCAGTACCGGTGCGACACAGGAAGTAGCGGAACTGCTCGAAGAGCAGTTTGAGGGAGCAGAGCTCATCAACATGGAAGAGGATTTCGACGATCTCGAGCAGTTCGACGATTTTGACGTCCTGCTGATCGGTTCTTCCACCTGGGGTCAGGGTGACCCGCAGCGTGACTGGGTTGACCCCATGATGGAGCTCGAGAGCGAAACGCCGGACTTCAGCGGCAAAAAAGTCGCCTTTTTCGGTGCCGGCGACCAGGACACCCACGGCGAGGAGTTTGTCAGCGCCCTGGTGAAGTTCAAAACCCTTTTCGCCCAGCTCGGTGCCGATACCGAATTCGGATACTGGCCGACGGAAGGTTATACCTATAAGTTTTCCGCTGCCGAGAAAGACGGTAAGTTCGTCGGACTTGCGATCGACAAGATCAACCAGGAAGACCTGACCGAAGATCGTGTCAGCAGCTGGGCCTCTCAGCTCAAACAGGAGATGGGTCTGTAGGACAAAGTTGTCCCTGCAGGCTCTCTTAAACGATTCTGTTGTCTAAAAACTAAAGAATCAAAATTGCAAATCACTTAGAAAGGATGAATGATGGGTACGCTTGAAGAGTTTCAATCGTTGACTGATGCCGAAGATTACTTTGATTTTTTCGATCTTGATTATGACGAGCGTTTGGTGTACGTCAAACGTTTCCATATCTTGAAAGAGTTCGGAGCAATGATGGATCGCGCCATCGGTAGCGAACTCGAAGGCGATGAGAAAATGCTCGAATACTATAAGTTCGCACTCATCACCGTGTATAAGAATTTTGAGAACGGCTATGCACCGTCCGCTGCGGACGTGTGGGATATGTTCGGAAAAGAGAGCGGTTGTGGCACGTGTTCAACGTCCGACAGCTGTAGCGACGTCGAGGAAGTGAGCAATGGGGTTCACGCCTGCACAAGCCAGGCGGATCTTAGCTTCAACTAACGAAGCCATTTTCACGTTTTTCCGGATTGCCACGGGTAAATTGCCAAAAGCGGTCCGTCATAACAGTTCAAAATATAGGAGGTAAGCCATGGATGAAAATAAAATGTCGACTGCTGACAGCAAAATGATATCCCCTTCAAAGAAAGATGCCATTCTTCCGGTTTTCCGGATCGGCCAGCGGGTCAAAATCACGAAGGCGATCCGTAACGACGGGACGAACCCGTTCCACCCGCGCGACGGTATCCTGATCGAACCTGGCGCCGAGGGTTACGTCACGAATATCGGCGATTTCCTCCAGGTTATCCGCGTCTATGACGTCAAGTTCATCGAGGAAGGCTCTACCTTCGGCTGCCGCGAAGGCGAACTGGTCGCCGTCGAAGAGGAAGACGGTTACGACGAGGTGGAGGACGAGCTGCGCTGGATCCGCGAACACCGTGCCAAGCGCGAAGCGGAAAAACTCGCCAAAGCTGCCGCAGAAAAAGAAGCTGCCGAACTCGCCGCCAAAGGGGCGCAATCCCAAGATGAAGGAGACATCGCCTGAATTTTGGGTATTGACGAACTTGATGCATCAGCCATGATGTAGCGAGGGATTAAACGAAGGAGAACAACATGGCAAACGTCATTTTTTGCGGATTTGGCGATGGCATGGACAAGCGTGTACAAGCCCGTACGGGCGACGTGCTTCTGCGTGTAGCGGAAAGTAACGGCGTGAAGATCCCGACCGAGTGCAAGGACGGGACGTGCGGAAGCTGTGCGGTAAAGATCGAAGATCTGAGCGTCGAAGAGACTATGAACCCTACGACCGAAGACTATGATGCGCATGCCCAGTCTTACTATATGGAAGACAAAGAGCTCGAGACACTGGTCGAGATGGCTGCGATCACAAAGAAAGAGGCGGAAGTTGCTCAGCAATTCAACCGTCAAACCCCTGTTCGCCTTGCATGCCAGTGCATTGTAAGAAGCGACATTATTGTTAAACCGTTCGAGTAAAAAAGGAGTATTGAATGACAACACGTGTAGAAATTATGAATGACTTCCTGGCGATCAACGTTAAGCCGGGTAAAACGATTCAGGACATTGTTGAAGCGTCAGGTTCTGCCCTGCCGTTTGGTTGCCGCGACGGCGAATGCGGGACCTGTGTGGTCTTCGTCGAGTCCGGTATGGACTTCCTCAGCGACATGACTGACAAAGAAAAAGCTGTCATGAAAACACTGAACGAAACCAGCCCGAAAGCACGTCTGGCTTGCCAGATGAAAATTGCTCAGCCGAACGGTCTTGTCCGCCTGAAGTACTAATTCTCCCGAAGGGTTTTCCCCTTCGGACTCCTTCTCTTCCTACATTTTCGAAATCCTTAGAACGCAAATTGCATTTTTTCGGCGATATGCACAAATTTTAGCCACATTTTCGTATCACATTTTTAGCAGCAGAGGTATGATTAGACGATGAAACAAGCTTTAAACCTCAAACAGAAACAGCTGCCGCGCCTCTCCATGCAGACATGGCTGCCGCTGTTACAGTGTTCGCTTTCGGACCTGGACAAACACCTGCAGGTCATCTCTAGCGAAAACCCCTGTCTTGAAGTTTCGTCGGGATTCGAAGTCTCTGAGAGCTCTTCGGACCGATCGCATCGCGCCTACATGGAGTACCAGAACCATGTCTCAAACGCCTCCAGCGACGAGATCGAGTGGCTGAGCGTCTCCGCCCAGTCCCTTTACGAAAAGCTCGACGAGCAGATCGCCGCACCGCTTTTTCCGACACCGATCTCCCAGAAAATCGCCCGCCAGATCATCTACTATATCAGCGACGAAGGGTACTTCGAGGGGTCGATCAAGGAGATTGCGGAGCAGTGCGATACCGACGCGCAGCAGGTCGAGAAGGTGCGTCAGCGTTTTGCCTACCTTGAGCCGTCGGGCGTAGGCGCCAAGGACTACAAAGAGTCCTTCCTTTTCCAGCTCAACGATGTCGAGATGGATGACGAACTGAGCATCCTTGTCAGTGCGATGATCACCCGCTTCGAGTCAATGGAGAAGTTTGTCAACCACCCGCGCCTGGGGGATGCGAAAGAGGTGATCAGCCACCTCAAGAATCCGCCGGCCCTGGAGTATATGGAGAGCGAACCGCCGGTACTGCCCGACCTTTATGTCGCTTTCGAGGGGGGCGAGTTCATTATCAAGATGAACAACGCTTTCTACCCCGACCTCAAAGTGACGCAGATCGACAAATACGACAATTTTGCCAAACAGAAATTCAAAGAGGCGCGCGAGCTCGTCAAACTGCTCGACCTGCGAAAGGCGACCCTTTACAACGTCACCCTGGTGCTGCTGGAGAAGCAGTACGCCTTCTTCATGGGCGGGGAGCTCCAGCCGCTGAAACTTCAGGACGTCGCGGACGAGCTGGGCTTTAACGAATCGACAATCTCCCGGGCTATCAGCGACAAGTATCTGGAGACGGAGCGGGGGGTGTTCGCCTTCAAAGAGTTTTTCTCCAACGCCATCGGGAACGTTTCAACGGCGGAGATCAAACACTTCCTGGAGCGGCTGGTCAAAAGCGAGGATCATGACAAACCCTTCAGCGACAAGATCCTCCATGAGAAGATCGAGGCGCGTTTCGGGATCTCAATGGTGCGGCGCTCCATCGCGAAATACCGCCAGGAGCTGGAGATACCGCCCTTCAAAGAGCGGCGCTTTCTTTATAAGCTGGCCGAGAGCTGAGGCTCAGCTCGCCGGCGTATCGATGGCGGTGTAGTAGCTGTCGAAGTGCAGGGCGCGCTCGTCACTGTCGTTGTGGCGGAGGGCCGCTTCGTTGGTTTCGCCGGTACGGATCCGTTCGACTTCCAGGACCGGGGTGACCCACATCTTGCCGCTTCCCTTGCCGAGATCGCGGGTATTGCATCGGATCGCCTCTTTGGCTGCCTCTTTGAAAAGTTCGTTCGAGACGACGATGTCGAGACGGATGTTCTCATCGAGCTCGACCGGGCCCGCGTCATCGAACGCGACGCCGCCTTTTCCGATCACCTCACTGATGGTAACGCCCTCGATGGCGCGCTCTTTGAGCTCCAGTAATACGTCACTGAGGCAACTGCGGTTGAAGATGGCAGTCAGTTGGTACATGGCTGATCCTTTCATGGGGATTACTATAAACCCTGCATAAGATGTTCCCGATGTTACAGGGTGACATTTTTGTCATTTAAAATGTTTTTCGGCGGGGGGGCTCAACTGGAACGCCATTTGCATAATGGCCGGTAGAAATCTTTTTCAAAAAGGGGTCACAAAATGGCTAGAGATGATTTGATCGGCGGAGCACTCTGGGAGGAGTACTCAACCGAAGTACAGCGTAGAATGAACGATCCTATTAATATGGGTGAGCTGACCGAGGCCGATGCCGGCGAGGACAAACTCGTTATCGCCGATTTCGGTGCAGAGAGCTGCGGCGACGCCGTGCGCCTTTACTGGCTGATCGATCCGTCGACGGATACGATCAAGGTCAGCAAGTTCAAAAGTTTCGGTTGCGGTACGGCGATCGCCAGTTCTGATATGATGGCCGAACTCTGTATGGGCAAGACCGTCGACGATGCTCTGAAAATTACGAACATCGACGTCGAAAAAGCGCTCCGTGACGATCCGGACGTGCCGGCGGTACCGGGACAGAAGATGCACTGTTCCGTTATGGCCTACGACGTTATCAAAAAAGCGGCTTCCATCTACAAGGGTGTCGACATGGAGAGCTTCGAGGATGAGTTCATCATCTGTGAATGTGCCCGTATCACTCAGGATACGATCATGGAAGTCATCAAGCTCAACAAGCTCAAATCCGTCGAGGAGATTACCGATTATACCAAGGCCGGCGGTTTCTGTAAATCCTGTGTCAAAGAGGGCGGCCACGAGAAGAAAGACGTCTACCTCGTCGACCTGCTCGAGCAGGCGCTCGAGGAAATGGCTGCCGAAGAGAAGAGCCGCAAGATCATCGAAGCAAAAGGCGACGGTACTTTCGAATCCATGGGCCTTGTCCAGAAGATCAAAGCGGTCGAATCGATCCTCGAAGAGTATATCCGCCCGACCCTCAAAGCGGACGGCGGCGACGTCGAACTGCTCGACATCGTTGAGAACGAAGGCAAATGGGACGTCCTGATCAAGTACCAGGGCGAATGTATGAGCTGCTCCATGAATACGACGACGACGCTGGCGGGTATCGAAGACATGCTCAACTTCAAACTCAAAGCCCCGATCAAGGTAATCGTTACTTAATGGCCTCATACGCGACCAAAGAAGGAACATTCGGCTACCTGAAACAGTTCCCGAAATTCAGTCGGGACTTCTACCGCTTCAACGGCGAGGCTTTCCTCTCGTCGATGGGGCTCGGGACCTTCCGCAAAGAGCCCTACCGCGAAGAGAACTATGTTCTCAACTATAAAGACGCGGTGAAGACGGCGGTGCAAAACGGCATCAACGTCATCGATACGGCGATCAACTACCGCTACCAGATGAGCGAGCGTGAGATCGGCGAGGCATTGGCCGAGCTTTTTGCAGAGGGCAAAGCGACCCGCGAACAACTGTTTATCACCTCCAAGGCGGGATTTATCCCCCTGGATTTCCCTTTCCCGGATCCTTACGAGTGGATCAACAAGCATATGCTCGAAGCGGGCCTCGCGACCAAGGACGACATTGTCGTCGACCAGCACTGCATGAGCCCCAAGTTCCTGCGCTGGAGCGTTGAGACCTCGCTCAAGAATCTGGGCATTGAGACGCTGGACGCGCTCTTCCTCCACAACCCCGAGACCCAGCTCGGCTACGTGGATTACATGACGCTTCGCCTGCGCATCGCCGAGGCGTTCAAGCTCTTTGAAGCGCTGGTGGCAGAGGGCAAGATCCGCCACTACGGCATTGCGGCGTGGAACGGCTTTTTGTACGAGGAGGGGCACACCGAGTACCTCAGCCTCAGAGACATCGTCTCCATCGCCGAAGAGGTCGGGGGTAAGGAGCATCACCTGCGCTTCCTGGAAGTGCCGTTCAACCTCGCCAAAACACATGCGTACAGCTACGCCAACCAGAAGGGGCCGGACGGGCGCTACTATACGCTGCTGCAGGCGGCTTACGGCTACGGGCTGCAGTGTTTCGCGGCGTCGTCGCTGCTGCAGATGAACCTTTTCAAAGGGAAGTTCGACAGCCGTCTCCGCGAGCTGCTGGGCACCGGCGAACTCACGGATATTATCAGCGCGCTGCAGTTCGCCCGTTCCGGGGGGATCCTGAGTGCGCTCTTCGGTGCCGTCGATCCGCAACACGTCGAGGACAACCTGCTGCTCGCCTATGTGCCGCAGCTGCCTCAGGAGACGGTGCAGCGTGTCGTAAAGGGTGAGTATGCTGTATGATGTGATCGTCGTCGGAAGCGGGATCGCAGGTTTACATGCAGCACTCTTTGCCAAACGCGCGGGCTGTCACGTCGCCGTTCTGACCAAAAGCAACCCTTTCCGCTCCAACTCCGCCGTCGCTTCGGGCGGCATCAACGCCGTTATCAACGTCAACGAATACGATTCCGTCGAGCGCCATGTCTCCGACACCTTTGACGGTTCAGACGGTCTGGCGAACCTCGGGAACATTCGCAAAATGTGCGCGCAGGCCCCGGAGATCGTGCAGGAGCTCCAAGAGATGGGCGTCGGTTTCGATACGGACGAGGAGGGCGCCATCGCCCAGCGCCCCTTCGGCGGTGCCAGCGCGAACCGCACCTGCTACATTGCCGACCGGACGGGTTCGGCCATCGTGCAGACCCTGCTGATGCAGTGCCGCAACGAGGGGGTGCACATCCTCGCCAACCACAAGTTCCTCAACATCTGCAGTTTCAAGGAAAAGCTCTCCGGCGTCACCGTGCTGCGGCGCCGGGACTCGCAGGTGATCGCTTTCGCCTGCAAATCGCTTATTCTTGCCGGCGGCGGGTACGCGGGGATCTTCCGCGGGCACTCCACCAACGCCCAGGAGAGCTCCGGTGACGTCATTGCGGCGGGGCTGCGGGCGGGCCTGCGCCTCTCCAATATGGAGTTCGTGCAGTTCCACCCGACGACGCTGGCAACAAATGGTTCGCTGATCAGCGAAGCGGCGCGGGGCGAGGGGGCCTACCTGGTCGACGAGACGGGCACGCGCTTCACCGACGAACTGCAGACCCGCGACAAGCTCTCCCGCGCCATCACCGAGCACATGCGCGAGGGGCATACGGTCTACCTCGATTTTCGCCATCTCGATGAGGCGCTCATCGATGCCAAGCTCCCTTCGGCACGGAAAATGGCCCTCAACGGTGCGGGGATAGACATCACCACCGAGCTGCTGCCGATCACCCCGTCTGCGCACTACACCATCGGCGGTATCTGGACGCGCGACGACACCTCAACGGATATGCCGGGGGTCTTCGCCTGCGGCGAATGCGCCGTGACAGGGGTCCACGGGGCGAATCGCCTCGGTGGAAACTCCCTGCTGGAAGGGGCCTACTTCGGCCGCATGGCCGGGATTGAAGCCGCACGCTACGCCCGCCGCCGGGAGTTCCGGCCCATCGACTACCGGGATGTGGACAAAGAGAGCCGGCGCGTGGAGCTGATCCTCGACGGAGACAACCTCTACAATATCAACGCGATGCGCAAGAACCTCGGTGCGTCGCTCTTCCGCGACGCGGGGGTTTTCCGCAGCGAAGAGACGCTCTCCAGCGCGCTGGAGTACTCCCACTACTTGATGGGTCGAAAACACGGGCTGCACTGCATTCACAAGGAGCGCGACAACAATGTCGAGCTGGCCTCCATTTTGGAGTTCGAGAATGCGCTGACCATCGCCGAGGCGATGATCCTTTCGGCGCTCAAACGCAAGGAGAGCAGGGGGGTGCACTACCGCGTGGATTACCCCGAGCGCGACGACCGCTATTTCAATGCGGCCTCCTACATCAAACTGATCGGGCGCGATTACCTGAAGATCTCTTTCGAGCGGGTCGTGCGGGGCGGTTTATGGCATCATACTAAAAAGGTTCTGGCTTCCATCAAAGTCTGAGATCCATCTAACAACAAAGGAAAAACAATGGCAAAAGTAATGTTAAGAGACAACGGGGACGGTCAGATCCTCTTTTACGTGGCAAAAAAGGACATGGAGGAGATCATCAAGGAGCTGGAGTTCGACAGCGATGAGAAGTGGGGCGGGAACGTCAGCCTGACCAACGGCGACGTATGGTACATCAAGCCGGGGCCGAAGAACCTCCCCGACGAAGTCGACGCAAAGATCATTACCCGCGGCGAGGACTAATTTCCATATTGCGGGCCTAGTGCCCGCCGAACGCCCTCTTCATGCGTTTGATGCTCGACTGCTTTTTCTTCAGCAGATCCACCGTACACTCTACCTTACCGGCATCCATTTCTTCATACAGGTCAAAACTGCCGATATGCTGCGAGAGCAGGTCGTTGATGCCTTTGTCGCTCTGCGCATCTTTGAGTTTGCTGCAAAATGCCGTGTCGGCACTGTCAATGAACTGAACTTTTCCGTCGGAAAAGATGATTTTTGTGGTCAAGGAACACCTCGTTAGTAAGATAAACACGCAAAATATTACCACATAAAAAAGTAAATTGATCAAATAATATACAAATTAATTTCTTCACATTATAAAAAATATGCTATAGGGTTTTACGCCCCGGGGGATAGGGGCGTCTTGCGCTTGTCAGTGGCGGATGGAGAGGTTGTTCTGCTTGATCGTACCGATCAGCTTGTTGATCTGATCCATGCGCTCCTCCTCTTTTTTGATGCAGTTGATCGCGTCGAGGTTGAACTTGTCCAGTTTCTCGTCCAGGTACGCCGTTGTGAAACGCCCGTCGATGAAGTCCTGGTCGCGGACGATCGCCTTGTGCAGCGGGATGTTCGTCGGCAGCCCGTCGATGTAGAACTCGTCCAGGGCGCGGCGCGCCTTGCGGACGGCCCCCTCCCAGTCCAGCGACCAGATAATGAGCTTGCCGATCATGGAGTCGTAATCTGGGGGGATGACGTAGCCGGCGTAGAGGCTCGTGTCGAGACGCACGCCGGGGCCGCCGGGGGCCATGTAGTTTGTGATCTTCCCGCAGGAGGGGAAGAACTGTTTCTGGGGGTCTTCGGCGTTGATGCGGAACTCGATGGCATAGCCGCGGAAGATGATCTCTTCTTGCAGGAAGCGGAGCTTGTCCCCTGCGGCGATCTCGATCATGCGCTGGATGATGTCGATGCCGGAGATCAGCTCCGTCACGGGGTGCTCAACCTGGACGCGGGTGTTCATCTCGATAAAGTAGACGGTATCCGCTTCGTCGACGAGGAACTCGATGGTGCCGACACTTTCGTAACCCAGCCGGAACATCGCCTTGGTGGAGATGCGGAAGATCTCCTTGCGGACCGCGTCGTTCAGACGGGGGGAGGGGGCGATCTCGATCACCTTCTGGTGGCGGCGCTGGATGGAGCAGTCGCGTTCGCCGAGGTGCACGACGTTGCCGTACTTGTCGGCGATGATCTGCACCTCGATATGGCGCGGGTTCTCGACGTATTTTTCGATAAAGACGTCCCCCTTGCCGAAGAACTTTTTCGCTTCGTTCGTCGCGGAGTCGAACAGTTCGTCGAACTCCTTCTCTTTGCGCACAATGCGCATCCCGCGCCCGCCGCCGCCGAACGCCGCCTTGATGATGACGGGGAAGCCGATTTCCGCCGCGACCTTCGCCCCCTCTTTCTTGTCGGTGATGGCCGTCTGGGTCCCCTCGATGACGGGGACGCCGATCGCCTTCATCGCCGCTTTGGAGGCCGTTTTGTCGCCGAAGAGCATGATGTGCTCCGCCTTCGGGCCGATAAAGATGATCCCGGCACGGGTGCAGGCGTCGGCGAACTCGGCGTTTTCGCTGAGAAAACCGTAGCCGGGGTGGATGGCGTCGCAGCCCGCTTTCTTCGCCAGCGAGATGATGCGGTCATACTCCAGGTAGGCCTGCAGGGCATTACCCAGGATGGGGTAGGCCTCGTCGGCCTTGCGGACCCAGATCCCCTCAGCGTCGACTTCGGAAAACATGGCGACGCTGGTGATGCCGAGCTCTTTGCAGGCGCGGATGATGCGCAGGGCGATCTCGCCGCGGTTGGCGACCAGAATTTTCGTAATCGTTTGCATAGTGACTCCGTTTCGGACGCCTTCGGGCATCCCGTTTCAAAAGGATGGAGACATTTTAGAGGGTTCCGGAAATTATTTCTTTCTATTTCATGCTTTTTTTATGGGTTAATAATGTGAGTTTTTTTCTTTTTAATTGATAGTAAAATTGTCTATTATTGCTATAATGTAGGTATGAGAAAAGAGACGCTGCAGCGGCATACGAAGATCGCCAACGATATCCTCTACTACATCTACACCCATATCGAGACCCATATCGACCTGGAGGAACTCAGCCGCGACCTGAAGATCAGCAAGTTCCATATGCACCGTATTTTCAAGGAGATGTTCGGCCAGAACATCTATGAAAGCATCAAGTCGATCCGGCTGCAGAAAGCCTCGAGCCTGCTGATCACCAACCGCTATTCGACGATCTCCGAGGTGGCGTCCCTGTGCGGTTACAGCTCGCATTCATCGTTTATCAAGGCGTTCAAGATGCGGTTCGGAAAGAGCCCAAAACGGTGGCGGGAAGGGGGGTATAAAACCTATTCGGACCGTCTGCTGCGCCGCGCGGGGATAGAGACGGCGAAACTCTCCGAATTCGACGGCATGGAGCCCGTCATCGAAAAGCGGCCGGAGCTGGAGAGTTACTATATCCGGCACAAAGGGTATGACAGCATGATCAAGCTGACCTGGCAGAAACTGCAGACCTGGGTGCTGGACAACAATCTTTCGGAGTACCGCCAGATCGCGCTCTTTCACGACAACCCGACGGTCACGCCGCTGGAGGAGTGCCGCTATATCGCTTGTATCGAAACGGACGAGAAGGTGCAGAGCGACCGACTGCCGAAGTTCAAGATCGCGTCGGGTATCTATGCCCGTTTCGACCTGCAGGGGCGACACGAGGATTTTCTACGGTTCATCCACTGGGTCTACCACGTCTGGTTGCCGCGCAGCGAATACGAAACGACGACGAAGCCCTCTTATGCCGTCTACCGGAAGAACAACTTCCTCTCGGAGGACGGCACCTTCGATCTCAGTTTCTATATCTCGATTCGGTACTGATCAGACCCCGTAGATGAGGGCGGCGGGGGCGCTGTAAAACGCCATGGTCGCGCCACAACCGTTGCAGGCGAGCCGGGCGCGCAGTGCGCGAAGCTGTTTATGATAGTAGTGCATTGCCATTTCTAACTCCTTGTTATGAAGGAGATTGCAAACGGCGTTCCAGGTTTTTTTCAGCGCTGCGGGACTACGGTTTGCGCCCGAGGAACCAGCTTGGTTTTACCTCGCGGCAGACGGCGCCAACGCCTTTGCTGCTCTTGTCGCAGCCCTCTTTTTTGCGTCCGAGAAACCAGGTGTCGTAGGTGGTGCCGATGGCGGGTGAAACGCTCGGGTTGTCTGATGTCGCGTGTGCCATGATTATGCTCCTTGGATGGGGTGGGGCATCTAGATGTCGATGCCGTACTTCTTGATCTTATAGCCGATCTGGCGCGGCGTCATGCCCAGCTGGGCCGCCGCCTTGGTCTGGATGCCGCGGTTCTCGATCAGGGCCTGGATGATGGACTCTTTCTCCAGCTCCTGCAGGGTCGCCTTGGTGACCGGGTGCGATTCGGCGTTGGCCGGCGCCTCCTCGATCGGCGGTGGGGCGACAGGGGCCGCCGCCGCGGGCTGCGGTGCCGGCTCCGGCGTGGCGGGGTTGTAGAGCTTCTGGTAATTGAACGGCAGAACGTGGTTGAGCATCTCCGGCTGGACTTCGCCCTCGGGGCAGATCAGTACGAGGCGCTCCATCGTATTTTGCAGTTCCCGGATATTGCCCGGCCAGGGGTAGTCGAGCAGCAGCTCCAGGGCCGCCTTGGAGAGGACCATGCTCTTGTTGTGCTCTTTCATGAACTTCTTCATGTAGTGTTCGACGAGCAGTTTGACGTCTTCGTAGCGCTCGCGCAGCGGCGGCAGGTTCAGCGGAATGACGTTGAGGCGGTAGTAGAGGTCCTCGCGGAACTCCCCTTTTTTGACCATATCCTCGAGGTTCCGGTTCGTCGCCGCGACGAGGCGGACGTTGGTCTTGATCGTCTTCGTACCGCCGACGCGTTCGAACTCCTGCTCCTGGAGGATACGGAGCAGTTTGACCTGCAGGGCCGGGGTGATGTCGCCGATCTCGTCGAGGAAGAGGGTACCGCCGTCGGCCAGCTCGAAGCGCCCTTTGCGCATCTCTTTGGCGTCGGTAAAGGCGCCCTTCTCATGACCGAAGAGTTCGGATTCGAGCAGGGTCTCGCTGATGGCGGCACAGTTGAGCTTGATGAAGGGGCCGTTCTTGCGCTGGCTGAGGTTGTGCACGGCCGTCGCGATCAGCTCCTTACCGGTACCCGTCTCGCCGCGTACGAGGATCGTCGCGTCCGTCGGGGCGACGGTCTCGAGCATGCTGAAGATCTGGCGCATCTTCGTACTGCGCCCAATGATGTTCTCGAAGCGGTGCTCGCTGAGCATCTCCTCTTTGTAGTACATCTTGAGCTGGTTGAGCTCCTCTTTCTCTTTGAGGTAGCGCTGCTGGATGGCGAGTGTTCCGCTAAAGAGCGAACCGACGATGGTGAGCATGCGCACGATCTCGTCGAAGTTCAGCGGCGCGTTGGGGCCGAGGTTGGCGGAGATGACGCCGGTGACGGCATCGTCCTGGATGACCGGCACGGCGACATAGGAGACGGATTTGCTGTTGACGATACCCATTTTGTTGAGGTAGTCGATACTGTTGTGAATATTTTCGATCACGACCGGTTCGCCGCCCTGCGCCGCCAGTCCCGTCGCGCCCTCGCCCATACGGTAGGTCGCCATCAGGCGCTGCTGTTCGGTAAGGTCGATCGAAGCGTACAGGTCCAGTACATCCTCTTCGTTGAGCAGGAAAAGTGCACAGCGTTCCAGGTAGTTGTGACGCTTGAGCAGGCGCATGCCCTGTTCAATCGTCTCCTTGATGTCCGTCGAACTGGCCAGGATGACCGCGATTTCGTAAAGCAGTTCGATCTCTTTGTAGGCAAAGGTCAACGAACAGGTCTTACATTCGGGCCTGTCGGGGATCACGGGGGAGTCATACATCATTACGTTTTTTCTTTCTTACTACAGTTTATAGCGGTTTCAATCGCCTGGTTGAACCTAGATTCAGTCGTTATTATAGTCCATGCCTACACCAAAATGCGACAAATATGTAGTATAAAAAATAGGCACCCGTGCGAATTTCACAAGAACGTTTTTTGCATTGTGAGCGGAAATCTCACAGAGGATATGTTATGGAAATTACGGTACACGGCACCCCGACCCCCCTTATCGGAAAGCAGCCCACTCTGGGCGGAGAAGCCCCGGCGGCACGCATTACGAAACTTGACGGTTCACAGAACGTCATCGGTATGATCGCTCCCAATACCCAGTTGCTCATCGCTATTCCTTCGCTGAAGACGGAAGTATGTTCCCTCGGCGCAAAGAAGTTCAATGATCTTCTCAAAACCTTCAAAAAGCTCAACGCCGTCATGGTGACGACGGACGATCTTGACTTTGTCAAAGACTTCGCCGAGAAAGAGTCCATCGACGCCGCGGAACTTGTCGTCGACCCGGACCGCAACTTTGCGAAAAAATACGGCCTGCTGATCAGCGAGGGCAAACTCAAAGACCGTATGGCCCGCGCCGTCTACGTCATCGACCGTGACGGTCTTGTCGCCTACCGCGAGATCGTTCCCGAGATCGTCGACGAAGTCAACTACGATGCCTGTATCGAAGCCGTTGACAAACTGGTCAACGAGAAGAAGACCGGTCACGGCCATTCTCACGAAGAGTGGATGAGCGTCTAAGCCTCTTTTGATCAAGGAGTTCGTTATGGCAGAGAACTATATTGCGTGGCTGCTGGCACGCGGATTTGACCCCAGCGACCTGGAATCCCGGGCCTTCAACGGTAATACTCCGCTGCTGCAGGCGGCGCTGGAGGGTAACGATATGATGGTCGAGCGCCTGCTGGAAGCCGGCGTGGACCTTTATGCGGTCAACAACGACTTCAACGGCGTTATCTTCAACGCCTGTTATGCCGACAGTGCCGCGATCATTGCCCGCCTTTTCACTGCCGGTGCGGACATTGACGACATCAATGAGAACGGCGAAACACCGCTGATGTACGCCGTCTCCGCTTCCCGTCTTAATAGCGTTAAATCGCTTCTCTCCCTCGGCGCCGACAAATCCATGCAGAATATGGACGGCTACTGCGCCATCGATTTCGCCGTTAACCGGGACGTCCTCAATCAGCTGCGCTATGCGTGAGCTGTATGATGCCACGGCGCTGACGCCGCTGCGTGTCGCCCGTTCCGGCGGCTACATCGACTGGGCTTCGCAGCCCTCCCTTTTCAAACGCTACCCGGAGTTTCTCTACCGCATCGGTTTTGACGCCCATGAAGAGCTCGCTCCGCTGGCGCTTTCGCGCTGCATCACCTTTGAGGGTGACGTCGGGGGCAAACCCTACCTGCGCCTCAATACCCCCTCTGCCGGCAACCTCCACCCCGTGGAGCTTTATGTACAGGTACGGGGGGTCAAGGGGGTGCTGAGCGGTACCTACCACCTGGACGCCCTCAAAGAGGAGATGGTCCTCATCCGCGAATGCGGCGCCGAGGGGCTGGAGCACTTCGTCGGGATGGAAACGCGCTTCGACGGGTTCATTTTTGTCGTCAGCGTCGTTCCGTTCCGTTCCGAATGGAAGTACGGCCACCGCGCCTGGCGCTACTGCTACATGGATGCCGGTCACCAGATCGGCGCGCTCTGCGCCGCGATGGAAGCGCACGGGCTTGAAACGACGCTGCTGGGCGAGGCGGATTTCTCGGCGCTGAACCACATGATGGGGTTCGGGCAGCAGGAGTTCGTCTGCGCGGCCATGGCCGTGGGAAAGGCGGGCGAGAAACCCGTCAAGCTGCCGAAAACGCCCCTGATGCAGGTGGCGCCCACGGACTACGACGAAAGCGACGGGGTCGTTCCCGGCTGGATCGTGCAGCACCATCCCGTCGGCACGACCCTGCCGCCGCGCATGGGCGGCAGCGCCGACGAGGCCCTGCAGCGCGCCCGCCGTTCCGCCCGGGTCTTCGCCGGGAAGACGATGCCGGCGGATGCATTTGAACGCATTATGCATACGCTCACGCGAACGCCGGAGTGGCTGAACGCCTACGCGATCGTGCTCCGGGATGATCAGACCCCGGCCGGTGTCTACCGCGGGGGCAAACGGATAAAGACGGGCGACTTCGCCGAGTCCATCGCCGCGATGCTGGTCGATCAGCGTTTCGTCTCAAACGCGGAGATCGTCATGGTCTTGAGCACGCCCGAGTACAGTGCGGACCTGCAGATGGCCTCGGCCGCCTTTGCGCACGGCCTCTCATTGGAAGCCGCCGCGCGCGGGGTAGGGTACACGGCCATCGGCGCCTTTTACGATAAGAAGCTGCAGACCTTTTTGGAGACGCCGGAAGACATACTCTATGTCGGCGTCTTCGGTCTGGAACGTTAGGGTATATGGAGGTGCCCTTGCTATGAATGTCAAGAAAATGAACAAAGCACACAGTGCCGAAGCACAGAAGATCCTGAACATCTACCGCTTTTACCAGAAAGACGGAAATCTGTACCTCACGGCGGACGACGAAACGCTCGATGCGATCTTTGAGGCGGTCGTCGACGCCATCAACGACTGCGGTCCGCTCAAGGCGACGCTCCCCTACAACGAGTTCGTCCATCCGAGCAAGATGACGGCGGAGGGGGACCCGGGCTGGGTCGGGCATTTCGAGGAGCGGGACAACCGCCGCTTCTTCCTCAGCGACATTCACGACTATCTCTATCTGCTCTACGGCAGACAGTAGAACGGTATTTGCATGTTGATGAGTTATATTCAAGGAGACTCCATGACAGCTATCATGCCGCCTGAACATGTCAAAATGTATGAAGATGTCAAGACACTCCTCTCCGCGTATGCGGTCAACTACTACGCCAAGACCGTCCTGGCGCCCCTGGTCGCGCAGAAATCGCTGCTGATGGACCATCTCTACGAGGATATGGGTTTCCACAGCCGCACGGAGATGGGTCAGTTCATGAAAAAGAACTTCCCGAAGCTGGCGGCGGAGAAGCCCAAAGAGAAGCTTTGGAAAAAATACATCTATGACCGGGTCGGCTCCATCGCCCCGGCCTGCGCCACCTGCGATGATCAGCTCACCTGCTTTAAATGCATGGTCAAAGAGCTGAGTGTCTGATTTTTCAGGCACGCGACATTAATCACTCCCACGAAAGGAACGCTACCCTTCAATGACAACACCCTCGATCTCGACCACGGAACTTTACGACCATATCGATACGCTGATTAAGACAGATACCCCTCTGTTCATTCACGGCAGCCCGGGCATCGGCAAATCCTACATTGTTGCCGATGTTGCGGAAAAGAACAAACTGGAGCTCGTCGACGTGCGCCTCTCCCAGATGGACCCGGTCGATCTCCGGGGCGTCCCGGCGATCCGCGACGAGCAGACGGTCTGGATGCCGCCGGTCTTCTTTCCGAAAGATCCCGATTCTGAGGGAATTTTGTTCCTCGACGAGCTCAACTCCGCGCCGCCGTCAGTGCAGGCGGCCATCTACCAGCTGGTGCTCAACCGCCGCATGGGCGAGTACGACCTGCCCGACGGGTGGCGGATCATCTGCGCGGGGAACCGCGTCAGCGACCGTGGGGTCGTTTTCCGCCTGCCGACGCCGCTGGCCAACCGGATGGTGCACCTGCACGTTCAGGCCCGCTTCGACGACTTCAAGCTCTTCGCGTTGAAATCGAAACTGCACCACTTCGTCATCGGTTTCCTGGGCTTCCGCCCGGACCTGCTCTCGACCGAACCGGTCGTCGAGGACGACGCCAACCCGGCGTTTGCCACGCCGCGCAGTTACCACATGCTCTCGAACATCCTGAAGTCCAACATGGATATTGGCAAGATCGCCCCGGTTATCTACGGCACCATCGGATACGCCGCCGGGATCGAGTTCGTCTCCTACGTCAAGGTCTACGAGGAGCTGCCGGATGTCGCGGCGATCTACGAGGGGCACTACCCCGAGATCCCGAACCAGCCGGCACTGCTCTACGCGCTCGTCTCCGCGCTCGTCGAGTACTACAACGGTTCCGACACCCACAAAGACCACCTCTTCACCTACAGCGAAACCCTCCCGACGGAGTTCGGCGTCATGCTCGTCAAGGACGTCATCGTCAAGGACGAATCCATCGCGACCCACGGCGCCTTCGACGCCTGGCTGGCGAAGTACGGGGAGTACATCCTTTAAAAGGTCTGCTCGAAAGAGCAAACCTCTCCTCTCTAACCGCCACGCCTAGTCCGTATTTCTCTCTCACAAACGGCTCATGAAATTTTCCTATGCTTTCTGAAAAGAACGACAAAAGGATAAACGATGCGATACCTGTTCATACTGCTTATTGCGCTTCTGTTCAGCGGCTGTGTCGTCCGGGTGCCGGGGCCGCATCATCACGGTCCGGTCATCTACTATGACATCTATCCGTACGGCGGCTACCATAGGGGACACCGGTACTGAAAACAATGCGCACTGATTAGCCCGTGAGGGCTAACCGCGTCACGATCTACTCACGATTTTTTTCTATGCTTTTCCTATCTAAAAGAAAAAAGGATAGAAGATGCGATACCTACTGCTTGCACTCATCCCACTGCTTTTTACCGGCTGCGTCATCCGTGCGCCGTACGCTTACAGAGGTGAACCGGTCATTTATTATGAGTCCGGATACCCGGCGGGATATTACGAAGAGGGCCGTACCGTCTATAAACGCAGCAACGGTCACGGGCACGCCTACGGACACCATAAAGAGTACCGCCACTAAAACCTCTCCCGGGTCGGTTGCCACCGTCCCATCCTTCTATTTCTGTATTAATTAGTTTTGTTTTGTGTTAAGTCGATAGATGGTATATTCATTTGCATCTATGACGAGATGTACGATGAAGAGGGTTTCCCAATAGATAATTGAACATTTTGTGCATTGAATAAAGAGTTATCTTAATAGTGAAAAAAAAGGATATGTCATCAAAGATTTCATAAAAAAGCATAAAAATGTATTTATTGCCATATTCATAGCGTGGGTTATCTTTTTTGCTTCTGTAATTGCAATAGCAACTAATTTGAGTTTTCAGATACCACCTAGTATGTCTCTGGAAAGTCTTGGTGTTTTTGGAGATAGCTTCAACGTACTAACTAGTTTATTTACAGGATTAGCATTTGCAGGCGTCATAATATCTGTCATTTTGCAAACACAAGAACTAAAAGAAGCAAGAGCAGAATTTAAAGGACAAAAAGAAGCTTTGCAAAATCAAGAATTTGACAACAAGTTTTTTCAAATGTTGAATCTCCTTAACAACATTACAGAAAATTTTGTTATTGAATCAGATGAAGAAACGTATCAAGGTAAAGAAACTTTTAAATTTTTGAAGAACAAATTTCAAGAATACATACAAAATGAAAATTACCAATCTCAGAATAAGGATAAATTTTTAGATTTTCAAAGTGCATTTGATGATTTCAATAACTCTTACGACACCACATTTAAATATTACTTCATCAACCTATATCAAATTTTAAAATACATCAATGTCTATATTAAAGATGAAGAAGAAGCAAAAGAATATACAAATATGTTAAGGGCTCAATTAACGAAAAATCAGTTGGTTTTATTGGCATACAACGCCATAGGGGTTCAAAATTTTACAACTAATGACTATCAACAATTGGTAGAAAAATATTCTTTTTTTGAACATTTAAGATACGATGACTTTTGTGAAAATGCAAACATAACTCAAACTGTAAATAGAGTTTTAGTGAAGTATGTAGATAAAGCATTTGACAAAAACCAAGATTTGATTGATGAAATTGCAAAACACAGATAACAAATCAAAGGAGACCAATCAAAAACCCGCGGCCGGCTTTTTGATTGCTCATTTTAAACGTTATGTTGGAATGTAAGAGCATAGGATAGTTTATGGCAAAGAAAAAAATATTAGCAATTGGATTCTCTCTTCCAGACGAAAATATTGGTTATTCCGATTTTGACTCCGATATTTCTCTATTAGACTGGGATATTATTCTTTTTAAACCCAATATAAACGGTTACATTTATAGACGTGAGAGTATGTTTGAAGGCAAGCCATGTCTTTCTGATAATGAATCTTTCAAGCTAAAAGCACAAACTGAGCATTGGCGTCGAGAAATCAAGACAGCTGTTGAACATGGGAAACTGGTTATTGTTTTTATGGATGAGTTGAAACTAATAAGTATTGCGACAGGTCAAAAAGAATATTCCGGGACAGGTAGGAATCAAAAAATAACAAGAATAGTAGCTGACTACAATAATTACCGTTCTATCCCAATAGATTTCAAGCTAATTAATTCCAAAGGTAAAGAAATTAAACTCTCTACAAAAAACACTGAATTGATTTCTTCATACTGGAATGAGTTTTCTGGAGCTTCATCCTACAAGGTCATAATTGAAGGTGGAGGTATACCTTGTCTCGTCACTAAACATGGTGAGAAGGTAGTTGGTACTATTGCCCGTTCTAAGAATTCTGCTGGTGCATTAGTATGTTTGCCAGATGTAGACTTTTATCAAGACACATTTTTTAATGAAGAAGATGAAGAAGATGAATGGTCGTCTGAAGGGAAACAATTTGCTGCACGATTTATCAAAGAAATTGTTTCCCTTGACAAGTCTTTACGTTCTACAGGCGAACTTACTCCTGAACCTGAGTGGGCAAAAGATTCACAATATAAACTAGATCAAGAAAATACAGCCTATGAAAAACTTCTTAAGATTGAAGAAAAACTTGAACTCATACAAATTGAAAAAGAAGCTATTGTTGATGAAATAAACGACTTGGAGCGACTAAGAAACCTTCTATTTGAAAAAGGCAAACCTCTTGAATATGCAATTCTTGATGCCCTAAAGACACTTGGTTTCGAAGTTTCACAATTTGATAATGGTGAATCTGAATTCGATGCTGTTTTTGAATCAAAAGAAGGTAGATTGATTGGTGAGGCAGAAGGAAAGGATAATAAAGCAGTAAATATTGATAAACTTCGTCAATTGGCACTCAATATTCATGAAGATTTGGAACGTGATGAGATTGACAAGCCTGCAAAGCCAGTTTTATTTGGCAATGCATATAGACTGCTTCCCATAAATGAACGATCTGAACCATTTACTACAAAATGTATTACGGCAGCTACTACAAGTTCTACAGCTCTTATATTTTGTCCCGATCTTTTTGAGGTTGCCAAATATCTGAAGGATAAACGTGATAGTAGATTTGCAACAAAATGCCGCAAAGCTATACTAAACTCTGTAGGTAGAGTCAATTTTCCAGAGGTACCACAAAAAACGAAGAAAATGAGTGAGCAAGTAACTGATGAAATACAAATATAACAACACAAAGGAGACCAATCAAAAAAACCGTGGGCGGCTTTTTGATTGGTCATTTTAAACGCTATGTTCATATAGATAGTGAGATTAATACGTCATGCAACTATAGTTGTATTTTAGTGGAGTAAATAATGTTTCAGATGATCTTCGAAAATGGCCAGCTTAAAATGAAATTCACATTGCCCCAAGATCAAATGAACCTGTTCAAGTGCTATGAATTCACTAGAACTAACTACGACAAAATAGTTGATTATTCCTTCTGCGATTTAGATGAGAACATTCATTTAGGGGATAAAGGAGTGTGCAGATTCTGTGGTGACGCCGAAGGGGAAACAACATTTGAAACAGTGGCCCACACAATTCCCGAATCATTAGGAAACAAAAAGCTTTTTTCAAACGACGAATGCGATAGATGCAATTCATATTTTGGAAGTTACATTGAAAATGAATTAGCAGAATTTTTATCTATATTTCGGTCTATTGGTTTTGTCAAAGGGAAAAAGGGCAGACCCCATCAAAAGCACTATGCAAATCATGGGTGTGTTACCACATTCCATGATCAAAGACTATTGCGCTTTTCAACAAAAGCAGGCAAAAAAATGTTCAAGGATCTCGGCGACAATAATGCCGAAATCCAGCTCAAAGACATAAAAATACATCATCATAAAATCATGAAGTCATTTTCCAAAATTGCATTAGCATTAATGCCTGTTGATGAAATTCAATACTTTGATGCAACAAAAGAATGGCTTTTCGAGGACTCTTATCCAAGTGATAAGTTCCCTGAAAACAGCTATGGAATGATGTTTATTTATAGCAAAACTGCCAACAAAAATAATTTGATTAGAGCCGTCCTTTTACGACGGCAAGAACATCTTGATCAAAGATGTCCATACATGATGATTGGCATATATTTTGCGCATTTCACATTTTTCGTGCCCATTCAATTTTCTTCAAAAGATGATTTTCACCGTGAGCATCTAATAATAGGGGCGGCCCATATCAATAATGCGTCTGTTGACATGCAACAGTATCAATTTCATCCTTTGGGGTATCATTCCCCGACAACTACCTTCTCTATGAATATGAAGATGACATATGAAACTAAAGAAAGTATTCCACAGGATGAAAAGGAATAAACCTGTATGGAGTTAAGGAGTTAGCTAATGCATACGCATTCTTTGGACTTCAGGCACCAATAGGAATTGCTTTGAGCTTTGAAGCCATTTGTACATATAATAAATCAGTGGAGACCAATCAAAAACCCGCGGGCGGCTTTTTGATTCCTCGTTTTCAACGTTACAAGTACACGCGATGAACGCAGAACAAATCAGCTTAACCCTCAGAAACCTCGGCGACCCCGACATCGCCGAACATTCGCAGCGCTTTTTCAAAACGGGCGAGGGAGAGTATGGAGCAGGGGATAGATTCCTCGGTATCCGCGTCCCCGTGTTGCGAAAGCAGGTATCTGCATTCTGGTTGGCGCCGCTGCAGGAGGTCGAGAAACTGCTGCACTCTCCCTATCATGAAGAGCGCCTTTTCGCCCTGCTGCTGATGGTCGCGAAGTATGAGCGTGGCGATACAGCAGAGAAAGAGGCGGTTTACAACTGCTACATGGCCAATACCGCCCACATCAACAACTGGGATCTTGTTGACAGCTCCGCGCCTTACATTGTCGGCGAGTACCTGATAGCGAGGGAGAAAGCGATCCTCTATACGTTCGCACGTTCAGAAAGTTTGTGGGAGCGCCGCATCGCGATAATGGCGACGTTCTACTTTATCCGCAACAGCAGGTTCGACACGGCGCTGGAAATAGCGGAACTGCTGCTGCGTGACACCCATGACCTTATCCACAAGGCCGTCGGGTGGATGCTGCGGGAGGTCGGGAACCGCGACCCGGAAAGAGAGCGGGCGTTTCTCGCTTCGCGTTACAAGACGATGCCGCGGACGATGCTGCACTACGCCATCGAGAAGTTCCCCGAAGCGGAGCGCAAGGCTTACCTGAAGGGGGAGGTGTAGCCGCCAATTGATAGAACGGCGATTGCATATTTTCCGGCATAAACCCAGGGTAGAGAGAGGGCCATGCCAGAAGAACAGAGCGATTTGCAGCGCCGGCTGGAGAAGATCCGCGTCCAGTTTCTATTTGACCACCCGTTTTTGAGCGTATTGGCACTCTCCCTGCCTATGCGCTACCGCAAGAACCCCCACGAAGCCTTCGAGACCGACGGGACGGCCATCTACGTCGATACGACGATGGCCGAGACCATTCCCGAACCGCAGCTCAAGTACATTTACGCGCATACGCTGCTGCACATCATGCTCAAGCACCCTTTCCGTATGGGCGGGCGCGACCACAAAACGTGGAACCGCAGCAGCGACGTCGTCATCAACCTGCTGCTCGATGATTTCGAGCGGGTCGGCGAGCGGCCCGAACATGAAGTGATGATGGAGAAGTACCGCGACCAGAGCGTCGAAGAGGTCTACAACACGCTGTACCAGGAGAACCCCGAGGGCGAAGGCACGCCCGACGACGAGAACCCGCAGGAGCAGAAGCAGGACCTCATAGAAAGCGAGGGCGACAGCGAAGCGGCGATGGAAGATATCGACGCGCTGATCGTGCAGGCGATGGGGGCGGCGCAGAAGCAGGGGAACATCCCGGCCTCCTTCCTGGAAGTGATCCGCGAAGTCACCCGTCCCAAGATTGACCTGGCGACCCTCCTGCACACCTATATGACGGAGAGCTTCTTCGACAAGCAGAGCGACTTCTCCCGCCCCAACCGCCGTTTCATCTACCAGGAGCTCTACCTGCCCGGATACCGCCAGGAGAACAACCGTCTCAACCTCTACATTGCGCTGGACCGCTCCATGAGTATCAGCCGAGACACCTTCTCGAAGTTCCTCGGTATCATCGACGGGGTTTTGCGCCTCAGTACGGACTTCAAGGTGACGGTCATCCCCTTCGACGATGAGGTCGACAAGGAGAAGATCGTCACCTACGACGCCCAGGCGCTCAAACCGGAAGTGGCGTTCGAGAAGGGCAACGGCGGGACGCAGTTCGCACCGGTACTGGAGTACCTCAATACGGCGGACGAGGCGGCGGCGACGCTGATGGTACTCAGCGACGGTTTCTTCAAGATTGAAAAGGCCTCGCACCTGCCGACGCTGTTCCTGGTGAGCGAAAAGCGCAACATGAAGCGTTTTGAGCCCTACGGCGACGTCTTCTACTTTGATCTGTGAGGAAATCAGCTGTGCTCTGCATAGTAATGGGAATGAAACAGGAGCATGGAATGCGACAAAGCGCCAAGGGTGCGTGGGCCTGCTGCCGAAGCAAACCCAGTGTTAACGCAGGTATCCGGACTTTGTTCGGATACCGTGAGGAGTAGATATGTACGACCTGAGTTACAAGGAAGAGATCGAAGCCCTCAAGGATGAGCCGGACTTCGAGACAAGAGGCGACGAGCTCTACCTCTACCACGAGGATGATGAGGCGCGTCTGGAGTGGGCCTTCTACCGCCCCTCCGGTTCGCACCCGGAGCAGGTCAGCGACAAAAACGTCATGGTCTCCATTATGGCCTTCAACCACTCGCGCCTGGGGGCGTACGAACGCTTCACGCGGCTGCACCCCGACGTCATCGCGAACGACCGCCTGCGCGTCAAGGTACGCAACCGGAGCCGGATGCTCTTCCGGGCCATGGTCGACAACGACTTTACCGAATTGGTGCAGGTGCTCGAATACGCGCCGGTCTTTATCGACATGGCCTGCGACCAGGTCATCAACGGCCGTATCTGGAACGAACATTACGCCGACCTGGGGGCCGCGACGAGCTTCCTGGGAATGGCCGAAGCGCACCTGGACGACAAGCTTGTCGACGGGGTAAAACGCCGCCTGCAGCCGGTCAAGAAGTTTACATACGACGAGGCGAAGGCCTACCTGGAGACGCTGAGCAAGCAGGCACAGAATTTGCATCCTCTGCTTAAAGCGCACTATACAGATGCGTATGAGACATGGGTGGAAAAGACGCAGTTGCATCCGCTGCAGCGGATCGCACTGCAAAAACAGATAGCGGCTTTGAAGGAGTAAAAATGTCTGAAGAGAGTGTTGAGATGTCCGAAACTGGTATGGACATGTCCGAACCGATTAGCAAGACGCGGATTCTCCGCAGCGTGATGAAGGCGATCTACAACCTCGCCGACGAGGAGAACTACAGCGTCTACGAAGCCGAGGACATCGCTTTTTACCTCGGGCTTGATCAGAAGCTTGTCGACGAAGCGATCGAGACCCTGTGGGATGCGGGCTGCCTGAACCACTGCATGACCGAGGACGATGACGGTACGACGACCTACTGCCTCACCGACAAAGCCATTGATATGGTTGAGCTGGGATGACGCTGGTCCTCTTTTACGAAAAACCGGGCTGCGCCACCAACGCGCGTCAGAAGAAGCTGCTCTACAAGGCGGGATGCACGCTCATTGTGCAGGACCTGCTGGCGCTCAGTATGAGCCCGGAAGAGCTGAAGACCTACCTGGACGAACGTCCCGTGGCCGAGTGGTTCAACCCCAACGCCCCCGCTGTCAAAGAGGGGCGGGTCGACCCCACGGCTTACAACGCCGAAGCGGCCCTTTCCATGCTGCTGCAAGACCCCATTCTTATCCGCCGTCCCCTTATCAGCGTCAACGGCCACCGCATGTGCGGCTTCGACCAGGCGAAAATCGAAGGGATCATCAACACGCCGCTGGGCACGCCCATCGACAACAGCTGCTCCTCCGAAAACGGCGAATCCTGTCCGGAACCATAATTGCAATAAGAGTGACAATCAAGGCACAAGGAGAAACGATGCACGCTTTGGACAACTATTTTCGTACGAAGTTCAACTTCATGGCAATGGTCTATGTCGGTCTGATCGCCGTTGCCGTCTACGCCAAACAGTTCTAATCGCTTCGGGACGTCCCGCCGTCCTGGCAAGCAACTATCCCCCTCTCTCTTTTGATACCGTTCCCATCCTCTTTGCAGGCACACCCTGTTTTCTGCCTATTTTTCATCTGTGTGAAGTGTTGTGCCTGAAAAACGATGATGCAGAAGAAACGTAATAATATTGTTTTTTAACGTGGTGAATCAACACTTTAGGTAGCATACCGTATCATGCAGTGTATGATAAAAAAATATGAAAGAATGTGGTCATAAAGTATGAAACGCTCTTTGCTGCCGTGGATACTGCTGCCGGTCTGTCTGTCGGCGGAGATATTCTCGGCGAGACTCGGTTTTTTTGATACGGCATTGGAAGCGGAGGGGGCAAGGGCGCATCTCTCGGCCGGTCTCGCGCCCTACTGCGTGACCTACGCGGAGGCGGGGGATTACACGGTGCGCTGCCTTGTCGGCAGCAGCGACGCCGACATCCGGCAGATGGCAGCAGCGCTCGGCGTCGGTGGTTTTGAAACGGTGAAAGACGATCCTGCCAAGATCAGGCAGCTTTTCATCGACCACCTGTATGAAACGGCCCGCGCGCAGGGCGCGCCGGCGGCCTGCGAGGCCTCGCGTATGCTGGCCGAAGCATTTCCCGGCGACGGGGCCGTGTTGAAACAGTACGCGACGCTGCTCTTCTGGTCGGGACGCACCGGGGAAGCGGCCACGCAGTTCGGGAAACTCGTGTCGCTCGATCCGGCCTACGGAAACGACCGGGTCTACCTGCAGGTGCGGACGACCCTGCTGCTCGAGAAGGGCGAGGCACTCCTGGAGAAGGCGCCCGCGGAGGTGCCGGCGCTGATCGACGGCGAACCCGAAGCGGTCAGGAACGCCTACGATGTCATGCTCCTCCGGGTCCGCGCACTGATCAGGCTGGGGGAGTTGCCCAAAGCGGAAGCCGCCGACCGCGCGCTTTTGGAGCGCTACCCCGCGAGTGCGGAGGCGGAGGCGATCCTGACGGACCTGCTGCGCTGGCAGGAAAAATACACCGAAGCCGCCGAACGTTTGCAGCAAAGTTATACACGCAATGCGAATCGCGAAGCGGGCAAAAAACTGGCGGCGCTCTATGTGGAAGCGGGAGAGCCGGGCAAAGCCGAAGCGCTGCTTGAAACGCTGGTCGCGGAGCAGCCCGGAGACCTGGAAACGACACGGCTGTATGTCACGGTGCTGCTGCAGCTGCATGAAAAAACCAAAGCGGGGGCCGCCGTGTCGGCGTTGGACGGGCAGGTGCAGGAGACGTTCCGCAAAACCTACCCGCAGCTCTACTGCCGCACCCGGGTCCACGCGTTCGAGGCCGGAACGGAGCTCGCCGGCTACAGCGACAACAGGGACGACGACGGGCGGGTCTACGTCGGCGTCGAAGTGCCGATCGCACGCAGTGTGCTCGTCGCTGCGGCTGAGCGGGTCTGGCGCTACGGCCTCTACGACACGAATGTGCGCGGAGAGCTTTATGACGCCTTCGGGAACGGGACATGGGGCTACCTCTCATTTTCCGCCGCGCCGGATGCGGATTTTCTCCCCCGGTACAGCCTCGGGGGGCACCTGTACAAAGGGTTTGGGCATTTTGAGTTCGGCATGGGGTACGTCTACAGCCACTATAAAGATGCCGATACGCATCTGCTGGTGCCGGAGTACTCCCTCTATTTCGGCGACCGTTACACCTGGAACCAGAAGTTCTACTGGATTCCCGAGAGCGGCAGTTACGCGCTGCTGAATCTGCTGAAATACGAAAGCGCCTGCCGCTGGGAGGCCATGCTCTCCTATACACGGGCCTCCTCGTCGGAAAAGGTCGACATCGGCAATGTGTTCAGCCATACGGACGCGGACATGTACCGGGGGGAGGGGAGCTACCGGCTGACGCCGGCATGGATGGTGGGCGCGGCCCTCTTTTATGACCATTACCGCACTGATACCGCGACATTCGATCGCCGGGGCGCGAGCCTCTACGTCAAAAGGTACTGGTGATGCCGGAAAATATACTGCAGATTTGGCTGACGTTTCTGACCGATAAGCTCCCGCTCGTCTGGGACGTGACAATCGTGTTTTTCCTGAGCGCGGTCGTTCTGCTCATCGTCTTGTCGGTTTCGCAGTACTCTATCGAACGCAGAAGGCACATCGTGCTGCTGCGCAAAGAGCAGTATGTTCCGCAGATCAACCGCTACCTTGCATCGGGGCGGAACGAACTCGCGGTGAACGGCAGGCTCGATTACTATGCCCTCGCCGACGCCTTGACCGAGGTCAACAGTTTTCTCCCCGTCGAGGAGCGGAGAAAGACGCGCGACCTTGCCATGAAAATGGAGGTCGATACCTACCTGCTTCACCGTTACCGCACCAGCTGGTCGGAGGTGAAAAAGAAGTTCTTTTTCACGAAGATGCTCTTCCTCTATTCGCCGCGTCTGAAATCTTTTTTCGAGCGGATGATCCAGAAGCATACCGAGTTCGAGATGATGGTGTACTCCGTGTACGGTTTTGCGAAGCTCGCCGAAACGGACGAAGACCTCGAACACATCACGGATGTGCTGCAGGGGGCATACAACAGGGGGATCAGCCTGAAGTTCAGCGAATTCGTCTATATGCAGGCGCTCGTAAACATCCCGTACCGGGAACTCGAGGTGTTTCTGAACGGGGTGCTGTTCCGCGCCGCGCCGATGGTGATGGTCCGCAGCGTCGTCGCGGCGATGGGGGACACGAAGAACCCGGCGTACGCCCCGCTGCTCAAAAGCCTGTTCGAACGCTACCGGGAGGATGAACAGTTCGTCATCACCTATATCCGCAGTTTTCACAAGATCGGGGCCATGGAGTGCGACGTGATCGCGGCGTACTATCAAAGTCACGACCCCGTGACCCGCATCGTCTGCTCCAGGACCGGGCTCGACCTCTGCGGCAGAGACGCGCTGGCTTTTCTTTACGTCTACTTTTTCGACGAAAACTACTACGTCAGGCGCAACATCTTCGAAACGTGCAAAAAACACGGTTTCGGGCGCGCGGAGATCCTGGAGATCGTCACGCGCAAAGCCCCCGGCAAAATCAACGATGCCTTTTTCCTTGACGGCCTGAACGCCTTCTGCCCGGTGTTGGAGTACGGCGATGAGTGAATACCTGATCTATCTTTTTCTGCTGCTTCAGGTGCTCTACCTGATGTTCCTGGTGATGACGAACATGACGACGACGGTGTTTATCCTGATCTCGCTCAAACAGATCATGGGCTATTTTTTCTCGGCCAAGAACGTCATCGTCAGCCGGATCATCAACTCGAACAACTACCGTCCGATATCGCTCCTGGTTCCGGCGTTCAACGAAGAGAAGACGATCACGGCCTCGGTCCACTCCTTTTTGAAGCTGCATTTTCCCGAGTATGAGATCATCGTTATCAATGACGGCTCAACCGACGGCACGCTGACGCGCCTCAAAGAGGAGTTCGCCCTGGAACCGAGCAACGTTCCCGTACGCCTGAACGTCCCCCACGAGGCGATCCGGCAGACCTATACCTCGCCGGACTATCCGAACCTGATCGTCGTCGACAAAGGCAACGGCGGGAAAGCGGATGCGCTCAACTGCGGCATCAACGTCTCGCGGTATCCGCTCTTTTGCAGTGTGGACGCGGACTCGCTGCTGGAGTTTGACGCGATTCTCCGGAGCATCGTTCTTTTCTCCCTCGACAGGAGGCTGGTGGCTATCGGCGGCAGGGTCAACGTGATGAACGGCTGCGACGTCGTCGAGAAGCACGTCTTGCGCCGCGCGGTGCCGAACACGCAGATCGAGGCCTTTCAGGTGCTCGAATACACCCGGGGCTTTCTGGCGGGCAGGATCGCCTGGGAACGTTTCGGCGCCTTGCTGATCATCTCCGGCGCCTTCGGCGTTTTCCGCAAAGACATGGTCCTCTCCATCGGCGGCTACCGCCACACGGTGGGGGAGGATTTCGATCTGCTGGTGCGCATGCATCGCCACTGCTACGACCACGGCATCGACCATACCGTCCGCTTCCTCCCCGACACGATGTGCTGGACGCAGGTGCCCACCGATTACAAATCGCTTCTGCGTCAGCGCAACCGCTGGCACCGGGGATTGATCGAAACCCTCTACTACAACCGGGACATGGTTTTCAATCCGAAATACGGCAAGGTGGGAATGCTCGCAATGCCCTATTACCTGTTGATCGAGGGGGTCGCGCCGCTGGTGACCTTCCTGGGCCTCGTCTCCATCATCACGCTTTACGTTTTCGGCCTGCTGAACAAGGAGGCGCTCGTGGTCTTCTTCCTGCTGGAGTTCACCTGGGGAACCGTCCTCAATATCGGCGCCCTCTCTTTAGACATGTTCGTCAAGCGCCGTTTCACGAAGTTGAAGGATATCTATCGGCTGCTGGTGCTGAGTTTCCTGGAACCGTTCTTTTACCGGCCGATTCTCAAAGTGGAGGGGTTCCTCGCTACGTTCAACTTCTTTAACCGCTCCTGGGGACAGATCAAAAGGAAGTCGATTTGAAACGGTTTGAGAACTTCCGCTTCTGGAGCGTGCGCTTCTTGTTGCTGCTGACGTTTTTAAGCTACTACTTCCTGATGGTACTGACACATTTCGACAAGGTCGAAGCGTATGCCAACCCGCTGCAGCCCTTTAAGGGGAGCGTCTATTTCGTCGGCACGAATCTTTACGCAGGCCCTTACCCGGACCCGGCGGCGTTGGAGCGGCTGCAGCGCCACAACGGGATCCGGCGCGTGGTTTCCGTCTTGAATCCGGAGACGCCGTTCGTGCGGGAGCTGGTATTGAGCGAAGCCGAGGCGTGCCGGCGCCTGGGGATGGAATACATCGTGCTTCCCGATGCGGAGACCCCGGAACTTGCCGGGGCGTTGACGCCTTCGAAGGTCAAGACCTACGTGCACGGCTATTTCATGACGTCCGGTTTCAGCCGAATGGTCAGGGAGGTGGCGACGCACAGCGTGAAGTGAAATTTGGAAAGATCAGATAAGAGCTCGTTTTGGAAAAAAAGTTTGATTTTTGAGTTGAAGGTTTCGATTGGTTGCGGGAACAGGATTTGAACCTGTGACCTTCGGGTTATGAGCCCGACGAGCTACCGAACTGCTCTATCCCGCGATCGTTATGAAAAGGTGGATGGGGTAGAGGGATTCGAACCCCCGAATGCTTGGACCAAAACCAAGTGCCTTACCGCTTGGCGATACCCCAGTCCGTTTCTGCAACTGCTCTGTGTCAGTTGAGGCCGAAATTATAGGCAATCTGTACCGGAATGTCAAGGGTTTGGGGGAGAAATTTGCGAAAAATTTTTATTGGCTATAATTGCAACTATTATATACGGCATTCACAAAACAACGATGGATACCGGAGCATTGTTAGGGAGAGAAATGACACCGATCGAACGGGTAAAAAAAGCGATAGAAGCGATCAAGCGCGGCGAAATGGTCATCATGATGGATGACGAGGACAGGGAGAACGAGGGGGACCTCGTCTACGCATCGGTCTTCTCGACACCCGAGCATGTCAACTTCATGGCGACGCACGCCAAAGGGCTCATCTGTGTGGCCCTTTCCGAAGCCACGGCAAAGCGGCTGGAACTGGCACCGATGGTCACCTCCAACACCTCGGCGCACGAAACGGCCTTTACCGTTTCCGTCGACGCCACGGAAGCCACGACGGGGATCTCCGCGGGGGAGCGCGACCTCACCATCCGCATCCTCGCTGATCCCCTCAGCCGCCCGGAACAGCTGGCGCGTCCGGGGCACATCTTCCCGCTTATCGCTAAAGAGGGCGGTACCCTGGTCCGCACGGGGCATACGGAAGGTTCCGTCGACCTCTGCCGCCTCGCGGGGCTGAGCGAGTCGGCCGTCATCTGCGAAGTGATGAAAGAGGACGGCACCATGGCGCGCCGCGACGACCTCGACATCTTTGCCGAGAAGCATGCGCTGCAGGTCGTCTACATCTCCGACATCGTCGAGTACCGCATGGCCAACGAGACCCTGGTACACAGCACGGAAGAGGCGGACATAGAGTTCTTCGGCGTCAAAGCTAAGCGCCACGATTTCGAAGACCACGAAGGCAACCGCCATACGGCCGTCGTCTTCTACAACGTCAACGAAACGGCCAACGTCAAGGTGCACAACGTCATCCCCGACCTCGACCTGCTGCTCAACCAGTGCAAGTACAACCGCCTGATCGAGAGCATCGAGTATCTCAAACAGAACAGCGGCGTCCTGGTCTTCATCAACAACCCAGACGCGGCCGGCGGGAACATGAAAGAGTACGGCATCGGCGCGCAGATCCTCAAGACCCTGGGCGTGAAGCATATGCGTCTCATCACCGATGCCCATGCGCCTTCCTTCGTCGGTCTGGGCGGTTTCGGCCTGGATGTCGCCGAGGTGATCCACCTGGACGCCGATGAATGACAACGGAAGCGAAGGCGGCGCTGCGGCTTACGCTTGAAGCGGCTGCAGCGAAGACGGCCGACGAGATCGCGCAGCTTGAACCCCAGCTCGAACCGATCGCCCCGGACTGCTGTCTGGGGGAACTGACGCGTGCGGAGCTGATGGGGGAGCAGGAGGTCGCGGCCAAAGCCTACGAAGCGGCGCTGCGGCGCAAAAACCGCCTGGCCTACGCACTGTCGCGCATCGACTCCGAAGACTTCGGGCTCTGCGAAGCGTGCGACGAACCCATCGCGCCGGCGAGGCTGGCACTGATGCCCGAAGCGACGCTCTGCGTGGCGTGCGCCAACGAGAGGGGAGAGTAATGGAAGACAAAGTATTCAACAAACCGATCGAGAAGCAGTTTGAGTTCGACGAGCAGATCGCCGCGGTCTTCGACGACATGCTCAAGCGCTCCGTCCCCTTTTACGAGGAGGCGATGGCGTTGACAAAGCGTTTCGCGCTGGCGTACCTTCCCGAGGGCGGGCGCCTCTACGACCTGGGCTGCTCCACCGCCTCGACGCTGCTGAGCATCGAGCGGGAGCTGAAAGTGGGGGCCGAGCTCGTCGGCATCGACAACGCGGCCTCCATGCTCGAACAGGCACGGCGAAAGCTCGCCGTCTTCGGCTCGAAAATCAGGCTCGAAGAGGCTGACATCATGAACTTCGACTACGAGGCGGCCGACGTTTTCATCACGAACTACACGCTGCAGTTCATCCGCCCGCCGGTGCGCGAGACGCTGGTACAGCGCGTCTACGACACGCTGAAGGCCGGCGGGGTCTTCATCTTCAGCGAAAAGGTCGTCAGCGAGGACAAGCGCCTCAACAAGCTCCTGATCGACGGCTATTACGACTTTAAAAAGGCGCAGGGGTACAGCGAGTACGAGATCATGCAGAAGCGCGAAGCGCTGGAGAACGTCCTCATCCCCTATACCGAGGCGGAAAACAGGGAGATGGTGACGCGCTGCGGCTTTGCCCACTGCGAGACGATCTTCCGCTGGGGCAATTTCGCGACGTTCATCGCGCTGAAAAAATAGGAGGGACCATGACCGTCATCGAACATTTCAAAGCGCTCTGCGCCATCCCGCACTGCAGCTGCGATGCGGCGCAGATGCTCGCCTACCTGCGCGAGAAGGCGGAGGCGTACGGCTATACACTGCATACGGATGACGCGGGGAACCTGCTCTGCAGCCATCCGGAGGCGATGGTGACGCTGCAGGCACATTACGATATGGTCTGCATCGGCAAGGCGCCCTCCCTTGAACTCTACGAGGAAGCGGGATGGCTGTACGCGACGGAGTCTACCCTCGGTGCGGACAACGGCATGGGGATGGCGATGATGCTTGCCCTGATGGAAGAGGGGCAGGCTGTCGACTGCCTCTTCACTTCCGACGAAGAGACGGGCCTGGTCGGGGCACGTGAGCTCGCCGTCCCCCTCAAGACCCCCTACCTGCTCAACCTTGACAGCGAAGAGGAGGGGGAGATTACTGTCGGCTGTGCGGGCGGGGTGGACCTCAACGTGACCCTGCCGCTGACACGCAACCTAAGGGAGCTGGAGTGTTACGAAGCGGTGGCCGAGGGGTTCCCCGGCGGTCATTCGGGTGTCGACATCGACAAGCACCTCCCCAATGCCATCAAGGAGCTTTCGGCAACGCTGTACGGTCTGGAGGCGATGGTCGTCTCCGTCGAAGGGGGCGAGCGCCGAAACGCCGTGCCCAGGCGCGCCGTGGCCACGGTCGCATTTGAAGCGCCCGTGGAGGATGCGGCGCTTCGTCCATTAGGGAAACAGCGCTGCTCCGTCATCGACCGCTCGCCGCTGCCGATGCTGCATGCCTTCGCCCACGGTGTGCGTGACTATGATACGGGGCTGGGGCTGGTGCGTACCAGCATCAATCTTGCCGAGATTGCGACGAGCGACACCGCGATCACGATCAAGCTCAGTGCCCGCTCGATGATCGAAGCGGATCTGCGCCGCATCGAAGCGGAGACAACGGCCTACTTCGAAGCGTTCGGCGCGTCGGTGCAGAGTGAGGGGTTCTACGCCCCGTGGGAGCCGGAGCAGGAGGGTTTCATAGACCGGGTGAAAGGGGCCTACGAAGCGCACCTGGGTGCAGAGGTAAGCATCGGCGGGATCCACGCCGGGCTGGAGTGCGGCATCATCAAGACGCATTTCCCGCTGATGCAGATGGCCTCCGTCGGTCCGACGATTACCCATCCGCACTCCACCCGCGAGCGTGTCGACCTCGGGAGCGTCGAGCGTGTTTTCGCGGTCGTCAAAAAGGTTCTGGCGGATATCGGGGAATAGGCAGCGGGTAGCAGGCGCGCATGCGCAACGCCTCCTGACAACACCGTGCTGAATATCTGCGATTGAAAAAGCCCTCAGCGGGCTTTGAACCCTTCGGTACTTTTGCAGTACTCCTGCAAGAAACACTCCGTCTCGCATTTGGGGTTTTTTGCCGTGCAGATGTAGCGGCCGAACAGGACCATCCCCTGGTGCAGGGCGTGCAGGTCCGTCTTGAACTTCTTGACCAGGGTCTCTTCGGTTTTCAGCGCCGTTTCGTCGTCGCTGAGCCCCAGGCGGTGGGCGACGCGGAAGACGTGGGTGTCGACGGCCATCAGATTTGCCCCCGTGTACTCGATCATGACGACGTGGGCCGTCTTCTGCCCGACGCCCGCGAGGGTGACAAGATCCTTTTCGTTCATCGGGATCTCGCCCCCGTAGACCTCCATGACCCGCTGCGCCATTTTCACGATATTGACGGCTTTGTTGTTAAAGAAGGAACAGCTGCGGATGATCGCTTTCACGTCGTCGACATCGGCGGCAGCCAAGGCTGCGGGGTCGGGGTACTTTTCGAAAAGCGCGGGGGTGATCAGGTTGACCCGCTTGTCCGTGCACTGCGCCGAGAGGGCGACGGCGATAACGAGTTCGTAGGCGTTGCGGTAGTCCAGCTCCGTAACGGCCTCGCTGTAGCGCTCCATCAGGGCCGCCTTAATGGCTTCGATCTCTACTTTGGTGGCTTTTTTCACTTTTTTCATGGGTGGCATTGTAGCAAAGCGCACCGGATTACGCGTTTGAAATTTTGATATAAGTGTAATAAATGTAAAAGCTTGGGCTGGCTACACTATGAAACTTAACATTGTGAAAGATTGTGAAAGGAGCGCCCGATGGGATTGATTAGCTGGCTTTTCGGGAAGCGCACGGATGCGGGAGACCTCCCCGACGACTACATCAGCAAGTCGCTGCTGTTCAGTTACCTTGATGCGCAGAGCGCCACGGTAATGTTCTTCAGCCCGGCAAAGGGATGGGTGGGGGCAAACCTCGCCTTTTACAACACCTTCGGTTTCAAGAATATGGAGGAGTTCCGCGCGGAGTACGACCGGATCGCGGACTTCTTTAACGATCCGAACTACGAGATCTTTGCCGAGACCGACGAGCAGTGGCTCCGGCAGCTGGAGCGCGAAGCGGAGAAGCCGCCGCAGGTCCACATGAAGCTCCCCAACGGCCAGATAAAGGTCTTCGCGCTGCGCAGCAGGGTCTTCAAAAGCGGCCTGAACGGTCTGTCGTTCCTGGAGATGACGGACGTGACCGAGCAGGAGCGGGCGCGCCAGGAGCGCGAGCGCGCGGAGACGGCAAAGCAGCAGTTTCTGCACAATATCTCCCATGAATTCCGCACGCCGATGAACGGCATTATGGGCTTTGTCGAGCTGCTGAAATCTTCCCACCCCTCGGCGACCCAGCGCGACTACATCGAGATGATCGAACGCTCTTCGCAGTATATGATGAACAACATTGAGTCCCTGCTGGACCTCGCGCAGATGCAGACGGGCCGTCTGAGCCTGGAGGTGACCGAGTTCAAACCGATGGGGGAACTCGAAGCGCTCTTCAAGCACTACGAGTACGAGGCGCGCCAGCGCGGTATCGGGCTTTACGTCTTTATCGACCCGGCCATGCCGACCTATATCGAGGCCGATCCGCGCAAATTCCGCCAGGTGATCTCCCTGCTGGTGGACAACGCGGTCAAGTTCACCGAAGCGGGCGGGCGGGTTCATGTCGACATCCGCGTGCTCAAAAAGCATGCGAACGACCTCTATACCCTCCACGTCAGCGTCAAGGATACGGGCGTCGGCATCCAGCCGGAGCGGCTGGCTTCGATCACCAAACCGTTCGAGACCGGCGGCCATTCGGACAACCGTCTGGGCGTCGGGCTGACCCTCACCGAGGGACTGCTGCAGATGATGGGCACCTGGCTCGACGTCACGTCCGAGGCGGGGCGCGGTTCGCACTTCTCCTTCAACCTCGACGTGACGGGCACGACCGTGACCAGCTTCGACCCCATCCGCGACCACAGCGCGAAGGTGCTGCTCTTTGACGACGACCGTCTTTTCGACGGCAACCTGCTCAGCCGCTACCTGCAGTCTTTCGGGCTCTCGGTGACGAAGGTGCATTACACCGAGCACGTCGACTGCGGCGAGACGGATATCCTCTATATCGTCGCCCCCAAGGAGAACTCCGGCTGGCTGATGCAGCTGGGGGCCTTCGAGTCGCATCCGTGCCGTTTCGTCATGCTCATCGACGAGGACGAGGAGCTGCCGGAACGGGTGCGCCAGGTGGTCGATTACACCCTCAAAAAACCGCTGCTTCCTTCCCGGATTTCGAAACACCTTACCCAGGTGCTGCAGCTGCCGGTCAAGGCGGTCGAGAAGCCGCAGGGCTCAGAGCGCAAGGTCAAAGCGCTGGTCGTCGAGGACAACATCATCAATCAGCGCCTGACAAAGCTGCTGCTTGAAGAGTACAACCTCTCTGTCACGACCGCTTCGAACGGCTCTGATGCGGTGGAGCTCTGCCGCAAATTCCCTTTTGACGTGATCTTCATGGATATCGATATGCCGGTCAAGGACGGGATCGCGGCGACGCAGGAGATCCGCAAGCTTCCGCTCTTCCGCGAGCACCCCGCACCCATCGTCGCACTGACGGCCCTCGTGATGGAAGGGGACCGCGAACGCATCCTCGCCGAGGGGCTGGACGACTACCTCGCCAAACCCCTGGGGCGCGAAAAACTCGAGGGAATTCTCGAACGCTATCTGAGCAAACCCGCCCTCTCCTGACGCGGCCGCCCCGGCCGTTGGGTGTCTGTTTAATATTCATAAATACAATACTTTCACATTAAACAAAGGTGAATGAATGAAGCTTATCATCAAATCATTGATGGCGGCGGCGCTGATCAGCGTAAGCGCCTCTGCGGCAGTGTTGGCAACGGTCAACGGTAAAACGATCACATCCGAGGAAGTGAATGCGGTTCTGATGGAAGGAACGCAGGGTCGTTTTACCTCACTGCCGAAAGAGAAGCAGGATGAACTGCAGCAGCGCGTCGTCGAGGGCCTCGTCATGCAGGAGCTCGTCTACGAAGAAGCCAAGAAAGAGGGTGTCCTCGAATCCGCAAAATATAAAAAAGAGTATGACGATATCGTCGCGCGCATCGAGAAGCAGCTCGCGGCGAAAGTCTGGCAGGAGAATCTGCTCGATGGCATCCAAGTCAGCGACAAAGAGATCAAAGCCTACTATGATGGCCACGGCGACGAGTTCGAGCAGAAAGAGAAAGTCCATGCGCGCCACATCCTTGTGAAAACGGAAGACGAAGCGAAGAAGATCATCAGCGGGATGAAGAGCCTCAAGGGCGACAAGCTCAAAGAGAAGTTCATCGAAGACGCCAAAGCGAAATCGACAGGCCCGAGCGGTCCGAAGGGCGGCGATCTCGGCTTCTTCCAGCAGGGACAGATGGTACCGGAGTTCAACGACGCCGTCTTCAGCATGAAAGTCGGAACGATCACGCCGGAACCGGTCAAGACCCAGTTCGGTTACCACGTCATCTATCTCGAAGAGAAGCAGGCCGGCAAGAAAGCGACACTCGACGAAGCAAAACCGTTCATCGAACAGCGCCTGAAGCAGGAGAAATTCCAAAAAGAGATGGAAGCGAAGACCAAAGCGCTCAAAAACGCTGCAAAAATCACCTACAGCAAATAATTTGCACCTTTCACCCGCACCTTTCGAACCCTTCCGGTTTGAAGAGCGGGAGCTCACCCTCAAACGCGACGACCTGATCCACCCCCTTTTCAGCGGCAATAAATACCGAAAACTTTACGCCCTGCTGCAGATTCCTTCCAAAGCAATCGATACGCTGGTCTCCTACGGCGGCATCCAGTCCAACGCCATGCTCTCCATCGCCGCGCTCTGCCGTCTGAAAGGGTGGCGGTTCGAATACACCGCGAAGAGGGCACCGCACCATCTGAGTGCGGAGCCGCAGGGGAACTACAAACATGCCCTGGCGCAGGGGATGGCGCTGCAAGAGGTGCATCCGACCGTGTACGATGCGGCGGTAGAGGCGCTGAAACAGCGCTGCGCAAAGCAGGAACGCTTGCGCCTGATTCCCCAGGGCGGGGCCGACCCGGCCGCGGAGGAGGGGGTGAGGGCTCTGGCCGAAGAGATCAGGGCGTGGCAAAAGACAAGGGGCATTGAACGTCTCAATGTCGTGACGCCTTCGGGCACGGGGACGACGGCGGCTTACCTGGCAAAAGCTCTGCCCGAATGCCGCGTGGTCACCGTGGCGGCGGTGGGCGGCCCCACGTACCTGCAGCGGCAGATCGAAGCGTTGATGCCGCTGCCGCCGAACCTGCTGATCCTCGCCACGCCCTACCGTTTCGGCAGCCTGCATGACGACCTGCTGCAGACGTATGAAAAACTGAAAGCGGCGGGCGTAACCTTCGATCTGATCTATGCCCCGGTAATGTGGCTGGCGTTGATGGAAGCATGGGATGATCTGGAGGGGGATGTGCTGTATGTGCACTCGGGCGGCGTCAGCGGCAACGAGACGATGCTCGCGCGCTACGCGCGGCGCACTTAGTTGCGGTTCATGGCGTTGAGGTCGGCGAAGGCCTGCTCGACGCGCGCGACGAGGCTCTCCTGACCGGCGCGGAGCCATTTGCGCGGGTCGTAGTATTTCTTGTTCGGCTTGTCCTCGCCCTCGGGGTTGCCGATCTGGCCCTGCAGGTAGTCGTGGTACTTCGCGACATAGCCTCTGACCCCGTCCCAGGTCGCCCACTGCGTATCCGTATCGATGTTCATCTTGATGACGCCGTAGCCAAGCGCTTCGGTGATCTCTTCGGGGGCGGAGCCGGAGCCGCCGTGGAAGACGAAGTTGACCGGTTTTTCAGCCGTACCGAACTTCTCGGCGATGTATTTCTGCGAGTTGTCCAGGATTTTCGGCGTCAGCACGACGTTGCCGGGTTTGTAGACGCCGTGAACGTTCCCGAAGGAGGCCGCGACGGTAAAGCGCGGGCTGATCTTGCTGAGGATCTCGTAGGCGTAGGCGACGTCTTCAGGCTGGGTATAGAGCAGGGCGTTGTCGATGTTGGTATTGTCGACACCGTCCTCTTCGCCGCCGGTGACGCCCAGTTCGATCTCGATGGTCATCCCGATCTTGTCCATACGCGCCAGGTACTCGGCACAGGTGGCGACGTTCTCTTCAAGGCTCTCTTCGGAGAGGTCGAGCATGTGGGAGCTGAACAGCGGTTTGCCCGTGCGGTCGAAGTGCACTTCGCCGGCCTCGAGCAGCGCGTCGATCCACGGCAGGAGCTTGCGCGCAGCGTGGTCGGTGTGCAGGATGACCGGCACGCCGTAAAGCTCGGCCATCATATGGACATGCTGCGCCCCGCTGATCGTTCCGGCGATGGCGGCCTTTTCGCCGTCGTTGGAGAGCCCTTTGCCCGCATAGAACTGGCCGCCGCCGTTGGAGAACTGGATGATGACGGGGGAGTTGACCTTCGCCGCCGCTTCCAGGACGCCGTTAATGGACTCCACGTTGACGACGTTGACCGCCGGAAGGGCGAATTCGCCCGCTTTCGCCGCTGCGAACACCTTCTGAACGTCGTCTCCGAAGAGGACGCCGGGTTTGACCAGATCGAGAATACCTTGTGCCATAAAAAGATCCTTGGGGCAGAAAATTTCTAATGCGGATTATAGCGCTTTTCGCTATGATAACCGTTAAATACGTGCGTATTTATTACGCGAAGGTTGCATGTCATGGCATTTGATCTCTCTTCGGTTTTGGTGATCGGCATCTCCTCGCGGGCGCTCTTCGACCTCGAGGCCTCCAACCGCATTTTCGAGGAGGAGGGACTCGAGGCGTACCGCGCCTACCAGCTTGAACACGAGAAAGTCCCCCTTGAAAAGGGGACGGCGTTCCCCCTCGTTGAGGCCCTGCTGGGTCTCAACGTGAAGGCGGGGAAGCAGGTCGTCGAGGTGATCGTCATGTCGCGCAACTCCCCCGATACGGGACTGCGCGTCTTCAACTCCGTCGAACATTACGGGCTGCCCATCACGCGGGCGGCGTTCAGCGGCGGGACGTCGCTCTCGCCCTACCTGGACTCCTTCAAAGTCGACCTGTTCCTCTCCAAGTCCGAAGAGGACGTCCAGCAGGCCGTTGACGGCGGGGTGGCCGCCGCCGCGCTCTACGCGCCGCCGCAGAGCGCCGGACACCATGACGACCAGATCCGCATCGCTTTCGATGCCGACGCGGTCCTCTTTTCCGAGGCGAGCGAACTGATCTACAAACGCGACGGCATCGAGGCGTTTTGGGCGCACGAGAAGGCGCACGCGGACGAGCCCCTGGAAGCGGGACCCTTCGCGAAGCTGCTGATCACCCTTTCCTACCTGCAGCGCCACTTCGCCCCGGCACCGTCGCCGGTGCGCATCGCCATTGTCACGGCGCGCAACTCGCCGGCCCACGAACGGGTCATCCAGACCCTGCGGCGCTGGGGCGTGCATGTCGACGAGGCTTTTTTCCTGGGAGGGCTGGGCAAGGAGGCGATCCTCGAAGCGTACGGGGCCCACATCTTCTTCGACGACCAGGAGGTCCATCTCGACGGGGCGTCGCGGGTCGTGCCCTCGGGCAAGGTCCCTTACAAAAGCGATTCGCCGATCCGGACGCTTATCCCCGAGGAGAAATAGGTATGGCATCGGAGCAGAAGATAGAGCAGCGCTATGTCAAAGACATCAAGTCCTCCGACGTCTGGTCGGTATTCAAGATCCTGGCCGACTTTGTCAAGGGGTTCGACGAACTGGGCGATCTCGGCCCGGCTGTGACGATCTTCGGCAGTGCCCGCGTGGACGAAACGCACCCCTGGTACGCCAAGACCGTCGAACTCTCCGGCAAGCTGGCCGCCTCGGGTTTCAACGTCATCAGCGGCGGCGGCCCTGGCATCATGGAAGCGGCCAACCGCGGGGCCTACGAATACCGGGAAGCGGGGGTCGAATCGGTCGGGCTGAACATCGAACTCCCGATGGAGCAGCGTCCCAACCCCTATACGACCAAGGAGGAGAATTTCGACTACTTCTTCTCCCGGAAGGTGATGCTCGTCAAATACTCCACGGCCTACGTCATCATGCCCGGCGGGTTCGGCACCCTCGATGAGCTCTTCGAGGCGTTGACGCTGATTCAGACCAAGAAGGTCGACGGGGTCTGCGTCTTTTTGATGGGAGAGGCCTTTTACGCCCCGCTGCTGGCGTTTATGCGAAGCTCGCTGCTCGCCGAGGGGATGATCGACGAGGAGGATCTGGCGAAGCTGACGCTGACGGATGACGTGGATCTGGTCGTCCAGGAGATCCGCGAATCGCTTGATGTGCAGCTGGGGTCGCTCAGGGCAAGCGGCCTGGCCGACACCCCCTACTACAAGAAGCTGCAGCAGTTCTTCGAGGAGCGCGGCTTCGGCGAGGATCACGATACGCTGCTGCGTTAATGAAGCGTTTTTGATGAACGGGTATGCTGGATGAGAGTGAAAGGATGGCCCGTGGAAGCGACCCGCTTGCTACTGATCGAAGACGACGTCCAGATGGCGGAACTGCTGGGGCGGTTTCTGTGCCAGGAGGGGATGACGGTTGCACACGTGACGCGTCCCTCCCAGGCGATGAAAGCGCTGGATGCAGAACCGTTCGATCTCGTGGTGCTCGACCTTTCCCTGCCGGAAATGGACGGGCTGATGCTCTGCCGCAAGATCCGCGAACGCTCCGATGTCCCCATTATCATCTCCAGCGCGCGTACGGACCTCGACGACAAACTGACGGGACTGGAAAACGGGGCGGACGACTATCTGCCCAAGCCCTACGATCCCCGCGAACTGATGGCGAGGATCAAGACCGTGCTGCGTCGCCGGGGACGGAGCGAGACGGAAGCGGAGGAGCCGCAGAGCCGTTTCCGGATCGACGAAGAGGGGACGCTGATCTATTTCGACGGCACGCCCCTGAAGCTGACCCTGGCGGAGTACGAGATCCTGAAACTGATGCTGAAGCACCCCAACCGTACCATCTCCCGCGCCGATATCGCCAACAGCATCGAGTCGCACCGTTTTGACAGCGGGGTCGAGAGCATCAATATCCTCGTCGGGCGCATCCGCAAAAAGCTCGACCCGGAACACTTTGACACCTTCATTCAGACCGTGCGCGGCATAGGGTACCGGTTTGACGAACATTAACCCCCGTTCGATCATCTTCGCCGCCCGCCTTGTCGGCGCCATTACGGCCCTGCTGCTGATTGCCGCGACGCTGATGGCGCTCTACCTCTCCATCCAGCTCGACAAACGCAACGAGATCCAGCGCGCCGTCATGCTCTACGACCTGCTTTTTATGACCAAGCCGACGCCCGAAGCGTTTGCGCGTTACCTCAAAGAGCATAAGCTCACCCCCGTCGGCGGGGAGGTGATGAAACGCATCCGCGAAGAGGGCAAACCCTTCATTGAAGACCCGCTCTTGCGGCGGACCTTCCAGTCGGGGAACATCGAGATTTTTGTCTATGACATGCACTGCTATTACGCCTACAAAATGCACGACATGTATTACTACCGCAGCGACAAGGAAATGACGCCCTACATGCTCTATATTCTCATCGCCGCCGCACTCGTCCTGGCGACGGTGATCTTGCTCTACCGCTACATGTCGGGTTCCATCGAACCGCTGCAGAACCTGCACCGCCAGATCCTCCGTTTCGCCGACGGGGAGAAGGGGATCGACACGAAGGTCGAGGGGAGCGACGAGGTGGCGCAGGTAGCCAACGCCTTCCACGACAGCGTCCAGAAAATCGAAGCCCTGCAGCGCAGCCGCTCGCTTTTCCTGCGCAACGTCATGCATGAGCTCAAAACCCCTATTAGCAAAGGGAAACTGCTGGCGCACCTGTTGGAGATCAATCCGAAGGACAAGGCGATCCTCGAAGCGCTTTTCGAACAGATGCAGGGACACCTGAGCGACCTGGCGAGGGTGGAGTCGCTGACGGCGCGCCACCTGCAGCTTGACATCCGCTCCTACGCCTGTATCGACGTTTTGGACCAGGCGATCGACCTGTTGGACGTGCCGCGTTCGGAGTTGGAGATTACCGTCGGCAACGAGAAGATCATGGTGGATTTCGACCTCTTTGCCTATGCGCTCAAAAACCTGATTGATAACGCGGAAAAGTACGCTTCACACCGGCCGGTGTCCATCGCCTTCTCGGAAAATTGCCTCCGTATTGCCAATGCCGGGGAGCCGTTCAAGGAGGAGTATACCCACTACCTCAAGGCATACCAGCGCGATCTCTCCCAGCACTCCCTTGAGGGGATGGGGCTGGGGCTTTATATCGTCAACGAGATCGTGACGCGCCACAGCTATGCGCTGCGCTACGCGTACGAAGGAGGGCAACACGTCTTCAAGATCTGTTTTGATAATGCCCCCCGGGCGGCGCGGTTGCCTGAAACGTAGCGTTTGGGAAGAAAATATTAGGTTTAATTATCACATTGCTGTTACAATTGCGAAAAAATGCTGGAAGGGTAATGGAAAAGAAAAAAGTGCTTATCGGGATGAGCGGCGGGGTGGACTCGACGGTGACGACGATGCTGCTCAAAGAACAGGGCTACGAGGTCGAAGGAGTGTACATGAAGCTGCACTCCAAACCGGGATACCATGAGATCCACCAGGCCCGCGCCCAGAAAGCCGCGGATTTCGCCGGGGTGAAGCTGCATGTCCTCGATCTGCAGAAACAGTTCAACCAAAACGTGTTTACCCCCTTTGTCGAGACCTACAAAGCAGGCCGCACGCCGAACCCATGCGCCCTGTGCAATCGGACGATGAAGTTCGGCGCCCTGGCGGATTTCGCCGACGAAGTAGGGGCCGATTTCCTGGCGACGGGGCACTACATCAAGACCGACGGTCACTTCCTCTACCAGGCAGAGGACGATACCAAAGACCAGAGCTATTTTCTTTTCTATATCGACAAAAAGATCGTGCCGCGTCTCATTTTCCCGCTGGGCGAGCGCAAAAAGACGGATATCAAAGCCTACGCTGCCTCTGTGCAGGGGCTGGAGTCCTTTGCGTCACAGGCGGAGTCGAGCGAGATCTGCTTCGTCGAGACGACCTATGCGGACGTGCTCAAGGATTACGTGAACATCGACCAGCCCGGCGAGGTGCTTGACAGTGAGGGCAACGTTGTCGGAGAGCATAAAGGGTACATGCACTATACCATCGGCAAGCGCAAGGGGTTCACCGTCCATGGCGCCCATGAACCCCACTTTGTTCTCGAGATCAAGCCCGAGACGAACCAGATCGTCGTCGGCAAGAAAGAGGATCTGGAGATATGGGATGTCACCATCGGCAACATCAACCTCTTCGACGAGCGCAGCGAATTCGATACGACGGTGAAGCTGCGCTACCGCACGAAAGCCGTGCCGTGCCACGTCACGATCGAAGGGGAGAAGGCGCAGATCAAGCTGCAGGAGCCTGTCCTGGGCGTCGCGGCCGGACAGGCGGCCGTCTTCTATGACGGCGACAAGCTGATCGGCGGGGGCTGGATCGAGTAACATCGATGCTCAAAGCCTTTGCTTCTCTTCTTCTTCTGCTGTTCCTGACAGCAATCTATCTTATGAAATCGGTTCCAGAGGTTACCCCCTTGCAAACAGGCGACACGATTCTCGCATTCGGCGACAGCATCACCCACGGTTACGGTGCAGCGGCCCATGAAAGCTATCCTGCCGTGCTGCAGACGCTGACCGAATTCCCGGTGACCAATGCCGGCGTGAACGGCGAGACGACAGCGGAGGGGCTGGCGCGCCTTCCCGGCGTGCTTGAAGACGACACGATCCGGCTGATGCTGCTCTGTCTGGGCGGGAACGATATCTTGCAGCAGCGTTCGAAGCGCCGTCTGAAAGCAAACCTCAAGCGCATTGTACAGATGGCAAAAGCGAAAGGGGTCGATATTGTATTGATCGGCGTTCCGACGTTCGGGGTTTTCGGTATGACGTCGCTGCCGCTGTACAAGGAGATCGCCGAGGAGGAGGGCATACCCTATATGCCTTCACTCCTGCCGGATGTCCTGGAAGACCGGGCACTTAGAGCAGATTATGTTCACCCCAACGCGGCGGGGTACCGTGTCATCGCTGAAGGGCTCACGGAACGACTGCGCTCCCTGGGATATACCGAATAGCCCTTTTACCCCATTTCATTCATAATCTTGATGACGAGCTCCTGCTCGTCCTCAAGGATGCGCAGCGGTATGCCGTAACGGCGTGAAAGACGCTCTTTCTGCCCTTCGGAGGTGGCGCCGAGGGGAATGCGGTAGGTCGTGTAGTTTTCGCTGTGGGCGACATGCATATTGAACGAATAGACTTCATCCTGCGTCGGTGCGTTGTGGACAAACTTGGTCATGCCTTTACTCCGTAGAGCGCTGCGCGCCGCAGAATCATCCGCGCCCAGGGCAGCTGCGTCGGTTTCTCCACCATCATACCACGAAAGTTCGAAACATTGCATGATGCGGAAACGATGGCTTCCGCCTGCGCCAGATCCGCCGCATCGACCCTGCAGGCGTGCTCGACGGCCGCGATCTGGGAAGGGTGGATGATCGTCTTGCCGAAAAGCCCCTGCTTCAGATCCTCTTCCAGCTCCTTGGCAAACCCTTCTTTGTCCTTGAAACATTTGTAGACGCCGCCGCAGAGGCTGAAGCCGCGGGGTTTGAAAACGGTGAGGAGCGTCGCGATGATTTGCGCCGGGGCGACGAGTCCGTACAGCGGCGTATCGCAGTCGCGTACCATCCCCAGTTGGCGCAGCATATCCTCGAGCCCGAAACGCAGCGTCGGGATGCGCTCGCGGTAAGGCTGCAGCCGTTCGGCGAGGGTATGGAGTTTCGTCTGGGAAAAGAGGTCGCTGCCTTCGATGGAGGGCATGATTGCGAATGCGTTATCGTCCAGAAGTGCCAGCCATGCATCGGCATTGTCGCCGCCGAATTTCGGCAGGACGAACCCGTCGAGCTTTTCAATCCCTGTCATACGCAGCAGCTCGGAGAGCATCTCCGGCGACGATGGGCGTAGAAAACGGAGCAGGGGCGTGTCTGCAAAACGGGGCAGAAGGGTTCGCAGATGCTGAAGGGCTGCGTCGCGCTCGTCCGCGTCGATGCCGTCTTCGAGATCGATGACGCAGCTGCGCAGCTGCGGGTATTTCTTGCCGCCCAGCACGGCGGCGAGGCCGGGATGCGTCGCGGGGACGAAGAGGGTTGCGCCCAGTTCGGCGGGATGGATGGGCTCAGATCGCATGGAGCCGTTGGGGGACGTTGCGCTGCTCGGATCTTTTCATGACGATCTCCTTTCCGATGGGACCATGCTACCGCAAACTGCCGTATGAACGCATGAATAAACTACAGCCCCGCCTGCTTCAGCTTGTTGTAGTATTTGCAGCCGAGCGTAGAGCCACCGTTGCAAGCCTTGCCGTACAGCAGCGCTGCTGCCGCACTGTCGTGCTTGGTGCCTTCACCGAGCGCGTACATGTTTCCAAGGTTATAACACCCGCTGGCGCTGCCGTTGTCGCAGGCCATTTTGAAGTACTCGACCGCGGCGGCTGCATCGCGCTGCACGCCTTTGCCGGAACTGTACATGTAGCCGATGTTTGTGCAGGCGTGGGCATTCCCGAGCTCACAGGAGACATCGAAAAGCTTAGCGGCCTGAGTATAGTCCTGCTCCGCGCCCCGGCCGTCACTGAGCATATTGCCAAGGTTAAAGCAACCTGCTGCTTCACCGGCGTAGCACGCCTTGTGGAAGAGCACAACGGCATGGGATTCATTTTTGGCAATGCCGCGGCCGTGTTCGTACATGCGGCCGAGGTCGGTACACCCCGGAGCACTCCCCGTGTCGCAGGCCTTTTTGTAATAGCCGGCGGCTTTGGCATGATCCTGACCGACCCCATGGCCGTTGTAGTACATGATCCCGAGGTTGTAGCAGGCAGCTTCCTCACCGAGGTTGCAGGCTTTTTCCCACTGGATAGCGGCTTGACGGTAATTACCCTTGTCGTAGGCGAACTGACCCTCGTTGAAAGCGTCGCCGAACATCGGCACGGTTGCCAGCAGCAATAGCATTGTTTTTTTCATGATTTATGTCCTGTGGATTGTGATTTATAGTATGTGAATAAGGCAATGAGCCGCCGCATGGTAGCGAAGCAGGCTTTGTCCACTCTTTGCTCCTGTTTTAGGGGCCTTTTACGGCCTGAATTATCAGTTTGGAGCGCTCAGTCAGCAGAAAATTTCACAGGAAACGGCATAGTTTACTGCCCGATCACGGACGATACCGGCGGCAAAGAAAGCGGGTTAAATTTGATGAACGGCTGCCCTGTGCGTTGCATCATGCAGCCGTGATGTCTGCGCGGAAAGAAGAGAGCTTTATGGCTGTTTGGGTGGTTGGTCTAAAATGGGGGGAATCGGGATGGATAGCTACGGATGATTGGCAGGTGTGGGAAGACCTGCCGCGTCACAAAGGCTTAGATCGCTTTAAGCCAGTAGGGGACGTTGCGCTGCTCGGCCTTGATCGTCGTCGGCGCGCCGTGGCCGGGGTAGACTTTCTTGTCATAGTCGATCTGCAGGAACTTCTGGAGGCTCTTTTTCATGTCTGCGGGCGAAGAGTAGGGGAAGTCGACGCGGCCGATGGAGTTTTGGAAGATGAAATCCCCGCTGAAGACGGCGTCACCGATCTCGATCATAGAACAGCCGGGGCAGTGGCCGGGGAAGTGGCGGAAGGTCACTTCGATGCCGCCGATATCATAGGTCTGGTCCCCCTCGACCTCGACGTCTGGGTAGGAGGGCGGGAGGTCCGGCATCCAGCCGCTTTTCTGCAGCAGCATGACGTCGCCTTTGGGGGTGTAAAGGGGGATGTCGAACTGCTCTTTAAGCTCCTGGTTGCTCCAGACATGGTCGAAATGGCCGTGGGTGTTGAGGATGGCCACGGGATTCGTCACGTTGGCCTTGACCCATTCAACCGCACCGACGCCGGGATCAATGATGATGTCTTTCCCGTTCTCCGTGACAATGTAACAGTTGGTCTGGTAGGGCCCCATGGGCTGCTTTTTTATCTGCATACGCTTTCCTTTGGTAGAATTATACATGCAATTTCACACGACCCTTCAATCGAACATCATGACCGCGGAGCCGGCGGCGAAACTGGCGGCGTTCCGTACCTTCTATGCCGCGTACCAGGCGGGGGGAACCGTTTTCGACGAGGGATTCACTCCGGTGCAGTTCGACGAACCCTCCTTCGCCTCCGTCTGCGAGATCGTCCCGCCGCAGGACGTCCCCCGGCGCAAGAGCCCCGTGACCGTGGAAGGGCAGATCCTGCTGCTGCACGCCATCACCCACATCGAGTACAGTGCGATCGACCTGGCTCTGGACCACGCTTACCGCTTTACGGGAATGCCAAAAGCGTTCTACGACGACTGGCTCGAGGTTGCCGACGACGAGTGCCGCCACTTCGAGATGCTTCATACCCTGCTTGAAGCGCTCGGCAGCCGTTACGGTGCCCTGCCGGTGCATGCGGGGCTCTTTGAGGCCGGACAGAAAACATTGACCCTGCTTGAACGGATGGCGGTGGTGCCGCGCTATTTCGAGGCGAACGGTCTGGATGCAACGCCGCAGATCCTGGAGAGACTGCTACCGATCAAAAACGACCCTATGATCGGCCGGATCGTCGACGCACTACAGGTGATCTTGAAAGAGGAGGTGGACCATGTCCGCAAGGGGGACCGCTGGTTCGATTACGCCTGTGAAGCGGCGGGGGCGGAGAAGTCGGTCTATTTCGACATCGTCGAACAGTGCTGCCCGGGCAGCTACCCCCGGCAGAAGTACCTCAACGTCGATGCCCGCAGAGCGGCGGGGTTCAGCTGCAGCGAACTCAACCGTATGAGTACGGAAAAGATCTGTTGACGAAAGAAAGCTAATTTGTTACAATAGAATTACATAAAGGTAACAAAAGGGGAACAAATGGATTACGCTTTCTTCGCGCAGACCCAGACCGTCGTCGCTTTAGCGGCACTGGTCATTTTCGGCGCCTCGGTGCTGATTCGCACCGGAGGCGTAAAGGAGCGCTGATCAGCGCTCTTTGACAAAGCTGCTCTCTTCGACGATGACCGGGTAGAAGTATCCGTACCCGAAATCCTTGTCCGTCTCTACTTTTCCCGTCGCAACGACAATATCACCCGCTTTAACATTCGCAACGTCATTGGCCGTGAACACGAGGTCGTCCGTCATGGTATTGCCGGTCCCGTCTTCGAGGTGGACCCAGTTGCGCTTCATGATCTGTCTGGAGATCTTGGTGACCTTGCCGCGCACTTTGATCGTTTTGCCTTTGAGGCTCTGGCGCTTGGTAAAGACCTCGGAGACGCTGTAGCCGCCTTTTGCTTTTTTCAGAACCTCTTTCGGCGCGCTCTGCGGCTGGACACGTTCGGCGGGCGCCGCTGTTCCCGGAGCCATGGAAGCGAACAGGATCTTGTCAAAGGTACGGTCGAGGGCGCGGCTTTTAAAGTTCGTCATCCACATCTGCTCGGTGAAAGAGACGTTCTCGCCCACCTTGACTTTTGCCGCCGCCACCGCGACCCAGTAGGGCGCTTTGCCCTCATTGACTCTCATATAGGTGTAGCCGCCGGCATCCATCGTCTCCACGACACGGGCGGTGTGCTGCACCGGCGCATTCGGGCCGGCTGCCCAGAGGCCGTAAACGGCTACTATAAGAAAGAGTAATGTCTTCATTCGGATTCTCCTCGTTTATTCGGTGTCCGCATCATATCAGACTGTTGCCCAACGAATGGAAATTTGCGAAAAAATATGATCTCAATTATAAAAATTATCGTTTGCGAAGGAAAATTTGATATAATTTTGATTGTTAAGGCTTCTCTAAAATAATACTTTGATACCATGGAGGAAAGAGAAGCGGGAAAATCAAGATTTCGAGGAACGTCGGATGGGCAAATACGCAATGATTACCGATTTTTTGACGAAGTTCCTCATTGACGAAGTCGAAAAAACCGGATTGAAACATGTCGTCGTAGGGCTCAGCGGCGGGATCGATTCCGCCGTGGTCGCCGTACTGGCCCACCGCGCCTTCGGGGACCGTCTGCTCTGCGTGAAGATGCCGTCGCACTACTCCTCGCAAAACAGCCTCGATGACGCCGACGAGCTCTGCGAACGCTTCGGCATCCGTGCGGAGACCCACAGCATCGAACCGATGCTCAAAGCCTACGAGCATGAGGCGATGGACAATCTGCGCATTGGGAACTTTTCGGCACGGATGCGGATGGCGACGCTCTTTGACATCTCGGCGAGGGAGAGCGCCCTGGTGCTGGGCACGAGCAACAAGAGCGAACTGATGTTGGGCTACGGGACCCTTTTCGGGGACCTGGCCAGCGCGGTCAATCCCATCGGGGATCTCTACAAAACGGAGGTCTTCGAACTGGCGGCGCACCTGGACGTACCGCAGAGCATTATCGGCAAACCCCCTTCGGCGGATCTCTGGGCGGGGCAGAGCGACGAAGCGGAGCTGGGGTACAGCTACGCGCAGATCGACGCCGCGCTGCGCCGCTACGTCGAGGAGCGCGCCAGCAAAGCGGAACTGATCGAAGAGGGGTGCGACGCCGCGCTGGTGGAGCTGATCTTGACCCGGATCTACCGCAACCAGTTCAAGCGCAAAATGCCCGTCATCGCGAAACTGACCTCGCGGACGATCAACCATGATTTCAACTATCCACGCGATATCACTTTATAGGAGAAAAGGATGAAAGTACCGTTTTACCGGCCGGAAATCGGTCCCAAGGAACGTAACAAGGTCGAGCAGGTACTGCAGGGCGATGCCGAATTCGCCGTGGAGGATCTCGAAGCGAACTTTGAGAACTATATCGGCTGCGGCTATGCGCTGGCAACCTCCCACGGCACGGCGGCGCTGCACCTGGCGATGCTGGCCATCGACCTCAAACGCGGGGACAAGGTGCTCTGCTCCGTCAACGCCTTCCCGGCCGTGCCGGAAGTCGTCCGCCACTTTGACGCCGAACCGATCTTTATCGACGTCAACGAGTGGACGATGAACATGGATATCGACAAGCTCGAACGCTACCTCGAAGCCAACAGCGCCAAAAAGCTCAAAGCGGTCATCGTCTCGCATATCGCGGGGCAGCCGATGGACCTTGACCGGCTCTACAACATCGCCAAGATCTACAACGTCAAGATCGTCGAAGACGCTTCGGACGCGCTCGGCGCGACCTACAAGGGGAAGAAGATCGGCTCGACGGGGGCGGACATCACCTGTTTCAGCTTCAGCCCCCACATGAAGCAGACCATCAGCAACGGCGGGATGCTCGTCACCGACGATGCCGAGATGATGGAGCGCGCGACCCTGCTGCGCAACCACGCGATGGTGCGTGACGAGGAGGGACTGAGCTACATCTACGACGTCGTCGACATCGGGAGCAAATACACGATGAGTCCCATCGAGGCGGCTTTCAACGACGCCTTCATCTCCCACCAGGACAAGGTGATCGCCCGTCAAAAAGAGGTGGCGGCGCGCTACAGCGAACGGCTCAAAGGGGTCTATCACATCACCCCGCCGGAGATCCACGGAGACCACGCGTTCAGCAACTACATCATCAAGATCGACAAGAACCGCGACGGGTTCGCCCGCGACCTTCTGGCCAAAGGGATCGAGACGGGGCTGCACTACATCCCGCTGCACCTGATGGCGTACTACAAGAACAAGTACAACCTCCGCATCAACGACTTCCCGATCGCCCTGCGTAACTACCAGCAGGTGCTCTCCCTGCCGATCTACGGCTCCATCACGGACAAAGAGGTCGATTACATCTGCGACGCCGTCATCGAACTCGCGAAAACCCGCGTGTGAAACCCCGCCTCGTCGCCTGGGGGGAGCGTTTCTTCTACGCTCCTTCTGCCTTCCAGCGTCTGCTCTCCTACGCGCTCTGGCCCCTCGGTGCGCTCTACTGCCTTATCATGCACCGCCGCTACCAAAACAGCGTGCCGCGTCACCAGGGGATTCCCGTCGTCAGCATCGGCAATCTGACCGTCGGCGGGAGCGGAAAGACACCGTTGACGGTGGCGCTGGCGCAGCGACAGGCGAATCCCGCCGTCGTATTGCGCGGCTACGGGCGCCAAAGCAGCGGGCTGCAGGTCGTCTCAGACGGCCAAAGCGTCCTTTGTGACGTCACGTGCAGCGGCGACGAGGCGATGCTTTATGCCCTGCAACTGCCCCACGCCGTTGTCATCGTCAGCGAGGAGCGCGAAGCAGGTATTGCCAAAGCCAAAGCGATGGGGTGCGGTTGCGTCTTCCTCGACGACGGCTACGGCAAGCATTTTATCGCCAAGTACGACATCGTCATCGACGTCGCGGCCGCCAACGGCTTCTGCCTTCCCGCCGGCCCTTTCCGCGAACGGCTCTGGCCGGGCAAAGCGGTACGCCTTGTGCGGGAGGGGGAGGATTTCACCCGGCGCGTCACGATCAGGGGTGCGGTACCGAAGATGGCGCTGGTCACCGCCATCGCCCGGCCCGAGCGGCTGGACCCCTTTCTGCCCGACGTCGTTGCCAAAGCGACCTTTCCCGACCACCACTTCTTCAGGCGCGGTGAACTGGCCTCCATCCTCGAAAAGAGCGGGGCGGATGCCTTGCTCGTTACTTATAAAGATTACGTTAAAATTCGCCACTTTGACCTGCCGCTCGCGCTGATGGAGCTCCATCTGGAGCTTGACGACGCGCTGGCCGCAGACGTGGAACACTACATCAGGACATACGATGAAAACAAAGATTGATACCGTCAAGACCCTCCTGGAGGCGCTGCCGTTCATCAAGGAGTTCAGAAACCAGATCGTCGTCATCAAGTACGGCGGGGCGGCGCAGACTTCCGAAACGCTCAAGGCGAAATTCGCCAAAGACGTGTTGCTGATGTACCTTGTCGGGATCCGTCCGGTCATCGTCCACGGCGGGGGGCCGCGCATCAACGAGATGCTCTCCAAACTGGACATCCCTACCGAGTTCATCGACGGGCAGCGCGTCACGACTCCCGAAGTGATGCGCATCGTCGAGATGGTGCTGTGCGGCGAAGTCAACAACGAGATCGTCGCGCTGCTCAACTCCCACGGCGCCAGCGCCTTCGGCGTCAACGGCAAAGATGCGCAGTTCCTGCGCGCCCAGCCGAAAGATTCGGGTAAATGGGGCCTTACCGGGGTCATCGAGGATGTCAAAGCCGACGTCATCCACCGCCTGATCGACGAGAAGTTCATCCCCGTCATCGCGCCCATCGCATCCGACGGCGAGACGGGCCATCCGGGCTACAACATCAACGCCGACCTGGCGGCTTCCAAGATCGCCGGGGCCATCGGGGCGAAGAAGGTCGTCTTCATGACCGACACCCCGGGCGTCCTCGACGGCGAGGGCAAACTGCTCTCTTCGCTGACCGAGGAGAAGGTTGAGGCACTCAAAAGCGACAAGACGATCCACGGCGGCATGGTGCCGAAGGTCGACGCCTGCATCGAGGCGATCGAGCGCGGTGTTCAGAAGGCCCACATCATCGACGGCCGCATCGAACACGCCATTTTGCTCGAACTCTTTACCGAAGAGGGTATCGGTACGCAGATCACACTGTAAGGGGCGGGGCAGACACCATGCTCAACGGTATAGCGCTCCTGCTTTTCTGCCAGCTCTGTGGCGAGGCGCTCGTACGACTCTTCGGCTGGCCGGTTCCCGGTCCCGTGATCGGGATGCTGCTGCTTTTCCTCTGGCTCCGCTACCGGGGCCGCTCCTCCCACGACCTTGACCTGACCGCCGACGGACTGCTCAAATATCTCGCACTCCTGTTCGTGCCCGCCGGGGTAGGGGTGATGGTCTATTTTGACGCCCTGGGCGGCACCTGGCTGAAGCTGGGAGTGACGCTGCTCGCCAGTGCCGTGATCACGCTGGTGGTGACGGGGTGGACGATGGAGTGGCTGCTGCGGCGTCAGAAAACGGAGCACACCGATGGTCTTTGACAGCTTCTGGGTCTACCTCGCCGCGTCGCCGCTGTGGTGGCTGACGCTGACCATCCTCGTCTACCTGGCGGCGCAGAAACTCTTTTTAAAAAGCGGCAGCATCGCGCTGCTGAACCCCGTGGCCGTCTCCATCGTCGCTTTGATCGTCCTGCTGGAGCTGAGCCGGACTTCCTATGACGCCTATTTCGCCGGGGCGCAGTTCCTGCACTTCCTGCTGGGCCCCGCGACGGTGGCGCTGGCCGTGCCGCTTTTTAGGCAGATGGCCCGCCTGCGCGCCATCTGGTTCCCCGTGACGGTGTCGCTGGCCGTCGGTGTGCTCGTAGGGGCCTTCAGCGCCGTGGCAATCGGTTATGCCCTGGGGCTGGACCGTGAGACGCTGATCTCCCTGGCCCCGAAATCGGTGACGACGCCGGTGGCGATGGGAATAAGCGAGGTGCTCGGCGGCATCCCGGCCATGACGGCGGCCTTCGTTGTCTTCACGGGCATTACGGGTGCGGTTATCGGGCTGCGTATCCTGAAAGCGGCGGGGGTGACCGATGAGAGCGCGGTCGGCGTGGCGATGGGGGTGACGGCCCACGGCGTCGGTACGGCGCGTGCCTTTGAAGCCCACCCCGTCAGCGGCGCGTTTGCCGGGCTGGCCATGGCGCTGGCCGCTTTCCTGACCGCGCTGCTGCTGCCACCCGTGTTCGAGTGGATGGGGTGGCTCTGATCAGGAGCGTCTCTTTTTGAAAGGGAGCAGCATCGGCACCTCTTCGCGGTAGTGCCGGTAGGCACTGCCCAGCGTCTTTACGAGGTCCTTCTCTTCATACATGAGACCGATAAGAACATAGAGCGTCATGCCCGCCGAAAAGAGCAGATGCCCCGTGCTCATGACCGGCACGGCCCAGAGGCCGATCACGGTGCCGGTCTGGATGGGGTGGCGCACATACTTGTAGAACCCTTTTTTCTGGAAGCGTACTTCGGGTTCCGGGATTCCCCGCAGGGCGCGGTACCCCTGGTGCAGCCCGAAAAGCTCGAAGTGGTCGATCTGGAAGGTCGCGACAAAGGCCATGCTCCACCCCAGGACGTAAAGCAGCGTCGTCAGCCAGAAAAACGAGCCGGATTCGAAGGCGTAGAGCGGGGTTGGCATCGGTTGCCACAGCAGCACGATCAGCAGCAGGCAAAGGGCGGAGAGTACGGTGTACGTCGAGGTGCGGAAGGCGACGGGCAGGGTGCCGAAAAGCGCCTCTTTGACGACGGGCCGTGCCATGACGGAGTGCTGCAGGCCGAAAAGCGCGATCAGCGCGAGATCGACGGGCAGGGCAAAGCTGCCGCCGCTGCCGCTGTCGATATTGATCGGCATAAACGACCATGGGTAGACCCAGAGGATCAGCAGCGAGACGGAGACCATCGCCGACAGGTAGGCGAACAGAGCGTAGATAAAGAGAAGAATTTGTTGCATAATGCATTATATTTTATGATAGCTGTTCTTTTTCTGCGCACTCCGGTTTTTCCAGAAGCGTTATAATGAAGCTATGAAAACAGAATCGATTATCGTTTACTGCACCTGCCCCGATCCCGTCAGTGCGAAAGACATCGCCGAAGCCGTGGTGAAAGAGCGGCTCAGCGCCTGTGTCAACCGCCTGCCTGCTGTTATGTCGCACTACATCTTCAAAGGCGAATACTGCGAGGACGAGGAGGTGCTGCTGATCATCAAGACGACCGCCGATGCCTTCGAGCGTCTCAAAGCGCGCATTGAAACGCTGCATCCCTACGACGTACCCGAGATCATCGCGGCCCCCGTCGTCGCCGGCAACAGCGGTTACCTGGCGTGGCTGCAGGAGAGCGTGCAGTGAGCGGCACCCCTTTCCAGCGGGCCGTCTGGGACGCGCTCAAACGCATCCCCGAAGGAAGGGTGACGACCTACGGGGATCTGGCGGCGCATCTCGGCACGCGGGCCGTTCGCGCCGTCGGGACGGCCGTGGGCAAGAACCCCGATGCCCCGGATATTCCCTGCCACCGCGTCGTCCGCAGCGACGGCCGTATCGGCAGCTATTCGGGCGAGGGCGGGGTGAAGCGCAAGATTTCCCTGCTCGCTTCGGAAGGGGTGCAGGTAGGCGCGGGCAGGGTCATGGATTTTGCCGAAAAACGCCACCGCTTCGTTTAGGGCGCCTCTAACTACCGCTTCGCTATAATTGCGAAAATTTTTTCAAAGCGAAGATGATGCAGTTTATCGAGACACGTGGAAATGACGGAACCCATCCTTTAAAAGTGACCTTCTCCCAGGCTATTTTGAGCCCGATCGCCTCTTTCGGCGGCTTGTACGTCCCCGAAACCCTGCCGGAACTGGGCGAAGCGTTCCTGCAAAAGCACCTGGATAGCAGTTACAAGACGATGGCGAAGGATATGCTCACGCGTTTTGCGATCGACATCGACGAAGCGGTCATCGACGAGGCGCTTGCCCTTTACGACGCTTTTGACGACCCTTCCAACCCCGTGCCCGTCGTCAAGGTACGCGAAGACCTCTATGTCAGTGAACTCTACCACGGCCCGACCCGCGCCTTCAAAGATATGGCGCTGCAGCCCTTCGGCATTGTCCTCTCTTCCATCGCCCAGGCGCGCAACGAGAACTACCTTATTCTCGCCGCCACCAGCGGCGACACCGGCCCGGCGGCACTGGAGACCTTCAAAAACCGTGCCAACGTCAAGGTTGCGTGTCTCTACCCCGACGGCGGTACCAGCGACGTGCAGCGCCTGCAGATGGTCACGGAGGATGCGGAAAACCTGAAAGTCATCGGCATCAAGGGGAGCTTCGATGATGCACAGGGCGCGTTGAAGCAGCTGCTGGCATCCGAGACATTCAAAGCAGCCCTCAAGGAGAAGAGCACCTCCCTCTCCGCGGCGAACTCCGTCAACTTCGGCCGCATCATCTTCCAGATCATCTATCACATCCACAGCTACCTCGAACTGGTGCGCCAGGGCGAGATCACCATGGGCGAAAAGGTCTACCTGGACGTACCGAGCGGCAACTTCGGTAACGCCCTGGGCGGCTACTACGCCATGAAGATGGGACTGCCGGTCGAGAAGATCATCATCGCCTCCAACGAGAACAACGTCCTGACCCGCCTCATTACGACCGGAAAATACGACCTGCGCGACGCCCACGTCGTCGCGACGACCTCTCCGGCGATGGATATTCTCAAATCCTCCAACGTCGAGCGCGTCCTTTACGACCTCTTCGGCGAAGCGCGTACCAAAGAGCTGATGCGCTCCCTGGACGAGGAACACAACTACGAGCTCTGTTTCATGGAACTGGACAAACTCCAGGAGTTCTTCGCGGCGGATTACGCGACGGGCGACGAGGGCAAGGCCTATATCAAGGCGGCGTTCGCGGACGGCTACCTGATGGACCCGCATACGGCGACCTGTTTCAAAGCCTACGAGCACTGCGCGAAGAAGGAACTCAAAACCATCGCCTACTCCACGGCGGAGTGGACGAAGTTCTCCCCGACGATCGCGAACGCACTGACGGGCGAAGTCGATACGCACGACATCGACGCGCTCAACGCCATCGCTGCCGAAGCGAAGATCGGTATCCCGGCAATGATCAAGGCCCTCTTCGACAAGCCGGTCACCCAGAAGACCATTATCGAAAAAGAGCAGATCGAAGCGGAGATCCTGAACTTTATCTAACTCCCCTTTGCGGCCTTTTCGGGCTGCAGGGCAACGCTGCTGTCGAATTCGGCGATCATCCTGTCCGCCGAATAGAGCGTTTCTTTGTCCGTCTTCAACGTCTTCTTTCCGATCTTTTCCGAATAATTAATCTGTTTCAGTATGTGTTTGATGCAGTTCAGCCGCGCTTTTTTCTTCTTGTCCGCGTGGATGATCGTCCAGGGGGAGTGATCGGTGTGCGACGCCATGAACATGGAGTATTCGGCGATGGTGTATTTGTCCCAGAGCTCCTGCGAGCGGAGGTCGATGGGGGAGAGCTTGTAGTGTTTCAGGGGGTTGTTCTCGCGCTCTTTGAAGCGTTTGGCCTGCTCTTTTTTCGAGACGGAGAAGTAGAACTTCACGAGAATGATGCCGGCATTGACGAGCATCCGCTCGAACTGCGGGACTTCGTGCAGGAACTCCTGGTGCTCGTCCTGGGTACAGAAGCCCATCACAGGCTCAACCCCGGCACGGTTGTACCAGCTGCGGTCGAAGAGGACGATCTCGCCCGCACTGGGGAGGTGCTCGACGTAGCGCTGGAAATACCACTGCGTCTTTTCGACGTCCGAGGGCTTGTTGAGCGCCACGACGCGCGCGCCGCGGGGGTTGAGGTGTTCGGTGATGCGCTTGATCGTCCCGCCCTTGCCGGCAGCGTCGCGCCCCTCGAAGATGAGCAGCAGTTTCAGTCCCTGCTCTTTGACGTGTTTCTGCAGCTTCAGCAGTTCGATCTGCAGCTGCTTGAGCTCATCTTCGTAGTCAATCACGCTCTTGCGGATCCAGACGGCGACCCGCTTTTTGCCGTTCTTGTTGTGTTCGCGCCGCTCCCGCTCAAACGCCTCGCCGCTTTCGATCCTGCGGTCGTCGTGGACAATCTCTTTGAGGATCTCCCCTTGTTCCAGTTCCGTTCCCAGCATATCGTGCTTCGTGCCCATACACGCTCCTTTGGCTGATTATAGCACGGAAATTTAACTGTGATACAATGGCTCAAAAACGGTTGAGGAGGCAAACATGGCTAATCCGACAGAGCAAAATGGCATGTTCAGCTGGTTCGAGTTGGTGACAGACGACGTGGAAGGTTCGAAAGCATTTTACGGTGAATTGCTAGGCTGGCAGTTTGAGACCAATACGTCAACAGGAATGGAATACACATTGGTAAAGATAGACGGTGTCCCGCAGCCGGTGGCTGGAATGTTCGATAAAAGGCATATTACAGGTGAAGAGACGGATCGCATTCCGTCACACTGGGGGAATTACATTACTGTCGATGATGTCGATGCCGCTGCGGAGCGTGTCGCCGGACTCGGAGGCACCATTATTGTTCCGCCGAAAGATATTCCAGGCGTTGGACGCTTCGCGGTCATTCAAGATCCCCAGGGAGCCATCGTCTCGATCATCACTTATGCATATGTACCGATGGATTAAATCGCTGAGAACTTCTCCTTGATGGTCGGGGCGATCTCGTCGGCATTTTTGAGCTGCGCGAAACAGCTCTGTACGCCGCAGAGCATATAAGAATTGTCGTCGGTGGCCTTGACGTGGAGGTAGGGGTAGGTGACCGTTGAGAGCTCGCCCGCAGCGGAAGCCAGCAATTTGGCGTCGGCTTTGACAACGAGGTTCTCGAAGAGGTAGCGCAGCGCCTGGTTGAAGAGGTAGGGGAAGTAGATGGGCGTCTTCGCCAGGCGGGCCGAGTAGTACTCCAGGGTCTTGAAGGCGAAATGGCGGTACTTCTCTTCGACGAGGATACCGAGGCTCAGCAGCAGGTCGACCATGACGCCGACGGAGCCGGGGTAGGAGCTGTCGGTCGGGTCGGCGTCAGTGATGAACTCGCCCTTGCTAAAGTACCAGCGTCCGTTGTCGTAGAGGGTCTCTAGTGCGCGGTTGGCCATCTGTTGCGCCTGCATGAGGTAGGTGTCGTCGTAGGTCGCTTCGTAGGCCTTGACGAAAGCGGTCCCGAGGTAGGCGTAATCCTCCAGGAAAGCGCCTATTTTGGGCGTACTGTGGATGAGGGCCGTGTGGTAGAGCGTGCCGTCCGGCATCAGGAAACCCTGCAGGGCTTTGAGGGCCGTCACCGCTTTTTTGATATAGACAGAGTCGCTCTTGCCGAGCTCGAAGAGGCCGCGGATCATCATCGCGTTCCAGGAGGTCTGGATCTTGCGGTCGATAAAGGGGTATTCGCGCTCCGTACGCAGACGGAGGAAGACGTCACGAACAGGGGCGAACCACTCGGGGCGTTCGACGGGTTCGGAGAGCCAGAGGATGTTCTTGCCCTCGAAGTTGCCGCCCGGTGTGACGTGGAGGGTCTCCAGGATCGCATCGGCGTCATCTTCGGCAAACCCGTCCTCGATGAGTGCTGCCCTGGCGACGTCGTACGCGGTGATGAAGTAGGTACCTTCCTCCCCCTCGCTGTCGGCGTCGCTGGCAGAGTAGAAGAGGCCGTCTTCTTGCATCTTCGCTGCCATGAAGTCGGCGATCTCCGTAGCTGTGCGGGTATAGGAGGCATCATCGAACATCCGCCCGGCCCGGGCATAGAGCTCGCAGAGCAGCCCGTTGTCGTAGGCCATCTTCTCGAAGTGCGGCACCAGCCACTGCGGGTCGACGCTGTAGCGGCAGAACCCGCCGTCGACGAGGTCGTATATCCCGCCGCGGTGCATTGTGGAGAGGGTCTGCAGCAGCATCTTCTTCGCGTCGGCGTCGTTTTGCAGCAGCACAATGTCGAGCAGGGCGTTCAGCGTGGAGGTGTGCGGGAATTTCGGCTGTTGGGAGAAGCCGCCGTAGGTGCTCTCGAAGTTGTGCAGCGCCTGTTTGACGAAACCGGTGGCCAGGGAGGGCTTCAGGACCGTCGCCTCTTTCGGCCGCGCTTCGGGTTTCAAGTAGTTCTGGATCTCGTCGGCGTTCTGGAAAAGTTTCTCGTCCCCTTCGGCCACCTTCGTCGCGATGATCTCCGTCAGTTCCGTAAAGCCAAGCATCCGCTCGCGCGTGGTCGGCGGGATGTAGGTGCCGGCATAGAAGGGTTTGTTGTCGGGGGTGCAGAAGATGGAAGCGGGCCAGCCGCCCGCACGGCGGTTGAGCAGCTGGTGCACTTCCTGGTAGTACTTGTCGAGGTCGGGGCGCTCTTCGCGGTCGACCTTGATGCTGATGAAGTGCTCGTTCAGGTAGGCGGCAATGGCCTCGTTTTCGAAGACCTCGTGTTCCATGACGTGGCACCAGTGGCAGCTGCTGTACCCGATGGAGATAAAGATCGGACGCTTCTCGTCGCGGGCACGCCTAAAGGCCTCGTCGCACCAGGGGTACCAATCGACGGGGTTGTTTTTGTGCTGCTGCAGGTAGGGGGAGTCTTCGTTGGCGAGTCTGTTGGGCATGGGCGGTCCGTCTCCGTTGGATTAGTGGGGCATTATATACAATCTGCTGCTTAATTAAAAAAAGAAGATCAATGGAAATTATTACATTATGTTTCTGTAAGGTTGAAACGGGCTATAATCCTTTTAAGGACAGTTTCAATAACTGGCAAATCAAGTGCAAAGGATCGACGATGAAACATAAGGGAATACTTGGGATTCTGCCTTTCCTACTGGCAACGGCAGGTCACGGATTGACATTGGAAGAAGCGTATCGGACAGTGGTGGACACCAATCCGGAAATCCGGCAGCGCATTGAGGATTACCGTGCCGTCGAAGAGGATAAAACGATCGCATTCGCTGATTACCTCCCGGTAGTAGATCTGCAGGGATCCGTCGGTTTAAAGCATGACGAAGGTTCCATCGGGCCAATCGGTCCCAATGTGGACTCAGACACCTACATGCATACGGAAGCGTTCGTCCGGGCGCGCGAAAACCTTTTCCGCGGTTTCTCGACGATGCACGACGTCGCACAGCAGGATGCGAGACTGCTCTCCGCGGAGTACTCGCTGATGGAAAAAGTGAGCCAGCTCGGCCTTACCATGATCGAAAGCTATCTGGGCGTGCTGAAGCAGAAGCAGATCCTCGCCCTGACGCTGGAGAACCGCGACACGCACCAGCGCTACTATGACATGATCAAAGAGCGTCTCGAAGCCGGCGTGGGCGCACAGTCGGATATGGAACAGATCTCCGGCCGTCTCGCACTGGCCGAGTCGAACGTCAAGGTCGCCATCAACAATTTCGAAGATGCGCAGACGAACTTCAAGCGTATCTACGGCGAAGCGGTCGACCCCGAGGATATGATGGAAGCGAAGGTCAACGCTGCGTTGATGCCGATGAGTATTGATGCGGCGGAAAAAACGGCGCTTCAGTATTATCCGACCCTGATGGCCAGCCGTAAAAACATCAAGGCGGCGCAGGAGGCATACAGCCAGGCGGCTTACACCTACTATCCGAGCGTCGACCTGGAGGTCAAACAGTCCCATGTCAACAATGACAGGACAGGTGATTACGCATGGCGCACGGATTCGGGCGACGAGAACGAATTCAGCGTGCAGCTGGTCGCATCGTGGAATATCTATAACGGCGGTGCGGATGTCGCCGGCCGCAAAAAAGCGCTCGCTTCCGCTTTCAACGCCTCCGAAAAAATGATGGAGAACCAGCGCCTTGTTTTTGAGCGTCTGAACTACTCCTGGGCGGCCAAAACCCGTATTACGGAGCAGCTGGCATATCTGAAAGAGCACCGTGACTTCACACAAAGGACCCTGCAGGCGTACAACGAAGAGTTCCGCCTCGGACGCCGGACGCTTCTGGACGTGCTGGATGTCGAGAACGAGTACTACACCTCCCGCAAGGCTTACGTCTCTACCCTGTACGATGAGCAACTGGCCGAATACCGGGTCATTGAAAACGTCGGGAGCCTGCCGCTGGTCGCGGAGGTGAAGCCCGAAGAGGTCCTGGCCCTGAAACGCGATGCGATGGCACCGACTGAGGTCCCGGCGTCTGAATAGACGCGGGACGGTCAAAGGCGGTTTTTGATTTGCTCAGGTATTTCGCACTTCTTTCGCTCCTTCTAGGATGTGCAGGACAGGGTGCCACGCAGACTCCCATCGGGGAGAAGGCGTCGGCAGGGCATGCAGCCGTCAACGCGAACGAACAGGATTATTTCGCCCGGAAACGCTTGGAAGCGATGGAGCGAATGCTCAACGGCCTCCGGGACAAGAGTGAAATGGAAAAGCTCAAAGGGGTCAACGACTTCTTTAACCGCGTCCGTTTTGTTTCCGACATCCAAAACTGGGGTGTTGAGGACTACTGGGCGCGCCCGAGCGAATTCCTCGCGCGGGACCAGGGGGATTGCGAGGATTACGTCATCGCAAAGTATTTTGCCCTGAAACGGCTCGGTGTCCCCGAAAAAAAGCTCTTCTTTACCTACGTGAAGGCCGTCAAGTTCAACCAGGCGCATATGGTGCTGACCTATTACGCAGACCCGAAAGCGGTACCGCTGGTCCTGGATAATCTCAATTACCGCATTTTCCCGGCAACGAAACGCAAAGACCTCGTCTATGTCTACAGTTTCAACGCGGAGTCCCTCTTTTTGAATACGCAGCAGGGAAGAGGCAAAACACTTTCAGGCGGGAAGTCGCGCAATAAGGCGTGGGCTGCATTCCTGCAACGCATTGAAAAGGAGGGATTGTGACACTCTTTAAAGAGATCACGCTGGCGATGTCTATTCTGGTGATAGCGCTGCTGGCGATGACGATGTTCAGCAACTACCGGACGAACGTCCGTTTCATCGAGGAGCAGCTCTATACCAGTGCGCGCAACACCGCTTCGTCCCTGGGGCTGGCGATCAGCCGGGCGTCCGACGGCCAGGATGTCGCGATGGCCGAAACGATGATCAACGCGGTGTTTGACAGCGGACTTTACGAAGCGATCGTCTACCGCAACGTCGATGGAAAGGTGCTCTACGAACGCCATACGCCGCTGATCCTCGATGACGTGCCGACATGGTTCGTCGACAGCATCGCTCTGCCGCCTGCGTCCGCTTCCGTGCCCGTGGGCAGGGAGTGGATGCAGGTCGGAGAGCTTCAGATCGAAGGACACCGCGGCAACGCCTATACCCAGATGTGGGATGTACTCAAAGAAGTGCTCGTCAGTTTCTTCATCCTGAGCCTGCTGGCCATGGGCGGGATCTACTTTATGCTGAAGATCGTGCTGCGTTCGCTCGATGCGGTCCGCGAACAGGCGGAAGCCGTCTCGGGGAACCGTTTTATCATCCAGGAGTCGCTGCCGAGAACCAGGGAGTTCCGGGATGTGGTCCAGGCCATCAATACCCTGGTGTTTAAAGTGAAGGAGGTTTTCAAGAAGGAGGCCGACGCCGTCGCCCGCTACAATACGCTCCTGTATGAAGACCGCCAGACCCACCTGAAAAACCGCGATTTCTTTATGATGAAACTGGGCAGCCTGATGTCGGGGGAAGACCGCTTCTCCGCCGGCTATGTCGCCGCGCTGCAGCTGTGCGACCCCGACAAGGTGAAACATGAAGAGGGAGGATACGTCCTGCAGAAGGTGCTCTCCTTTATCGGCGACATTGCCCGCGGCATCGTCAACGGGGTCGAAGAGGGGGTCGCCTGCCGGGTTCGCGAATTCGAAGTGATCCTTATCCTCCCGTCGCTGGAGGAGTCGGATGTTTCGGCGCTGCTCACCTCGGCGGCTGAGAGCTGCAAGGGGGCCGGCTACTGCGTGACGATCGCCGCGGCGGCGTACCGTACCGGCGAAACCCCTTCTGACCTCCTGAGCCATCTCGATTACGCGCTGATGCAGGCGGAAGCCGGCGGGGCCGTACCGGTTCTCTACCGCGAAAAGCACGATCATGTGCCCTCATGGGGACACGACGAGTGGCGGAAACATCTGCGCGATGCGATGCAGTTCGACCGTTTTGTGACCGTGTACCAGCCCGTTGTCGCCCGCAGCGGGGAGACGGTGCAAAAAGAGCTCCTGCTGCGCCTGGAGCTCGAAGGCGAGCTGCTCAACGCCGGGGCATTCATTCCGGTCGTTTCGCACCTCGATCTGCTCGAAGAGCTTGACCGTTACGTCCTTGACAAGATGGGCAAGACCTTTCATGCCGTCGAGGTTGCGGTGAACGTTTCGGAGGATTTTATCGCCCACAGCTCCACGATCGGATGGTTGTCCGCCAGAAAAGATGCCTGGGACGATAATACGCTGGAACTGGCGTTCGAGGTCTCCAACAGCACGGTGCTGAGCGCGCCGGAGCCCGCGGCGGCTTTCTCCATGTTCGTTCAGAAGCAGGGATGGCGTTTCGGCATCGACCACTTTACGGTCGAATCCGAAAAAGATCTGACCTTCCTGCAGCGTGTCAAACCCTCCTACCTGAAGATTGACGCGGCGTACCTGCTCTCCCTGGTCGGTTCCGAGAGCAAACGCGAATCGGCGCTCTTTACCATTGCCAGGCTGATCGACATCGATTTGATCGCGACGGGAGTCGACAGCGAGGAGACGGCAACAAGCCTGTACGAGCACGGCATCGAGCGGCTGCAGGGCTTCTGGATCGGCAAACCGGACAAGGGGGCGGTGTAGATGGGCGAACACAATCGTTCCGGGCTGCTTGATGCCCTGTTGGCCGTTGCAAAACTCTATCACCAGGAAGTGACCGCGGAGATCGTCCTGGCGGGGTTGCCGGTCGACCCGGAGGACCCGAAACTGTTCGAGCCCGACCCCCAGCGCTCCCGTTCGCTTTTTAGCCGGGCGGCGGAAAAGGCGGGCTTCGCCAGTACCCTTCAAAAGAAATCCCTGCGCAAAATCGCACAGCACCTGCTGCCGTGCATCCTCATTCTGAAAGAGGATCGTGCCTGCGTGCTGCTCGAGTTTGACAAAGAGATGGAGTATGCGAACGTGCTGCTTCCCGGCGTTCCCGAGCAGGAGGGGTGGATTCCCATCGAACACCTGGAAGCGGAGTACCTCGGGTACTGTTTCCTGATGAAAAAGAATTTCGGGTTCAGCCTGGAAGCGCAGGAAGAGAAGGAAGAGGACGACGAAAGGCACTGGTTCTGGAGTACGCTGTCGCGCACGAGAACGATCTATATGGACATTCTGGTCGGCTCCTTCCTGGTCAATCTGTTTATTCTGATATTGCCGCTGTATATGCGCAACGTTTTTGACCGGGTGATCCCGAACACGGCCCTCGATACGCTCTGGGTCCTCACCTACGGTGTCGTGGCCATCTTCGTCCTCGAAGCCTTTTTGCGTTTTTTGCGGAGCTACTTTATGGAGATCGCGGCGAAGAAGAGCGACGTGATCATGTCTTCGAAGATTTTCGAGCACGTCATGGATATGAAGCTCTCCGAGCAGATCGGTTCCGTCGGCGCGTTTTCAAGCGACCTGAAACAGTATGAGAGCATCCGGAACTTTCTGACCTCGACCGTCGTGACGACCCTCGTCGACCTCCCGTTTTCGATTCTTTTCTTGTTGGTGGTTTACTGGGTCGCCGGCAATGTCGTCTATATCCCGCTGATGACGATCGTCCTTATCGTCGTGTACGCCTACCTTATAAAAGGACCGATCCGGACGAGCATCCGCAACTCCAACCAGGCATCGGCGGTGAAAAACAGCATTCTGCTCGAAAGCCTCAACGCCATCGAAACGATCAAGGCCTTCAATTACAACAGCGTCATGCAGTGGAAGCTGGAGGAGGCAACGGGGAACATCGCCCAGCGGGGGCTCAAATCCCGCGTCCTCAACGGCTCCATCGCGACGGCGACCTCCTTTCTGATCCGCGTACAGACGGTCGCCGTGATCGTGGCCAGCGTCTACATGATCCACCAGGGTATCCTGACGACGGGGGGATTGCTGGTCGCCTACATCCTTTCGTCGCGGGCCGTCAACCCCGTCGGAAAACTGGTGATGCTGATTTTGCAGTTCAACAAAGCCCGCGCGGGCTTCCGCGCAATCGAGAAGGTGATGGGAAGCGCCGTCGAACACCCCAAAGAGCGGGAGTTTATCAGCGCCAGCCATTTCAAGGGAAAGATCGATTTCGTCAATGTCGATTTCGCCTACCCCGATTCGGCACGCAATGCCCTGCATGACGTCTCGTTTACGATCGAACCCGGCGAACACGTCGCCATCATGGGAGAGATGGGCTCGGGCAAGACGACCATCATCAACCTGCTGATGGGCTTTTATGCCCCCAAGGAGGGGATGATCCTCGCGGACGACGTCGAGATGGATCAGTACGCCCCGGCGGAGCTGCGCAAGCAGATCGCCTACGTTCCCCAGGAGATCGTTCTGCTGCAGGGGACGATCAAGGAGAACATCGCCCTGAAGCATCCCGGCATCGATTCGCACGAGATCGTCGAGGCGGCGCGCCTGAGCGGCGCCCTGCGCTACATCAATCTCAACCCCGACGGCTTCAATATGAAGATCAAGGAGAAGGGACAGAACGTTTCGGGCGGGCAGCGTCAGAGCATCGGGATCGCTCGGGCCCTGATCGACGATTTCTCCTTGGTTCTCTTTGACGAGCCGACCTCGCACCTGGACGAAGAGAGCGAGCGTATCGCCATCCTCGGGATCTCCCAGAAGATCAAGGGGAAGACGGCGCTCTTCGTGACGCACAAAGACGCCGTTTTGGAACTGGTCGAGCGCATCATCCTGCTCGAGCGCGGGGAGGTCGTGATGGACGGTACGAAGGCGGAGGTCCTCGCCTACCTTAAAAAGTCGGAGGTGCACAGTGCTTGACAGTTCCATGCTCTCCAGCCGGCCGCCGAAGCGGCCTTCCGACAAGAGTGATCTGCGTCCCCGGGTCGTTTCGGAGGAGGAGCTGGCCTATCTCAACAGCCGCAGCGCGGCGGTGCTGGAGCGTACGGCCCTGCATTCGCGGCTTTTTCTCTGGATCATGCTGCTGACAGTGGCGGTTTTCATCGTCTGGGCGGATCACGCGATGATCGACGAGGTCGTCAAGGGCAACGGCAAGATCGTGCCGAGCAGTCAGATCAAGCCGATCCAGAACCTCGAAGGGGGGATCGTCAAGGAGATCCTCATCAAAGAGGGCGACCTGGTCAAAAAAGGCGAACCGCTGCTGAAGATGCAGGACATCTACTTCAGTTCGACGGTGGAGAAGACCCGGCTGGAGTATGACGAACTTTATGCCCGCGCGGTCCGTCTGCGGGCGGAGGCCCACGGGACGGCTTTCCTCGAACCCGAGACAAGCGACCCGGCGCAAAAGGTGCTGATCGAGAAGGAGCGCAGTCTTTTCACGAGCAACCGGAAACAGCTCAAAAAGAGTATCGCGGTGCTCGACGCGCAGATCGTCCAGCGCAGCAGCGAGCTCAAAGAAGCGCGGGAGCACTACGTCGAGCTTGAGCGGGAGATGGAACTGGTCCGGAAGGAGATCGAGATCAACAAACCTCTGGTCGAAAAGCGGATCGTGCCCGAGGTCGACTATATCAAGCTGCAGCGCGATGCCAACAACGTTCAGCAGTCCCTGACGACGACAAGACACCAGATTACGTCGACGCGGGCGATGATCGACGAGGCGAAGAGCAAACGCGACGAAGCCGAGCTCGCCTTCCAGAACCGTGCCAAGGAGGAGCTCAACGGCATCGAGGCACAGATGCAGCGGATCAAGGAGTCCCAGGCGGCACTCGAGGACCAGGTGAGCCGGACGTTGGTGCGCTCGCCCGTCGACGGGATCGTCAAGCGCCTCTATGTCACAACGATCGGCGGGGTCGTGACGCCGGGAATGAAGATGATGGACATCCTGCCGACGGGGGATTCGCTGCTGGTCGAAGTCAAGGTCCATCCGCGCGATATCGCCTTTTTGTACCCCGATCAGCGCGCGGTGATCAAGATTACGGCCTATGATTTCGCCATCTACGGGGGACTCAGCGGCCGGGTCGTGCGGATCAGCCCGGACTCCATTAACGAAGCCGACGGCAAAACCTACTACCAGGTCTGGATCGAAACGGACAAAACCTTCCTCGGCACGGTGGAGAATCCGTTGAAGCTGATTCCGGGTATGGTCGTCAACGCAGAGATCATCACGGGCAAAAAGAGCATTCTCGACTATATTCTTCAACCGCTGCTGCGTACGAAAGACAATGCCTTCAAGGAGCGATAGGATGAAACGACTTTACCTCTATTCAAGGCGGGATTCTGTGCTTAAACACTGGAAAACCGGGATGTCGCGGTTGTATGATCTGCAGATGTTTCAGGATCTGGGAGCGCTCTACGGCGCGTTGGACAAAGCGCATCCCACAGTCGTGCTGTTCGATTACGACGGCAACATCGGTGAGATAGAGGAGCTGCTCCAGTTTCTCAAGGGGACGAAGAGCGCCGTGATGGCGATGAACAGCAGCCCCGTCTATTCGGACGGAATACTGCTGCTCAAAGAGGGGGCACGCGCCCTGCTGAACACCTACGCTTCGCCCAACAATATCAATCAGGCCGTGAAGGCCGTCGTCGGCGGCAATATCTGGCTCTACCCGGAGTTTATCCAGATGATGATCCGACAGAACAGTATGATGGCAGCCCAGCATCACGAGGCGCTTGACCCGCTTTCAGCGCGGGAGCGCGAGCTGGCGGAGATGGTGGCACTGGGGATGAGTAACAAGGAGATCGGCCAGACGGCGGACATCACGGAACAGACGGTCAAGACCCATTTGAAGACGGTGTATGAGAAGCTTGGCGTGGCCAGCCGGCTGGAGCTGGCCATTATGGTCAATAACGCCAGGCGATAACAAATTCATACGAAAGTAGTATTGAGCTGTGGGACGGTTAATGCCTATAATACAGCTAAGATACATCAAAAGGAGATGAGATGGCAACTGCAATCGGAATGGTAACGGCAATTGAAGGCGTTGTGAAAGTGATTGGACCGGGCGGCCACGAAAGGATCGCTGTATCCGGGGATATCATCCACGAAAATGACATCGTGATCACCGGCGAAGGCGGGATCGTCCTGAGTCTTGATAACGGCCATACCGTTGAGATCGGCTCACACGAACATGTCGTACTCGACAGCAGCGTAACAGTCGATACGGCGGAAAACGATGCGCTGATCGGTGATGTTACCGCCCTCGAAACCGCCCTGATGGGTGGCGATATGGGTGCGACTGCAGCAGGTCAGGGCGGTGGCCAGGGCAGCGGACTGAGCAACGGCGCCATCTATGAACAGCGTGATGACGCGCGGGGTGACGTCGGTGCCGATCAGGAGGGTGACGAAGTGGGTGCCCGTGGTTTTGCGAGCGCAGATATCGGCAATCCGGCGGATGCCCGTCCGGCGGCTGATACCGATACGGATACAGACACTGACACCGATACGGATACAGATACAGACACCGATACTGATACAGACACGGATACAGATACAGACACCGATACGGACACTGACACCGATACGGATACAGACACCGATACGGATACAGACACAGACACCGACACTGACACCGATAACGATGATGACGATGACGACGATGACGATGACGATGGCAACAACGGTCACGGTAATGACGATGACCACGATGACGACAGCAACCCGGGTCAGGGCGGCGGCGGCCATGGTGCCGATACGGACGATGATTCCGACGATGACGATGACGGCAACAACGGCCACGGCAACGACGATGACCATGACGACGACAGCAACCCGGGTCAGGGTGGCGGCGGTCACGGTGCCGACACGGACGATGATTCCGACACGGATACTGACACGGATATAGACACCGATACGGATACCGACACTGACACGGATACAGACACCGATACGGATACCGACACTGATACGGATACTGATACGGATACAGACACGGATGACGATGACGGCAACAACGGCCACGGCAACGACGATGACCACGACGACGACAGCAACCCGGGTCAGGGCGGCGGCGGTCACGGTGCCGATACGGACGATGATTCCGACACGGATACTGACACCGATACGGATACAGACACAGACACCGATACAGACACCGATACGGACACAGACACCGATACGGACACAGACACCGACAGTGATACTGACACTGACACCGATACGGACAGCGATGACGACCATGATAACGGTCACGGCAACGATGAGGACCATGACGACGACAGTAACCCCGGACAGGGCGGCGGTGGCCATGGTGCGATGGATGCGGAGGACTTCGACCTCTTCGACGACAGCGATCTGGACGATCTGGATGTGGATCCGGATCCGGACAGCGTTGTCTAAGCGGCGGGCTCGTCCCGCTCCGCTTTTACCAAAGGGTGCCTATCTGGCATTTTTTTGTAAGAGCTGATAACAGCATGGATGCCCGAGGGCATGTGAAGGAGAAGGGATGACGGTACCGCACGCGGTCTCCGGCGTGGAAACAGCAGATGAGATGCAGTTTTTTGGGGCGCTTCGGAAGATGCTAGCGGGAGAGCCCTCGGAATTTCTGCTTCCCAAACGGTTTGCACGGAGCTTTGATCCCTCCTGCTCGCAGCTTTATGTTACGCTTTTCCAGCGCGGCGAGAAGCCGTTGCGCTGGGGATCGCGGCGCCGTTCGCTGGCGGAGGGCATACGCCGCGCCGTGGCGGGAGTGCGCAAACGCAAAGGCTTTGAGGCCTTCCATGTTTCCGACCCCTCCGTCTGTCGGATCATGGTCGAGATGGTGACAGAGGAGGTGCCCTGCCGTCTGGAAGAGCTGACGTGGATGGAGGTGTCGCCGGCACGATATGAGCCCGGGGTGACGGGCGTGCGCTGCGTGTATGAGGGGAAGGTGCGTTACGTCATGCCCTCCGATGCCGTGACCCACAGCATCATGAGCGTGACGCAACTGCTGGACTTCCTTGCCAGGCGTTTCGGTCTGGCACAAAAGGGGCAGGATGAGGAGCAACGCGCCGCGATGATGCGCGGAGTGCCGCTGCAGTGCAGTCTCCTGAAAAGCGTTGCCGTCATCACCTATGAAGAGAAATCCCTTCCACTGTACCGGGGGCTGCCGGCGCCTTTTGCCCTTTCGGCCGGCGCCGTGGAGAGCGTGCTGCGCGAGAGCATCGGCTGGCTGGCGGACAATATGCGGCGCGACGGACGCTTCCTCTACTATTACGATCCCTTGCGCGACAGCGAAGCCGATTTTCAGCACCCGAAGAACCCGGCGTATTACAACATTCTGCGCCACAGCGGCGCGACGATCACCCTGCTCGAGGGGTATACGCTCTTCAAAGAGCGCCGTCTGCTGGAGGCGGCGCGCCGCTCCATCGATTATTTCGTAACGACGCTGCAAGAAGAGGAAGATGCGGAGGGGTATCGCTGCTACCCCTTCTATAACAAGAAGTCCAAGCTCGGGGGTGCCGGCATAGGGCTGGCCGCCCTGATGCGCTACCGGCATCTCAGCGGCGACGGGCGTTACGGGCGCTATGAAGAGGGACTTGTAGGGCACCTGCTCAGCCGCATCGACGGGGAGGGGGAGTTGATCGGCTACTACCGCCATCCGCGTTTCGGGAAGGGGGCGCCGCTGGTCGGCATCGATGACAAGACGAAGCGGGGCCTCTTCTCCTTTTACTACCCCGGCGAGGCGCTGCTTGGCCTGGCGCTTTTCCATGCATACGGCGACGGGTCGGATGAATTGAAAGCGCGCATCCGGCATGAGAGCCGCCGGGCACTTGATTTTCTCATCCATATCCGTCCGAAGCGCTATGCCGATCTCTTCGAGCCGCTGCCGGCGGACAGCTGGCTGATGCAGGCGATCGAAGCCTGGGACGGGATCGAAGGCGTCGTCACCGATGCCCACCGGGCCTTCGTATACGGGGACGCGGCTCAGATGATCCGCCATATGTACACGCCTGATGATGCGCTCTGTCCCGATTATGCCGGCGGTTTTTACTACCGTTTCGGTGACCACGTCTACCATGACGGTTCACGCTGCGAAGGGCTGATGGCGGCCTTCCGGCTGGCGCGGCAGCGCGGTGAAAAGGCGCAGATGACGCACATCCTCGGTCCCATGCTCCTGGCGGCGCGGGGGCTGCTCGCCACCTTCAATACGCCCGAATCCGCGTACGCCCACCGCTACCCCGAGCGCAGCGTCGGCAGCTTCCGTTTCAAACTGACGCGCCAGTGGATCCGTGTCGATGCCGTGCAGCATGCCGCCTGTTTCTACGCCCGACTGCTCCCGATCCTGAAGTGACATGCCCGCGCTGAAAGCTTAACCCCCCGCAGATGGGGACGTGTTACTGTTTTGTTTTTGCTTCTTGCGCTAAAATGTGGGCCAATTTCGTCACAAAGGCTTTCTGTGAAACGGTTCCTCGCGTTTTTTACCCTGCTTTCGGCGACGCTCCTCTTCGCCTTTCAGAGCAGTTTCCTGATGCCCGAAGAGGCATTCAAGCCCAAGGCTTCCCTGCTTGACAACCAGCACATCGCCATCGACATCGAACTGGGCGAGGGCATCTATGTCTATGCGGACAAGCTCGATGCCAAAGTCAAGGCGCCCTCTGGGGTCTCCATCTCCGAAGTGAAGGTCAACAGCGTTGCGGAAGAGCATGACGGCGACATGGTCCACCTTCACAACGTACCCGTCGAGATTATCCTCACATCGTCGCAGAAAACGGGCATAGTCCCCGTCACCGTCGCTCTCGCGTTCCAGGGCTGTTCGGAGCGCGGGCTCTGTTACGAGCCACAGAACAAAGAGTACACCTTCGACGTCGACCTCGCCAAACTTGGATCGGCGGCTGCCGAAGCACCTGAAAAGCCGAAGGCTCCGGCCGCCGCGCAGGGTGAGAGCGAAACGGACATCATCGTCGATACGCTCAAAGGCGGCAGCCTCTGGGCGATCCTGGCCCTCTTCTTCGGCTTTGGACTTGCACTTTCGCTGACCCCGTGCATCTTTCCGATGATCCCGATCCTCTCCTCCATTATCGTGTCGCAGGGGGAGAGGCTGACGGCCCGTCGCGGGTTCACCCTTTCGCTGGTTTACGTCCTGGCGATGGCCTTCGCCTATACGATCGCCGGGATCATGGCCGGCCTTTTCGGAGAGAACCTGCAGGTGATCTTGCAAAACCCGTGGGCCATCGGGGCATTCGCGCTGATCTTTGTTGCGCTGGCATTTTCCATGTTCGGGTTTTACGAGATCGGGCTCCCGGCGACGCTGCAGACGCGTCTGTCGCGTTTTTCGGACAAGGCGGGTGAAAAGGGCGGATTTACCGGCGTCGCGGTGATGGGCTTTTTGAGTGCGCTTATCGTCGGCCCCTGCGTGGCCCCCGGCCTGGCGGCGGCGCTGATTTACATCGGCCAGACGGGCAATGCGGCTCTCGGCGGCGTCGCCCTCTTTGTCATGAGCCTCGGGATGGGGGTCCCGCTGCTGCTCATCGGCCTGGGCGCCGGCAGGTTCATGCCGAAACCGGGCGGCTGGATGAACATTGTCACGGAGGTCTTCGGCGCCGTGATGATCGGTGTCGCCATCTGGATGGTATCGCGGGTGATCCCGGACTGGATCACGATGATGCTCTGGGCGATCTACTTCATCGTCGCCGCCGTCTACCTCGGGGCTTTCGAACCGATCCACGGCGGCGTCCGCCGTTCAATGCACTCTTTTATCAAGGCGATCGGCATCGTCTTCATGCTTTACGGCACGATCCTGCTCGTCGGGGCGCTTTCGGGGGGGACGTCGATGACACACCCTCTCAAAGGGTTTGAAGTCAAAATGTGCACGCAGGACACCGCTGCTGCGCCTGTCGCTGCAACAGAGGTGGCCTTCGAGGTGATCCACTCCGAAGCGGAACTGGAGCAGGTCATCGCCGCCAACAAAGGGAAAAAGGTGATGCTGGACTTTTCCGCCACGTGGTGCGCGGCCTGCCAGGAGTATGCGGAGATCACCTTCGCCGACCCGCGTGTCGTGGCGGCTCTGCAGGATTTTGTCCTGGTGCAGGCGGACGTGACGGAGAACAGCGACCCCGAACGGGCGCTGACGAAAAACTTCGGACTTTACGGCCCTCCGGGCATCCTCTTCTTTGATGAAACAGGGAAACTGATGAAGGAGAAGACGCTGATCGGCTACAAGCCGCCCGAAGCTTTCCTGGAACACCTGCGCTCGCTCTAACGCACAGCGCCTAGAACTGCTCCCAGAGCCATTCGGCCACTGCCTCTTTTTCAGCGTTCGTCAACCCTTTGACGGGCGTCATCACCCCGAACTTTTCCACCATCTCCGGCAGACACAGAACGTACTCTTCGTCGGGATCGTCGATGTACTCCTTGACAAAGGCTTTGACGACTTTGCGCTGGATATCTTCATCCTCGTTGTGGATATGGATCATCATCTTCAGCCGCATGGCGACCATGCGCATCGTCGGCGCTTTCATCTTCGCCTTCTGCTGGCCGCGCGCCGGTTCTTCAAGCGGGAGCATGACCATATGGCAGGAGGCGCAGTGCTGCTCGTAGATCTTGTAGCCGTCCGCGCCAAAAAGCGATGCGGCGAGGAGAAGAGGCAGGATTATCGGTTTCATCGGCACTCCTTTACACGGACGTTATTTTTCATTATGCCACTGTGTTGTTAAGGGAAGATCGGGAGTAAGAAATTAAAAAATATTATTCAGCGTCCCAGCCGAAAGCGGTGAGAATGCTCGCGAAGACCTCCCCGACGGTGGCCTCGATACAGAGCGGCTCCCCGGTGACGGGGTGGGGGAGTTCGAGCTTCGTCGAGGCGAGCAGCAGCCGGTGGCAGCCGAAATGTTCCCGGAAAAGGTTGTTGTGCTCTGTCCGGCCGTATTTGGTATCGCCGACGATGGGGTGCAGCAGGTGTTTCATATGGCGCCGCAGCTGGTGTTTACGCCCCGTTTCGGGCCGCAGCCGTACCAGGGAGTAGCGGGCGGTCTGGTAGCGCCCGACGGGGATGGGAAGCTCGACGGTCGCGAGGCGTTCAAAGAGCGTGACGGCTTCCTGGGCCTCTTTGTCCGTGCGCGCCTTCGCGTCGGTCATCTTGTCGAGCAGCTCTTTGAGCGGGTAGTCGATGCGGCCCCCTTCGTCAATGTAGCCGCGCACGACGGCGAGGTACTCCTTGCGGACGCTCCCGGCTTCGAAGATCTCGCCGACTTTGCGGGCCGTATCGGGATCGAGGGCGAAGAGCAGCACGCCGGAAGTAGGCTTGTCGAGGCGGTGGACGGGATAGACGTACTGCCCGATCTGGTCCCGGACGAGCTGCAGCGCGAAGCGCGTCTCGTCCTTATCGATCCAGGAGCGGTGCACGAGCAGCCCGCTGGGCTTGTTTACGGCTACAAGCCACTCGTCGCGGTAGAGGATCTCGAGGGATTCGTCCATGCTGCATCGCCTTTTTTGGATGCGATTATAGCGTCAAATGCGGCGCGCACCTCGCTGACGGCTTCGACCATGTTGGCCAAACTCGGTTTAACCTCCTCCCATTTGCGGGTTTTCAGGCCGCAGTCGGGGTTGATCCAGAGCTGCTCTTGGGGCAGTACCTCCAGCAGGGCGTTGATCTGCACGACCATCTCCGCCACCGGCGGGACGCGGGGAGAGTGGATGTCGTAGACGCCGGGACCCACCTCCTGCTTGTAGCCGACCTCCTTGAAGATGCGCAGCAGGGCGTTGCCGCTGCGGGCGGTCTCGATGGAGATGACGTCCGCGTCCATCGCCTCGATGGTATGGATGATGTCGTTGAACTGGCTGTAGCACATATGCGTATGGATCTGCGTTTCGCTGCGCGCACAGGCGACGCTGCGGCGGAAGGCGTCGACGGCCCAGGTCTCGTAGGCGGAGATGTTCTCGCGGCGCAGCGGGTACCCCTCCTTGAAGGCCGCTTCGTCCACCTGGACAATGCGTATGCCGGCATTTTGGAGGTCGTCGACCTCGTCGCCGATGGCCAGGGCGATCTGCGCGGCCACGTCGGCACGGGGCAGGTCATCGCGGACGAAGGACCAGTTGAGGATCGTGACGGGACCGGTGAGCATCCCTTTGACGATCTTGGAAGTTTTGCTCTGCGCGTAGGTCGTCCAGCCCACGGTCATCGGCAGGGGACGGCTGACGTCGCCGTAGATGAGCGGCGGCTTGACGCAGCGGCTGCCGTAACTCTGGACCCATCCCCTGGCGCTGAAAACGAAGCCGGCGAGCTGTTCGCCGAAGTACTCGACCATATCGTTGCGTTCGGGCTCGCCGTGCACGAGTACATCAAGGCCGATCGACTCCTGGAAGGCGATGCAGTCGTCGATGTAGGCTTTGATGCCCGCGTCGTACGTCTGTACATCGATGTCGCCACGTTTGAAGTCCCGGCGTAGCGTACGGAGTTCCGGCGTCTGGGGGAAGGAACCTATCGTCGTCGTCGGCAGCAGAGGGTAGCGCAGCGCTTCGCGCTGGGCCTTGATCCGTGTTTCATAGGGCTCGGTACGTTCCGTCCCCGTCTGCGATGCAACGCGCTGCTGTACGGCGGCGTCGTGGATGCGCGGGGAACATTGCCGTGTGTGCACCGCTTCCCGGCTGAGTTGCATCAGGCTCAGTTCCGCATCGTCCAGCGCCGCCCCGGTAAAGCGTTTGGCGACGACGTTCAGTTCGGCCAGTTTCTCCTTCGCGAAGGCGAGCCACTGTATGACCTCCGCATCCAGTGCCGTTTCCGCTTCGAGCGAATAGGGGACATGCAGCAACGAACAGGAGGTGGCGGGAACGATGAGGGATTTTGGCACCGTCTGCGCGATCGTCTCGAGGGTGTCGCCGACGGCATCGAGGTCGCTGCGCCAGACGTTGCGACCGTCGATCACCCCGGCGATGAGCGTTTTGCCGCTTTGGGCGACGGTGCCGAGCGCTTCCATGTTGCGCGGGCCGTGGACGAAATCGAGGGCGATCCCGCTGATGGGTGTATGGGCGAGCACTTCGACGGCTTCGCAGGCGTGTTCGAAATAGGTCGCGACGATGATCTCCACCTGTGACGCGGTGCTGCCGAGCCGGTCGTAGGCCCGTTTGAGCAGGCTCAGGGTCTTGGCATCCGGCCCGGTGACGAGGAGCGGCTCGTCGATCTGGACGGTGACGAGGTCGTCGAGGGTGCTGATGGCCGTAAGCACTGCTTCGTAGCAGGCGACAACGGCATCGAAGTGGGCGTAGCGGTCAAAGTTTTTCTCAACGCTTTTGCCGAGGCCGAGGAAGGTGAGGGGGCCTATGAGGTTTATTTTCGGGGTGATGCCCGCCGCCTTCGCCTCTTGGTATTCGGCGACGATTTTCGATGCGTTCGGTGCAAAGGCGTCTGTGGCCGCGAACTCAGGGACGATGTAGTGGTAGTTGGTGTTGAACCATTTGGTCATCTGCATCGCGGTGCGCTGGCTGTCGCCGCGGGCCATGGTGAAGTAGCGGATGGTGTCGTCTTCGATATTGCGGAAGCGGGCCGGGACGGCGCCGAGCAGGACACAGGTGTCGAGCATCGCGTCGTAGAAGCTGAAGTCGTTGCAGCTGATCGTGCCGATGCCGGCGTCTTGCTGTTCCTGCCAGTGGCGGCGGCGCAGTGTCGATGCGCACGCTTCAAGGGCGGCAAGGTCGCTTTTGCCGCTCCAGTAGCTCTCCAGTGCGAACTTGAGTTCGCGGTTCTCCCCGATGCGGGGGTAGCCGATGACGTAGTTTTTTGACATGGGTCTGTCCTTTGATATTTTTCTTTTTTCGATTGTTGTTAAGGTCGGATGGAAAAAATCAGAGGTACGGCGGATGGACCCCGGTACGTCGGAAGCTGTAAAATCGGCAGTTGCAGGTACAGGCGGATGGTTTGCGGCAGGTGCGCAGGGTCAGGAAGGTTCGGCGTCTAAAGTAACAGTCGCAGTGGCAGGGCTTGTCGCTGGCAAAACAGGTGAGGGCCTCCAGGGGTTCTTCCGGTGGCGCCTCGTCGCTTTCACGGTCGTGCTGCAGGACGGTGGCGTAGGTTTCGAGGCATACACGCAGGGCGTTTTGCGCGGGCGCGACGCTGTGCGCCTGGATGGAAGCGAGGGTGAAATAACGCTTGCCGAAGCCTCTGGGTGTTCTCAAAGAACCTCTCCTGTTCAAAAATCTTGCGCCATTATACTGCGATCAATCTTTGCGTACGGCAATCGCCTGTTTGCGCATGCGGTATTTTTCGTGCGGTTCGTTCCAGAACTCTTTGTACTCCAGGACGCTGAAGCCCTCGCCGAAGAGCGATTTGAGTTCCTCTTTCTGGAGCAGGAAATCCGGGTTGGAGTCGGGCTTCTCGTTGCCCGCATCGGCCATGTAGGTCTCCAGGACCATGATACCGCCGGGTTTCAGCGCCGCTTTTGCCCGTGCGATCAGGCCGCGGTCGAGGAAGTTCGTTTTGACAATCATGTCGTAGGTTTCCGCGTCGGGGACGAAGGTGTCGAGGTCCGCTTCGATCAGGTTGATCTTGTCAAGGTCCGCCTTCTCCCGCAGGGCCGCAAGGGCGACGGTCGAGATGTCGACGGCATCGACGCTAAACCCTTCGTCGGCCAGATAGAGGCTGTGGCGCCCGCCGCCGCAGGCGAGGTCGAGGGCCCTCGCTCCAGGGGCTTCGGCGGCATGTGTACTGACCAGTTCACTCGGTGGCCTGCGTTCGAGCAGCCCCTCCATCTCGGTGTATTTCTTATCCCATTTCTCTTTGTCTTTTTGCGCCAATGTGTCTCCTTGTCGTATGTCTCTGTTCTCCCGGGTATGCAGAAACAATGAAACCGATTATAGTCCCAAACGGCTGATGATACGATGTCTGGTGTTTTCACAGAAAACGCGGCAGCGGCAGCTTAATCACTCCCTCAAGCCGCTTTGTTTATACTGGGTCTCCATAAAGGAGTTGCATGGAACGGGTCAGAATCGGGGCGCATCATAAAACGAAGTCTATGTGGAAAACGGTGCCGGGCGCGGTGCTGATCTACCTGCCGATCCTGGCGGCGATCCCCTTCGCCGTCCTGGCGGTCATACTGGTGCGCTGGCACCTCAGGATCATGGGGGCGGAGAACCTGAAGACCTACCGGGAGTTCGTCCCCGACTGGGAGAGCCACCGCTATACGCGGCGTGACCAGATCACTTTCACGACGGAGACGCCGCGATGGCACCTCAGCCGTTTCCGCTTCTTCTGGCTCTTCAACTGCAAACTCTACTGCCCTTTGAGCGTGGCGCTCTTTAGCTACCTGGCCTATCTCGTGAAAGTTGTGGAGAATTGGTGGTGTCCCTTCTACCATGACAAAAAAGCAGCCTATGAAGAGGGGGCGATAGATGCCTCATTTTGGCATATCTACCCGGAAGAGAAGGCGAAACTTCATCCCGACGACCGGGACAACCCTCTCTGGAACGAAACCTCCCCGGAGCGCTAATAGCGTTTCCAGAAATCCCGGGTAAAGAGCAGCACGACGGTGAAGAACTCCAGCCTGCCGATGATCATGGCCGCCGAGAGGATCATTTTGTCGATCCCGCTGAAGAAGTGGAAGTTCTCCGAGGGGCCCGTCATGGCGAAGCCCGGCCCGATATTGCCGACGCAGGCGATCGAGGTACTGATGCAGGTGACCGCATCGTAGCCGCGGGCAAAGAGGTAGAAGGTGAGCAGGACGTTGGTGGTGATAAAGAGGAAGAGGAAACCGCTGACGCTGCCGATGACTTTGCTGCTGACGGGTTTGCGGTCGACGAAGACCCCCACGACGGCATTGGGGTGGAGGATCTGTTTGAGTTGGGACTTCAGGTTCTTGAAGAGGATGACGTAACGGATGATCTTCATCCCCCCCGCCGTCGAACCGGCGTTGCCGCCGAGCAGCATGGCGATGAGCAGGAGCGCGACGGGGACGGCGCCCCAGAGCTCGTAGTTGATCGTCGCGAAGCCCGTGGTGGTCAGCAGGGAGGCGACGGTGAAAAAGGCGTGGGTCGTACTGTAGACGATGCTGTCGCCGCTGTTGGCCAGGTGCACCAGGGTGAGGACGGAGGCGAGCAGGATGAAGAGTCCGAGATACCACCGCACCTCTTCGGCGCGGAAACCGCTGAAGTCGCCCCGGGCCGCTTTGAGGTGGGCGAGGAAGTTGATTCCCGAAAGCATCATGAAAAAGGTCGTCGTCCAGAGGATGACGGGCGCGTCGTCCCAATAGCCCATTGAGAGGTCGCGCGTGGAAAAGCCCCCCGTCGAGATCGTCGAAAAGGCGTGGTTGACGGCATCGAAAAGGTTCATCCCGCCGGCGAGGAGCAGCACGGTGTTCGCCGCGGTAAAGAAGAGGTAGAGCCCCCAGAGCCGCAGCGCCGTATCCCTGATTTTCGGCGTCGCCTTCTCCAGCTGCACACCGGTGGATTCGGCCCGGAACATCGTCATGGAACCGGTCGGGTTGATGAGCGAAAGCAGGCCCACGCCCAGGACGATGATCCCCATCCCGCCGAGCCAGTGCATCAGGCTGCGGAGCATCAGGATGCTTTTGGGCAGGTGCTCTATTTCCGTGTAAATCGTCGCCCCGGTTGTCGTAAAGCCGCTGATCGCTTCGAAAAAAGATTCGGTGAAGGTAGCCTCGGTGTAGATGTAGAGGGGGACGGCCCCGGCGATGCCGAGCAGTATCCAGACGAGGTTAACCGAAAAGATGGCGCTTTTGACCGTCATCCGCATCCGCCGGCGGTAGAGGGCGGCGAACAGGACAAGGTTGAAGAGAAAAAAGAGCAGGTCGAAGCGGATGAAGGGCGCCATGTTTTCGCCGTACACGATGCCCGTGCCGATGGGAATGAGAAAGAAGAGCGCCAGGCCAATGCCGATGGCACTGATAAACTTGGCGCTGTTGATCAGAGTGTGTAGATCCACTGTTTGATCTCCTCTTCATTATCGGCATGGACGAAAACGAACAGGACGTCTTCGCGGTGCAGCTGCAGTTTCGCCACCCAGGGCAGCAGGATGCCGTCGCGGAAGAGAAAACAGCGGCATCGTTTCGGGTTCGGCGGTTTGACCATCTTCTCCAGCAGCGGCGAATCGGGGAAGATCTTGCGCGAGTAGATCAGCCCCTTGCCGCCGCAGTAGTGGCGTTCGGAAATGATGGAGCTGGAGCTGATCTTCTCCAGGATCGTGTAGTAGGCGCTCGATTTCGGGCCTCGGATGGCGGTGATGCCCAGGGAGTGCATCAGCTGGTAGCGTTCGAGGTCGTTGTTGATCGCCACCGTCCGCGTGATGCCGCGCTCTTTCGCTTCGAGGGAACGGATGATGTTCTCCTCATCCTCCTTGCTCGTGAAGATCGCCATGTCCGCGCGCCCGACGTGTTCGTTGTCGAAGAGGGTGTGCTCAATGTAGTGGCTATTGATGACCATCGCCTTCTCCTGCAGCAGCTCGGAGGCGTGCTCGCACTTCTCGATCTGGTTGTCGATGATCTTGAGCTGCACCCCCTTGGGGATGAGCGCCTTGGCGATCTCCAGCCCCAGCAGGTCGGCGTCGAAAATGGCGACGCGGCTGATCCGGTCGGGGAGGGAGGGGTTGAGCCTTGCGCAGTAGGCGCGAAGGGTGTCGGGGGCGCCGAAGAAGTAGACGAGGTCCCCCCGCTGCAGCATGGTCTCTTTGTCGGGGAGGATAAAGCGTTTATCGCGCTCAAGCCCCACGACGACGGAGCTTTCATGGATAAAATGCGACACCGGAATGCCCGCTTCGGGGGCGTCGTCCACGTATACGGAGATCATAAGAAAGGAGGTATAGATGAAGGATTTGACGTTGTTCGCCTGGGGGAAATCCAGCAGCGCGCTGATGGACTTTGCCGCGGAGGAGAAGGGGAAGACGGCTGTGCTGATCCCGAGCTTCCCGGCGATGGTACTGTCGGCGAAGAAGGGGTTCTTGAGTCGGATGATCTTCCGGTCGGCGACGATCACGTCCCCGGCGATGAGGGTGGAGAGGATGTTCGCCTCGTCGCTGTCGGTGACGGCGATGAAGATGTCGAAACGGCGGTTTTTCAGGGGGGCGTAGGTGTCGGGGTCTTCGATGTTCCCAGCGATGGTGAAGACATCGATGCTCTCCTGCAGCTGCTGCAGCGCGGAGGGTCTCTGGTCGATGATGGTGACGTTGTGGCGGTGCGAAAGGGTACCCGCCAGGCGGTAGCCGACCCGTCCCGCACCCGCAATGATTATATTCACGCTGTGTCCTTGAGGTGCATTTTAGTACACAGTTTCTTAAGGGCTTCCGGTTTGTAAAAGAAGGGGCTGAAAATCGTCTGCGGAGGTGAAAACCGTGCGCCGGGTTCGACCTGGGGATTATTCGTCGTCGTTGCGCTGTCTTTCGAGGTACCAGGCGAAGGCGACGAGGCAGATGATGACCCCGGCCCAGACCATAAAGCCGGGCAGGGCGGCGGTATTGAGATGGCCGGCACTGTCCGGCGGAAGGTTCGGAGGGCCCACTGTCAACTCCTCGTGGTTGTCTTCAGACCATTATAGCCTGAAATCAGCGGTGGTTCTCCACGGTCGGCGGAACGACGGCGCTGTCGGCCTGCATGGTGAGGGCTTCGGGATGGGCTTTGTAATGGGCGCGTACCGCTTCGGCCAGGCGCGCCTTGACCGGCTCGTCGACCAGGACGATCTCGTCCGCTTCGGGAAGGGCGTCGATAATGGCCTGCAGGAGCGCATCCTGCGGGGAAGCCATCTTCGGCAGCCAGCTCTGCAGCAGCGCTTTGTCGACGAACTCGGGGATGGAGCCCATGATGCCGACGTCGTTCTGGTCGTGGATCAGCAGCCCCGAGGTCGTGCCGCGGTCGAGGGTGAGGACCTGGAAGAGGTAGAGTGTGTGGTAGGCGAGCTGTTCGGCGACATCCTCTTCGCTCACCTCCGTACGCTTGGCCAGGGCGTCGGCGATGATGGAGACATAGACGTCGATCACCTGCTCGGCAAAATATTTCGCAAAACCGTAGTCCGTCCCGAAGTCGCCGCTGTTATGGTGCTCCAGGTAGAAGTGCGCGACGCCGCGGTGGCGTCCGAGGACGGGAATGTTGAAGTAGCGGTCACCCTGTTCCGCGCCCCGCTCAAAGAGGTCGGGGGTGATGAAGTTGAGGTGTTCGATAAAGCGGTGCTGATCCTCTTCGTAGAAGATGGAGGGGTTCAGGTCCGCCATGATGCGCCAGTAGCCTTCGCCGTCCTTCATACGGGTATAGCTGATATGCATATGGATCGAGGGGACATGGGGGTTACGCGGGTGGATGATGGTCGAGATGGCGCTGGCGGCGTCGAGTTTCTTTTCGGGCATATCCTCGTAGTGCACCTGCGACACGTTGACGGAGGCGCGGTTGAAGAGGCGCTCGTCGCGCCCTTCGTAGCGCATCCCGCCGCCGTGGCGTCCCTCGTCGCGGAACCACTCCACGGCTTCGAAGGGGACGTTCCCGCCGAAGATCTGGCTCAGCCCGCCCAGGCGGTTGACGAAGTAGAGCTGCAGGTTCTCCATCAGGGCGATCGCCGCCTCCGACTCCGCCGTTTTCGAATAGATTCGTTCCATGACTTATGCCTCCCTGAGCGCTTTTTTGATCAGCCCCGTCGAAGCGAAAAAGAGCAGTTCGAAGAGCGGGTCGATGCGCGCCGTGTTCGCGTCGGGGGCGTCGACGGCCTTGAAGGTGAAGGGTTCGCCCTCTTTGGGCGTGATGGTAAAGGTGACGGGGAAGAGGGTCCGCACGGCGTTCTGCTCTTTTTTCGAGCCCTTTTCCAGCAGGTTCTCCATCGTGTCGTGCTTCTTGATCATCTGCGCGATCGTCTCGACCTTGTCGGAGAACAGGACTTTGTTCCAGCTCACCTTGCCCTGCTCGAAGTGAAACGATGCCGTTTTGTTCTGCAGGGGCGAGGGCTTCATGCCAAGGATTGTCTCCACCAGGCCGAGCAGGCGGCCGGTACCGCCGAGGGCTTCGGCGCAGGCGTTAAGCTGCTCGCGGATGGCCGCGAGGGTGTCGTTGTCATAGGTGTTGAATTGCAGCATTTTTTTCTCCTCAGGCGCAGCGGTGTGCGGCGATGAAACCGGTAAAACGTTTGGCCTGAGGGTTCTCGAGGGCCTCGCTCATTTCGGCGGCGGTGTGTGGGTCGAACTGTTTGTGCAGTTGGCGGAAGCAGCGGCGTACGCTTTCGATGTCCTCGCGGTCCTCGAAACGGCGCCGCATCCCGATCAGGTTGAGTCCCCGGACGGTGGCGGGGTTCCCCTCGACGAGGCAGAAGGGCGGGACGTCGTATTGCAGGTTCGACGCGCCCCCGACCATCACGCCCGTGCCGATGGTACACTCGGCCGCCACGGTGCTGAGACCGCCGATGATGACGCGCTCCTCGCAGCGGCTCCTTGCCTGCATCGTCACGGCGTTGGTCAGGATGCAGTTGGCGCCGAGGGTGACGCCGGGGAAGAGCTGGACGTAGGCCATGATGAAGTTCTCTTCGCCGATGGCGACGGCGTCGGCGGTGTCGTTCTGCGTTGCAATCTGGCAGAACTCGCGCACAAAAGTACCACGCCCCAGGGTCACGGGGGCGAGGCCGTTGCCGATCTTGACAAAGGAGAAGAGGCGCACGCCCGCTTCGAGGGTGACGGGGCCTTCAAGGACGACGTGGGCCTCGAGGCGCACGCCCGCACCGATCACGCAGTCGGCGCCGATGCTGCAGAAGGGCCCGATGTGGGCGTCCGGGGCGATAACGGCACCCGGCGCGATGACGGCGGTAGGATGGATCATGCTTCGGTTGCCACCTGCAGTGTGATGATACTGTCTTCGATCGTTGCCAGCGAGCCGCGCTCGCCCGTTTCGAGGTAGGTCACGAAGGCTTCGACCTCTTTGAGCAGCGGCTCGTCCTTTTTGATGTGGCAGCCGCGCACGACGTAGGAGTTGTTGACGTGGAAGTTCGAGTACTCCGTGAGGTTCTGCGTGATCAGGTCCGCCTCGAAGTAGGCGTCCTTGCAGGCGACCTCGATGGTGCGCTTTTTAAAGGGCGTGAGCCAGTTGGTGAGGATCTCGCCGACGATGGCGTCTTCGAGCTCGAAGCTCAGTACCGCGTTGTCCTCGTGGTGGTTGTGGATCTTGCGGGATTTGAAGATGTTCTTCTCCAGGATGTTGCGGTGGGTGATGAAACGCATCAGGTCGATGTCGTGTACCGAGAGGTCGGTCAGGACGCCGACGTCGGCGATGCGCGGCGGGAAGGGGCCGACGCGGGTAATGGACATCGTGTAGATCTCCTTGCCCTCGAGCTCCTCTTTGAGCGCCTGGACGACGGGGTTGAAGCGTTCGACGTGGCCGACACAGCTTTTCAGCCCCGCCTCCTGGACAGCCTTGGCGATCAGTTTCGCGTCTTCGATCGTCGAGGCCGCCGGCTTTTCAATAAAGACGTGCACCCCGCGCTCGATACACTTGAGCGCGACCTCTTTGTGCAGGAAGGTTGGCACGACGATGATGGCGGCATCGGGCTTGGCGGTGTCGAGCATCTCGTCGACGTCGGTAAAGAAGGGCTCGGCAAACTCGCCGTTTTTCACGACGTCGCAGAGCGCGACGATCTCGACTTTTTCGCCCAGGGCGTGGAGGATGCGGTAGTGGTTACGGCCCATGGAACCCAGGCCGATCAGGGCGATCTTTATCATGCGTTCTCCTCCAGGGCGGTGACGATGAAGTCCTGCTGCTCCGCGGTAAGGTAGGGGCTCATCGGCAGGGACATGATCTCTTCGCTGACGCGCTCGGAGACGGGGAAGTCGCCGGGTTTGTAGCCCAGTGGTGCGAAGGCTTCCTGCAGGTGCAGCGGCATGGGGTAGTGGACCGCCGTCGGGATTCCTTTGGCGTTCAGGGCCGCGGCGACAGCTTCGCGGTGCTTGACGCGGACGGAGTACTGGGCGTAGACGCTGGTACGTTCTGCCATGACGGCAGGGGTAACGACGTTCGCGTTGGCGAGCTTTTCGCTGTAGGCCGCACCGATGCGCATCCGCGCCTCGACTTCATCGTCGAAGTGGGCGAGCTTGACATTGAGGACCGCCGCCTGGATGGCGTCGAGACGGCCGTTGATGCCGATGTACTTGTGCTTGTAGCGCTCGTTCTGGCCGTGGTTGAGCAGCATGCGGATTTTTTCCGCCAGAGCGTCGTCACTGGTAAAGACGGCACCGCCGTCCCCGTAGGCGCCCAGCGGTTTGGACGGGAAGAAGGAGGTACAGCCGATCGTGGAGAGGTTGCAGGACTTTTTGCCTTTGTACTCGGCCCCGAAGCTCTGGCAGGCGTCCTCGATAACGGGGAGGCCGTGTTTGGCGGCGATGGCGTTGACGGCGTCCATATCGGCGCACTGGCCGTAGAGGGAGACGGGGATGATCGCTTTGGTGCGTTCGGTGATGGCGTCTTCAATGAGTGCGGCGTCGATGTTGTAGGTCGCCTCGTCGATGTCGACGAAGACCGATTTGGCGCCGAGGAAGGCGATCACTTCCGCCGTGGCGATGAAGGTGAACGGGGTGGTGATGACCTCGTCGCCGGCTTTGATGTCGAGGGCCATGAGGGCCAGCAGCAGGGCGTCGGTGCCGCTGCTGCAGCCGATGGCGTGCGCGGCGCCGGTATAGGCGGCCAGGTCGCTCTCAAGCTTTTGCAGTTTCGGTCCGCCGATGAACTGGGCCGATGCCATGACCTCGCCGACTTCGCGGTCGATCTCCTCTTTGTATGCCTGATACTGCGCCTGCAGATCGATAAAATTGATTTTCATTCCTGTTCACCTTCGATAAGATGTGCCACACGCGCGCTGCTGCCGTGTTCAAGATACCCCCGGAGCGCCTTGGCGTCTTCGACAAACGCCGGACGGTCGAGGGTCTGCATCGCGCCCAAAAGCGCCTCCGCCGTCACGTCGTTCTGGATCAGCTCCGGGTGCAGCGGCCGCCCTTTGAAGCGGGAGAACATGATGTTCGCCAGGCCGATGTAGTCGAGTTTGACGAGCGTCTTTGCGATCAGGTAGTCCAGCGGTTTCGCCACGTAGGCGAGGACGAACGGGGTGCCGATCAGGGAAGCCTCGAGGGTCGCGGTGCCGCTGCAGATAAAGGCGAAATCGCTCTCGTAGAGGGCCGCATGCGCATCGTGTGCCACAATAAACGGTGATAGGTTACCGTAAAGATCATTCAGCTCTTCTTTCGCAAAATGCTTCGGCACAACGATCACCGCTTCGGCATCGAGGCGGGAGCGCAGTTCCCTGAACACCGGCATCAGACGCCTGATTTCGCTTTTGCGGCTTCCGGGCATAAAGGCGACGCGTTTGAGCACCGGGGCGGCCTCGGTTTTGAAGTGCGCAATCTCGTCAAGCAGGGGGTGGCCGACGTACTCGATGGGGGCCTCCGGGCTGTAGTACTCCTTCTCAAAAGGGAGGATGGAGGCGAGGCGGTCAATAGTGCGCTCAAGCACGGGGATCCGTTTCTGTTTCCACGCCCAGGCCTGGGGGAGGATGTAGTAGATGATCTCTTTGTCGGGGTAGCGCTTCTTGATCTTTTTGGCCAGGGGGAGGTTGAAGCCCGAGGAGTCCATCAGCAGCACCTTGTCGGCCTCGGCGGCGAGCGCGACCATCTCGTCGGCGAGCTTGAAGAAATAGCGCAGCTTTTTAAGCGCGTCGACGAAGCCCATGATCGCCAGGGAGCGCAGGTCGACGATGGGCTCGCCCAGGGCGCTGTCGAAGATGCCGATCAGCTCGATGTCGTCGCCGAGTTCGGCTTTGAGGGCCTTCAGGTGGACGTTGGCGGAGTGCTCCAGGGCGGAAACGAGCAGCTTCATGATCCGCCGTCTCCCCACTGCTGGAAGGCCGGGTCGTAGCGATCCGTCTGGGCGTCGTGGAAGTCGTGCAGGAAGGTGGTGATGGCATCAATGTCCGCGTCGCTGAGTGGCGACGCAAAGCCGATCATCATCTCCTGCATCGGGGTATCGGCGACCCCTTTGCGGAAGGTCTGTAGTTTATAGGCCAGAAACCCTTTGGCCCGGTTGGCGAGAGAAGGGTAGTTGCCGGTTCCCTCCGCGCGGGAGCCGTGGCAGTTGTTGCAGCCGTTTTGAAAGTAGAGGGTCTTCCCCCGTTCGTAGGTCTCATCGCTCTCTTGCGCCGCGAATGCAACGGCTGCGAAAAGAATCAAAAGAAAAAAACGCACTCTAACCCCTGGCTTATTGGTTTTGCAATACAATGTCGACATTATAGCATCCGGGCCTTCCTGCACGCTTGCGGGGCCCGGGAGTGAGGACACGGGCATGATTTTTGAAAACGTGACGATTTGCGACTGCGACGGCGAACGCGTCGCTTCCGTTCGCATCGAGGAGGGGCGCATCACCGAGATCGCCGAACAGATCGCCGGCAACGAGCGGGTCGATGCCACCGGCAAGGTTCTGCTGCCGGCGCTCGTGGACACGAACGTCCGTCTCAAGGACGGACGCCTGACGGGCCGCCACCTGGTCGACCTGGCCAAGGCGGCGCGCAAAGGGGGTGTAGGGACGGTCGTGCTCTCCCCGGACTCCACGCCTTCGGTCGACGATGCGATCTCCCTGGAGTTTGTCCAGAACCAGCGTGACGGATGCGAAGGGGCGCGGATCGAAACGACCATCGCCGCGACCATAGACGACGAGCGTTTCAGTAACATCGCCATTCTGCTCAAGCGCGGGGCGATCGCGCCTTATATGACGACGTCCATCTCCAACCACCTGGCCGTGCGGGTTGCCGAGTACGTCAAGATGTTCGGCGGGACGCTTTTTTGCCGCGCCTACGACCGTAACCTCTCCGCCAACGGGGTGATGAACGAAGGGGCGGTGGCGCAGCGCCTCGGCCTGGTCGGCATCCCCGCACTCGGCGAACCGGTCCACGTGGCGCGGATGATCGAGATCGCCCGCGAGTTCGGGATCGCCATCGTCTTCAAAAGCATCGCCTCCCCGCGCTCCCTCGAGATGATCTCCGCCGCCAAGCGCGAGGGGGTGGACGTGCGCTGCGAAGTGAGCCTGCACCACTTGCTCAAAAGCGATGCGGCGTGCGAAGGGTTCAACACCGTTGCCAAACTCGACCCGCCGCTGCAGTCCGAAGCGGACGTGGCAAAACTGCGCGAAGCCTTCGAGGCCGGGGCGGTCGACATGCTGACCCTGCTGCACCAGCCCAACTCCCCGGTGAATAAAGAGGTCGCCTTCGCCGACGCGGCCTACGGCTGCGAAAGCATCTCCGATGCGCTGCCGCTGCTCTACACGAAACTCGTCGCTTCGGGCTGGATCGGCTGGGAGCGGCTGATCGCGCTCTGCGTGCGCGAACCGGCCCGCAGCATCGGGCGCGACGCCGGCACGATCGGCGTCGGCAGCACGGACCTGGTGCTCTTCGACCCGCGCCCTGTCCGCATGCTGGAAAACCGTCAGTCGCTCTTTGATGGCGAAACCCTTCATGGAACGGTCGAAAAACTCTTCACAATCTCCTGAAAAGCCCTGAATATAGGGCTTTGATCCCGGTAACTTTTCTTTGTTATAATCTTTGATATACAGTAAATAACAAGGAGCTCTGAATGAAAAGCTTTTACGCAAGTATCGCTGCGGCCGCTGTGCTGATGGCCGGGATCGCCGGTTGCGGCGGCAGTTCATCCAACAGCGGGACGCTGAATGTCGCCCTAATGGACGCACCGGCTGATTTTCAAGCCGTCTATGTGACCATTGACAAGGTCATGGTACACCGCGCCGACGAATCCAACGAGTCAAACGCAACCTGGCTCACCGTGGCGGACGTCAACGGTACCTACGACCTGCTGAAACTGCGCGACGGCAACGTCTCGATGATCGGCGTTACGAACATCCCGGCGGCCAAGTATACGCAGATGCGTCTGGTCCTCTCCGCAGAGAGCAACGACTCTACGGTCCATCCGTTCGGCAACTACGTTGTCATCGACGGCAACGCCAGCGAACTGACGGTCCCTAGCATGGTCATCAAAGAGAGCCACAACTTCGTGATGGCGGCGGATGGAAACATGACGATGACGGTCGACTTCGACGCGAACAAGTCAATCCACTCCACCGGCAGCAACAAGTGGATGCTCAAGCCGGTCCTGCACGTCGATACGAAGTAACCGCTTCAACCTTTCACGCGGGTAAACGCGGGGGCACTGCCTCCCCGCTTTACGTTCCATACACCCTCTATAGTCTATAATCCCTCCATGCAAGAAATGACCTGGCGCACGCTGCTGCGCGATACGAAACCCTTTCGCAAGCGGATCACCCTGGGGCAGCTCGTCGCGGTGCTGGCCGTCGCGATCTCCCTCCCGGTCCCGCTGCTCTTCCCGCTGCTCGTCGACCAGGTGCTGCTCGAAAAGCCCGCACAGCTGACGGGGCTGATCGACCTGCTGTTCGCGCCCGAACATCCCTGGGGCTACATCGTCGTCGTGCTGCTGACGACGCTGTTCCTGCGCATGCTCTTTGTCGTCGCCAACGTCTTCCAGTCCCGCCTCTTTACGATCATCTCCAAGCACCTCGTCTTTACGATCCGCCGGCGCATCCTGGAGCACCTTCGCCATGTCTCCGTCTCCGAGTACGAAGCCCTGGGCGGCGGGGGCGTGAGCGCGCGGCTGGTGACGGACATCGACACCGTCGACGCCTTCATCGGGGTGAGCATCGGCCGCTTTTTCGTCTCGGCCCTCTCCCTGATCGGCGTGGCGCTGGTACTGCTCTTCATCAACTGGCAGCTGGCCCTGATCATTTTGCTGCTCAATCCCGCCGTCGTCGCGCTGACGACCTGGCTGGGCAAGAAGGTGCGGCGGCTCAAACGGACGGAGAACCAGCGGATCGAACGGTTCCAGAACCGCCTCTCCGAGACCCTGGACCTCTTCGTACAGATCCGTACCTACAACCAGGAGCAGCGCTACATCGACAGCATGATCGACGATGCCCGCTCCATCCGCGACGCCTCGACGCAGTACGGCTGGAAGAGCGAGGCGGCGGGGCAGCTCTCTTCGCTGCTCTTTCTGAGCGGGTTTGAGTTCTTCCGGGCGAGCTCCATGCTGATGGTGCTCTTCTCGTCGCTCTCCATCGGCGAGATGTTCGCCGTGCTGGGCTACCTCTGGTTCATGGTGACGCCGCTGCAGGATATGCTGCAGATCATCTTCTCCTACCAGAACGCCACGGCGGCGCTCGAGCGCCTCAATGCGCTGCTGCGGCTCGAGAAGGAGCCCAAATACCCCCACGAGCAGAACCCCTTCGAGGGGAGGGCGACGAACGCCATCTCCGTGGAACACCTCAGTTTCGGCTACGGCAAGAAAAGGGTGCTACACGACATCTCGATGCAGATCCACGCGGGCAAGACCGTGGCGCTGCTGGGGCACAGCGGCAGCGGCAAAACGACGCTGGCGCAGCTGGTGCTGGGGCTCTACGCCCCGCAGGAGGGGAGCATCTGCATCGACGACGTTCCCGTTGAGCAGATCGGCCTCGACGTCATCCGCGACCATGTCGCCCTGGTGCTGCAGACGCCGAAGATGTTCAACGACACCCTGCGGCAGAACCTGACCCTCGGGCGGGACCTCCCCGACGACAAGCTTTACGACGTGCTGCACGTCGCGCAGCTCGACGACGTCGTCTCCAAGCTCACGGAAGGGCTGGAGACGATGATCGGCAAAGACGGCATAAGGCTCTCCGGCGGGGAGCGTCAGCGCCTCTCCATCGCCCGGATGCTGCTGCACGCACCGAGCGTCGTCATCCTCGACGAATCGACCTCGGCGCTGGACGTGCAGACGGAGAGCCACCTCTTCACCTCCCTGCGCGACTACCTCAAGGGCAAGACGACCCTCATCATCGCCCACCGCCTCAGCACCGTCGAGCACGCGGACTACGTCTATTTCCTCGACGACGGGCGCATCGTCGAGGCGGGCACACCGGAGGAGCTGCTGCGGCGCGAGGGGTTCTACCAGCGCTTTGTGCAGAAACAGCTCGTGCATTGACGCCTTTGGTGACCTAGGTTACTGACGGCGTTTGCCCGATTTGTATATACTGAACGCATCCAAGTTTTCTATACCAAGGAGAATATGATGTGTGTCAATATGGGAACCGTCGATAAGGTCATCCGGATCATTCTGGGCATCGCCCTGATCGCCTACGGGCTTGTCGCCTCGAACTACATAGTTGCCGTGATCGGGCTCGTACCGCTGCTGACGGGAGTCTTCGGCGTCTGTCCGCTGTACATTCCGCTGAAGCTCAATACGGGGTGCAAGCACGAAGAGAAGAAAGAGGAAGCGGAGTGATCAGCACCTTTCAGTGCTGAAATAAGTTTTAGCGTCGATATCCGGGCTTGGCTCGGATGTCGTTTTATGCTTTGTAAGCAGTAAAGAGGAAGACCGGGTAGTTCTTCTCCGGTTTTTCAATGGTCAGTGCGGTCGTGAAGGCCGCATCGACGAACCCGCACTTCTTTGCCATCTCAGTCAACTTTTCCCGATCGAAGCCGAAATGAAAGACGCCGTCATTGCCGTGGGAGTGGAAGCTGCCGTCCTCCTTGTCGAGGTCGGCGACGGCGATGAAGCCGCCGGGGTTGAGGTGCTCAAAGAGGGTCTTGAGGAACCCCTCGGTGTCCTCGACGTGGTGCATCGCCATGGAGCTGATGATGCCGTCAAAGTTCTCCTCGAGGGGGATCTGCGTGATGTCGGCGCAGACGGTTTTGATAACGTGCTCGGGCGTGCTTTTGCTCTGCAGTACCTCCAGCATCTTCTCGGAGGTGTCGACGGCGGTGACGGAGTGTACGAGCGGGGCGACGCGGTAGGTGAGCAGCCCCGTCCCCGCGCCGAAGTCGAGCAGGGACATGGTGTCGTTCAGGGGGATGGTGCCGATGACGGCGTCGGCGGTATGCGCGGCGATCTGCTGGCGCAGGTCTCCCTTGTCCCAGTCGGCGGCCGCGGCGTCAAAACGGGACATTTACAGGTCCTTCGCGTTGCGCAGTTCGGCGATTTCCGTCTCGACCATCTCGTCGATCATCAGCTTGTAGAGGTCGGCGACGAGGTTGGGAGAGAGGTCGAGGTCGAGGGCTTTGCGCCGCAGGCGCTGGATGACGGCATCGATGCGGTCGGGGGCTTTGACCTCGTCGATGGTGTTCTTGAAGCGGGCGGCCTGCTTGATGTACTTGTTGCGTTTGGCGATGAGCTCGACGATCTGATCGTCAAGCTGGTCGATCTCGTCGCGGACTTCTGCAAGGGAGTTGCACTCTTTCATAGGGCGCTCCTGTAGGGATTATAGAGGTATTTTACCGCCCCTTATTTAAACCACCCTTTTACTTTTTCAAAGGCCGACTCGAAGACGCTTTCGTGGGGTTTCGATTCGATGCCGAAGCTCTCCTGGAGCTGTTCGAGCAGGGCTTTCTGGTCGTCGTTGAGTTTTTTCGGGTAGATGAGCTTGACCTGGGCGATCAGGCTGCCCTTGCCGTGGCCGTGGACGTCTTCGATCCCCTCGTCGCGGAAGCGGTACTGCTGCTTGTCGCGGGTTCCCTGGTCGAGGTTGAGCTCGATCTCGCCTGTAAGCGACGGGATGGTAATAGTCTCGCCGAGGATCGCCTGAGTGAAGAAGACCGGGACTTCGACGTAGACGTCGTTGCCGTGGCGCTGGAAGGTCTCGTCGTGCTCGACCTGGAAGGTGACATAGAGGTCGCCGCGGCTGCCGCGCTTGCCGACGTTGCCCTTGCCGGAGACGCGCAGGCGGTTGTCGCTGTCGACGCCCGCGGGGACCTTGATGGTGATGGTCTCTTCGACCTCTTCAAAGCCCGCGCCGTGGCACTCGGAGCAGGGCTCGCCCGGCATCGTGCCCGCGCCGTGGCAGACCGGACAGGTCTGGGAGAAGGTCATGAAGCCCTGGCGCACGTAGACCTGGCCCTTGCCGCCGCACTGCTGGCAGGGGGCGAGCTTGCCATCTTTGGCGCCGGTGCCGTCGCACATCGCACACGCCTTTTTGTAGCTGAAGCTGATCTCTTTGTCGCAGCCGAAGACCGCCTCTTTGAAGCTGAGAACGATCTCGACGCCGAGGTCGAGGGGGTATTTGTCCATGTCCGCCGGGTTCTGGCGCGAGCGGCGCCCGCCGCCGAACATCTCTTCGAAGATCTCGCCCAGGTCCTCAAACCCGCCGAAGCCGCCGCGCGCACCACCGCCGGCCATGCCTTCGAGCCCCTGTTTGCCATAGCGGTCGTAGATGCTCCGTTTTTCGTCGTCGCTGAGGACCTGGTAGGCCTCGTTGCAGAGCTTGAATTTGTGTTCCGCTTCCGGGTCGTCCGGGTTGGCGTCGGGATGGTACTTCTTGGCCATTTTGCGATAGGCTTTCTTGATCTCGGTCTTTTCAGCGCTCTGGCTGATCTCCAAAATTTCGTAATAGCTCATCTCTTCCATACAAATCCCTTGTTATACTGTTTTTTTTGATCGGCACAATGAAGTGCCCCGAAAAAATTTTCGGAATTATACCATCTTGAGTGAAGTGATATAAAGTTGTACATTTTTCATTCCCTTTTTACCCTCGTTTTTCTGATCTTTTTGGGCGGCTGTGCGCAGAAAGAAACACACCTGAATCTGAACGGTGAAGCGGACAGCAGCGGCGTCTTTGTCCCCTTCGACGCGCTGCCGCAGTGGAACGAGCAAAGAGCCGAGGCAGGGCTGGCCGTTTTCAAAAAGCAGTGCGGCCTGAACAAGGTGCCTGCATTGCAGACGCTCTGCGAAGAGGCGGAAAAAAGCGCCGACGCCAAAGCCTTCTTTGAAGCGAACTTTCGTCCCTTTATGCTGACGGAAAAGGGGAAAGAGGAAGGGCTGATGACGGGCTACTATGAACCGCTCCTGCACGGCTCGGCGAATCAGAGCGCCGCTTACCCCTATCCTCTGTACGCGCCGCCGAAGGACCTGCTGCGCGTCGAGCTCGCCTCGCTCTATCCCGACCTGACCCACCGCTACCTGCGCGGCAGGCTCCAGGACAACCGCGTGGTGCCTTATCCCTCACGGGCGCAGATCAACGCCGGGGACATCGACGCGCGGCCTTTGTGCTATGTCAGCAGCGACATCGACCGCTTCTTTCTCCATGTCCAGGGTTCCGGGCGGGTCCTGCTCGATGACAACACGACCCGCTACGTCGGCCATACCGATAGAAACGGCCACCCCTACCACTCCATCGGGAAGCTGATGGTCGAGGAAGGGCTCATCCCCAAAGCCGAGATCTCTCTGCAGACGATCCGCGCCTACCTTCGCAGCCACCCGGCAGAGAAGAAACGCATTCTGGAATCGAACCCCAGCTACATCTTCTTCGGCCAGCGTACCCAGGGGGCGACGGGAACCCTCGGCGCGGAGCTGACGCCGATGCACTCCGTCGCCGTCGACCGCACGCGCATCCCTCTGGGCTACCCCGTTTACGTCGACGCCGTCGAACCCCTTGGGGGCGAGCCGCTGCAGCTCCTGGCCATGGCACAGGACACGGGCAGCGCCATCAAGGGGCAGGTGCGCGCCGACCTCTTTTGGGGCTACGGCGAACACGCGGAGGCCGAAGCGGGGCGGATGAAGTCGCCGCTGCGACTTTGGTTATTAGTGCCGAAAGCGGAGTAGGGAGCAGATGCTGACGTTTACAGTAGAACCCATGGTGGAGATTTTGTCTCTGCTCGAAGCGCATGTGGCACAGCTGCGTGCCGGGGAGATCGTCGAGTTTTCCGTTCTCGACCCCGACCTGGGCGCGGGCAGCTACGCCGGAGCGACGATTACCGTTGACAGTGCGGTGTACCTCTACCGGGGCTACAAGGCGTGGACCGACCTCGCGGAGCTTCTGCTCTGCCGCATGATGACCCCCGAACGGCTCGAAAACGGTACCGTCCTCCTGCGTTTTATGAAGCTGGACACGGCGTCGTCCTTCCACCGGGAAGAGGTGGAAGAGAGAACGGAGAAGTACGGCTCGGCTTCGCCCTTTGCGGCCATCAACAAGAACGAGGAACCGGCTTTTCTCTGGGCCTACCGCCATTCACTGGAGCGGGTAAAAGTGGGGCAGCGGAAGCGAGGGCTTAACCTCGGCATCAACAGCGGGGAAGAGTTCGAGCTGATCCGCCGGATGCTCGGCGACTCTTTTGGTGAGATGGAACTCGTCGGAGTGGACCACTCGGCGACGGCCATCGCCGAAGCGCAGGCGAAATTTCCCGAGTCCAACGTGAGCTTCCACGTCCATGATATCAACGACCTCGACAGCCTCAATCTCGGCCGTTTCGACCTCATTATGAGCATAGGAACCCTGCAAAGCCCCGGCGTGGAGTTCAAGCCGCTGTTTATGTCCTTGATACAAAACTACCTTGCTCCTGGCGGCAGCGTCATCCTCGGCTTTCCCAACAGCCGCTGGATGGACGGGGAGCTCATCTACGGTGCCAAAGCACCCAACTACGCATTCTCGGAACAGTCGTTGCTCTACAAGGACGTCTATTTCTGCAAGAAGTACCTGCAACAGAAGAAGTTCCGGGTGACTCTTACCGGTAAGCCCTATCTTTTTCTTAGTGCGACACCGTTCGAGTCTTCCCACCAATCGTAAAGTGTATTTGGATTAGCTCTGTATATTTCTAATTGCGTCTTTGATATTACCAAAGCTACATTTATTGGGTTCGAGTTTCAAGAGAGAAGATAACGTTATCGACTTTTGATGGCCAACTTTTTCATTGAGTGTACTTGTAGGAAGTACATAAAATTCCCATTGCGATAAGTTCAGGGGGTCAATAGAGTTTTGGTCTTTATGTGCCAGTAGACAAAAGACATATACATCAGCTTGTCTTTTAGGAGTTTGACTTCTTGTGGTGTCATTTTCCCAAATTATTGTTGGCTGGATTCCGAAAGAAATAGTTGATAGTTTGGACTGTTCCCAACTTTGAATATAACTTGCAGATTTGACTTCAATTTTCCAACCTTCCGGTGTTAATAGATCATAAGCATCCCATTCTTCTCGAATCTCATAGGGGCAGTCAATATCTTTTGCAACAATATATTCAGCTAAAACACCTCTAAGAGCATTTCCCAATATTTCAGAGCTTGACCATTGCCAAAAGGATAGTAAATCAAAATCGAGACTTTTCCCTTCGATGTGAAAGGACTCCTTGCCAGTCATTTTAGATATTTTGACTTTGCCCAGTTCCAATATGTTCTCCTTGTGTGAAACGTTTAAAATGAGCAATCAAACGCTGCTCGGGGTTTTTGGTCTCCTTTGATTGGTGAGGCTTTATAGCCACTCACCATTAGTCTGTTTCACTCTAAAGGTTTTTACAAAATCCAAAATAAATTCATTGTTTGTTAATTGAAGCCAATTATTGAAATTCTTAGAGAGAAGGGTCATCGTGTCTGCATATTTATCAAGATATTCCGAATTAAATTCATAATAATTTAGCAAGTCAGGGACATTCCCGGGATAAAAATCTCCAACATTATGAACTTGACTTTCTTTTTCGTTGATTTTTTTCATGAGGAAATATCTATCTGAGTATGGACTATTATGTGTAACTTCTGAGCTATTTATAACATGCAGTCTGTCTTCGGTTTTTTCGAGTTTAATCAAGAGGTTTGAAAAATATTTGGAACGCATATCGTTGTATGCTGAGAACCATTCGTAAATATCGATTAAAGCATTTAGGATCTCACGATTATAGTATTGTGAACCCATTGCTTGATTTATAAAAGTATTAAATTTTTTTTCATGCTCATGAAAACTCTTTAGCAGGTAGAAGCCGATAGTCTTTTTATTTTTGAGTATCTCAATGATGTCTTTTTTTTCATAATTTAGAAAAGCCGTTACATCTTCAAGGAAGTCGGTTTTTTCACTTGATTTGTTTATGAATCGAACCAGATGTGTTATTAATATTAGCATCTCTTGGTCAATTTCTTTTTTTAAATAATCAAGGATTTTATCTGTCAATATGCCTTTTGAATGCATTTCCATTACTGCTTTTTTTATACCATTAGACACTTCTCTTTTTACATCGGATTTATTTTTGTCTTTCAAGCTGTAGGTCATTATTCTACGATTTCGCAAATCGAAAGGCAGATTGGTTAAATCACCAAAATCAGTATTACAAATACAGATTATTTTTTCCCACCCCAAAGTTCTTGCGGCATATCCAAGTTCAATTAATACATTAGGGTTAGGTGTTTTTCTTCCATTGCTCGTTCCATTGACTATAGATACATCTGCAACAAAGACGCTGCTATTTGTTATCTTCGTAAATATTGATTCAGTTATGTCCGGAGATCCTGTATCTTGTCTTGTTGCTCTGTCAATATCAATCACAATTGACACCGGTTGAATTTTTTTGAGTTCTTTAGTAGCTGAAGACAAGCACGTTTCAATAAATGACCAATTTGTATTATTAGGTAAATCAGACTGCCATGAATAAAAGATTGTTCTTTTCATTTTATGACTTCCTTTATTGCCTAACGTTTAAAATAAGCAATCAAAAAACCACTAACGAATTTTTGATTGCTCTTCTCTGGGTTGTTAACTGCTTTAACCTGCATACGCTTTAATGATTGCCCCCAGTACAACACCTAACAAACCAATTACACCCGATATCCACCATCTGGAGTCTTTTTTGTTTTCGATCTCTCTAGAATGCAAATTAATGGCAGTGTTCACTAAGGTTGAAATATCGGAGTTCGTTAGAGGAATACGTGAAATTCGCTCTTTTTGATCAGGAGTGAGAGCATTATAATCTTCCCGAGTAATCTTTTCTTCTTTGTCGACATCATATAGTTTTTGATAATTGCGTCGCCAAACAAGGGATGCTTTTCCTCGGCCATTATCGAGTCGAAAAAACTCAGGGTGTTGTTCGAAGATATGTTTCCAGTATTCACCTTTTGATTTATCCCCACTGATGCGATCTGACCAAGTAGCAAAGTCAAGCTTGTAAAATTTATAAGTACCCATTACTTGAATTGCTGCGATTACATCAGCCAAGCGTCCTGAGTTCTTTGTGTAAGGTGTTTCTATTCTCATATACTTCTCTTATCTATTATCTTTCTTTGGCAATTTCTTTTGCTTTTTGCTTTTCTATAGACATCTTTCTTAATTCTGTAAAAGCTAAACTCATTAAAGCACCTCCAAGGACCGAAATGAATACCATTAACATCTGACCTATATACTTCATTGCTGTATTGTTTAAGGTGTCACCATCCATTGTTAATCCAATTGCAGGGACGGCACCATACATAGTCAATATAATAGTTCCAAAAAATAAAGCCCATGGTCCGCGTTTATGAAGATCTATTGCTAACCAAGCTAAAAGCATAATCCATGTTCCAAAAACGAACAAATACATCATGAAATTCCTTTAATACTTAAATATTAAATCAAAACGTAGCTATAAACTATAGAATTTTTATCATTATAAAAAGCTGCAAATAAAAACAATTAAACATAAATATATGTATACTTTGAGTTTGAAAAAATATATGTCATATTAAAGCGGCTATAGCGGCTTTCGGTAAGTTGCGAAGAAGTGCGGCACCGGTGGAGTCTGGTCGTCGTCGTAGGCGACGAAGCTCTCTTCGTTCAGGCCGGCACGGACGAAGCCGCCGATCTCGTCGCGGTCGAGGGGGAGGGGGATGGCGTCAGTTTGCTCCCCGGCCAGGCGGCTGCGGCATGAGACGAGGATGGTGCCGCCGGGGGTGAGGAGTGATACCATGGCGTCGCGGGCCATGATGCGGTACTTGCCCGGGAGCACCTGGATGGTGTTGCACTCGTAGACGACGTCGTAGGCCCCACGCCACGCTTCGGGGTAGTCGAAAAGGTCGGCGATGAGGTACTCTACTTTGCTGTCGGGATAGCGGTTCTTGCAGAGCGCGATGGCGCTGGGGGCGATGTCGAAGGCGGTGACGTCGTAGCCGAAGGCGGAGAGCTCCTCGGCATCGTCACCGACCCCGCAGCCCACAGCGATGGCTTTTTTCTTCTCTCCTTTGTCGAGGGGGTGAGCTTTGAGCCAGCCGGTCAGGTAGGGGTTGGGGGCGAGGTCGGCCCAGAAGACGGCGGTGTGGTCGCCGTTGGCGCTGCTGTAGATGCTGTCGAACCACCCCAGCGGGTCCTCGCGCTCCTGGTAGGAACGGACCATCTGCCTGTACGCTTCGGGGTCAAACTCTGCCATGACGCTGCTCCTTCTAATGCCGTAATCTTTTATTCTAGACCGGAACAGGTAAAGGTTTTCTATCATCGCCGTTCCCGGCGAAATTGCTGAAAAATCTTTCAGGCGGCAGCGCCTCACCGGGGCGGCTTTACGCTAAAATAGCGCTATGAAACACAGCCTTGAGAAGTTTACGCGCCTTGTCGACGCCCTGCAGGAGCTCCCCACCGTCGGGCAGAAGTCGGCGACGCGCCTGGCCTACCACATGCTGATGCACGACAGCTTCGGGGCGATGAAGATTGCCCACGCCATCGAGGATGCCGTCGGCAGCATCAAAAAGTGCCGCTCCTGCGGGGGGATGAGCGAGGACGAACTCTGCGGCGTCTGCTCCGACGAGGGGCGCGACGTATCGCTGCTGTGCATCGTCGAGAACGCGAAGGACATCCTTACCATTGAGGAGAACGGGCTTTTCGGCGGCCGCTACTACGTCCTCGACGCACTCGATCGCCTCGACATCGACCACCTGCGCGCCACGGCGGGCAGCGGCGTCGAGGAGATCATCTTTGCGCTGACGCCCTCCATCGCCACTGACGCCGTCATCCTCTACATCGAGGACAAGCTGCAGGGGATGGACGTGCGGTTCACCCGGATCGCCCAGGGGGTCCCGACGGGCGTGAGCCTGGAGAACATCGACATGCTCTCCCTCGCCCGGGCCCTCGAAGACCGCGTCAAGGTCTAGGCAAAAATGACCGAGCGCGACCACGACCGGCTGGTGCGCAACCTGCTGCAGACGCTGGGGCAGCCGGAATCCTCCCTTATCCAGACCCACATCTCCAGCGTCATCATCGCCAAAGACGTCGTTTACAAGTTGAAAAAACCCGTCGACTTCGGCTTCCTGGACTACTCTACCCTGGAGCGGCGCAAGCGATTCTGCCAGGAAGAGGTGCGCATCAACGGCCGTTACGCGCCGCTGCTCTACCTGGGGGTCGTCGCCGTGACGGGCAGCATCGAGTCGCCGGAACTGGACGGGGAGGGCGCGGCCATCGAGTACGCCGTGAAGATGCGCCGCTTTGATGCCGGGGCGCAGCTCGACAACATCGCCGCTGCGAGAGGTTTGACAGACGAAGAGTGCGACGCCGTCGCCGACACGGCCGCCGCCATGCACGACGGCGCGCCCATCGTCGACGCCGAGAGCGACTACGGTACGCCCGCGAGGGTCATCATGCCGATGCAGGAGAACTTCGACCTCATGGCCTCCCTGCACCGCGACGGCGACCTGGCCGCGGAGGTCGCGGCGCTGGAGCAGTGGACGCGGGTGGAGCATGCACGCCTGACCCCGTTGCTGCAGCAGCGACGCGATGACGGCTTCGTGCGCGAAGTCCACGGCGACATGCACCTGCACAACATGGCGCTCTTCGAGGGCAGGCCCATGCTCTTCGACGCCATCGAGTTCAACCCCTATCTCAACCACATCGACGTCATCAGCGACCTCGCCTTTTTGCTGATGGATCTGGAGTACAGGGGACTCTCATGCCAAAGCCGCCGCATCCTCAACCGCTACCTTGAACATACGGGCGACTACGCCGCCGTAGCGCTGCTTCCCTTTTACAAGACCTACCGGGCCATGGTGCGGGCCAAGGTGCTCGCGCTCCACGCCGCGCAGGAGATTGCGGAGGAGGAGCGCGAAAGCGTCGTCGACGAAGTACGGGCTTACATTGCGCTGGCAAAAAGTTACGGGGAGAGGGGCGAGCCTTTTCTGATGATCATGCACGGCGTCTCGGCATCGGGCAAGAGCACCCTGGCCCTGGAAGCCGTCGAGGCGTTCGGGGCGCTGCGGCTGCGTTCGGACATTGAGCGGATGCGCCTTTTCCGCAGTGAAGGGGATGAAGTGGACATCTATACGGCGGCGGCGACGGCGGCGACCTACGGCAGGCTCGAAACGCTGGCCGAAACAGTGCTGAAAGCAGGCTGCAGCGCCGTCGCCGATGCGACTTTCCTCTCTGCGCAGCAACGGGAGCCCTTCGCGGCGCTGGCCGCGCGTCGGGGCGTTCCCTATGTGATTTTGGACATTGAGTGCGGTGAAGCGGAGCTTCTGCGCCGCATACGGCTGCGCGGCGAGAAGGGCGACGACGTCTCCGAAGCGGACGAAGCGGTCCTCGCCATGCAGCAGAGCAGGGTCAAGCCGCTTTTAGAATCGGAGCAGGCGCACCATTTTGTGCTGCAGTGCGACGTGCCGCTGCCGGTAAAGGCGCTGGCGGCGTTTATTGGAACGCAGAAAAGCTAGGGTTTTGGGATGCGGTAGGAGACCTGCCACGTTTTGGTCTCACCCGCCTTCAGCGTCGGGGAGAAGCGGATGGTGTAGCCGTCGCGGCGTTCGTAGGAGAGCGTGCTTTTGATGGTGGCTTTGCCGTCCGAGGAGACGCCGGGGACGAGGACGTCGACATCTTTGGCGCTGTCGGAGCGGTTGGAGAGGCGGTAGGCAACTTTCACGTTCCAGTAGGACCCCTCGTCCTGGCGCGTCTCCAGCGTGCTCTTGGCGACGAGGTCGAAGTTCGTCCCCAGGCGCAGGGTGACCATCTCGTCTTTGGGGGTGTTGTCCAGCGCGCTCTCGCCCAGCAGGATGGTCGTCCCGTCCGTTTCGGTGTAGGTGCGCACCGTGCCCGCGGGCAGCGGGATGTCGAAGCCTTCGAGGTCGACGAACTGGCTGACGGGGCGTTTGAGCTCCGCGCCGCTTTGCAGGGGCGCGGGCATGGTCACCTCGTAGCGCCTCTTTAGCGCATGCGACGGCCGGTCGATAAAGCGTATTTGCGTCTTTTCATTGTCGGCGAGGGTGACCTCGAAGGGGACGCTGTAGAGGTGGTACCCCTCGACGGCCTGCTCCGCCACTGGCGCCGCCGCGGCCTCCATCATCACCTTGCCGACGTAGAGACGCGGCTGGGCAGGCCTGTTGATCTCCCCCGCGAGCAGGTGCAGCTTCGTGTTCTCGAAACGTTTGCCCGAGCGGTTGTCGACGGTGATCCATCCCGTCAGGTCCCCTTTGTCGCCGTCCATGGTGAGGGTATAGTCGCTTTTCCACCGGATGCTGCCTATGAGGTAGTCCAGCGCCATCTCCCCCCGGACCCGCTTGGAGGCCTCGACGTTCCAGACGAGGGAGGGCTTCATGATCAGTGTGTCTGGGATGGCGTCGAAGATGAAATCCTCGTTTTTGATCCCGCTCTCGATGCCGCGGTCGGTCCGCACGACGGCGGGCGACGCCGCCAGAAGCGTTCCGCCGCCGATGCCCGGATGCTCGGCGTCGCCGGTTTTGAAGCGCACGCGCTTGCCGATGTTCGCCTCGATGATCTTGGCGAGAGTGATCTTGTCGAAGCGGTACTGCTGCGAGTAGAGCGTTACGCCAGAGGGCAGCTTCACGCTGACGGCGTCGGTCTGCACGGTCGTCGCGACGCCGGGGTAGACGACGCTCTGTTTTCCCTTCTCGACGGTGAGCTGCCGTTTCTCATGCACCAGCCCGATGCCGGCGTTGTAGATGACGAGGGCCGTCTCCGTCGAAGCGGGCGACAGGGTGGCGGCGAGGAGGAGGGGGGAGGCGAGCAGCGTCAGAAAAAGCGGACGGGTCGGGTGCATGGCGGCTCCTTGGTAAGGGGTGGATTTTCTGCTGTCAGTGTATCAGTTTTTTGTAACGTACCGTCTCAGGGGAGGAGACGGCGGCGGAAAAAAGCATATTTCATCTTTTTTGGTCCCAAAACGATATAAGAAATGATTTCGTTTAGTGCGGCTTTAGTGATCCTTCTTTAAGATGCAAGTGAATAATGATTCATTTTAATCAGCATGGGCTGATCGGGAGGCATGCATGCATAGACTTTTTCTTCTGTTGGCGATGGCGGCAACGCTCGCGGCGCACGAGTACTGGATTGACGCGTCGGGGGAGCTGCAGCGCGGTCACCTGGGCGCAGCCGCATCGGAGCATATGCACAAGGACGAAGCAGTGAAGCAGTACCCCTCGGAACGCTACTGCCGCCAGAGCGGCGGCGTGGACGAAGTGAAAGGGGCGTTCGGGGTCTCCGAGCGCGTTGGTGCGGCCTGCGACACCATGATGGTGATATTGCACCTGGGCGACTACGCCAAAACCCCCTACGGCATCGTCGCGGCCTCAGAGGCGAACCCGGCGATGGTGATAGGGAGCTGGGAGAGCATCGAGAGCGTCAAGCGCCTGAACAGGCTGTCAGATTTCGCACCCCTGGGCAAAGGGTTCGAGCTCAGTTTCAGCCGGGACCCCTCCGGCCTGGAAGCGGGAGACAAGATGCGCGTACTTGCGACCTATGACGGCGCGCCGAAAGCCGGCGCGGTCGTCGCCTACGAGGGGCGGGTCGTCGGCACGACGGATGAAGCGGGACGCATCAACGTCCGTATCCGCCATGCGGGACTGCAGCAGATTCGGGCCACCCTGCGGCAGCCGCTGACAAACGCACCCGTCGCCGAGCGCCTTTACAACGCGACGCTGAACCTGGAGGTGAAATGATGCGTGTGTTCCTCGCTCTGTTTGCCCTTGTGTCGTTACTTGGCGCCCACGACCTTGTGCACCGGGTGTTTCACTCGGAGTGCATCGCCGTCTCCTTTGCCTACGCCGATCAGAGCGACTTCTCCTACCAGGCGTATGAACTCTACGCCCCGGGGGAGACGATCCCCTACCAGGTCGGGCGGACCGATAAATCCTCCTCGCTCTGTTTCCGGCCGACGAAGCAGGGGGTATGGACCCTGAAAGCCTTCGGCGAGGACGGGCACGGCGCGGCGGTGGAGATCACCGTCGATGAGCATCTGGCGCTCAGCGGGTATGCGCAGCCGCTGTACGAGAAGTTTCAGAAGATCTTTGTCGGGCTGGCGCTGATCTTTGCGCTGTTCTGCACGCTGTATCTGTATAAAAAAAGGAGGAGTAAATGAAAAAGGTATTGGGGGGTTCATTATTGGCATGTGCCGCGGCATGGGGGCATCACGGCGTACCGTCGATTAGCCTGACAGGGGTCGACGGGCCGGGGGCGCCGCTGGAGACGACCAGCTCGTCCACCCTTCCCGAAGGTTCCTTCCTGGGGTACCTGAAACTCGACCACGCGAAGTATAAAACCTATACGAGTGCCAGGGACGGCGAGATGGATCGGACGGACTACTGGCTCTACGGTCTGGGCTACGGGGCGACCCCCTACCTGAGCGCCTATGTCTTTATGCCCTACTATACAAAGGCGCTGGACGATTCGACGATGGTATCGGGCTTCCATGACGTCAATTTCCAGGTCGTTCTCGGCCTGGTCTACGACGAGGGGTTCAAACTCGCGCGCAAAAATGAAAGCCTGGACGACATGGAGGATTGGCACTTTACAATTTTTGCCAACGGTACCCTGCCGACGGGCAATTCCGAACGCAAGGACGCCGGCGGTGCGCTTATCGACCCGGGCATGCAGACAGGCTTTGGCGAACCCTCGCTGATGGTCGGTGCCAGCATGACCAAGTGGTTCGGCAACGCCTTTACCTTTGTGGGCGACTGTTCGTACAATACCTTTTTCGAACACACTTATGATGACGGAACCAAGCTGCGGTTCGGGGACGAGATACGCGTCAACGGTGCGGTGACGGCAAGGGTCTACGAGGTGCCGAAATCGCGCCTTCGGGTCGACGCGTCTCTTGAGGCAAACTATCTCTATCTCGGCCGCGACGAGGAAGACGGCGTCGGCGCCGAAGCGACGGGCGGGTCTATCCTCTACACGACGCCCAGCCTGCGCGTGACTTACAAGACGATCTCTGCCGCGATGGGCGTGAAGCTGCCGACGGCAACCGACCTGAACGAAGAAGATCTTCAGCAGGGCTCCGAGGGCAAGGAGCGCTACCGCTTCATCTTTACGTTCTCGACCCTCTTTTAAAGGCAAATAGATGCACATACCCGACGGATTTCTCTCCCCGGCCACCTACCTCCCCGCCACGGCCGTGGCAGCGGGGCTGATCATCCTGGCCCTGAAGCGTGCCGAGCTGGATGCGGACAGGATCGCCGGCGTCGCGGCGATCAGCGCCTTCAGTTTCGTCGCGATGCTCTTTGCGATCCCTATGCCCGGCGGCACTTCGGTGCACCTGGGCGGGGTGGGGCTGATGGCGGTGCTGTTCGGACCCTGGACGGCCTTCGGCGCGCTCTCCCTGGTGCTGCTGGTGCAGGCGCTGCTTTTCGGAGAAGGGGGGATCACCGCTTACGGGGTGCACGTCATCGCGATCGCCTTCGCCGGTACGCTCTCCGCCTACGGCATCTACCATTTCCTCAAACGCGTTTCGGAGTCCATTGCCCTTTTTGCGGCAGGCTGGATAGGCCTCGTCGTACCGGCGGTGATCGTCGCGGCGGTGCTGGGCATCCAGCCTCTCATCGCCCATGATGCCTGGGGCAAACCGCTCTTTTTCCCCTTCGGCCTGGAAGTGACGCTGCCGAGCATCGTTATCCCGCATCTGATCGCGGGGCTCGCCGAGGGGGCCGTGACGGTGATGATGGTGCGTTTCGTGAAGCGCTACTTCAAAGGGGTATTTTATGCAGCGTGAGCGTCTCTGGCTCTTCGCGTACCTGGCCGGGATCGTTGCGCTCGGCTATGTCCATGACCTCCGCGTGGTCGGCGCCGTCGTGCTCGTGCTTGTCGCGCTGGGCGGGCGGCGGCGCTGGCTGCTGCTGCGCCGGGCGGTCGCGGCCCTGCTGCTCTTTAATGCAACGGTGACGCTGACCTATCTTTTGGCCCACTATTTTTTCGGCCTCCCGGAGGCGGCACTGCTGCTGATCAACCTGCGTGCCCTCGCGATGACGTTGATGACCTTTACACTGGTGTCGCGCGTCAACATGGCCCGGGCGCTCTCCTTCTCAAAGACGCTCTCGCTGCTCTATACCCTCTGTGTGTCGCAGGTCATCGCCTTTATGCGCAGTTACGCGGCATTCTCCGAGGGGTTAAGAAGCCGCCACGCGGGACGACAGCGCGGCACGAGGCTGCACGCGCTGCTGGCCCAGCTCTATTTTTTCATGTACAAGACGCTGTCACTGTCGCAGGAGAATGCGATGGGAATGCGCTCGCGGGGGGTGATGGATGATTGAGTGCCGTAACGTCTGTTTCGACGCGACCGATTTCGAAGGAGAGAAGTTCCCGCTCCTGCGCGACGTCTCATTCTCCATAGGAGAGGGAGAGAAGATCGTGCTCTTCGGGATCAACGGTTCGGGGAAATCGACGCTGCTCAAACTCCTTAACGGGCTGGAGTATCCCAAAAGCGGCGAGATCCTCTACGGCGGTGCCTTGATGGACAAGCGTTTTCTCAAGACGCACAAGGCGGCTTTTAGGCGGGAGAACGTGCTGCAGATGCAGGACCCAAACAGCATGCTTTTTAACACCAGCGTCTACGAAGAGATCGCCTTCGGGCCACGCAGTTTCGGCTTCGACGACGTCGATGAAAGGGTCCGGCACTTCGCGGAGCTCTTCGGGGTGACTAAGCTGCTGGAACGCGCCCCCTACCGGCTCAGCGGCGGCGAGAAGCAGCGGGTGCTGCTGGCCTCTTTGCTGGCCGTCGAGCCGAAGTTCCTGATGATGGACGAGCCGACGGCGCACCTGGACCCGCCAACGACGGGGTGGCTCGTGGAGCTGCTGCAGGAGATGAAGATCACGACGCTGCTCTGCACCCACAATCTCAGCCTCGGCCGCGAACTGGGGACAAGGGCCCTGGTACTGGGGCCTGATCATACCCTGCACTACGACGGTCCGGTCGAAGCGCTGTTCGAGCGCCTGGAGATCCTGGACGAGGCGAGACTGCTGCACCGCCACCGCCACACCCACGGTGGCAAGGAGCATACCCACGCGCACCTGCACGACTGGGCATAGGCCATTTGAAACATCGCTACGCGAGCGGTACCCTTGTTTTGCCCGGATACCGTATTATTTGTTTAAAAGAAGGTGGGCGTCGTAGGCGAGCCGCAGCACACCGACGGCGTAGTTGCTTGAGTTGTTGTAGCGCATGATCTTTTTGACGTAGCCGGCGAGGTCATCCAGTTCCGGTTTTTTGCAGGCGAAACAGTTGTAGGTATGGCCGTTGCGGCCTTTGTCGAAGGCGAACGAGGCGTTGTCGTTGGCAAAATCGTAGTCGTACCATGCCGACTCCACCGTCGGCATCTCCGGGAACTTCTTCCAGTCGATCAATGCTTTAAACGCGGCGTTTTCGTTCAGGAAGCGCGCCGTGGAGAGGATGGCGTCCTCCATCCGCTCCAGGTCGCCCGTCCCTTCGCCGTAACGCTCGATGAGATAGAAGTTCTGCGGCATAAACTGGGGGATGCCGACGGCCCCGGCGTAGGAGCTTTTGAAGCGGCACTGGGCCGGCGCGATGCCGTTGGCGTAGCAAAAGTCCATCAGTGAGACGATGTTGCGCTCGGCCATAGCGAGGAGCCCCTTGTTGCGCGGGGTATTAGCCGGGAGTTCGCGTACGAGCGTGTTAAAGACGGTAAAGGCGTCGTGCTTTGAGCCGAAACGTCCCAGCCGGGTCTCTTTGGCGAGGATGGCGGCGATGACCTCGCGGTTGACGTGGAAGCGCCGTTCGGCCTCGTCGTAGACGGCCCGATACTGCCGCAGGTTCTCGACCATCGTCGGCACGAAGGTGACGAGGGCATTGTTGGCGCGTTTTTCGTTGGCATGGTGCACCGTGATCATCTTCGGGCTGAAGAGGCGCAGGCTTTTGCCGTCGCGCAGGGCGGTCTGGGGGTCGAGGAGGTAGCGGTTGGCGTAGTCGATGCTGACACCCTTGGAGACGGCCTTTTTGCAGATGGTTTCGTAGGCGTCCAGTCGGAAGGCGCAGTCGCTGTAGGCGAAGAGGGTGCTGCCGAGCAGGGGGAGCAGGAGGGCGGCAGCGCGCTTAGAAGTCAAAACTTTCACGCATTACCTCTTCGATGGACTCGGCACTGTAGCGCTCTTCGGTGAAGAGGCGGTTGGCCAGGACCCCCTGGCCCAGGAGCATCTCGGCGCCGTCGATGGCACTGAGGCCGTTATCGGCGCAAAGCGCCAGGAAGGGCGTTACCTTGCCGTAGATGGCGTCGGCCCCGTAGCGGCTCTGCTGCAGCAGCGGGAGCAGCAGGGCTTCGGGGGCGGGGAGGCTGTCGTCTTCGAGCCCGGCCGAGGTCGTGTTGACGACGAGGTCGTAGCCTCTGGGGGTGAAATCGTCCCAGGTCATCGTCGCGAAGCCGTCGTCGGCAAAGGGGGCGAGGCGTCCGGCGGAGCGGTTGAGCACATGGACGCTCTTGCCCTCCTGTCGCAGCCGCGAGGCCAGCGCGCGGGCCGTGCCGCCCGCGCCGAGGATCAGCACGTCGTTGACATTGTCGAAGTTGCGGATGGCGAAGAGGAAACCGTCGGCATCGGTGTTGTAGCCGATGAGTTTCCCGTTTTCGTTGATGATCGTATTGACGACGCCGACCTCCCGGGCGAAACCGCGGATCTCGTCGCAGGCGTTGAAGGCGGCCTCTTTGTGGGGCACGGTGATGTTTGCGCCCCGAAGCCCAAGGTCAAAGAAGGTTTTGCGCAGCTTGGTGCCGTCGGTAAGGTGTACCCGCGTGTAGCAGCCGGGGAACCCCAGGCGTTTGAAGACGTGGTTGTGCATCAGCGGTGAGCGGGAGTGGTGGACGGGATCGCCGAAGATGGCGAAGAGGGAGGGGGTCAAAACTTCAGGTCCTCCAGGGAGCTCATCAGCGCGCCCAGTTTGTTCTGGACTTCGAGGTATTCGAGTTCGGGCTGGGAGTCGGCGACGATGCCTGCGCCCGCCTGAAGGATCACCTCGCCCGGTTTGACGAGGGAGGTACGGATCGTGATGGCGCTATCCATGTTCCCGTCAAAGCCGAAGTAGCCGATGGCGCCGCTGTAGAAGCCGCGCTTGAGCCCTTCGAACTGTGCAATGAGCTCCATCGCGCGGATCTTCGGCGCCCCGGTCATGGTCCCGGCGGTGAAGGTCGCCATAAAGAGGTCGAACATATCTTTGTCGTCGCGCAGTTCGGCCGTGACGTCGCTGACGATGTGCATGACGTGGGAGTAGCGCTCGATGTGCATCATGTCCTCGACCTTGACTGTCCCCGTCTTGGCAACACGGCCGATGTCGTTGCGTCCCAGGTCGATGAGCATCAGGTGCTCGGCCAGCTCTTTGGGGTCTGCCAGCAGCTCCTCTTCGAGTTCACGGTCGCGCTCTTTGGTGTCACCGCGTTTGCGGGTACCCGCGATGGGGCGCAGCAGCAGTTCGTTCTCCTGCAGGCGCACCATGACCTCCGGTGAGCTTCCGACGATGGCGAAATCCTCGTACTCCATCAGGAACATATAGGGCGAAGGGTTCTTGGTGCGGAGGATGCGGTAGAAGCTGAAGGGGTCCACATTCGCTTTACGGGTGTAGCGGTTCGTCATCAGGATCTGGAAGACGTCGCCGCTCTTGATCATCTCCTTGGAGTCCGCCACCATCTCGAAGAAGCGCTCCTTCGTAAAGGCGAAACTGCCCCCTTCGTCGTTATGCATCGGTACGAGCGGCGTGTAGTCGTACTCGCCCTTGATCTCGGCCTCGAGGGTGCCGAAGCGCTCCGCCATCGCATCCAGGGTCGTCAGCAGGGTGACCTTGTGGTTCTGGTGGGAGTAGACGACGACGAGCTTGGGCAGGATCAGGTCGAGGTCGGGTACCTGCATCGGGTCGTCGAGCTTCTCCATGTAGCTTTTCAGTACCGGTTCGAACACCTTGACCATGTCGTAGCCGATGTAACCGATAAAGCCGTCGGCGTAGCCGATGTCGAGGCTCTTGCAGACTGCCTTGTACGGGGCGGTGTCTATTGCGGCATAGTAGGATTTGAGAAAATCAAAGGGGGAGGTCGCCGACACGTCGGTTTCGCCCGCGCCGTTCGTGTAGCGGGTCTCGCCCTCGCGGTACTGCAGCCGCTCGCGCGCGCCGATCAGGATGATGCTGTTCTTGCCGCCGCTGCTTCCGGCACTCTCGAACAGGAAGGTGATCTCGTCCGCGAAGGCGTTTTTGAGTTTCTGGTAGAGCGCGATCGGTGCGAACTGATCGAGCATAAACTGGGTATGGTGGAACATAACTCTCGCTTCTTACGGTTTGATGGTATAGATAAACGCGCCGGACTCGATCTTGCGGCGGACGTCCTGCAGACGCGCCTTGGCGTCGCTGCGGCTTTTGAACGGACCGACGAGAACCTTGTTGACCGCAGCGCCGTTGATGACGACGCGGTGAAAGGTGTACTCAAAGCCGCTGCGCTTGATGTTGTCCAGGAAGGTGCGGTTGGGCTTGTAACGGCTGAACGATCCGACCTGGATATAGATGTCGCCCGGTGCCGGATGGCCGGCGACTGTCGGTGTAGGCGTCGGGGTCGGTTTGGGCGTTGCGACCGGTGCGGGCGCCGGTTTCGGCTGCGGTGCGACTTCGGGTTCCGTTTCGTCGATGACGATGATGTCGCTTTGTTCGATCGGCACCGGATTGGCAACGTCGGGGGCGGCGGCCGGTTCGTTGACGGCTGCCGGGAGTGTGGCCGGTTCAGGCACCTCGGCTGTTTCGGCCGTTGCGTTGACGGATTCCGGAGGTGTTACCGGTTCCTCAACGGGCTGGGAGACAACTTCGGGGTGGGCCACCTGCACGGGCGAGGAACCGCTCATGCGCCCCATGATGACAATGATGACGATGGCGACGACCACCAGCGTACCGACTCCGATAAGCATCTTCTTACGGGTACCGTCCCGCGCGCTCCGGTTGAGGATGATATCGTTGAGTTCGTTGTGGTGTTCGTCAGGCATGCTGGGCTCCTTTGCTGCCGCCGGGTGTAAACAGGGCGTAGGGAAGATTGATGATGTTGTAGGCGTCGGGCAGGGTATCGGTCGGGAAGACCCGCCATTGCCGGTTCATTTTCTCTTCCAGTTTTTGGGAAATGATTTTACCCATTTCAACGGCCTGTTGTAAAGCGTTGCCGCAGGGAATGTAAAGGTGCAGGTGCTGGGGAGTGGCCGACTGAAAGGTGATCAGCTCCCCGTAGCCCAGGGCGGCAAGGACTTTTCCCGCATGGTGGTAGAAGTGCTTTGCCGCATCGCCGTTGTAGTCGATCACGATAAAAGGGACGTTACCGTCATCGTCGACAAGGGGATGGGCCAGGGTGAGCTGCCCGGCGCGGTGCGCGTTGATCAGCGCATCGCTCAGCGGGGCGTCAATGTGTTTGTATTTTGAAAAGAAGGTGCGATTCCCGAAGGGGATCTGCTCGGCCACCTCCGGCATCTTCTGCCAGTAGTGGTTTCGCACGATCCCTTCGAAAAAACGGGCCTCTCTGTCCATCAATACGTCGGCTGGGAGTAGATGACGAACTGTTGGGCGAGGGCTTTGAGCTCTTCTTTGATCTCGGCCTGCTTGGCTTCGTTCTCGATATCGTCGAGGACGTCGCAGATGCGGTTGGCGATGATCTCGAACTGCTCCTCTTTCATGCCGCGGGATGTCAGCGCCGGGGAACCGATACGGATACCGGAAGTGACAAAGGGTGAGCGGAACTCGCCCGGGACGGTGTTTTTGTTAACGGTGATGCCCGCACGCCCCAGTGCCGCGTCGGCGTCTTTACCGCTGAAGTCGCGGTCGAGGAAGGAGACGAGGACGAGGTGGTTATCCGTACCGTCGCTGACGACCTTGTAGCCGCGTTTCATGATGACGTCGGCGAGGACGCTTGCATTGGACTTGACCTGTTTCGCGTAGGCTTTCCACTCCTCGGAGAGGTTGTATTTGAAACCGACGGCTTTGGCGGCGATGACGTGGACCAGCGGTCCGCCCTGCAGGCCCGGGAAGATCGCGGAGTTGATCTTCTTCGCAATATCTTCGTCGTTAGTCATGATGAGACCGCCGCGCGGGCCGGCGAGGGTCTTGTGCGTCGTTGTCGTGACAACGTCCGCGTACGGGAACGGGCTCGGGTGCTCACCGGCGGCAACAAGGCCGGCAATGTGGGCGATGTCCGCGAAGAGGATCGCACCGACTTCGTCGGCGATCTCACGGAATTTCTTGAAGTCGATCTCACGGGCGTATGCTGAAGCACCGCAGACGATGATCTTCGGCTGGACGATGCGCGCGATGTCCATGACGCGCTCGTAGTTGATGCGGCCGTCGAGTTCGACACCGTAAGTGAAGCTCTGGTAGTTCTTGCCAGAGAAGCTCGGCTTCGCGCCGTGGGTCAGGTGACCGCCGTGGCTCAGGTCCATCCCGAGAATCTTGTCGCCGGCTTTGATCAGCGCGGCGTAGACGGCACCGTTGGCCTGGGAACCGGCGTGGGGCTGGACGTTGGCAAACTTGCAGCCGAAGAGTTCGCAGGCGCGGTCGATGGCCAGCTGTTCGACGGCGTCAGCGAATTCACAACCGCCGTAGTAACGTTTTTGCGGGTAACCCTCGGCATATTTGTTCGTAAATACGGAACCCATCGCCTCCATGACGGCCGGCAGGGTAAAGTTCTCGGAAGCGATCATCTCAAGGTGGTCGGTCTGACGCTCCAGCTCTTTTTCACACAGGGCATAGACTTCGTTGTCAAACTCTTGCAGAAAGCTCATTTTTTTCCTCTTTTGTTTTGAATTAAATACGGCTTCGGAACAAAGTCCCGCAGCCTACGTTAACACTGTGCAGACGACCGAAGGAAGTACCTTCAGGTATAAACCGCACTTACTCTTCCTCATCTCCATCGCTGGATTGATTGGTTTCGTGTTTCAGCGGCTTCATCGCCGGGAACAGGAGCACGTCGCGGATGGAGTGCTCGTTGGTCAGCAGCATGACGAGACGGTCGATGCCGATCCCCTGGCCGGCGGTCGGTGCCATCCCGTAGCTGAGCGCGCGGACAAAGTCCTCGTCCATCTCGTGTGCCTCTTCGTCGCCGCCGGCTTTGGCTTCGAGCTGCCCCTCGAAACGGCCGAGCTGGTCGATGGGGTCGTTGAGCTCGCTGAAGGCGTTGGCGATCTCGCGCCCCGCGATAAAGAGTTCGAAACGGTCGGTAAGCGCCGGGTTCGCGTCGTTGCGGCGCGCCAGCGGGGAGATCTCGACCGGGTACATGGTGATAAACGTCGGGTTGATCAGTTTGTCCTCGACGAAGGCGTCGAACATCTCGCCCTGGAGCTGGCCGACGTTGAGAGTGTCGCTCACATCAAAGCCGTTTTCACGCAGGTAGACGAGCATCTTCTCTTTGTCGTGGACGATGATCTCCGGTACGCCGCCGATCTGGCTCAGCGAGTCGACAAGCGGGATCTCCGTGAACTTGGAGAAATCGACTTCCAGCTCGCCGTAGGGCAGCAGCGTCGGCAGGTTCAGATGGTCGAAGAGGTACTCGAAGTACTCCTTCGTCAGCGCAATGAGGTCCTTGTAGGTCTTGAAGGCCCAGTAGAACTCGATGGAGGTGAACTCCGGGTTGTGCGTCGCGTCCATCCCTTCGTTGCGGAAGTTGCGGTTGATCTCGAAGACCGCCTCGAAACCGCCGACGATGAGGCGCTTGAGGTAGAGCTCCGGGGCGATACGCAGGTAGCGGTCGACGCCCAGCGCGTTGTGGTGTGTGACGAAGGGTTTGGCGTTGGCGCCGCCGGCGATGGGGTGCATCATCGGCGTTTCGACCTCGAGGAAACCTTTGTCCTCGAAGAAGCGGCGCGTGAGCGAAATGATCTGGCTGCGGATCTTGAAGGTCTTGCGCACTTCGCTGTTCATGATCAGGTCGAGGTAGCGCTGGCGGTAGCGCATCTCTTTGTCGGTGAGGCCGTGGAACTTCTCCGGCAGCGGCGCGATTGCCTTGGTCAGGAGTTTGAGCGCGTCAACGTGCAGGGAGAGCTCACCCTGTTTGGTAACGAAGGGGAAGCCCTCGACCTCGATGATGTCGCCGACCTCGATCTGCTTTTTGAAGACCTCGTTGTAGAAGCCCTCCGGCAGGTTGTCGCGGGTGACGTAGATCTGCAGCATCGCACTCTCGTCTTCGATCTTGACGAAGCTCGCCTTCCCCATGACGCGGAAGAACTTGATGCGTCCCGCCACGCAGTAGCGGCGGTTCTCGTCGCGTTTGGTTTCGCTGTGCGCCAGGTCGGAGTTGACGTTCAGGAATTTGTCGATGGTCGTATTGCGGGCCGAGTCGTTGGCGTAGGGGTTGATGCCCGCCGCCTTGAGCGCTTCGGCTTTTTCGATACGTTGCTGGATATATTTGTTGTCAAAAAAAGACAATAGCGATCTCCTCTGTTAGATGTTTAATTTTTTCCGGCATTCGGCGCAGACCCCGTAGATCTGCATGGAGTGGTCCTTCATCAGGAACCCAAGGGCGTCGGCGATGGCGTGCTGCCGCTTCTCGATCTCCGCGTCGACGAACTCCGTGATGGAGCCGCACTCGGTACAGATCATATGATCGTGGTGCTCCTTGGCTCCCAGTTCGTACTTTTTGCCCTGGGCGCCGAAGGAGAGGGAGGTGACGATATCCTCGTTCTCCAGCAGCCCCAGGGTGCGGTAGATCGTCGCGATCCCCGTTTTGAGGTCCGGATAGTTCTCCTGGATCTTCTTGTGGAGCGCTTCGGGGGTCAGGTGTTCGTCGGAGTTGTAGAGCGTCTCGAGGATCACTTCGCGCTGGATCGTGAACTTCAGGCCGTTCTTTTTCAGCAGATGTTTGAAGTCCTCAAGGAGCTGTTCGTACTCGATCGTTTTCGCGGTAAAGTCGTTTTCATGGCTCATTGCGTCTTCTCCTTCAACTGCGATTTTACCGTATCGATGATCTCGCCGGCCTTTTCAAGCGAGATCCCGGTGTCGTTCGTCTCGTTTGCCGGGGCGGGTTCGGGCTTCAGGCTCTCGGTGTCGAGGTGCATGATATAGCTGCCCGTCTCAACGAGGATCGGGAAGAGGATGCTCCCCTCGAGGGGTTCTTTGATGTTGTCGCGTATCGTGACGACGTTGTTGAGCGCGTAGGCGATGACGGCCGCGATCAGGAAAAACTTCCCGCTCCCGAAAACGAAGCCGGCGATGCGGTCGAGCGCCCCCAGCCCGCTGGCGGCACCCAGGCGTTTGAAAAGGTGCCCCAGACCGACCATGACGAGCCAGAAGAGGGCGAGGGTGAGGAGGAAGCCGGAAAAAGCAACAAGTGACGGGCTGTCGAAATGAAAAATATTGTCGTTGAGGAAGGTGCCGACCTCGCCGCTGACACGCGAAGCGACAAAGATACCGCCGATGATGCCGATCAGCCCGAAAAGCTCTTTGAAGAAGCCGTTGAGAATGCCTTTGAGGCCAAGCAGCAGGATGATGACGGAGACGACCAGGTCGAAGTAGTTGAAATCCATTCAGAACGCCCGTTTTGAAATTGAGAAGAATTATAAACAACTCTCACTAAAAAAAGCTTGACAAAGTGCCCGGAGCGCGTTATTAACCCCCTGTTAAAGCTTCCTGATGTATGATTCCCACCCAAAATTGATTATAAGGTATAGAGAGCTATGAGCAACTGGTCACCATCGAGCTGGAGAAGTTTTCCGATCAAGCAGCAACCGACATACCCCGATCAGGATCATCTGAAACGGGTTGAAGCCGAGCTTCGGCGTTATCCCCCGCTGGTGTTCGCGGGCGAAGCGCGCAATCTCAAGGCCCAGCTGGCTCAGGTCTCCGACGGTAAGGCATTCCTGCTCCAGGGCGGCGACTGCGCCGAGAGTTTCTCCGAGTTCCATGCCGATAATATCCGCGACACCTTCAAGGTGATGCTGCAAATGGCGGTTGTCATGAGCTTCGCCAGCGGCCTTCCGGTCGTCAAAGTGGGACGCATGGGCGGGCAGTTCGCCAAACCGCGCTCCTCGGACATGGAAACCGTCGGCGACGTCACGTTACCGAGCTACCGCGGCGATATCATCAACAGCATCGAGTTCACCGAGGCAGCGCGTATCCCGGACCCGGAGCGCATGATCCACGCCTATCACCAGGCGGCCCCGACGCTCAACCTGCTGCGCGCCTTCGCCTCGGGCGGGATGGCGGACCTGCACCAGGTGCACAAATGGAACCTTGATTTCGTCAAGCAGACGGAGATGTCCGAGAAGTACGAAGCCTTCGCGGGGCAGATCGAGCAGTCCCTGCGCTTTATGGAAGCGTGCGGCGTGACGTCGCAGAGCTACCGTACCCTGCGCGAAACGGACTACTTCACTTCCCATGAAGCGCTGCTGCTTAACTACGAAGAGGCCTTTACCCGCCAAGACTCCCTGACGGGCGACTGGTACGACGTCTCCTCGCACATGCTCTGGATCGGCGACCGTACCCGCCAGGTCGACGGCGCGCATGTGGAGTTCCTGCGCGGGGTTAAAAACCCGCTCGCCTTCAAGGCCGGTCCGTCCATGACGACCGAAGACCTGCTGACACTCTGCGATACGCTCAACCCGGAGAACGAAGCGGGACGTATCAACGTCATCGTGCGCATGGGAGCGGGCAAGGTCGGTGACCACCTGCCGGAGCTGATCCGTGCCGTCGAGCGCGAAGGCAAAAAGGTGCTCTGGAGCTGCGACCCGATGCACGGCAACATCATCAAGTCCGGCAACGGCTACAAGACCCGCCGCGTCGACGACATCCTCACCGAGATGAAAGAGTTCTTCCAGGTCCACAAATCCGAAGGGACCTACGGCGGCGGCGTTCATCTGGAGATGACGGGCAAGAACGTCACCGAGTGTCTCGGCGGGGCCTTCCAGATCACGGAAGAGGACCTCAACAGCCGTTACCACACCCACTGCGATCCGCGCCTCAACGCGGACCAGTCCCTCGAACTGGCGTTCCTCATCGCCGATACCCTCAAAGCAGCCCGCGCGTAACCTTACGCGCTGCGGCAACCTTCATATACTAGACAATTTCAAGAAAAGTAGTTAGTGATTTTTCCCCGAGCGGGGATGTGCGGAGCAGTGCGCTTAGAGCGCGGCGGCGTCGAGCGCCTTGATAAGTTCGTCGGGGCGGTTGGACCACTGGATAGCGTCCTGCTTGGAGACGACGCGTTTGCGCACCAGGTCGAAGAGCTCCTGTGTCTGGGTGACCATGCCGGTCTCCTGCTGGTTGAGCTGCATCTGCGAGTAGAGCTGGTGGACCTTGTCTTCGCGGATCAGGTTGGCGATCGCCGGGATGTTGATCATCAGCTCCTGGGCAGCGACACGGCCGCCGCCGAGGCGCGGCAGCAGCGCCTGGGCGATAATGGCAATGATGGACGTGGAGAGCTGGGCGCGGATCTGCGGCTGCTCGTCCCCGCTGAAAACGTCGATGATACGGTTGATCGTCTGCGGCGCGGAGTTGGTGTGCAGGGTACCGAAAACGAGGTGACCGGTCTCGGCGGCGGTGAGCGCCGCGGCGATGGTCTCCTTGTCACGCATCTCCCCGACAAGGATGACATCGGGGTCCTCACGCATCGCGTATTTGAGCGCGTTGGCGAAGTTGGCGGTATCGGTCCCGACGTTACGGTGGGAGAAGAGACACTGTTTGTTCTGGTGGACGAATTCGACCGGGTCCTCGACACTGATAATGTGGCGGTTTTCCGTTTCGTTGATCTCGTTGAGCATCGCGGCCAGGGTGGTGGACTTACCGCTACCGGTCGGGCCGGTGACGAGGATCAGCCCCTTTTCGCGTTTAATGATTTTTTTGAAGATAGGCTTGGCGTTGAGATCGTCCAGGCTCGGGATCTCGATCGGAATGATACGGAAGGCGCAGGCGATATCGCCCATCGTCTTATAGTAGTTCGCACGGAAACGGCCGACTTCGGGGAGCAGGATCGCGAAGTCGAGTTCGTTATGCTCTTCGAACTCTTTCTTCTGTTTCTCGGTCAGCAGGGAGTAGGACATGTCCTCAATTGTTTTGCCGTCGAGGATGGGCAGGTTCAGTGCGACAAGGCGCCCGTCGATACGGATCTGCGGTTCGGAACGGGAAACGAGGTGAAGGTCCGATGCATTGTAGGCAACGACGCTCTTTAACAGTTTACGGATATCCAGGGTCTGACTCATGAGAGAAATTCTCCTTCGTAGAGGGGTTCATTGAAACCGATTATAACATGATTTCCGGTTTCGACAACAGGGCGTTTTATTAACAGGTTTTCTTTGGTGAGCCAGGTGCGTTTCCCGGCATCATCCAGGTTCAGCTCTTTGAGTTTCAGGGTGCGGTAAGTCGTGCCCCGGGTGTTGAAAAGCTGCTGCATTTCGGCACCCTGCGACAGCCAGCGGCCGACGTCCGATTCGCCGACGGGATCCGTTTTGAAATCCACGAAGGTGTAGTCGATGGCGTGCTTTTTGAAAAAGGCGAGGGCCTTTTTGACGCTGTCGCAGTTTTTGATGCCGTAGACCGTGATCATTCGATAATCTTCGGAACGATAAAGAAGTGCTCGTCGCTGTGCGGAGCGTGCGCCAGGATGTCGTCGTTGACGGCGGTGTCACAGTTGGGAACATCTTTGCGCAGTTGCGTCGCATTCGCGGTCATGGCGAAGGTGTCGGGAACGTCTGTTGTGTCAAGCGCGCTAAGATTGTCGACAAATGAGACGATCTCGCTGAGCTGGCCGATCACTTCCTCGCGATGGGCCTCATCGATTTTGAGCATTGAGAGTTTTTCCAGACGGCTTAACAGGGCGTCGTCGATTTGCATGGCATACCTTTTTTGACGTAATGATATTAATTGTAGCGAAAAGATACTTAGAATCTGAGGGCTGCTTTGACCCTGCAGCAGGGAGGATTGATTAAATTGCAATCACTTTGTAATCTGTTTTGCATACTATTTTGTAGTAAAATCCTTTACGCACATTTCAAAACATAAGAGGTGGGTAATGATCAGAAAAAAACAAAACGGACAAAAGGTCTGGGTTACGTTTACGGTGTCTCCTGAAACGGAGATGGAAACGGTCGCATTGTGCGGCGCCTGGAACGGCTGGTCGGACGAGCCGATGAAGCAGAAGAAGAACGGCGAGTTTTATCTGACAAAGGTCTTGCCCGCCGGCACCTCATTTGAATTCGGTTACAAAGGCGGCGATGGCGTCTGGATGGCGGAGAGCGACTGTACCTGCGTCCCTTCTCCGTTCGGCAGCGACAACGCTTTGCTGGAGCTTTGAATGCCCTTTGAATTATAATGCACTAAGGACGACGTAACTGCCTTACCGGTCGTTAAACGGAGGGGTCGATTTAATTGTGAGGAGAGTGTATGAAAGCCGTTGTAATGGCAGGTGGGTTTGGAACGAGGATCCAGCCGTTAACCCATTCGCGTCCGAAGCCGATGCTGCCGATCGTGAACCGTCCGATGATGGAACACACGATGTTGACCCTGAAGGAGCTCGGGATCACCGAGTTTATCGTACTGCTCTACTTCAAGCCCGATGTCATTCGGGACTATTTCAAAGACGGCAGCCACCTGGGCATCAATATCACCTACGTGCTGCCCGACGACGATTACGGGACGGCGGGGGCGGTCAAGCTGGCCGAAGAGCATATCGGCGACGACAACTTCATCATCATCAGCGGCGACCTGGTGACCGATTTCGATTTCAAGAAGATCTTCGATTACCACGCGCAGAAAGATTCCAAGCTGACGATTACGCTCACGTCCGTCGAAAACCCCCTGGAGTTCGGGGTGGTGATCGCGAATGAAGAGGGGCGGATCGAGAAGTTCCTCGAGAAACCGAGCTGGGGCGAGGTCTTCAGCGACACGATCAATACGGGGATCTACGTCATCGAACCGGAGATCCTCTCCTATATCCCAAGCAACGAGAACTTCGACTTCGCCAAAGATCTTTTCCCGCTGCTGATGCGCGAAGGGGTGCCCCTGATGGCCGGGAATGCCGAAGGGTACTGGCGCGACGTCGGCAACCCGGAGAGCTACCGCGATGTCTACGAGGATATCCTCGGGGGCAGGGTGAAAGTTTCGATGCCGCCGGTCCGCCGGCAGTACCCTGACGGCGTGCTCTTCAGCGACGAGCCCTACGAACTCGACAATAGCGTCGAAATCATCGGGACGGTCGTCCTGGGCAAAAACGTCACGATCGGCAAGGGGACGAAGCTGAACAACGTCGTCGTCGGCGACGACTGCGAGATCGGGAAAGAGAGCAAGGTGCGCAACAGCGTACTGTGGGAGCGGGTCCAAGTGGACAAACATGCCCTCTTTGACGGCTGCGTCATCTGCAACGACAACAAGATCGGCAAGAACGTCACGGCGAAGGCGGGGATGATCCTGGCCGAAGAGTGCGAGATCGGCCAGCTGGTTACCGTCGAAAAAGATGTCACGATCTGGCCGCACAAGGTGATCGAGGACGCCGCCATCGTCAGCCGCAGCGTCATCCTCGGGAGCCGCTACAAGAACTCCATCTTCGAGAACGGCTACGTTATCGGGAAATCCAACGTCGAACTCTCCTGTGAGATGGCGACGAAGCTTGCCGAGGCGTTCGGCGCCCAGCTGCCTATCGGTTCGACGGTCGTTATGGCCCGGGACTATAACAAGGGATCGCGGATGCTCAAGCGCGCCTTCGTCGGGGGCCTGCTCTCGTCCGGCGTCAACGTCAAGGATTACAACGGCATTCCCTCCTCGGTCCTGCGCTGCAGTCTCTCTATGGACAATGGGGTCGTCGCCGGCGTCTACTTCCGCCAGCAGATCGACGATCCGACCAGTACGGTTATCACCTTCTACAACCATGAAGCGCTGCGGATCAACAACGAGGTGGCAAAGAAAGTGGAGAAGGCCTTTTTCAAAGAGACCTTCCGCCGGGTGGACTTCTCCCAGATCGGCCAGATCTTCGAGTCAGACCACGCCAAAGAGTATGCCGCTTATCAGAAGCAGATGGAACGCCTCTTCGATACCCACCTCTTCAAGCGCGGCGGGTACCGGATCGCCGTGGACGTGATGCACGGGATGGGGTACGAGGTCTATCCGGACATCCTGCGGGACATGGAGGTGGATAACATCATCTTCAACGCCTATGCGGATGAGAAGCGCCTCGCGAACATCAACTCCCTCGTCAAGCGCTCCGTCAGCGACCTGAGCGCCGTGATCACCTCTATGGAACTCGATGCGGGCTTCCTGGTCTACCCCTACGGCCAGCGTCTGGAGATCGTGTGCGACGAAGGGAAGGTGCTCGAGAAGCAGACGGCACTCTATATTGTACTGACGCTGCTGAACATGGAGGCGCGCGAACGGGGCGAGAAGATGAAAGTCTTCCTGCCCACCTGGGCGGCGGACATCGTCTACTTCGACGCGTTGGAGATCGAACGGGGGCAGTACGCGAACTTCAAATCCGAGCAGATGCGCCAGTACGACCTGGTGGCGACGGGGGAGGGGAACTTCGCCTTTACCGCCTTCGCGACGCACCGCGACAGTATGTTCGCGACGTTGAAGATCCTGGAGCTGATGATCAAATTCGACGTCAAACTCTCCGACCTGATCGCATCGCTGCCGAAATTCTATTACCGCGCGGCCCAGGCGCCGTGCAGCCAGTCCCACAAGGGCAGGATGATGCGCCGCTTCCTCGAGGATGCCAAGGGCAAAGACGCGTCGACCCTCGACGGGGTGAAGATATGGCTCGATGCCAACGACTGGATCCTGATGATCCCGGACCAGTACAACGACAGTCTCAACCTCTATATCCAGGCGGAATCGGATGAACGCGGCGAGGAGATCCTTTCGGAATATACCGCCAAGATCGCGGAGTGGGCCACAGTCTAATGCGCAGAGCATCGCTGAACCTCGCATTCATCTGGCACATGCACCAGCCCGACTACCGGGACAGCAGCGGTGTCATGACGATGCCGTGGGTTTTCCTGCACGCGATAAAAGACTATTACGAGATGCCGTGGCTGCTGACGCGGTTCCCGGGGCTCAAGGCGACGTTCAACGTCACCCCTCCGCTGATCGAACAGCTGAACCTTTACAGCGACCCGCTCGCCAATGACGCCTTTTTGGCGCTCTGGATCAAACCGACGGAGCAGCTCGAGGAGCATGAGCGTGCCTGGATGGTCAAGATGTGCAAATCGACACAGTTCGAGACGATGGTCCGTCCGCTGCCGCGCTACGCGGCGCTCTTCCACCGCGACGATTACAGCCACGCCCAGCTGCTGGAGCTGCAGCTGCTCTTCATGCTGGCATGGTGCGGCAACTACCTGCGCCAGCACAGCAGCGTGGTCAAGAAGCTTTTGGCGCAGAAGGATGCCTACTCCCAGCGGGACAAGCATGCGCTGCTCGAGGAGCTGACCTCCTTCGTCGCAACGATCCTCCCCTTTTATGCGCAGCTGCAGAAGGCGGGGACGATCGCCGTCTCGACGACGCCGTACAACCATCCCATCCTGCCGCTGCTGCTCGATGTCGGGAACGCCAAAAAGGCCAATCCCCACACGCAGCTGCCGGCCAACCCGCTCTCGCTCGAGGGGGACGCGGTGGAGCAGGTGCGGCGCGCGATCGCCCTGTATCAAAAGACGTTCGGTACGGAACCGGTCGGGTTCTGGCCGGCAGAGGGCGCGGTGGACGAGCGCAGCGTCGGCATCTACCGGGAGCACGGTCTCAAATGGATCGCGACGGACGAAGAGATCCTGTTCCGTTCGCTCAAAAACAACGAGCGCGGGAACCTCTACAGCCCCTACCGTTTCGACGGCGTCACCATCGGCTTCCGCGACCACGGGCTCAGCGACCTCATCGGCTTTACCTACCGTTTCAAACCGGCGGACGAAGCGGCGGAGCACTTTATCCGTTCCGTCGGCGGCATCGCTGCGGGAAAAGCGGAGCGCACCGTCTTCGTCATCCTGGACGGCGAGAACGCCTGGGAGTTCTTTGAAAACAACGCCTACGACTTCTTCACCGCGCTCTATGCCCGACTGAAGAGCAGCGACGGCCTGCAGACGGTGACGATGAACGAGGTTGCACTCCAGCCCGATCAGCCGACACTGCCGCATCTGGCGCCGGGAAGCTGGATCTACGGCAACTTCGACACCTGGAGCGGCCACGCCGAAAAGAACCGCGCCTGGGAACTGATCTACCAGACCCGCCGCGATGCCGACCATCACGGGGGCGGGGTTGACCCGGAGACGGCGGAAAAGATCCGGTTCCATTTCCTGGCCGCCGAATGCAGTGACTGGTTCTGGTGGTACGGCGACGACCACGCGACGGACTTCGCCGAGGAGTTTGACGCGCTTTTCCGCGACCACCTCATCGCCATCTACCGTCTGCTGGGGATGCAGCCCCCGGCCGATCTTTTCGAGCCGATCATCACCCAGAAGGGGCGCGATGCCTTCCTGACCTACCCGCAGAGCGCGGTCTCGCCGATCATCGACGGGAAAGAGTCGAGCTTTTTCGAGTGGCTGGGCAGCGGCATGGTCGACGAAAGCAAGGGGTACTCGACAATGGACCGGGTCCGCGGCCCCATCGAGAAGATCCACTACGGACACGACGAGGAGCAAGTCTATCTCGCCTTCGAAGGGGACACCGAGATGCTGCGCACCAAGGGGTGCATGCTGGTCGTGACAATCGAAGAGAACGGCCAGCGGGCAGTGGTACCGATGGCGAAGGCCCTGCAGGACAAGCGGCTCGCCTTCGCCTTCGACGAGCGCCCGGAACTGGCGCTCTCACGCGAGGGGTTCATCGGGCTCGATGTTTTCCACTTGCGTTTCGAGATCACCCACGGCGACGAGATCATCCAAACGCTGCCGGGGTACGGATCGCTGCATATCGATATGAATGAAACTTACGCGGAGCACTGGTTTGTCTAAGAAAAAAGAGCACATGGCACACGATCTGATGCAAAGGGGCGGCAATGTCTGAGATCCGGTACGACAAGCTGCACGACGTCCATGTCCTCATCGCCCCCGAACGGCTCCACCGTCCCGACTGCATCCCCAAACGCGTCAAGGCGTTCCACCATGTGGCCAAATGCCCCTTCTGCGAGGGGAACGAATCCCTGACGCCGCCGGAGATCTTCGCCCTGAGAGACGAGGGGAGTTTTGCTAACGAGCCCGGGTGGAAGACCCGTGTCGTTCCCAACCTCTACAAGGCCGTACAGATCGAGACGCCCCACCGGCACCATTACGGACTTTTTGAATACCACGAAGGGTTCGGGGCCCACGAAGTGATCATCGACACGCCGGAGCACCGCACCTCCATGACGCAGTGGAGCGAACAGGAGGTCGTGGACTGGCTCCTGACCCTGGGGGCGCGGGTGGCGGACCTGCGCCGCGACATCCGTATCGGCTATATCTCCCTTTTCAAAAACGAGGGGAGTGATGCGGGGGCGACCCAGCCCCATTCACACACCCAGCTCATCGGCCTGCCGATCCTCCCGGAGGCGCAGCGTGCCTATTATGAACGCAGCGCCCACTATTTCCGCGAGCACGGCACGCCGCTGGTCGCGGCGATCATCAGCCACGAGCGCCAGGCGGGAGAACGCATCATCGCCGAGCAGGGGGGCTACACGGCATACTGCCCCTTTGCAAGCGCCTACCCGTTCGAGGTGATCATCGCCTCGGAAAAACGGCGCGGCCAGATCGACACCCTCGGCCCGAAGGATTTCGAGCCCCTGGCACCGCTGCTGCTGGACGTCCTCTCGAAGCTGGAACGGCAGCTGGGATGCCTGGCCTTCAACGTCGAGATCGCCACGCCCCCGTTCCATGTCCCCGAGGGCATGGCGCCCTATGCGACGACGGACGATATGTTCCGCTTTACCCTCCGGATCCAGCCGCGGCTCTACCGGCACGGCGGGTTCGAGCTCTCGACGCAGGTCATGATCAACCCCGTCGCCCCCGAAACGGCGGCAAGACTGCTGAGGGGTGAACCTGATGCGTAAGCAGAGTGTACTCTTCGCCGCGAGCGAGGTGTACCCGTTCGCAAAGACCGGCGGTCTGGCGGACGTCGGCTACAGCCTCCCGAAGGCTCTCTCAGACGCCTTCGACGTGACCGTGGTGATGCCGCTCTACGATACGGTGGACCGGCAGCGCTTCGGCATCGAAGGGCCGACGGACTACTTTGACGTCATGCTGGGCAAGGAGCGCCGTACCGTTTCCGTCTATGAGAGCCGCTTCGAAGGGCGCGCCTATTTTTTCGTCTATGAACCGCAGCTCTGCGACCGCGATTACCTCTACGGCCCGCCGGGCGAGGGGTACGACGACAATGCGCAGCGTTTCGGCCTTTTCAGCTATGCGATCACGGAACTTGCCCGGCGTCTGCAGAGCGACATCGTCCATCTCAACGACTGGCAGACGGCCCTGGCGGCACTGATCATCGCAGAGGACGACACCCTGAAGGCTGCCACCGTCTATACGATCCACAACCTCGCGTATCAGGGGGAGTTCCCGAAAAGTACGCTCCCGGCTCTGGGGGTGGATAAGCGCCACTTCACCCTCGAGGGAATCGAATTCTACGACCGGATCAACCTGATGAAGGCGGGAATAGGGTACGCCGATGCCGTCACGACGGTCAGCCCCACCTATGCCGAGGAGATTCTCACCCACCAATTCGGCTGCGGTCTGGAGGGGTATCTGCAGCACCACCGAGCCAAAGTGACCGGCATTGCGAACGGGATCGACGCGGAGCATTTCGCCCCGCAGTCGGACAGCAGCCTTTTTCGGCCCTATAAAACACCGCGGGGCAAGCAGGCAAACAAGAAGCACTACCTGGCGGAAGTGGGCCTCAGCGAAGCCGAACTCCCGCTCTTTATCTTTATCGGCCGTTTTACCTGGCAGAAGGGGATAGACCTGCTCCTCGAGGCACTGCCGCAGATGGCGTCGCTGCCGTGCAATATCGCCGTTCTGGGAGAGGGAGAGCCGCAGTATGCCCCGCGTTTCGAAAAGGCGGCGGAGGCACACCCGAACATTCACCTCTTCTTCGGCTACGACGAGGCGCTGGCCCACCGCATGTACGCCGCGGCGGATTTCCTGCTGATGCCCTCCCTGTTCGAACCCTGCGGGCTGAACCAGCTTATCGCGGCCCACTACGGCGCCGTGCCGGTCGTGCACCGTGTCGGCGGGCTTGCCGATACGGTGGCACCGGTTGCCTACGTCCCCGAAGCGCAGAGCCCCTGCGGGATCGCTTTTGACGCCGCAACCCCCGAGGCGCTCCTGGACGCCTTTGCGGCGGCCCTCCGGCTCTTCAATGACGCGAAAGGGTGGGGCCGGGTCGCGGCGCACAATATGAAAGCGGACGTCTCCTGGCGCCGGAGCGCAGCATCCTACACCGCGCTGTACCGGAAAATCAGCGGGAGCGCGTTAAAATGAGCTCCTTTATCGTGTTCGGGGCATTTCGTATTCCAACAAGAGGCAATGTATGACATCCTTCAATATTCTTCTGGCGGCCTCCGAAGCCGTTCCTTTTGCCAAAAGCGGCGGTCTCGCCGATGTTGCGGGCGCGCTTCCGAAGGCGCTGCGCGCGTTGGGACACGATGTACGCGTTGTCATGCCGCGCTACTACATCGTTGATATCGAGAAGTATGGGCTGAAAAAGCTCAACGGTTCCCTCGGCGTGCCGATGGGAAGCATGGGCGAAGCGTGGGCGGCCGTGTACGAAGGGGTGCTGCCCGGCAGCGACGTCCCCGTCTACTTTATCGATCATGAGGGCTTTTTCGGCCGCAAGGGGCTCTATGACGAGGGCGGCCAGGCCTACGGCGATAACGACAACCGCTTCATTTTCTTCTCCAAGGCGGTGTTCCAGCTGGCCAAAATGCTGCGCTTCAAACCCGACGTCATCCACGCGAACGACTGGCACACGGCGGCGATCCCGCTGCTGCTCAACACGACCTACGCCTTCGATCCCGACTTCGAGAACACCGGGACACTGCTGACGATCCACAACCTCCAGCACCAGGGCAAGTTCTACAAGGGGGCGATGGATGTGCTCGGCGTCGGCTGGGAACACTACAACGCCGACGAACTCGAAGAGTTCGGCGGGGTGAACCTGCTCAAAGCGGGCATCGTGCACGCCGATGCCGTCAACGCCGTCAGCCGCAAGTACGCCAACGAGATCCGCACAGCGGAGTTCGGCTGGGGGCTGGAGGGGCTCATCGACACCAACGCCCATAAGCTCTACGGCATCCTCAACGGCGTCGATTACGACGAGTGGAGCCCGGCGGTCGACACGCTGATCCCGAAGACCTACGACGTTGACGACCTTGCCGGAAAAGCGCTCTGCAAACAGGAGCTGCAGCGCGAATTCAACCTCCCCGAACGCGAGGACGTGCCGCTGATCGGCCTGGTCGGACGGCTCGCGGAGCAGAAGGGCATCGGCCTGCTGGCCGGGGCCATCTGGAACCTGATGGAGCTGGACATCCAGATCGTGATGCTGGGCACGGGCGAGACGTGGGCGGAATACTTTTTCAGTGACGTGGCCGCCAAGTACCCGGACAAATTCGGCTGCTACATCGGCTACCGCAACGACCTGGCCCACCGCATCGAGGCGGGCAGCGACCTCTTCCTGATGCCCTCCCTGTTCGAACCCTGCGGGCTGAACCAGATCTACAGCCTCCGCTACGGCACCCTGCCTATCGTTCGTGCGACGGGCGGACTGGACGATACGATCCGGAATTACGGAAACGACCATCAAAGCGGTACCGGGTTCAAGTTCGACTTCGCGACGCCCGATGCGCTGAGCAATACCGTCAAATGGGCGGCGGAGATCTGGTACGGGGACCCGGACGCCATCGACCAGATGCGTCTCAATGCGATGCAGCAGCGTTTCGACTGGGAAGTCGCCGCCGAAGCCTACGGCGACCTCTACTGCCGCATTATCGGCGGGCGGCGCAGCAGCCGCCACCAATAAACGGAGCCAACATGACGATCCACTACGATATCTCCCGGTTCAGTGACATGGACATCTACCTCTTCAAAGAGGGGACCCATACCAAGCTTTATGAGAAGATGGGGGCGCACTTTATGGAGCGCGACGGCGCGCGCGGCGTCTATTTCGCCGTCTGGGCGCCCAACGCGGAGCGCGTCAGCGTCCGGGGGGACTTCAACGATTACGACACCCAGCGCCACCCGCTCCGGCTGCGCGAAGACGGCTCGGGGATCTGGGAAGGATTCATCGAGGGGGTCGAAGCGGGCCTGACCTACAAGTACCATATCGTCTCGAAGTTCCATAACATCGTACACGACAAGGCGGACCCCTTCGCCTTTTACGCGGAGGTGCCCTCCAACTCCGCGTCGCGCATCTGGGAGTTGGACGGCTACGGCTGGAACGACGGGGGATGGATGCAAACGCGCGCGCTGCACAACCGCCACGACGCTCCCGTCAGCGTCTACGAGATGCACCTGGGCTCCTGGCGCCGGAAGGTCGAGGAGAGCGACCGCTACCTGACCTACCGCGAGCTGGCCGACGAGCTGGTGGCCTACCTCAAGGAGATGAACTACACCCACGTCGAGTTCATGCCGCTGACCGAGTACCCCTATTACGGCTCGTGGGGCTACCAGGTGACGGGCTACTACAGCGCGACGGCGCGCTACGGGGAGCCGGCGGATCTGATGCACCTGATCGACGCCCTGCACCAAAACGGCATCGGCGTCATCATGGACTGGGTGCCGTCGCACTTCGCCGTCGACATGCACGGGCTGATCAACTTCGACGGCACCGCTTTGTACGAGCACGCCGATCCGCGGCAGGGGTATCACCCGGAGTGGGGCAGCATCATCTTCAACTACGGCCGCAACGAAGTACGCGCCTTCCTGATCAGTTCGGCGCTCTTCTGGCTGGAGAAGTACCACATCGACGGGATCCGCGTCGACGCCGTCGCCTCGATGCTCTACCTCAACTACGCCCGCGAAGAGGGCGAATGGGTCCCGAACGAGCACGGCGGCAACGAGAACCTCGAAGCGGTCGCCTTCCTGCGCCAGCTCAACACGGCGGCCTACGGCGCGCACCCGGATATCATGATGATCGCCGAGGAGTCGACGGCCTGGCCGATGGTGACGCGCCCGATCGAGGTCGGCGGGCTCGGGTTCGGGTTCAAATGGAACATGGGATGGATGCATGATACGCTTGCCTACATGCACCGCGACCCGGTCTACCGCCAGCACCACCACGACCAGCTCACCTTCAGCATGTGGTACGCCTTTGACGAGAACTTCATGCTGCCGCTGAGCCACGACGAAGTGGTCCACATGAAAGGCTCCCTCATCAACAAGATGCCCGGCGATACGAACCAGAAGTTCGCCAACCTGCGCGCGCTTTACGGCTATATGATGGCCCACCCGGGCAAGAAACTGCTCTTCATGGGCGGGGAGTTCGCCCAGTATGCCGAGTGGGCCTACAGGCACAGCCTCGAGTGGCACCTGCTGGAGTTCCCGCTGCACCAGGGGCTGCAGAAGATGATGGCGGAGCTCAACCGTCTCTACCGCAGCGAACCGGCGCTCTACCTGCACGACGTGGAGCGCAAGGGGTTCGAGTGGATCGACGACGCCGACTACAGCCACAACTGCATCAGCTTTATGCGCAAGAGCGAGAACCCCGACGAGACCGTCTACGTCGTCTGCAACTTTGCCGACGAGACGCGCGAGGGGTACCGGCTGGCGCTGCCCGAGGGAGGAGAATACGTGGAGATCTTCAATTCCCAGGCCAAGGCCTACGAGGGGTGGGAGATCGGAAGTGAGGGTGTGCTCTATGCCGAAGAGACGCCGCTGTACGGCCGTCCCTTCTCGCTCGCGATAACGCTGCCCCCGATGGGCGTCGTCTACTTTAAAAAGCTGATTGCACAATAGTCGCGCAGTCAGGTGGTGATTTTTCGGCCAGAATGGGGCTATACTAATATGAATAAGAATGAGGGGAATGAATAATGTTACGTTTTGATCGCGATTTTACGTTTGAGGGTTCAGAGGCACAGCACCGGGTGATGGAGGAGGCGTTTGCCGTCGTCACCGAAGAGCACAAGGGGCGGATCGGCTACTACGACCTTCCGGAGGGCTCCCAGACACTGGTGGAAGCGGCCAAAGCGCTGGAGACGCAGAACAGCCTGCTGGCATCGGGCGCGATCACGGACATCGCCGTCATCGGCATCGGCGGCTCTTCGCTGGGGATCAAGGCGGTGGATTCGCTGCTGGATTCCCGGGGCGACAAAACCCGCGTACTGCACTTTTTTGAGAACTCCGACCCCATCGACATCACTCGCACGATGGCGAAGCTGACGAAGGAGAAGACGCTCTTCGTCGTCATCTCCAAGTCCGGCGGTACGATCGAAACGACCTCCATTTTCAAGACGCTGATCGCGCATTTCGGTCTGGAGCTCGACGGCGCGGATCGGGAGCGGGTTTTCGTCATCACGGACGAAGGGTCAAGCCTGTCGCAGTTCGGCGACGCCTACGGCCTTGGGCAGTTCAACATCCCCGATAACGTCGGCGGCCGCTTCTCCGTGCTCAGCGCCGTGGGCATCATTCCGCTGACGCTGGCGGGTTACGACACGGCGGCGCTGCTGGCGGGAGCGGGAAGCTTCCTTGGCTCCTTCTTCGAGGGCAAAGAGCAGCACCTGCTGGAGAAGGCGTGTTTCATCTACGAACATGACAGACAACATACCGTCAACGTCCTCTTCTCCTACGCCAACGACCTGGAGAACTTTACCAAGTGGTACGTCCAGCTCTGGGGCGAATCGCTGGGCAAGGTGGATGCAATGGGATCGCACGTCGGCATGACGCCGGTGGGGCTCATCGGTTCAGTGGACCAGCACTCCTTTTTGCAGCTGCTGATCGAAGGACCGAAGGACAAGACGGTCACCTTTATCAGCATCGAGGATTTCGGCGCACCGCTCGTCATCCCCGAGATCTCGCTCAAGCACATCGAAAAGACCGATTTCATCAACGGCAAGAGCTTCAATACCCTCATCAACGCCCAGTGCGCCGCCACCCGCGAAAGCCTCGTGCGCAGCGGCGTGCCGACGGACGGCATCGTCATTGAACAGATCGATGCCGCGAGCGTCGGTACCATGATCATCTACTACGAACTGCTGACGTCCCTCGTCGGCGCGATGCTGCTGGTCAATACCTATGACCAGCCGGGCGTCGAGCTCGGCAAGGTGATCCTTTACGAAACATTTACAGACAAAGGCTGATCGCAATGATCCTGCATGATTACGATTTTGATCCCAAGTACGCCAAACCCGTCGCCTACTTCTCCATGGAGTTCGCCATTCACCAGGCCCTGAAGGTCTATTCGGGCGGCCTCGGGTTCCTGGCAGGTTCGCACATGCGCAGTGCCTACGACCTGCGGCAGAACATGGTCGGTGTGGGTATTATGTGGAGCTACGGCTATTACGACCAGGGACGGCACGAGGACCGCAGCCTCAAGATCAACTTTATCCGCAAACACTACTATTTCCTCAAAGACCTCGGCATCTGCGCGACGGTGAAGATCCACGGGGAGGAGGTCTATATCAAGGCCTACTACCTGCCGCCGGACATCTTCTCCTCGGCCCCGGTGATCCTGCTCTCGACGGACATCCCCGAAAACGACTTCCTCGCGCGCACCATCACCCACAAGCTTTACGATGCCAACGAGGAGACGCGTATCTCCCAGGAGATCGTCCTGGGCATCGGAGGCGTCAAGGTGCTGGAGTCGCTCAAGCACCATGTGGATGTCTACCACCTCAATGAGGGACACTCGCTGCCACTGGCTTACGAACTCTACAAACGCTACGGTTCGCTTGAAGAGCTGAAGCAGCACGTCGCCTTCACGACGCATACCCCCGAAGCTGCCGGCAATGAGGAACACAACATCCACCTGCTGCATCGATTCGGCTTCTTTAACGGCCTGGAGATGGACGAAGTGCGCAACATCACGGGCGAGTACGGCGAAAACTTCAACCTCACCGTCGGCGCCCTGCGGGCGTCAAAGATGACCAACGCCGTCTCCAAGTTCCATGAAGAGGTGGCAAACCGCATGTGGGCGAACTGCAAAGGGCGCTCGGAGATCATCTCCATCACGAATGCCCAGAACCGCCGTTTCTGGACGGACAAGGGGATGCAGTCCGCTCTGGACAGCCACGAGGATTACGAACTGCTTGCCCGCAAAAAGCACCTTAAGCGGCAGCTTTTCAATATCGTTGCCGACCAGACCGGAAAAATGTTCGACCCGGACGTGCTCACCATCGTCTGGGGGCGCCGTTTCGCCGAGTACAAGCGTCCCGGACTGCTCAAGCTCGATTTCGAACGTTTTAAGGCGCTCATCGAGCGGACGGAACAGCCCATCCAGGTGATCTGGGCCGGGAAGCCTTATCCCTTCGATACCAGCGCGGTCAACCTCTTCAACGAGCTGATCCATATCAGCCACCAGTTCAAGCGCATGGCCGTACTGACGGGATACGAACTGGAACTCTCCGCGGTGCTTAAAAAAGGGAGCGACATCTGGCTCAATACGCCGCGGGTCTCCCGGGAAGCGAGCGGGACGAGCGGGATGAGTGCGAGCATGAACGGCACGCTGCACCTCTCCACCGATGACGGGTGGCACCCCGAGTTCGCCATCAACGGTATGAACGCCTTTACCATCCCGCCGATCGATCACAGCACCCCGACGGAGGTACAGGACCGTGAGGACAACAAAAACCTCATGGATATGCTTGAAGAGCATATCATTCCCCTCTATTATGAGCATCCCGATCAGTGGACGCACATGATGAAGCGGGCGATGTCCGATGTTATTCCGAAGTTCGATTCGGGCCGCATGGCCCACGAGTACTACGAACTGATGTACAAGTAACACGATGACGTTACGCGTCTATTATGAAGATACGGACGTGGGCGGGGTCGTCTACTACGCGAACTACCTGAAGTTCTGCGAGCGCGCCCGCAGCGAGCTCTTCTTCTCGAAGGGGGAGTCGCCCCTCTTTGAAGGGGGCCATTTCGTCGTGCGGCACATCGAAGCGGATTACCTTGGTTCGGCGGTGCTAGGGGATCTGTTGGAGGTCTCCGCGGAGGTCGTGTCTGTAAGGGGTACGGGGTTGCAGATGCATCAGAGCGTACGGCGCGGAAACGAACTGCTCTTTACCCTCGATGTCCGGCTGGTCTACCTCATGACCGACGGGCGGGTCGGGCGGCTCGATGCCGCCAAGCGGGAGAAGCTCAAAGCCCTACTCGAAGAGTGATCCCTCGTCTTCCTCCTCTTCATCCAGCAACGCAAACTTTGATATCCCGGCGCGGTAGAGCGTGACGGGGTAGGCCACCTGATGATCTTCGATGGGAATCGTATATTCGCGCGGCGTTCCGGCAGCGAGGGAGTAGAAGTAGTCGACGCCCAGCGTCGTGGCGTAGTTGATCCAGTCGTATTCAATGTCGTTCTGCAGCAGCTTGTTGCTTTCGACGAGGACCCCGTTCTGCTTGCCGATGGAGTTGGCGACGAGCATGTGCTCGCGGTCCTGGGGCTGGGTGATGTCGAAGAGCATGGAGTTGTAGCCGATCTGCGTTGCAAGTACCTGGGTGGCGTTGGCATCGTAGAGGGTCAGTTGCGACATGATCATCGCGCTTTTGATGAGCGGGGTGTTGAGCAGGAAGGTACCGTGCTGGAGCCGTTCATTCTGGTCGAGAATGTGTTTCAGGTTCGTGGTCCGCTTGTCGATGGGGTAGGCGTAAACGGCACGGCCCGCCGCCTCGTAACTGAGGGGGTCGTCGTCCGAGAAGCGCTCCATGTAGGCGGACTCCGCCGCGTTTTTCAGCTCTTCGCCCAGGGCGGATTGGTCGTAGAAGATCACCAGCGGCGGCGTGGCGTTCTCCACAAGCTTTCCGATCTGCGCCCGGTAGTCGATCCCGCCGAAGTAGAAGTGTCCGTCGTCCTCCTCGAGCTCGGTGGCGTTGACGTCGGCAATGTTGACGGTGGGAAGGTAGACGTTGCAGCGCGGGCGGAGCTGTACGAGGGTTTCGGCGCCCTTTTTGGTGAAGGGGGCGATGACGTAGTGGAAGTGCTCCTGGCTGACGGCGCTGAGACCGGCACGGATGTCATCGGGGCTTTCGGTCCCGATATTGAAGGTTTTGAGCTCGAAGTCGCGGTTTTTGCCCAGCAGGTAGGCCAGGACGCTGTTCGTCGTGGATGCGGCGTAGCGCCCGATGACGCGTTCGGGCAGGAGCAGTGCGAAACGTACCCCGGTGCCGATGACGGCCCCGTCGATATTGAACAGCGCGACGTAGATGAGGCGCTGTTCGTTCAGCTCCTCATCCTCGATCGGTTCGGGCATCTGCGCGAGCAGGGAGAAGAACTGCTCGTGATCGACGAGATCCTCGAGGCAGTCGGTGTCGCATTCGTAGGGGTCGAGGTTGAGCACGTAGGTCTTGGGCAGGGGAACGCCGGAGACGATGCCGCTGCGGGCAAAGAGCAGCACGGGGAGCAGTAACAGGGTAAGCAGAAGGGTTTTCACAGGGCAGCCTTGATATTTTGAAGGTCAAAGAACGTCACCTTTTTGAGCGACGGGTTGCGCAGCAGGTACTGCGGGTGGTACAGCGGCACGAGAAGCGTGCCTTTGTCATAGTCGATCTTGTGCCCGCGCACCTGTTCGAAAGGGGTGCTGTCGTCGGTGACGATGCGGTAGGCGTCGGGCCCGAGGGTGACGATGACCTTCGGGCGGAGCAGTTCGATCTCTTTGCGCCAGTAGGGCTTGCAGCTGCTGCACTCCGATGGCGTCGGCTTCTGGGTCCCGGCCCCTTTGCACTTGACGGCATGGGTCAGGTAGACCGACGCCGTAGGGCGTCCGAGGACGTTGGTGATCATGCTCTCCAGCGAGGCCCCGGAGCGGCCGGCGAAGTAGTCTCCGCTCTCGTCCTGGGCCATGGAGACGTAGGCGTCGATGATCATGAGGTCCGCGCCGCCGCTGCCCGTACCGACCATGCTCTGGCGGCGGATCTTGGCCAGGTCGCAGAGGTGGCAGTTCGCGACGATGCGCTGCAGGGAGGCAAGATCGTCGGGGAGCTCCCCTTCAACGTTGCGCGGGTTGACGATGACCGGGTCGCAGTAGTCGAAACCCAGGGCTTTGAGCCGGTAAAGGTTCTGCAGTAGCGCAGCGTTCTGGTACGATTTCATGAATCAGAGTATAGTGAATGCGGTGTTAAAAGGGGATTATAAAAAAACCGCCGCAAAGGCGCGGCGGAAGAGGGAAATCAGTCTTCGACTGCGACGTCGACGGGCTCGTTTTCCCAGAGACCGTGTTTCGTACAGTAAGCCTGCGCAACCAGCTTCATCTTTTTGCTCGGGATGATGTTGAAAGTCACTTCTGCGTGACCTTTCATATCCTGTCCGCCGAGCATGCCGGAAGTGAAAGAAGCTTCACCGAGGAGTGTTTCGCCGTTGAAGAGGCGGATGCTCTCGATGAAGTGGTCCGGATCGTCCGGGTGAGTGTACTCGTTACCCATTTTGACCGTTACCGGGAATTTTTCACCTTTTTTCGCCGTTGCGTCACAGTGGATGAACGGAGAGTGGCGGTCGATGTAGTCTTTTTTTGCTTCGCGCTCGACAGTGTCGATGTCGACATAGCGGTTGATAGTTGGCATGGCATTTCCTTCTGTTTTTGATTTACGCGTGCATTGTACACCTGCAAAGATTTAATAAAACATAAATAAGAGAAATTATATCTGATTTAATAAATCCCTAAGGGCCCGGGAAAGCGGGGCTACAGCTGCGGTGCGATAAGGCGCATCAGGTTCTCCCCGAGCCGCCGCAGACGCCCCGCCGGGTGCACCACTGTCGTCGAGCGGGAGAGCAGTTTTTCCATCCATGATTCGGTCTCGCTGATGATGCGTTCGGAGTAGGCGAAACTGACGACTTCGTAGTTGAGCAGCAGGCTGCGGTTGTCGATATTGACCGATCCCAGCATGGCGCCGAGATTGTCGAAAAGGATCGCCTTCGCATGGAGCATCGGCCCCTCGTAAAGGGCGACGTGGATGCCGGCCTCTTCGAGCTCGCGCATGTAGCTGCTGCGGGCGAGATCGGCGAGAAGGTGATTGGAGTCCCGCGGGGTGATGAGCTTGACGTCGACGCCCTTGGTGTTGGCGATGGTGAGCGCCTGCATCAGCGAAGCGTCGGGGACGAAATAAGGCGTGACGATCCAGATGCGTTCGCGGGCGGCGTAGACGGCGCTCAGAAGCGCCTCGAAGAGGGCGTCGCCCGCCACATCGGGGCCGGAGGGAACGACCTGCACGTAGGCATCGCCGTCGGTATGGACGGGGGTGCCCGGCGCGGGGGGCGCCGCTTCCGAGGCGTAGGCCCAGTCGGCGGCGAAGATCTCCGCGTAGTGGTAGGCCGCCGGCCCTTCGATGCGAAAGAGCAGGTCCTCCCACCGTTTCGGTTCGACATCGGGGCCTATGTATTCGGCGGAGAGGTTCATGCCGCCGGTCAGCACCGTGGTGCGGTCGAAAAGATAGATCTTGCGGTGGTTGCGGAGGTTGATGTAGTTGCGAAACGGCATCCGCAGGATCGGCATGAAGAAGCAGACCTCCACCCCGGCGCTGCGCAGGGCACGAAGGGGAAACTGCCAAAAGTAGAGCGGCCAGGAGCCCAGGGCGTCGATGAGGAGCTTCACCTCGATGCCCTCGCGCCGTTTGGCGATGAGCGCTTCGAAAAGCGTCGCCGTCACCGCGTCATGCTTGAGAACGTAGGTGCTCAGCCAGATGCTCTCCCGCGCCGCACGGATCTGCTCCAGGAGGGCGCTGTAGGCCTCCGTCCCCTCGAAGAGCATGGTCAAACGGTTACCGGAAGTCGCCCCGGGGATGCCGTTACTGCGCAGGATGCCGTCGATGGGGTTGGCCTGGGTAACGGCGGCCTCGGTCTCGCGCATGTCGAAGGCCGTCTTGAGGTAGCGCGATCGGCGTTTGCGCGACCCCAGGACGAAGTAGAGGGGAACGGCTGCATAGGGCAGCAGCACGATGGCGAGCATCCAGGCCATCATGCTTGCCGGGGTGCGCCGCTGGTAGACCATATGCAGCAGCGAGGCGATGACCATCAGTTCGCCGAGGATGACAAAGGTGTGAAAGAGCAGCAGGTGCAGCCAGTCGAAATTCATATCACCCCTTTGCGTTTACCGACAGCATAGCGTGATTCACCCCTTTTTGTGCCCGCCGCCGCGGCGGGGGAGGAGGGTCTCCATATGCTCCCCGCCGAGGGTATATGCCTCGCCGAAACCGAAAACGGCTTCCCCGGCGACAGGGATGAATTCGTAAAGGTTGAAGTCCTGCATCTGCATCAGGCCTGAGATCAGCTCGGGGTTGAAAGTCTCCTTGAAACGGGACATGACGGCGTCGAAGCGCTCGGTGGCGCGGGGGATGATGCGCGTTTCGCACTGCAGCGAGACCCGCTTGCGGGCAAAGAGGTTCGCGGCATTACATTCGTCCTCGATAAAAAAGAGCGAAGCGCGTCCCTCCCGGCGGAGGTTGGCCGCATGGCGGGCGATGTCGCTGATAAAGACGTAGCAGCGGTGATCGTCCCGGATAAAGGGGGCGTAGGAGGAGAAGGGGAAACCGTCGGCGTCGACGGTCCCGATAACGGTGCTTCGGAAGGCGGAGAGAAAATCGAGCATAGGTTTAGGCCTTTTCAATGGCGAAATGTGTCCCTATTATAGGGTACCTGCGTAAAAAAACGGTGGGAGCGTGCCGTTTTAACGGGCAATGGCCCCCGGGCGGGGCATCTATCATCCGCTTTTAACCTGCCACGCGCTAAAATCGCGATACTTTTTATTCGACGGGATAGATATGCTGAAGACACTATTGATCGAGATCGGGGTAGAGGAGCTGCCGGCGGTACCGCTGCTGGGCGAGCTTGCAAACATCGAGAAGAAGTGGGCGAAAGTGCTCGAGGACAATGCGCTGATGTGCGAGTTCGAGTTCTACTACACGCCGCGCCGCCTCGTGCTGTGGCACCGCGAGTTCAAGACCGCCCAGGACGACACAACCGAGGAGCTTTTCGGAGCGCCGGTAGCCATCGCATACAAAGAGGGCAAAGCGACGCCGGCGGCGGAGGGGTTTGCCCGCAAATGCGGCGTCTCGCTGGACGAGGTCGGCCGCGCGGAAAAGGGCGGCAAAGAGGTCCTCTACTATAAAAAAGAGATCAAGGGGCAACCGTCCCAGGCGCTGCTCGAGGGAATGCTCTCCCAGTGGCTGAAAAGCCTCAGCTTCGGCAAATCCATGCGCTGGGGCGCGCTCGAAGAGAGCTTCATCCGCCCGATCCGCTGGGTCAACGTCATGATGGAGGGCGAGAACGTCGACATGACGCTTTTCAACGTCAAGAGCGCCCCGGTCACCTACGTGCACCGCATGCACAGCTTCGAGCCGCAGATGGTCGCGGACGAGAAGCAGTATTTCGAGCTGCTCGAATCGGGCGCGGTCACGCTCTTCGCCGACGACCGCCGCAAGACGATTCTCGACGCTTTTGAAGCCCTTGAAAAAGAGCACGGCATTGCCATCGAGGTAGATGCCGACCTGCTCGACGAGGTTATCGCCATCACGGAGCACCCGACGCCGCTGCTGGGCAGCTTCGACGATACCTTCCTGCGCCTGCCGCCGGAGGTCATCATCACCTCCATGAAGGAGCACCAGCGCTACTTCCCCGTTTTCAAGGACGGTAAGCTCGTCAACCAGTTCGTCGTCGTCTCCAACGCCCTGACAGAAGACTTCAGCAAAGTCGTCGAAGGCAACGAGCGGGTCCTGCGCCCGCGCCTGGCCGATGCGCTCTTCTTTTACGACAACGACCTCAACAAGGGGCTCAGCACCGAGGGGCTCGAGAAGGTCGTCTTTATGGACGGTCTGGGAACGCTGCGCGACAAGATCAACCGCGAGCATGACATCGCCGACGCCCTCTTTGAGCGCTACGGCGACCTCGTGACGGCGGAGAACAGCCTCTCCTACGAGATGAACCAGGAGCTGCTGCAGCGCGCCGTCGAACTGGCCAAGGCCGACCTGATGAGCGAAATGGTCTACGAGTTTACCGAGCTGCAGGGTCTGATGGGCTACTACTACGCGCAGGCCCTGGGCGAAGCGGACGAAGTCGCCCTCGCCATCAAAGAGCAGTACCTCCCCGAAGGCGAGGACTCCCCGGTACCTTCGACACGCTTCAGCGCCCTCGTGGCCCTCGCGATCAAGCTCGACACGCTTCTGGGACTCTTCAGCGTCGACCAGATTCCGACCGGCTCCCGCGACCCCTTCGGTCTGCGCCGCGCCGTCAACGGGATCGTCCGCATCGCCCTGGCACACGACCTGCCTTTCGACATCGCAGCGACCCTGCGCGAACTCGGCGCCAAATACGAGGGGATCGACTTCGAAAAGCTCGAATCCTTCTTTATCGAGCGGGTCAACCAGTACTACAAGGTCAACCCCTCCATCGTCGCGGCGGTTCTCGCCTCCGGCGAACGGGAGATCCTCTCCCTCGACGCGAAGATCAAGGCCGTCGCTAGCTTCGTGGAGTCCGACAGCTTCTCCACGATGTTCTCGACCTTCAAGCGCGTCGCGAACATCACCAAGGACTTCGATGTCAACGGACCGCTCAATATCGACCTCAGCCGTTTCGAGGCGGTGGAAGAGGGTGCGCTCTACAAAGCCTTCAAAGCCGTCGTCGACGCCGAGTACGACAGTTACGAAGCGGAGCTTGACGCGCTCTTCGGCCTGAAACCGCAGCTCGACGCTTTCTTTGACAACGTTATGGTCAATGCCGAGGACGAAGCCGTCCGCTACAACCGCAAAGCCCTCGTCGCCTCCGTCTACAAGACGCTGCTGGGCATCGCGGACATCAAAGAGATCTCGATCTAACTACTTCTCGCCCTCCAGGCGCCCCCTGGCCGTCGTATGGCGGCCCTCCGCTTCGACAAAACCGAACGCCTTCGCCAGCCCGAACTGCGGCATATTGTGATAAATGTTTTCATACTGTCCCGGCCGAACGACATAGGTCTCGTGCCAGATGCCCACGTCGCCGCTTGAACCCACGCGCTTGTTGAACTGCGCCCATGCGGGCGGGTGCTCCCCGTCTTTGAGCCCCGCGAACTGCTCCAGGTGTTCGAAAGACTTCCAGTACTGTACCAGGATGATTGTGCGCCCAAACCACTGCTCGTAATGCAGCAGTCCCAGCTCCGGGTCCGCCTGCAGCTCTTTGAGCATCCGCGGCATCGCCAGCGCGACGGGCAGCCACTTGTGGACTTTCCACGGTTTGTTGATGCGCATCCCGATCAGGAAGACGACGAACTCCTCTTCGGGTCTGGCAGTCATTCGCTTTTCGTGGATTGTTGGCATGGATTTCCTACTTTGAATTTCTTTCTTATAATAATTGATTACGTATAAAATGATCAATCAAAAACCTATGGATAGGTTTTTGATTGGTCTCCTTTGGTCTGTTAGGCTTAGTACTGTCAGTTCATCACTTAAACTTGATATTAGATGGCCAAATGTTTTTACACGGAACCATGGAAGATTCCACATTTGATGGATTGAAGTTTACTGCACTAATCATCCATCCAGATTCCTTTAATCTCAAAATGATTGTTTGCCTAATGGTATCGGCTTGTTCATATTGATTTGCACAATTCCCACTGTCTATTGAATAATATGCACAGTTCCATACCTCAGTGACATCTACATATGCTAAATCCTTATCTTCAAGAAAGTTGACATTATGGAACTTTCTATTATTTACTTCGCATACCGGAAATAATCCTTGTCTTTTAAATTCTCCTATAATAAATTTCTGGTTTTTCAGGGCTTCTCCAACATAATAACCTTCTAATATAGATATATCGAGATGACGCTTTGCACTAATTTCCCATGTACTGGCATATTTGATTGCCTGTCTAATATTATCTTCAGATCTATACTGCTGAAGATTTTGGTTCTTCTGATCTTGTACAGAGAATTCATTAGAGGTTGTATCTTTTTGGTGCTGATTAGAGTTTATTTTTTCTTTTACTATAGATTTTTGTTGATCACCATTCAGTGTGCTCGAACTTGGTACCACAAACATCGCGATACCACCAGTAAGTAGAATCGAACCAATTAATGCCGCCGTTTTTTGCCTATTAGGCGGTATAGAAAGATTAGCCCCTACTTTTCCAGCTACAGCCAACAATAAAAATATGATGCCGGATATAACTAATACATTTGGTATAGGTGTATCACTCAACTTTGAGAATAGATCAATCATAATATCCACCTCCTTAAGATCAAAAGAATAACTTACATTGATCAGTTGAAGTCGATCAAAGTAAGAATATCGTGCATGTAATAAAAAACTTTCGTGTGCCCTACGTAAAGTGTTTTCCGTATGGCCTAACTACTTATTGGTATACATTCTAGCAGAGTATTGTCAGTATTTATATTATATTAAACAGAGTTAAACGTTTTATATTTCTCGTATTACAATCTCTCTTTGCTATGTAGGTGGAAAAGATTGGAATCTGAAAATGCTATGATGGTTATCGAGTGGATATAAGCATTTTCGGTCAATAATGCAGAATATCTTCGTAGAAAAAGTGGTTATGGAACGAGTTTTAGTGGGAGTTCGCGCGCTTTTTTTAGTCAAGCACTCTTACAATATCTCACTTGTCGCAGCGAATCGAGATGGAACCGCCGTACTCGATTTTATCGAAGCTCGTACATAGATGGAGCAATTTCCCTTCAAATGCGTGTGCAGGTAGCCATCAGTCTCCTAACAGAGATTAGTCGCCTTCCCCCTGCATTCCCGGCTTATAGGTTACCACACTGTTTCGCCCTTTGGCTTTGGCGTTGTACATGGCGATGTCCGCGCGCTTGATAAGCTCGTCCTCCTGTGCGGCATCCTTGGGATAGATGGCCACCCCGATGCTTGAGGATATGTTGATCATCTGCCCCACGATCTTGAACGGCATCGCCAGCGCATGTCTGATCTTCTCTCCGATCGCAACGGCGTTGTGTTCGCCACCGACGTCGGAAAGCAGCACCACAAATTCGTCACCGCCGATACGCGCGGCGATATCGGTTTGACGCAGACAGTCGACAAGGCGACCGGCAACCGCCTTGAGCAGCATATCGCCGATGTCGTGACCGAATCGATCGTTGACGGGTTTGAACTTATCCAGATCGATAAACATCAGGGCGAGGTCGGTACCCTTGCGCTCGGCACCAGCAATCGCTTTATGAATCTGGTTGTGGAAGTGCAGACGGTTCGGCAGGCCGGTCAACATATCGTGGAAGGCCTCGTGCTCGACTTCATCTTCCTCCAGTTTGCGATCGGTGATATCGTAAAACCATCCAAGCACTGCCGGTTTGCCGTGATATTCCATCGGGAAGTAGGAAGCCAGGACCCATTTGGTCCACGGAGACGACCCGGGTGAGCGGAGTTCTATCAATCTGTCGACAACTTTTTCCCCCTTGGTGACAATGGCATCAATATCGGAAAGCTCTTCCGGATGGGCGTAGTAGCGGGAGGGTTGTATACCGATGACCTCTTCCGCAGGCAGTTCGAGCAGGGCGTTGTAACGACTGTTGGCGAACACCACGCTGTTACTGACCAGATCCGCGATGCGCGTCGCAATGGGGCTGCTCTCCAACATTCGCAGCAGCCTGGCCTCATTTTGAACGGCCTTGACGCGCAGATGGAAATTTTCTTCGAGCCTAAGCCCGGTTTGGCGGGCGCTGATGACCAAAAAGAGCAGGAACAAGGAGAGCATCACACCCATCCCCAGAGAATCAGTATCATCCGCGGCTACAAGCGGCACAATCAGCGATAAGAGAACGGGGAGGATAAAGCCGACCACGGATTTGCGGTCAATGGCCAGTACTGTGGCGCTGCCGGCACTCAGTCCGGCAAGGGTGAATGCAACATAGACCTGATGGGAGATACTGTCGGCAGGGACCAGCAGCACGCCGCCGATCCCCCAGACGATGCCGGTGACAATGAGCGTGAACCGAAACCGCAGCAGCCAGCGATCGGCGTCAGCCGGGGAAATGGTGCCTCCCGCGCGTCTCCAGGCGAACAGCAGGCCCACCCGGCTCAGCAGAACAGCGCACAGGAGCGCCAGCCAGCCATACCGTACACCGGGTGCAATGACGGGCGCCTGCAGCATGACAAGGATCAATGCGAGCATGGCACTGACGGCAAGCGATGAGGGGAGATGGGAGTAGAGCACCCGCATCTGTTCCATCGCCAACGTGTCAGACCGATAATCGCTTGTTCGAGAGGCCGGTACCTGCCGTTTCATTCCGATCCCGCCGCGTCGTCAGTTCGTTGATTCATGATAGTCATCTCCCGCGCTACTGTGCTCTGCGTCGTATAGACCAGATGCCATGGCGCAGGGAACGCAACATGGAACCTGTGATACTTTGCTCAACGGCATTTGATTGATAGATTATCTACTCTCATTGTATTTTTTCCATTCGAAAAAAATTAGTAAGAGATAACAATATAACATAATTTATTGATATTTATTTGAGTGAAACATGTAATTTAATCGGTATCATCCACTGTGTTGGTGGACGGATCGGTATTGCCTTAGGAGATGAACTCGAGCAGGAGGTTGCGCGCTTCCGTGATCTGGACAAAGAGCTCGTGGCTGCCGCCGACGTCGGGGTGCGCCTCTTTGGCACGGCGGCGGTAGGCGGCTTTGATCTGTGCCGCTTCGAGCTCGCCGTCGACGGGCAGTTCCAGGAGCTCGCGCATCTCCCGCTCGTTGAACTGCTGGAAAGGTGAGCCGTGGCGCCGCTTGTGCCGGTTGCGCCGTGCCAGGTCCTCGAAAATCTTCTCCTGGTTTTTGCGGCGCCGCTCCATGGACTCCTGCAGCAGCTGGGTGCGGTCCGTGTTCCACTTCTGGCGGGACATGACGACACAGGCGGCGAAACTGATGCAGCCGGTGGAGACGAACTCGTCGAAGTCGAAGGGGCCGACCATCTCGTAGGGCTCTTCCAGCCAGGCGACCCGGCTTCCTTCGTCGCCTTCGACCCGGTCGATCATGACAAAGTCGCGCAGACCGAGCGCGCTGTTCCAGATGATGAATTGCTCCTCTTCCCACGAACGCTCTTGCATGACCTGTCTCCTTGCGTGTTCGGCAGGAGATGCAATATACGTACTACTGGGAGCCGATCAGTTGTCGTTCTGGGGCATTCTGAGCATTTCGACGTGGGGGATGCCGTCCTCATCGTAGGGGGTGGAGACCGTTTCAAAGCCGAAAGCGGCATAAAAGGGCTCTAAACGCTGCTGCGCGGAGATGCGAATGGACTCCTTCTGGAAAAGAGAAGGGATACGTTCTATCGCTTCATGGATGAGCGCGCTGCCCAGGCCTCTGCCGCGCAGCGCCAATGGGGTGATGACGCGCCCAATGGAGGGTTCTTCAAACTTCCTGCCCGGGAAGACGACGCGCAGATAGGCGACGAGCCGCTTTCCCTTCGAATCCTCTTCCCACCCCGTAAGGTGCCACGAAAACGGATCAAGATCGTCTGCATCCTGGTAGGCGCATGCCTGCTCCACGACAAAGACGGCCTGCCGGAGTTTCATAATCTCCAGAATTTCCCAGGGGGAGAGTGTTTCAAACAGTGACCATTGCCATCGCATCAGTTTTTTTCCTGAATATTGGTAGTTGTCGTTATCATGGTCGGGAATCTGCAAAAAAGATGCCAGGTAATTGTCGTCCGAATGCGGACGTTGTGTCGCGTTACGCCTCCGGCTGGTAAGGGCTTTCGTGGCGCGACGCCTGCAGGCCGTAACGGACGAACATCTGCAGGGTGTCGTCGTGGCGGTGGATAATGCCGACGACAGCGGGATCGTCGGAGGTAAGGGTAACCTTGATGCCGTCTTCGAGCATCTCCCATGCCAGCGTCATGGCGTCGCGGTTGTCGAAGAGCTCGACAAAGAGCGGGTCCCAGGAGCGCACGGCGCGGCCGCCGTCGTAGCGCTTCTTCATCCCGACGACGTGCTCGTGCAGAATGGTAACGAGCTTGGCGTCCCCGGAGGTGACGCGGGTGACCGTTTCGATCCCCTCATCGGTTCTCTGTGTCGTGCGTTCGAGTTCGTCGTGGCGGACGAGCAGCTCGTGGTAGAGCGCCTCGTCGGCCTGGTGCGCCGCGTCGCTTCCCCCGCGGCCTCTCAGGAAGACTCTGTCCTTGTGCGTTTCCATGGGACTCCTTTTGCCGTATTGTGCCGCATCAATGCAAAAAAAGCTCCCGGAATGGCGATGACTATATAGTATATTAATTAATATGTAACCTGGTGGATTCAGTCGTCCGCAGGAACGGGGACGCGCTGCATCGTTTCGCGGCCGGTGCGGCGCACGACGGCAAGCCCGGCGGCGCCGAGCAGGGCGAAGCCCCCGACGAGGGCGAGGATACCGCCGTCGTAGAGGCGGCCTATCGTCACGCCGATGGGCAGGGCGATGAAGGTCGAGAGCGAACCGACAACCGCGGCGCCGATACCGGCAATGTGTCCCAGCGGCTCCATCGCCATGGCATTGAGGTTACCGAAGAGCAGGCCGAAGCAGAAGAAGGTGAGCAGGCCGTAAATCATAAAGCTCCAAAACGGCGGCACGCCGTTATGGGCGTAAGCATAGGCGAAAAAGAGGAGCGAGAGGAGGGTGAGGGCCGCGAGCGCCGAGGCACTGAGCGGACGCATCCCATAGCGCATCACCAGCCGTGCATTGAGGTAGGAGGCGAGGCCGATAGAGAGAGCAAAAATGCCAAAGTAGAGGGCGAAGAGCTCCCCGGCGTCGTAGGTGTCGCGGAAGATCTGCTCGGCGGAGCTGAGATAGCCCATAAAGACGCTGAAGACAAAACCCATGGCGACGGTATACCCCAGCGCGGTGCGGTTCTTGCAGGTTTCGACGACGCCGGTGAGAATGTGCGCGGGCGAGAGCGGGATGCGCCGCTCCTTCGGCAGGGTCTCCGGCTGGCGCAGGCTGAACCAGACCAGCGTCACCGCGGCGACGGCGATAAAGAGTCCGAAGATCGCCTGCCACCCCCAGAGGTAGAGGAGCCCTTCGCCCAGCGCCGGGGCGACGGCGGGAACGAAGATGAAGATGCTCATGACAAAGGACATCACCCGTGCCATCATGCGCCCTTCGTAGAGGTCACGGATCAGCGCCACGGAGACAATGCGCGGTCCGGCGGCACCGAGGCCCTGCAGAAAGCGGCCGAAGAGCATGACGGTCAGGTTCGGACTGAGCAGGGCGATGGCGGAACCCGTGATGTAGAGGCCGAACCCGACGTAGATGGCGCGCTTCCGGCCGAAGCTATCGCTCAGCGGGCCGTAGAGCAGCTGCCCCAAGGCCATCCCGGCAAACAGCAGGGAGATGATCAGCTGGCGGTCGTTGTCCGTCTGCACCTGCAGGGCCGTGCCGATGGTGCTGAGCGCGGGCATGACGGCGTCGATGGCCAGGGCCGCCGCGGCGGTCATCAGGCTCATCAACAGGACGAACTCTTTAAAGGATGGTTGGTGTGTCTGCGGTTTCATCATAAACCTTTTTAGCACGGATCGGCTTCAGGATCGGCCGGTGTGGGGCAACGGGGGAACGCTTTCAGCTTCAGGCATCGTAGAAGGCGGCGAATGATTCCAAGGGGACGCGCGCCGTCCGATAGCCGTTGATCGGGGCCGTCTTGTCCTCATAGCCCAGAGCCATGCCGCACAGCAGGGTCTTGTCGCTGCCGATGCCCAGCACATCGCGTACGATGTACGGGTATTCGGCCAGGGCGGCCTGCGGGCAGCTCCCAAGCCCCAGGGACGTTGCCGCGATCATCACGGACTGCAGGAACATGCCGTAATCGAGCCAGGAACCCTTTTCCAGCGCGGCATCGATAAAAAAGTAGAGGACGACCGGGGCATCGAAGGCCCTGTAGTTGGCTTTCCACTGTTCGGCCTGGGCCGCTTTGTCCTCTCTGCCTATCCCCAGGGCTCTGTACATCTGCAGGCCCGTCTCTTTGCGCCGGCTCCGGTAAGGTTCCTCCCAGTGCGGCGGGTAGTAGCGGTAATCCATGCGGGCTTTTTCGCCCGCTTCGAAGGCCTGGATAACCTTCGTTTCGATCCGCCTTTTCATGCTGCCGCTGACGATGCAGACGCGCCACGGTTGCATGTTGACGCCGGAGGGTGCATGCTTTGCATGTTCGAGGATCGCCATGACGGTCGCGTGGTCCACCGTTTTGTCGAGGTAGGCCCTGACTGATTTTCGTTCCAGGAGTGCGTCAAGTGTTTTCATCGGATTCCTCATGCTGCGCGGTTTGTGACAGCGGGTATGCTCTTGGCGGCAGTATAACACTCAAAGACCAACATTGATCCTGCTCCGGCGGGGGGAGTGTACGAGTTTTGAACCGGAGTTGCGTTACACTAAGCCAAACGAAAAAGGAGTCTTTTGACCTACGACACGGCCATTATCGGCGCCGGAATCAACGGCTGCGCCACGGCGTATTTTTTGACGCAGGGGGGCGAGAAAGTCGCCCTGATCGACCGCGAAGGGATCGCCGCGGGCGGCAGCGGGGCGGCGGGGGCCTTCGTCTCACCCAAGTTCTCCAAGGGCGGCCCCCTCAAGGCGCTGATGGAGGAGAGCTATCTCTTCTCCCTCGATTTTTACGAGCGCCATTTCCCAGACCTGATCCGCGTCGCATCCCTGATCCACTTTGCCAAGTACGAGGACGAGAACGAAAAGGTAAGGGCGTTCAGGGAAACGACGGCGCTGCCGATGCTCTCAGCGATGCCCGAGGCGCCGCTTATGAGGGAGACGGAAGCCTTCGAGCGTGTCGTATTGGCCCGGAGCGGGCTGGTTAACGCCCAGGCAGTATGTACACGTTTGGCGGAAGGCTCCGACTTTATATTGGATGATATTAATATTATAAAATATGAATCTGGCTTCTGGACGGTCGGCGCGATCCGTGCAAAACGGGTCATCCTGGCAACGGGGGCTTATAGGCCCGTCGTTGCGATGCCGCATATTACACTGCGGGCCGTCTGGGGGCACCGTGTCGATATCAAGACGACGACACCGCTGCCGTGCCACCTGCACCAGTACGTCTCCATCGCCGCGACCGGCGAGAACGGGGAGGGTGCCATCGGGGCGACGCACGACGTGCATTACGATCCGCTGACGGCGACGGAGCCCTATGATGTCGCGCAGGGGCGGGCGGAACTGCTGGAGAAGGCGGCGCGGACCGTCAGGCTGGAGCATGTCGAAGTCGTGAAAGACTATACGGGTCTGCGTTCGGGTTCCAACGACTACTATCCGCTGGTGGGCAGGGTCGCCGACGCCGAGGCGTCGCTGCGGGCGTTTCCGGGGCTCACAAAGGGCGTCAAAAGCGACGCCGCATCGCTTGTCTATCATCCCGGGCTCTACATGATCAACGGCACGGGCGGCTACGGTTTCGTCATGGGCCCGCTGCTCGCACGCACCCTTGCCGAATCGCTGCTGGAAGGCAAGCCCCTCCCCGAGGCGCTCGATCCGACCCGTTTCCTCTACCGTTGGGCGAAACGCGCCGGGAAGTGATCTGCTACAATAGTCGTATGAAAACGCTCCTTCCGTTCGTCGCGGCGGCGATGCTGATGCAGGGGTGCGGGAGCAGCAGCTCCGCCGACGCCTTTCATCAGCCCTCTGCCGCGCTCTGCGACGCCAGCAAGACCCTCGATGACGGGACGCTGCTCTGTGCCGTGCGTCCCTCCCGTCTCGATCCCGCCGCCCGCGATCAGTTCGGCACGGCGACGCTTCTGGACCAGCGGCTTGGGTTCGGATACCACAGTGTCGTTTTCCCGCCGGAGGGGAGCAGCGTCAAAGGGGTCTACGTGCATATGGTCGGGACCTTCGGCCGTCCCTACAACCAGGAGAATGGACAGTTCTCCTCCGAGACCTTTATGCATGAAGCCGCGCAGAACGGTTTCGTCGTGCTGAACGTCGCCTACCACAACCGCTACCTCGTCAACGGCACGACCGAGTGCGGCGGCCACCCCGAGGTGGACAACTGCGCCGGGAAGGTGAGAGCGGAGAAGCTGACGGGCGAAGAGCTCTCCTCCGTCGTTGACGTGCCCGCGGCCGATGCCGTTATCCCGCGGCTGCAGCAGCTCGTCGCATATTTTGAAGCCAACGGCTTTCACTTCCCGGTGAAGGTCGTCGGCACGGGCGGCGTGGCATGGGGGAACCTTTACGCCGGCGGCCACTCGCAGGGAGCGGGTCAGGCGCTCTACCTCTCCAAGTATTTCGGCGCCGGCCACGTCTGCATGCTCGCGGGCATCTACGACGTGCCCGATGACGTGCCCGTCACGGGGACCGTCGCCGACTGGATCACCGATACCCCACCCGTACCCGACCCCGCGCGCATCCGCGCCGTGACGGCGACGGACGACCCCTCCTACAGCGATTTCGTTTACGCCTACGCTCAAATCGGCCTGACAGAGGGGGTGCAATGGAAATCCTTCTATGCCGCGACGTACCACGATGCCGAAGGCAGTGCGATCGGCGCGCACGAGGCGGCGGTCGACGATCCCGCTTTCGCGACGCTGCGGCAGCGCGCCTGTTTCGAGACGGGCAGTTTCGAGGGGCTTTAGTGAGGGTGCGATGGCGGTTGTCCTGACGGTACTCGGTGCGATCCTCCTGCTCTGGGGTATTCTTTTGCTTGTGTGGCCCCGGCTGGTCTTCGCCCCCGTCTACTACCCGAACCGTGACGCTTTTCACCTGCATCCGGAGCGGTTCCGGGGGGTTGAACGGGTGCGCGGCGGCAACGTCGTGCTCGAAGGCGTCGTTTATGAGCCGGAGTCGCCCCGCTGCACCGTCTTCTATTTCGGCGGCAAGGAGCAGGACAGCGTAGCGCTGGTCGGCAAGCTCAGCGAGCGTTTCCCCGACTGGCGCATCATCGCCTTCAACTACCGCGGCTACGGGCGCAGCGGCGGCAGACCCGGCGAGCGCCTCCTGCTTGAAGACGCCGTTGCCCTGGTGACATACGCCCGGGAACGTTTTGGTCCGCTGATGCTGATGGGCTACAGTCTCGGCAGCAGCGTGGCCGCCTATGCCGCCTCGCGCACCAGCGTGACACAGCTGATCCTCGTCGCGCCGTTTTACGACGTTCCCTCCCTGGCACGCCTCAGGATTCCCTATCTGCCCGCCTGGCTGATGCGCTGCCGATTCGAGACGGCCCGTTACCTCGGCGGCGTTTCGGCACCGGTGAGCATCTTTGCCAGCCGCGACGACGAGATCGTGCCGATCGAGCAGAGCCATGCACTCAAGGCGAAAGCGCCGCGGTTAGCTGTCTATAAAGAATACAGCGGGTACAATCATGCAGAAATACTCGGCAGCGATCGTTTCATCGCCGACGTCTCAAAGGTGTGCTGATGGCCAAAAATGCAGTCATATTGCTTAATATGGGAGGCCCGAACGACCTCTATGAGGTCCAGACCTTCCTGCATAACATGTTCAACGACCCCAATATCCTGACGATGAAGAGCGGCCTGCTCCGGCGCTTCATTGCCAGCGTCATTACCTCCAACCGCACGAAGAGCGCGCAGGAGGTCTACCAGAAACTCGGCGGTAGGTCTCCGATCGCCGGCATCACCAAGAAGCTCGTCGCGGCACTGCAGGCGAAGCTGGGCGAAGAGGTTATCGTCGATTTCGCCATGCGCTATACGCCGCCCTTCGCGGACGTTTCCATCGCCCGACTGAAAGCGGCGGGGGTGACGCATGTCTACCTGATCCCGCTCTACCCGCAGTACTCGACGACGACGACAAAGTCCTCCCTGGAGGATTATGAAGCGCGGATGCATGCGCTGGGATTGAAGGCCCTCGTGACGGAGATCAAGCACTTTTACGCCAACGCGGCGTACAACGCGGTCATCATCGACCGTATCCGCGAAGCGATGGCCGGCGCGGACGCGGGGGCGTTTGAGCTGATATTCTCCGCGCACGGGCTGCCGCAGAAGATCGTCGACAAAGGCGACCCCTACGAGCACCATGTCATCGAACACGTCGCGCTGCTGAAGCCGATGCTCGAAGCTGCGGGGCTCTCCTTTGCCAACATCCATATCGCCTACCAGTCAAAAGTGGGCCCGATGAAGTGGCTGGAGCCCTCCCTGGAGCAGAAGCTTGAAAGCCTGGAGCGCAAGAAAGTGCTCGTCTTCCCGATCGCCTTTACGATCGACAACTCCGAGACCCTCTACGAACTCGATATGGAGTACCGCGAAGTGGCGGAGGAGCTTGGATTCGAAGATTACCGTGTGGCGGCCTGTCCGAATGACCACCCGCTCTTTGTGGAGGCGCTGGCATCGCTCTACGGGAAGATGCGTACCTGAACGTTGGAAAAGAGCGAATGCGATAGTGGGGAAGGCGCCCGGGCGCCTGGGGTGACCGCTTAGAGAGTCGTTTTGAAGCTGTCGATGGCTGCCATCGTTTTGTGCAGGGTAGAGGCAAAGGCGTCGGCGAGCTTAGTATACTCTTCGACACGGTTGATGAGTACCGCTTCGCGCAGGGTCTCCGCGGCTTCGGCGAGGGCGTCGGCGCCGATGTTGGATGCGACGCCTTTGACGTCGAGCATAAAGGCGACGAGCCTTGCGTCGTCATTGGCTCTGATATAGGTTCGGACCAGGTTGTCCGCCTCGTTGTAGGATGCGACGAACTCATCCAGGATCTCCGCATACATCACCTTGTCACCGGCGCAGATGTCCAGTCCGACGGAGGCATTGAAGACCCCATCGTATTCGTGGGTCTTCAGTTCCGGAAGCGTTTCATCCTCCGCTGTTTCGGCCGCTTCCGAAGCGAGGTTGAGGTACTGGTACATCACTTCGTACAGGGCATCGACCCGCAGCGGTTTGGCCAGCTGCTCCTCCATGCCGGCTTCGCGCATGTTGCGGATATCGTCCGCCCCGACGTCCCCGCTCAATGCGACAACCGGCACGGCGTCAAAACGGGGATCCTGACGAATGGCCCGTGTCGCTTCAAAACCATCCATGACCGGCATGTGCGCGTCCATCAGTACCATGTTGTAGCCGGGGTCCGCGTTGAGCATATCGAGGGCTTCCTGGCCGTTGTTGGCGATGACGATCTCCATCCCGCTCCCTTCGAGCAGGCGGGAGATTACCTTCTGGTTGATCAGATTGTCCTCGGCGATAAGCAGGCGGTTACCGGCGAATTCGGCCAGCCGCTCCTTGGTGACGGAGCCCAGGTCCGCCGGCAGGCCGCGTTTTTTGCGTGAAACGGCCTCCGCCGGAGCAGCGGCAGGTGCCGCCGGCGTTTCGGGAAGTTCCTCTGCCGTTTCCGGGATCGTCTCGGCCGGTGTCTCTTCCGGGGTTTCGAAGACGACCGGTTCCGGTTCGGCGGCCGGCTCCTCAAAGAACGGCGTCTCCTCTATCTCGACCGTCGGTTCGGGTTCGAAGTGCTCTTCAGAGGGCACACTTTCTACTGCTTCGGGCTCCTCAGGAGCCGTTTCCGCTTCAGGGGCATGTGCCGTGGTTGAAGAGGCGGCGAATTTTTCGGCAAGCTCTTCAAAGTCTTCCTTTTCATGTTGGGGGAAGAAATCGCTGGAAGTCCGTTTCCTGCGGGCGACGTAGAGCAGGATCAGCAGGGCGACGGCTGCGAGGAGGATGCTGTACAGCAGCATCGAAGAGGTACCGTCCAGAGGCGGTTCAGGCAGGTCGTTGCTGGCGGTGACTTCGGTGGAAGCGGCGGGGGCAGGGAGCTCGTCCACGGCTGCGGTTTCCGGGGTGACCTTTTCGGGCGCAGAAACGGGCGCGGGAACTTCGGCCGCTTCCGGCGCTGCGGCAAGGGGGGCTTCCTCGACGACAGCGTCCGTTTCATCGACGACGAAGACACCGTCTTCCTCCTGGACCGGTACCGGTGCCGCCGCTGTGTCGCTTGCGGCAGTAGTACGGCTGACATAATAGGCGTCGGGGACGATACCTTTGACGCGCTCCATGACGACGGGGAGATCGCCGGCATCCGCGAACCCTGTCAGTTCGGAACGGTAGAGCCCTTTCACCTGTTCGACGGTGAAGCTGAAGCGCTCTGCGGCAATGAGCGCAGCGACGGCCTCATCCTGCATGAGATGCTTCTTGACCTCTGCAATGCGTGACTGGGCGGCATCGGCGTTGCTGAAGGCACCGATGGAAATAGCCTGGTTGAGTGCGGCAAATGCTCCGGCGGCCAGGAACATAGCGGCAAGAAGAAGACGACGTAACTTAATCATGATCCATCCTAATGGCACAGGGGACGTGAGCCCCCCGGTAGATATTGTTACTATTGTAGCGTGTTAATTTTAATTGACAACTTTTTTCGTCACCTGTCCGAAAGGACGCAGCAGCAGGATGAGCTTCGGTAGCAGCATGAGGTCCGCGACGATCGCCATAAACATGACGAGCACGGTCAGAAGGCCGAAGTAGATGGTCGGGATAAAGACCGAAAGCACGAGGATGACGAAACCGATCATGATGGCCGCAGAGGTGTAGCTCATGGCGTAACCGATACTCTCGTGGGAACGGTGCATTGCCGCGACATAGTCGCCGTCGCGCGCAAGTTCGATCCGGAAACGGTGGATGTAGTGGATGGTGTCGTCGACCGCGATCCCGATGCTGATGGCGGCGATGGTGATGGTCATCATGTCCAGGGGGATATTGGACCATCCCATGACGCCAAAGACCGTCCCGACGGGAACGAGGTTCGCGATAATGGCGACGACGGCTGTGAGGAAGGAGCGGAAGAGGGCCCAGAACATCAAGAAGAGCAGAACGGCCATGACGCCGAGGGTGGCGATCTGCGACTCGAAGAGGCTCTGGAGCATATTATTGTACAGCACCATCAGGCCGGAGATGTGCAGATGTTCCGGGGGGATGCCGACCACGTTGATCAGCCCGTCATGCAGCTCTTTGAGAAGGTCGGCACGGCGCAGATCGGCATCGGAGTCGATGATGCGCAGGGCGAAACGGGCCTGGTCGTGCTCGATGCTGACGTAGGGTTTGAGAATGATATCGGCGAATTTCGCGGGCATCTCGTTATAGAGCAGCGCGAGCTCGAAGTTGTCGAGTTCACGGCCGTGGTTGAGGGTGCGGCCCACTTCGAGCATCGTCCCGAGCGAGAGGACCTTTCCGACATGAGGGACGCTTTCCAGCCACTCGTGGACACGGCGCACAACCTCCATCCGGTTCTCCGTAAACCAGTACTGGGCCCCTTTCGCCTCGGCATTGAACTCCTCGGCGAATTCGTCGAATTCGTCGAAACCGGCCGCACTGTCGGCAGCGGGTTCGGACGGGCTTTCGGCTGTAGGGGGCTGGGGGAGGTCGATGGTGATGTCCAGCGGCGTCGTCCCGCCGAGCTGGCGGTCGATGACGGACATTCCCTGGTAGATCTCCGTCGTGGGCTTGAAATAGTTGATAAAACTGTTCTCGACGACGAGCCGCTGCGCGCCGGTGACGGAGAAGGCGATCAGCAAGACGGTGGCCATAAGCGTCCATGCGCCGTGACGTTCGGTGAAGGTCGCCAGGATCTTGGTGACGGAGAACTCTTTGTCGAAGGTCGTTTTCGGCTGTTTGCGCTTGAGCAGCACGTTGACGGCCGGAAAGAGCAAGTAGGTGACAATCAGGGAGACGCTGATGCCGATACTCATCATCCAGCCCAGGGCGATGACCGGCTTGATCCCCGAGAGCATCAGCGACGCGAAGCCCGCGATCGTCGTGATGATGGCGAAGAAGGTCGGTTTGGACATGGAGAGGGTGCTCTCCAGTACCAGCTCTTTTTCGGAGGCTGCGGGGTTGGTCAGCGCGAGTTCGCGGTAGCGCACGATCAGGTGGATGATGATGGAGATCGTGATGATCAGCTGCAAGGAGATGAAATTGGACGAGATGACGGTGATCTCGAAACCAAGCATCCCCAGCAGCCCGACCGTAATGCCGATGGAAAGGGCGGAGATCAGCACCGGCAGGGCGACCCAGCGCTTCTGGCGGAAGACCGTCCAAAGCACGAGGATCAGCAGGGCCAGGACGGCCACGCCGTAGGTTTTGAGGTCGCGTTTGACGAAGGTGACCATGTCGTCGGCGATCATCGTCACGCCGCCGAGGAAGAGCTGCCCCGCCGCCTGATGGGTGCGCAGCGTATCGCGTACAGCGAGGATCATGCGGTGGTCGCGTTCGCGGGCAACGTCGCGGTACGCTTTGAAGACGGCCGTCGCGTCGGCAAGCTCGGTCCTGCCCTCTGCGGTGAGCGTGCCGTTGTCGTCGGCCGCGCGCAGGGCGTTGAGGCGGTCAAGCAGCTCGTAGTAGTGGTCGTCGCGGACGAGGTTGACCTGCAGAGCCGTCGTTTTGAGGTCCGGACTGACAAGGTTGGAGACGTAGAGGGGATTGTGTTTGAACTCTTCGCGGGCCAGGGTCAGGTTCGCGTCGCCCGCTTCGATGGAGGGGATCTTCTCCAGCAGCTCCTTGACGGGTTTCGGAGGACTCTCCAGGAGCGGGACGTTGAGAATGGAGTTGACGGAGTCGATCCCGTCGATCTTCAGCAGCGCCGCGCTGAGGGTCCGGATATTGTCGAGGGTCTGCGGGGCGAGGAGGTCGGCGTCGGGGGTGTAGGTGACGACGAGGAAGTCCTGGCCGCGGTAGCGTTTGGCGACGAGGCGGGTGTAGGCGAGGTCCTTGTCATTTTCAAGCAGCAGGGTCTCGGCGGAGGCGTCGACGCTGAGCTTCACCGCCTGGGTGCCCAGCAGCGCCGCTGTGAGCAGCACTAGGGCGATGACCGTGCGGGGGTACCGGAAAACGAAGCCGGTATAGAAGCGTTTAAGCATCAGGCTGTGGTTGACGCAGTTTGATGAGAAGCTGTTCTATCGAGCCCTTTTCGAGCTCGCCGGCGAACTGGCTGCGGTAGGACTGGATGATGCTCACGCCCAGCACGTCGACGTCGTAGATCAGCCACCCCTCTTTGGCATGGTAGAACTTGTAGAGCACCTCTTTCTTCTCGCCCTTTTCGACGATGTAGCTGTTGAGATAGATACGGTTCTTGACCTGCCGCGGCGCTTCAAGGGTGATGGCTTCGTCCTTGTAGAGGTCGAGTTTGCTCATATAGAAGTCCTTGATCCGGCGCTCGAACAAAACGACATACTCTTTGCGCTGGGGAGGGGTCGCCTCCTGCCAGCCGGTTTTGCCGAGACTGAGCTTCGCCATCAGCACAAAATCGAAATAGGGGTCCATCTCCTGCTCGATGGCCGCATTGCGGTCCGTTTTGCTTTTGTTGTGATCGTTGAGGATCTCCAGGACCGCATCGACCTTCTGGCGCATCACGCTGCCGATCTCGTTCGCTTCGAGCGCCGCGGCCGAGAGGGGCAGCAGCAGGGAAAGCAGGGCAAGATAGAACAGTTTTTTCATGACATTACTCCGATATCAGTTTGTTGCGGTTTTGCTCGTAGGCATCGCGCATAAATGGGTAGAAGTCCAGGGCCTCCTCGCGGATCTGCAGGTACTCCTTCCGGTAGAGGGAGAACTTGTTGAAGCGCTTGTAGCCTACCAATCCCCACCCTTCATACGTATCGCGGGGGATATTATACTTTCTTGGGTCAACATAATAGATTGGGTTGACATAGAAATCGATCAGATCCCCCGTGATGTCGCGCAGGTTGCTGGGGCCGAAAAAGGGCAGGACGATCGGGAAACCGTTCCCGACGCCGTAGTGCCCCAGGGTCTGCCCGAAATCCTCCACATGGGGCTCCACCCCTATTTGCATGGCGGTGTCGAACATCCCGGCGAACCCGAAAGTGGAGTTGATAATAAAGCGCCCCGTCTCGGTCAGCGCGTGGTCGAATTTGAGCTGGAGCAGGTTGTTGACAAGGCTGACGGGGTAGTAGAGGTTGTTGAAAATATTGTTGATCGAGACCCGGATCGGTTCGGGCAGGATAAAGTCATAGGCGCTGAACACGGGGTTGAGGATGTAATCGAAGAGGGTATTGTTAAAACCGGTCATCCAGCGGTTATACCCTTCAAAAGGGTCATAGGCCGGTTTGGCGTCGTCCGTAAACTCCTCCTCGAAACCGGCATCGTCGAAGCCGCTGTCGTCAAAAATCTCGTCTTCGGGACCGGAGAGGTGGGCGAGCGGACCGACTTTTTCCGTTTCAGAGGGTGCGGGCACGTCTCCCGACTGGGCGTGAAGCAGCGTAAACCCGAATGCGATTGTCAGAATGAGTCTCTTCATGAATGTCAGGATTGTACCAAAAATGTTTAAATATTTCACTGCAAATTGTCACAGGAAAATCACAATATGACGCATCTCATGGCGCTTTGCTATAATAGCGCGAAACTGCCTGCGGGGAAGAAAACCATGCGTATTGTGATCTTTGACATGGACGGAACGCTGATCGATTCGCAGCACGACATCACCTGCTCGATCAACCACGTCAGGGCGGCGAATCATGCCCTGCCGCCCATCGACAGCGGCACCGTCGTCGCATGGATCAACAGGCCCGTGCGCAATCTGCCCAAACTTTTTTACGGGACGGAGCATTACGAGACGCGCGACCGCGAGCTCTTCGAATCGCACTACCATGAGCAGTGCATCCAGAATCCCGTACTCTACCCGGGTATCCGCGAGACGGTCGAGACGCTTCACGCTGCGGGCGTCAGGCTTGCCGTTGCGACGAATGCCCCGAGCACCTTTGCCGCAAGGATGATCAGGCATCTCGGCATCGCGGACTATTTCGACCATATCATCGGCCCCGACATCGCCGGGGCGTCAAAGCCGGATCCGGCGATGCTCCGCCTGATCCTCGACGCCCTGGGGTTTCGGCCGCAGGAGCACCGGGCCTGGATGGTGGGCGACAACAGCAAAGATATCGACGCCGCGCGCCTGGCCGGCATTACGGGCATCTTCTCCACCTGGGGCTTCAGCGCCGAGGGGGAGGGCGATATCGTCATCGGGCACCCTGCCGCACTGCTGGACATTGTCTGAAATGAAGCTTCTGCTCTCCCTGCTGTGTCTGCTTGCGTCGTTGCAGGCGACGGAACGGACCCGTGTGATGATGGGGACCTTCGCCACCGTGTCGGTCCCGGACACCGCCGCAGGCTGCATCGACGGGGCCTTCGCCGCCATGACCTCGGTCGAGAAGGCGCTTTCGTCGTACGACCCCGCCGCGGAGGTCTACCGCCTCAATCATGCGGGGGCGCTGGCGATCTCGCCGACGCTCTATGACGCCCTGCAGAGCGCGGTGCGGTACTACGTGCAGAGCGACGGCTACTTCGACATCACCATCGGTGCCCTCAGCCGCGGGGCCTACCATTTCGGCGAAGCGGAAAGAGTGCCGGGCAGGGCGGAAATCGCCGGCCTCCCGATCGGCCTGAACCTGCTGGAATTCAATGCGACAGCCGCGCGGCTCGCACCCGGCGCGATGCTCGACTTCGGCGGCTTCGGCAAAGGGGTGGGTCTCGACGCTGCCGCCGCCGTGCTCCGTCACTGCGGGGTTACGGAGGGCACCGTGGCACTCAGCGGCGACATTCGCTGCCTCGGCCGCTGCCTCCTGGCGATCCAGGACCCCTTTTCGGAAGGGACCCTCATGACCTTCAAAAGTCTGGCCCCGCAAACGGGAATGAGTACGAGCGGCGACTACCGGCGGTTTGTCGGGGACAAAACCCATAACCACCTGATCGATCCGAAAACGCGGGCATCGGAGCGCGCGTTTGCTTCGATCACCCTCGTCGGTACGGTACGCAGCGGCGATCTCGACGCCTGGACGACGGCGGCGGCCGTGATGCCGCCCCCCAAAGCCGTTGCGTTTCTGCGGACCCTGCCGGTAGGCTATGTGCTGATCTACAGTGACGGTACCGTCGTCAAAAGCGCGAACCTGTCGCACTACCTTGAAGTATTGGAGGGGAACCATGAAGATGATTGAGAAGATGCTGCACCCGGAGGAGACGATCCTTGTTGCCGCCGAGATATCAAAGACATTCTATAACGGCATCCTCTCCCTCTACGGACTGGGTGCCCTGCTGCTGTTTATCGGCTACGAGTACGAGATCGGGGTGATCGGTCTGGTGCTCATCATCCGCACCTTTTACATGCATCTGCAGGAGATCCGGGAGAAGAAGCATTACCACTGCGTGCTGACGCCCGAACGCCTCATCATCCACAAGGGGTTCAAAAACCGGGAGATCATACCGATCAACCTCGAGGAGATCCGGACGATCTATATCAAGCCCTACAGTGAACGGTTCAAGAACCACATCGACGTCGGAACGCTGGAGGTCCTGACGATCTCCGGGGGGCGCTATGTCATCAGCCATATCAAAGCCCCCTTCGCATATCACCGTGCCATCATCGGGGATGTCGTTGCCGCGACAAGCTATGCCAAAAAGCGTAGTAGATCAACTGAAGCATGAGCAGCGTCCCCAGCAGGCTCAGCAGCAGGTATGACGCCAGTTTGATCCAGACCCAGAGGGTGCTCCCGGAGGCGATGAAGTAGCCGCTGACGATGTCGAGGAGCGCCGCGGCAAAGAGCGTGAGCGCGAGCCGGATCGCACGCCGTTTGGCGGTATCGGTCGCGAAAAGCAGGAAATGCGCCCCCACCATGATAAAAAGCCCCATGGCTCCCAGGTGCGGCACAGCGGTCTCCAGCAGTCCGTAAGCACTTTTGCCCGGGACGGTGTCGCTGCCCAGATAGTAGAGCTCGATGCCCTGCACGGAGAAGCCGATCTTGCTCGCGAAGAGGGCGGCGGCCGATGCGAGCAGCAGCAGCCCGAAGAGGGCGAAATAGACGACGGCGAAACGGTAGGCGCGCTGCATCAGGGCTTCTTGAGGACGTTCAGGTAGAGCAGCGAGGCGAAGGCCATGAAAAGGGCCGTGCCGTGCCAGAGCCAGAAGGCGCCCAGCCACGGCAGGAGATAGGCTTCGCCTTTGTAATAGGCAAGGGCAAAGAGGACGACGTCGGCGGCGGCGGCGATCATGGCGATATTGATCACGACCGCGGCGACGCGTTTGAACGGGCAGAGGCGCGCATAGACGGCAGAGAGGGTCAGCAGGGTCATCATCATAAAGAAGATATCGCTGTGTAGGAGTTCAAGCACGAAATGTTCGCTGACGGGGTCGATGAACTCCGCTTCGTTGCCGTAAAGGGTCGCAGAGAGGGTGGCACGGTCGAGCCCGATATGGTCGCGTTTGAGAAAGGCGTCGGCAACGAGAAAGGTGCCTGCAAACAGGAGTAGTCCGTTGAGCAGCGGACGCATCAGCGCGTCGCTGCGCAGGTCTTTGACGAGGGTGAAGCGCATCAGTGTTTCCTGATCACGGTCTCGAAGAGTGCCAGGGCGAGGCGGGCACCGTCGGTGACGTTGCGCGCGCTGAGCGTCGCCCCGCTGACGGTGGGGATGTCTTTGCCGACGCGCAGGGTCGCGTTCGCGTCCTTGCCCTTGAACTGTTCGAGGTAGGTGTGCTGGGGCATATACTCCGGCGGTTCATTGAAGGCGACGATCTCGATGGCCCGGATCGTGCCCTCCGGCGTGATCATGTAGAGCACCGTGGCATCTTTTTGGCGGACCTGGCGCGTCACCAGCACACCGTATCCGACGGCTTTGCCGTCAATGTCGGCGGTGTAGAAGCGGTAGATTTTCGTCTCCAGTTTGAGCTTGGCGCGTTTGGTGACGGCCGCAGCCTGCTTGCTGCTCAGCAGGGTGTTTTTCTTCGTCACTTCGCTCTGCGCCCCGAAGGCGTGCTGCATCGCATCGATCGGCGAGATCAGCGGGGCGGCTGCCGCGCCGACACTCAGTAAAACCAGGGTCACTATCAACTTTTTCAGCATGGATCTCTCTTCAAAACGGATTATCAAATCCCCGCCGCTGCGGGTACTTGAGGATCGGTTTTGTATAAAAATTATAACACACGGCGGCGGAGCGGGAAGGAGAAGGAACGCCCGCCGGGCGCGCGCGGGAGGCGTCTTAAAAGACGAAGCCCATCCCGATGCTGAAGACGTTGTAGTCTTCAAGCGCGCTGTCATGGAAGTCGGTCATGACGTAGTCCGCCTTCAGGACGACCTGTTCGTGAGGGAAGAAGTTCATGCCCACGGTCGTGTTGGTCTGCTCGAGGTCGGGACGGGTACCGCCGGCGACGGAGGAGACGGGATCATAGCTCTCATACTGTGCGAAGATCGGCAGGCGGTAGCGCGTCGGCAGTGTCGCCAGCAGGTCATACTCCGCGTTGACGTAGTACCCTTCCGCGCCGTCCGCCGCTTCGGCGAAGATCTTCTCGGCATTCGAGACGGTGATGGCCGTGTAGAGGCCTTTGAGCTTGAAGCCCGCTTTTTCGTACTGGCCGTAGAAGTCGTACATAAAGGCGTCTACACCGCTCGGGCGCCCCTGTGTCGCGGCGCCGTAGTAGGCCGATGTTCCCAGGAGCAGACCGCTGATACCGCGGTAATCAAGGCGCCCGACAAAGCCGACGCGCTGCATCGGGCCGTTCTCTTCCGAACCGATACGGCCGCTGCGGATCCATTTCTTGTTGACGGAACCGGGCATATTATTGTCGTTGTTGAGCGCCAGGGCGTTGATGATCCCTGCCGTGTAGCTAAGACCGATATCGCTGAAACTGCCGTAGGCGAGAATCCCGGTCTCATGCCAGGTCGAAGGGATCAGGTATTTCTCAACGTCCGGGCGCTGCACCGTGTTGAAGAGCGTCGGTTCGTGGCGCTTGTTGATCAGACCCATCGGCACCAGGAGGTTTCCGACCTGGAGGTTGAAGGCCTCATGCAGCAGGAAGTCGATGTACATGAATTCGATGGCGACCTCTTCGCCACCGTGTTCGAACTCCAGTTCGGTATTGAGGACGATGTTGTCGCTGAACTTGTACCCGATATAGGGAACGAAGCGGTAGACGTCTGTATAGGCGTCCCCGGCGGCACCGTCGCTGTCCGGAGAGGACCAGTACATTTCACCGTAGCCGCCGATGGAGAGCGGGGACTTGGAGTAGTAGACCTTTGAGGCTGCAGGCCCCATGCCGTTGACAGAGGCGTTCGCATCGACCGTCGTATAGTTGAATCCCGTTTTCAGGTCCGACGTTTCGTCGATGAGGGCATCCGTTTTTTCCTGCAGTTCGGCGATCTGGGCTTTCAGTTCGCTCAGTTCGTCCGCGCAGAGTGTCGTACCGGCCAGCAGGGCGGCTCCCAGTGAAAGTGCAATGTGCTTCATCACCTATCCTTTTGTTATGTTTTCTATTTTTACGATTTCAAGAATCATTCCCAAAATAATGGGTGAAGTATAGGTGATATGAGCCGAAAAAGTCAATAGATATGACAATCATTATCAAAAATGAAGGAGAAAAGACATTTTTGTCACGTATGGTAACTTTTTGAGAGTTGGTATCAATTAGCGGGCGGGATGCCGGAGGTGACCTCCTGGGGCTCCTTTCCTTTATCGGCATCGTCGTCGGCGCCGCTGTCGAGTTTTTTCAGATAGTGCAGCGGAAAGTCGAGGGTGCGTTTGAGGATATTGAAGGGACTGACGATGATGTCTTTGGCGATCGTGTTCTCCACCTTGGGATCGTTCAGCGGGCCGTTGATGCTCAGTGTCGTCAGGACGGATTTGTCGTCACCGACAAGAATATAACCGACCAGAGGAATCTTGCGAATGTTCTCTGCGGCCCGTGTCTTGACGCTGAGCTGCATCTTGATGCGGTCTTTGTTGTAGTCGATGGTTCCCTGGCCGGCGAAATCAAGCTCTTTGCTGTCTATTTTGATGTTTGATGCCGTCAGAACCCCCTTGTGATAAGCGAGTTCGGCATAGGCGGATTGCACTTTGATCCCTTTGGTCTCATAGGAGGGCAGTGAAAAGGTGACCAGGGCGGGGACGGTATTGATAAACGCGAACAGGTTGTTGAAGAGCACATAGTCGTAGACGGTCGTGTTGTTGATCTTTGCCAGCCCCTTAAAGTCGTCCTTTTCTCCAATCATGTAAAAGTCCAGCGTCCCGCCTTTGACTTTTGAGAGGTTGAAGAAATGGTTCATGAAGTCGTCGTCGAGGCGGTATCCGAAGAGGTAGAAGGTCTCTCCTTTGACGTCGAGCTTGGCACCGCCGCCCCCTTTATAGAGCTGCGCGAGAATGCGGTTGGGGCTGTAGTCGATGGTGATGCGGTCGGCTTTGGCCTGACGCTTGCCCGGGAAAAGAATGGCGGTATCGTTCGCATCGATAAAGACCGAGGTGTTCGATTCGCTCGCATTGTCTTCGGTATTGAAATGGTGGTCGCGGTAGAAACGGGTCAGTTCGGGCTGGCTGAAGTCAACCCCGTTGGAGCGGATGCGGATCGTGTCGCCGCTGCGGACCTTGATACGGTCGTTGATCGAACACTCCAGGGTGCCGTTTTGTTCGATACTCCCCTGAAAACGGTAGGTGTTGACCGGCGTCCCGTTGACGGCGGTCAGGGCATAGGGGTAATCGACGATCCCGTTGAAGGCGACGGGATAGTTCCCGTTTTCCGACCAGACGGAGATGGTGCTTTCGGTGAGGTTGTAGTCGCGCAGCAGCGGGGAATGTTTCGTCAGGGCATCCAGGGAGAAGAAGTGCAGCCGCCAGCCCCTGCCCAGGGTGGAATAGACCATATTGATCGAGGGGATGACGATGTCGTATTCGTCGTCGATGGGGACGATATAGACGCTGAAGCGCTCCATATTCTGGAACAGCCTGCCGAGCCCCTCGTCCTCGAGGCGGAATTTGGAGACGTTGAGCTCGGTGGCCATCGTCGCCGGTTCAAAGACACCTTCGACGGAGCCGGTCAACTGGTGTTCGATCGAAACGACGGCCGGGGAGAGGCGGAAAATGCCGTTGTGTTTCGAAACGGTAAAAGGCGAGACGGAGAGGGGCGTCTTGTCCATGGACCAGTGGGTGGTGGCATTGCTGACGACGGAGAGGTTCTCGTCGGCCCGGATATGGAAGAGGGTGTGCGCCTGCGCAGTGGAAAAGGTACCGGCGTGAAGCGATGTTAGGTCCAGCAGCAGGGTGGCGGCGGGAGGGGACAGGGAGATCTCACCCTCCACGTTGGCCCGTGCCGTCCGGTCCAGAGTGACGGCGGTTTTGGGGACGTTAAAGCGCACCTGCTTGAGGTCAAAGGGGGCCGTAAAGGCATCGCATGTGAGATTGTGCTCCATATAGTGCCACCGCGAGGCGTCAAAGCGGAGGGTGTCGCCTTTGGGATGAAGGCGGTACTCAAAATGCATCGGAACGCTTTGCGGAGAGAGGACGATGGGTGCATTGCCGACAGGGTAGCGAACGTCGCCGAGATTGAAGCGGATCGTCCCACGATGTTTGGCCGGATTGAATGCCCCGGTGACGCTGCCGGTCACGTTGCCATCAAAGAGCGAAGCATCGACGGAGCGGAGGGTGACATCCGAACCTTTCAGATCGACGGCGGCCCGGGAGACGGTGATGGGGAGACCGGCGAGATCGATGCGGCTCTTTTCCGTCTTGAAGGATCCCTGGGCGGTCGTCTGCGCATGGCCGAGGTTGACGGTCAGGCTCAGGTTGGTATCGGTGACCCCGCGGGTCTGGGTGAAGGGGAGGTCAATGCCGTATGAAGCGGTCAGACGCTGCAGCGCCGGCGTGAACCGTGCGGTCGTCACAATGGCCAATTGCAGCAGCGGTTCCTTGCCGCCAAAATCGATCGCGACGCTGGTCTCTCCCCCCGGTTCGCCGTAAAAGGTGGCATTGTGCGGCAGGATCTTCAGGACCTTATGCTCAAAGAGGACGGTGACCTTCTCCGCGAGAGCAGGCTCAAACGCCTCGGGGTCATTGGCAAAACGGTAGCGTGCATTATGAAAGGTGAGCTGGCCGAAGAGATTGTCGAAGGCTTTTGCCGGGGAGGCAAAGGGGAGGGTCGTCTGCAGGGTGTGCAGCATGACCGGCCCGCCCTGGGCCCGTGCGACGATCCACGGCTCGACGTGGTCGGAGAGGTGCAGGGGTTTCACGATCGGCGCGACGCTCGCAAACGGTTCGGTCGAGAAGGTGTTCAGGGTGACGGCGTCGCGGGTGGCGTGCACGCCCAGGCGCAGATGGATATCCTCGGCGACGTCGATGCTGCCGCCCAGGTAGAGTTCGCTCTGCTTGGGCTGCAGAACGCCCTCGAAACGGAAGGTGCCGCCAAACTTGCTGCTGTCACCGTATAGTTCCATTTTGTAGGCGTCCGCGTTTCGCACAGGCAGAAGGGTCATGGAGATGTGCCCCTGGGCGCGGGAGGCGACATGCAGGTCGCTACGGCGGCGTGGGTCGAAGAAGAGCGAGGCGCTAAGATCGTTTCCGAGCCGGATGCGGTCGATGCGGAGGCTGCCGATCCAGCGGTCGTCCAAGTGCTTCAGCGCCGCGGAGACACGCCGCTGGAGGCTGAGGAGGTCGGTGGGTTCCTCGGGCGCGTCGGAAGGGGCGAGGGCGATCGTGCCGATCTCGACCTGAAGTGCATCGTCCCACTTCAGGTATAATTTCTCCGCATAAAGGCGGCCGAGTTTGAGCTTGCCCAGATGGACACCGCTTGAGAGGGTAAGGTAGAGAACAGTGATGAGGGCCAGACAGAAAGCAATGACCGCGACGATCGTAAAATGGGTATGTGCAATCGCTCTGTTGATGGCGTTGTCGTTCATCTATTACCTGAATATGGGGCTCACGACATCGAAGGTGCTCTATATTCCCCAGGGATCAATTCGCAAGATTATAACACACCTAGAAACCGCCAACCCGCAGCTTAACCGCCTGGACGCCTTTTTGCTGCGCTTTGTCGGCCGGCCGCAGCACGGCTGGATCGACCTGGGAAGCACGGCCATGACCCACGGCGATTTCCTCTACCGGATTACGACCTCCAAAGCGGCGATGAAACCGGTCACCCTGGTCCCCGGGGAGACGACCCAGGTCTTCTTCACACAGCTTGCCGAGAGCCACGGGCTCGACCCGGTACGGCTGATGGAGGCGTTCCGGGAGCAGAGCCCCTATGAGGAAGGGGCGATCGTCCCTGATACCTATCAGCTTCCCATAGGCATTACCGAACCCGACGCCGTGCAGCTGCTGCTGCGCTACGCCGAGGCGAAACAGCGCGCCTGGTCGGAGAAGATCTTCGGCCTTTACAACGAGCGCAAATGGTACCACTATATAATCATCGCCTCGGTGATCCAGAAAGAGGCGGCGGACAATGCGGAAATGCCGCTGGTCTCCTCCGTCATTGCCAACCGGCTCGCCAAGGGGATGAAGCTGCAGATGGACGGCACACTCAACTACGGTCCGTACTCCCATGAAAAGATCACCGCCGCGCGCATCCGATCGGACAAGAGCGGCTATAACACCTATCTGCACAGCGGTCTGCCGGCCGCCCCGGTCTGCAACGTCGGCTTCGATGCGATCCGTGCGGCGATCTTTCCGGCCAAAACGGAGTACCTCTATTTTACGAAAGGCGCCGACGGAAAGCACCGCTTCACACGTTACTATTCTACACACTTACGCAATATTAACCATGTTACTAAATGATACAGTAATCCAAATATTCTCCCCTGTTTATTCTTGATTTGGCATGAAACACGATTGAAGTGATATGATGACCCTGTAATTTTCAGTCGGCGGTTCTAAATTATATTTAGTAATGCCGATCAACTTCACACTTCGAGGATATAGAATGTCTAAAATCATCTGGTCGAAAATTGACGAAGCTCCGGCTTTGGCTACATACTCGTTCTTTCCGATTGCTTCCAAATTCTGCGCTGAGGGCGGCGTCGAACTGGAACAAAGCGATATCTCACTTGCCGGTCGTGTCCTTGCCGCGATGGGTAAAGGTGAAGATGAACTCTCAAAACTGGGCGAGCTTGTCCTGAAGCCTGAAGGCAACATTATTAAGCTGCCGAACATCTCTGCATCCGTCGGTCAGCTCAAAGACTGTATCGCCGAACTCCAGGAGCAGGGTTACGATATCCCGAACTATCCTGAAAATCCGGCGAATGACGAAGAGAAAGCGCTCCAGGCGACGTACAGCACCTGCCTCGGTTCCGCGGTAAACCCGGTTCTTCGCGAAGGCAACTCCGACCGCCGTGCGGCGAAAGCGGTCAAGAACTATGCACAGAAGAACCCGCACCGCCTCAAAGCATACTCTGAAAACTCCAAATCCTATGTCGCGCACATGAACGGCAACGGTGACTTCTACGGCAACGAGAAGTCCATCACAATGGAAAAAGGCCAGAAAGTCACGATCGCTCTCAACGGCAACGAACTCAAAACAATCGATGCACTTGACGGCGAAGTGCTCGACGGTACCTTCATGTCCGTCAAAGCACTCCGCGCATTCTACAAGCAGACGATCGAGGACGCGAAAGCGAAAGGCGTCATCTGGTCGGTCCACCTCAAAGCGACGATGATGAAGATCTCCGACCCGGTTATGTTCGGCCACGGATTTGAATGTTTCTTCGAAGGTGTCTTCAGCAAGTATGCGGATACATTCGCGGAAGTCGGCGTCAACCCGAACCTCGGTATGTCCGACCTTGAAAAGAAGATCAAGGGTCACGCGAAAGAGGCGGAGATCAAAGCGGCATTCCAGGCGGTTGTCGAAGCGGACAGCCCGAAAATCGCGATGGTCGACTCTGACAAGGGTACGACGAACTTCAACGCGCCGAACGACATCATTATCGATGCATCCATGCCGGTTGTCGTCCGTGAAGGCGGTAAACAGTGGGATCGCAACGGTGATGCGCTCGAGTGTGTCGCTGTCATTCCGGACTCCACGTACGGTATGTTCCACGAAGAGATGGTCGCTGACTGTGTCAAAAACGGACAGTACGACGTCACAACAATGGGGACGATGCAGAACGTCGGACTGATGGCACAGAAGGCGGAAGAGTACGGCTCCCATCCGACAACGTTCGTCCTCGACGAAGCGGGTACGGTTACCGTTACAGCCGAAGACGGCACGGTTCTGATGAGCTTTGAGTGTGAAGCGGGTGACATCTGGCGTATGTCCCGTGCGAAAGACATCCCGATCAAAGACTGGATCCGCCTCGCATTCGAACGCGGCCAGATCGAACAGATCCCGGTCGTTTTCTGGCTGGACGAAAACCGCGCCCACGATGCGCAGATGATCGCCAAAGTCAAAAAATACATGCCGGAGTTCAATACGGACGGTCTGGAGATCCACTTTATGGACATCACCGCTGCGACACGCTTCACGAACGAGCGTATCCGTGCGGGCAAAGATACGATCGCCGTTACCGGTAACGTTCTGCGCGACCACCTCACCGACATGTACCCGATCCTCGAGCTCGGTACGTCGGCGAAAATGCTCTCCATCGTTCCGCTGCTCGCGGGCGGCGGCCTGTTCGAAACCGGTGCGGGCGGTTCTGCGCCGAAGCACGTCGACCAGTTCCTGGCAGAGGGTCACCTCCGTTGGGACTCCCTGGGTGAATTCCTCGCCCTGGCCGAGTCTCTGCGCATGATCGAGCAGAAGTACCCGAATGCCAAACTGGCTGAAGTAACTGCTGCCCTTGACGTTGCGAACCAGGAGTACCTTGACAATAACAAGGCTCCGGGCCGTAAAGCGGGCGAGCCGGACAACAAAGCATCCCACTTCTATGTCGCACAGTATTGGGCGACGGCGCTGGCGGATTCTGCAGACAAAGATCTGCAGGCGAAATTTACGCCGGTCGCGAAAGCGCTCAAAGAGAACGAAGCGAAGATCATGGAAGAGCTGATGGCTGTCGAAGGCAAAGCACAGGACATCGGCGGGTACTACCACCCGGACGATGCGAAAGCAGAAGCGGCAATGCGCCCGTCTGCCACACTCAACGCGATTATCGACGCGCTCTAAGTCGACATTTTGTGTTCCGTTTCGGAACACGGTAGAAAGGTGAGTGTTACCTTTCTACCATTCTATTGGGTTCACGAAGTGGACTTAACCTTATTTTACTTATAATGTACAATCTTCTGCCATGTATGCATAATGGTGTGTGTTCGCACATATTGCTTATGTGTATATCGGTGCAGAAGAGCCACTAAAATCGAAAAGGACTTCAACAATGAATCAGGGTAAACGTGTTGGAATCGTCGGCGCCGGAAACGTAGGTGCGACTGTCGCGTATTCACTGGCAATGCTCGGATCATGCCATGAGATCATTCTCCGCGACAACAAGATCGAAGTCGCAAAGGGCAAGGCCCTCGATATGTCACAGGCGGCGGCAGCGGTCCGCAGCCATACGGTTGTCAGCGTCGCCGAGAGCATGGAAGAGCTCACGGACTGCGACGTCGTCGTTGTCACTGCCGGAAGCCCGCGTCTGCCGGGCATGAGCCGCGACGATCTGCTGATGATCAACGCCAAAATCACCAAAGAGGTCGTGCGCGGCATCGCAAAATACTCTCCGAACGCGATTATCATCATGGTCTCCAACCCGCTGGACGCGATGACCTATGTCGCGCTCAAAGAGAGCGGCTTCGACCGCAGCCGCGTCCTGGGGATGGCCGGCATCCTCGACAGCTCCCGCATGGCGGCATTCATCCAGGAAAAATTGGGCTACGGCGGTGGGCAGATCCGTGCTTCCGTCATGGGCGGACATGGTGACGATATGGTACCGCTTCCGCGCTACTCCACCGTCGCGGGCGTCCCGCTCTTCGACCTCCTTACCGAGGACGAAATCGATGAGATCGTCGACCGTACCCGCCACGGCGGCGCCGAGATCGTCGGCTACCTCAAGACCGGTTCCGCGTACTATGCCCCGGCGAAATCCACGGCCATCATGGTCGAGGCGATCCTGAAAGATACGAAACAGATCCACCCGTGCGCCGTTTACCTCGAGGGCGAGTACGGCTACGACGACGTCGTATCCGGCGTCCCGGTCATGATCGGTGCCAACGGCGCGGAAAAGATCATCGAAGTGACGCTCAACGAGAAAGAGAAAGAGATGTTCGCCCGCTCGTGCAACTCTGTTCAGACCCTGATCGACACCCTGAACGAAAACAAATTCTTTGAGGAGGCCTAATTTGGACTACAGAATCGAAAAGGATACGATGGGGGAGATGCAGGTCCCCAAAGATGCGTACTGGGCAGCCCAGACGCAGCGCTCTATCCAGAATTTCCGCATCGGCGAAGAGACGATGCCCTACGAGATCACCCGTGCGTTTTCCTATTTGAAAAAAGCGGTTGCTCTGGTCAACAAGGACCTCGGCAAGCTTGATGCGAAAAAAGCGGATGCGATCGCCCAGGCGGCGGACGAGATGCTCGCGGGCAAACTCGACGGCAACTACCCGCTCGTCGTATGGCAGACCGGTTCGGGTACGCAGTCGAACATGAACAACAACGAGGTCCTCGCCAACCGCGCGACGGAGATCCTCGGCGGCGACTTCCGTACGGAGAAACTTGTCCACCCGAACGATGACGTCAACAAGTCTCAGAGTTCCAACGACACCTACCCGACGGCCCTGCATGTCGCATCTGTCATCGCCGTCGAAGAGCGCCTGCTCCCAGCGATCGCCAAGCTCAAAGCGACGCTCCAGGCGAAAAGCGAAGAGTTTGCCCATCTCGTCAAGATCGGCCGTACGCACCTTCAGGATGCGACACCGCTTACCTTGGGTCAGGAGATCAGCGGCTGGGTCGAGATGCTCGCCAAGTCCGAAAAGATGGCCAAGGATTCCCTTGACGCTGTCCGCGAGCTTGCCCTTGGCGGTACGGCGGTCGGTACGGGCCTCAACGCCCACCCGGAACTGGGGGCACGCGTCGCGGCGAAACTGACGGAACTGACGGGGCACGATTTCGTGACGGCGCCGAACAAGTTCCATGCGCTGACGTCCCACGATGCGCTCGTCTTTGCCCACGGTGCGCTCAAAGCCCTCGCGGCGGATATGATGAAAATCGCCAACGACGTCCGCTGGCTGGCCTCCGGCCCGCGCTGCGGCATCGGCGAGATCTCCATCCCGGAAAACGAGCCGGGTTCCTCGATCATGCCGGGCAAGGTCAACCCGACGCAGAGCGAAGCGGTCACGATGGTCGCCTGCCAGGTGATGGGGAACGACGCAACGATCGGTTTCGCGGCATCCCAGGGGAACTTCGAGCTGAACGTCTTCAAGCCGGTGATCGCCTACAACTTCCTGCAGTCCGTCCGCCTGCTCGCCGACAGCATCGTCTCTTTCAATGACAATGCCGCCGTCGGCATCAAGGCAAACGAGGAGAACATCGAGCACTTCCTCAACGATTCGCTGATGCTCGTCACGGCGCTCAACCCGCATATCGGCTACGAGAATGCGGCCAAGATCGCGAAGACGGCGCACAAGAACGGCACGACCCTCAAGGAAGAGGCGGTCAAGCTCGGCCTGCTGAGTGCCGAAGAGTTCGATAAATACGTGGTACCGGGTGATATGATTGCCCCCAAAGCGTAACCCAATAAAGGAGGAGAAGAAAATATGAATATCCATGAATATCAGGCGAAGCAGATTTTTGCCAAATACGGCGTACCGACCCCGCGCGGTATCGTCGCGAACACACCTGACCAGGCGGTCGCAAACGCTGAAGAGCTGGGCGGAGACGTCTGGGTCGTCAAAGCACAGATCCATGCAGGGGGCCGCGGCCTCGGCGGCGGTGTCAAACTGGCACGCTCCCTGGACGAGGTCCGCGAGCTTGCGGGTCAGATCCTCGGCATGACGCTGGTCACACACCAGACGGGTCCGGAAGGAAAACTGGTCCAGAAGGTCTACATCGAAGAGGGCGCGGACATCAAGGATGAGCTCTACCTCGGCGTGGTCCTGGACCGTGCGAAAGAGATGCCTGTCATCATGGCCTCCACCGAAGGCGGCATGGAGATCGAAAAGGTCGCTGAAGAAACGCCGGAGAAGATCGTCAAAGTTGCGATCGACCCGACCATCGGTTTCCAGGGCTTCCACGGCCGCGAACTCGCTTTCGGCCTCGGACTGCCGAAAGAGGAGCAGGGCAAATTCATCAAATTTGCTGCAGCCCTCTACAACGTCTATATGGAAAACGACGCGGAGATGATCGAGATCAACCCGCTGATCAAGACGGGTGCGGGCGACTTCCTCGCACTCGACGGCAAGATGGGCTTTGACGACTCCGCACTGGGCCGCCACCCGGACATCGAAGACATGCGCGACATCTCCGAAGAGGATGCGGACGAGCGCGAAGCAAGCCGCTTCGGCCTCTCTTATGTCTCCCTCGACGGCGAGATCGGCTGTATGGTCAATGGCGCGGGCCTCGCGATGGGGACGATGGACACCATCAACTACATGGGCGGTACCCCGGCGAACTTCCTCGACGTCGGCGGTAAAGCGAACGCTGAAACGGTGGCAAAGGGATTTGAGATCATCCTCAAAAACCCCAGTGTCAAAGCGATCTTCGTCAACATCTTCGGCGGTATCGTCCGCTGTGACCGTATCGCCAACGGGATCCTCGAAGCGACGAAACTGGTCGACGTCCACGTTCCGGTCATCGTCCGTCTCGACGGTACGAACGCCCCTGAAGCGGCGGAGATCCTCAGAAACGCCAACATTGCGAACGTCATCGCGGCGGAAGACCTTGCAGACGGTGCAGCCAAAGCCGTCGCAGCAGCGAAAGGAGAGTAATTAATGTCAATTCTTGTAAACAAAGATACCAAAGTTATCGTTCAGGGTTTCACAGGGAAAGAGGGTACTTTCCATGCTGAGCAGTGCATCGCCTACGGCACGCAGATCGTCGGCGGCGTGACACCGAACAAAGGCGGTCAGGAGCATCTGGGCAAACCGGTTTTCAACACGGTCAAAGAAGCGGTCGATGCAACGGCCGCGACCGTCTCCATGATCTTCGTTCCGCCGGCATTCGTCGGTGACGCGGTGATGGAAGCGGCGGATGCCGGCATCGAGCTTGCGGTTATTATTACCGAAGGCGCACCGGTCCGCGACATGATGTATGCCAAAATGTACGCATCGAAAAAAGGCATGAAGACCATCGGGCCGAACTGTCCGGGTATCATCACTGCTGAAGAGTGCAAGATCGGGATCATGCCGGGCATGATCTTCAAAAAAGGCAACGTCGGTCTGATCTCCAAGTCCGGTACGCTGACGTACGAAGGTGCAAACCAGGTCGTCAGAGAGGGCTTCGGTATCACGACAGCCGTCGGTATCGGCGGTGACCCGATCATCGGTCTTTCCTACAAGCAGCTGCTCCCGCTCTTCGAAGCGGACCCGGAAACGGAAGCGATCGTCATGATCGGTGAGATCGGCGGAGACTTGGAAATCCAGGCAGCCGCATTTATTAAGGAAAATATCACCAAACCGGTTGTAGCTTTTATCGCGGGCCAGACGGCGCCGAAAGGCAAACGTATGGGTCATGCCGGTGCGATCGTCTCCGGCGCTGCCGGTACGGCGGCCGAGAAGATGGCGGCACTCGAAGCGGCAGGCGTCAAAGTCGTCGTTTCGCCGGCAGAGATCGGCAAAGCGGTCGCAGAGGTTCTTTCCAAATAATGAAAGAGAGTGTCGCCGTCGCCAATGTCCGCTGCAGCGGCTGCGCAGCGACGATCACGCAGGCACTCGAAGCCGAAGGGTTTACATCCGTAGAGGTCGATTTGACGTGTGAGCCTCGTATCGTAACAGTAGATGTTGCGGACGACGCGCGATCAGCACTATTCAAAACGATTTTACGAAGGCTGGGCTATCCTCTTGCAGAAGAGCAGGTCAGCGGTCTGGACGCGGCGGGACTGAAAGCAAAAAGCTTCGTCTCCTGTGCCATCGGAAAGTTTTCAACCAAAAGTGAAGAGTAGGGATTCTCATAAAGGGTTTTTCGGAGCCTTTTATGAGATCCCTTATCTCGCAAATAAATGGAGGAGTATTAATGTTTCAGACTGAAAATCCGGGTGATGCCCCTGTCTGGGTCAACACCAACAACTGTAAAGCATGTGATATCTGTGTTTCCGTCTGCCCTTCGGGCGTTCTGGGGATGCGTTATGAACCGACATCTACACTGGGTGCGATGATCTCCATCGACCACCCGGAGTCATGTATCGGCTGTAACGAGTGCGAACTCACATGTCCGGACTTTGCGATTTATGTTGCAGATAAGAAAGAGTACAAATTTGCGAAGCTGACAGACGAAGCAAAAGCTCGCCAGGCGGCGATCGTTGCTAACAACTATATGTCACTTGAGCAGTAAGGAGCAGGAATGTCAAGAATTGTAATTTCAACAGGTAACGAACTGGCTGCCAAAGCGGCCGTTGATGCCGGCGCGCGTTTCTTCGGCGGTTATCCGATTACACCGTCGTCGGAAGTTATGCATGAGTCATCTGACCTGCTGCCGGCTGTCGGCGGTGTGGCAATCCAGATGGAAGACGAGATCGGCGGTATCTCCGCTGCCCTCGGTGCATCCATGACAGGTACGAAGTCGTTTACGGCGACTTCCGGCCCGGGGATCTCCCTCAAAGCAGAGCAGATCGGTCTCGGTTTCATCGCCGAGATCCCGCTTGTTATCATCAACGTCATGCGCGGCGGTCCGTCTACGGGTCTTCCGACACGTGTTTCCCAGGCGGATATCGGCCAGGCTAAGTACCCGACACACGGTGACTATGCCTCCATTACGCTTTGTGCAGGTTCCCTGACAGAGTGTTATACGCAGACGGTCCGCGCCTTCAACCTCGCGGAAAAATATATGACGCCGGTCTTCATGCTCCTGGATGAGACGATCGGTCACATGCACGGTAAAGCGGAGCTTCCGGACCTCGAAGAGATCCAGGCGAGCATCGTCGACCGCGCGAAATTCGACGGTGCGCCGGAAGACTATCGTCCGTATGACGTTCCGATGAACGAGCCGGCGGTCCTGAACCCGATGTTCGAAGGGTACCGCTACCACGTCACGGGTCTGCACCACGGTCCGACGGGCTTCCCGACGGAAGACGCGGAACAGTGCGAATTTAACATTGAACGCCTTACCGGAAAGATCAACACGGTTGCTGCGCAAAACGACGGTCTTGATGATCTTCCGGATTACGAAGAGGTCCTGATGGACGACGCGGAAGTCTGTATCATCGCATACGGTTCCATCGCGCTGGGTGCCTTCGAAGCGGTTCAGAAACTGCGCGCAGAAGGTATCAAAGCCGGTCTCTTCCGCCCGATCATGATGTGGCCGAGCCCGGAAGCGGAAATCCGCAAGATCGGTGAACGCTTCGGTGACAAGATCATGGTAACCGAGCTGAACATGGGTCAGTATTCTACGGAGATTGAACGTATTGTTCGCCGCAACGACTTCACCCGCCTGCTCAAAGCAAACGGCCGTCCTATCGCGCCGGCTGAGATGGTCGCAAAAGTTAAGGAGATGATGTAATGGCTTTTAACTACGACAAATACCTTCGTGTAGACAAGATGCCGACACTCTGGTGTTGGGGCTGCGGTGACGGTGTCATCCTCAAAGCGACGATCCGTGCGATCGAGAAGATGGGCTGGGACATGGACAAAGTCTGTGTTGTTTCCGGTATCGGTTGTTCCGGACGTTTCAGCTCTTACATTAACTGTAATACGATTCACACGACACACGGCCGTACCGTTGCGTACGCTACCGGCGTGAAGCTTGCGAAACCGGAAGCAAACGTGATCGTTGTTGCCGGTGACGGTGACGGCCTGGCGATCGGTGGTAACCACACGATCCACGGTTGCCGCCGTAACATCGACCTGAATTTCATCCTGATCAACAACTTCATCTACGGTCTGACCAACTCCCAGACATCCCCGACGACACCGCAGGGGATGTGGACGGTCAGCCAGAAGAACGGTAACATCGACCCGACCTTCGACGCCTGTGCGCTCGCGATCGGTGCCGGTGCCTCTTTTGTTGCGCGTGAAACGATGCTTGACCCGAAGAAACTCGAGAAGATCCTTGTCAAAGGCTTCAGCCACAAAGGTTTCTCTTTCTTCGACATTATGTCCAACTGCCATATCAACCTTGGCCGTAAGAACAAAATGGCGAATGCAATGCAGAACCTTGAGTGGATCGACAGCATCACAATGCCGCTGCGCAAATGGGAAGCCCTCTCCGACGAAGAGAAGAAAAACGTTTTCCCGACGGGTGTCCTCAAAGAGGTTAATGACCCTGAGTACTGTGAATCTTACGACCAGATCAAAGCGGCAGCACAGGGCAAACGCGCGAAACTGACGCAAGACGACTTCGAGAAAAAGATCTAAGGAGGCATAAAATGAGAAATACATTACGTTTTACCGGTGTAGGCGGGCAGGGGGTTCTCCTTGCCGGCGAGATCATGGCGGCCTGTAAGATCAAACTTGGCGGTTTCGGTCTGAAAACGGCGACCTATACATCCCAGGTCCGTGGCGGCCCGACCGTTGTTGACATTACGCTTGACGACGATGAAATCCGCTATCCGTACGCGAACGAAGGCGAGATTGACTTCATGCTCTCTGTTGCGGACGTCAGCTACCAGTCTTTCAAAAAGGGTGTAAAGCCGGGCGGCGTCATCGTTGTCGACCCGAACCTGGTGCACCCGACAGACGAAGACCGTCAAACATGGAAGATCGTTGAGATCCCCATTATCACGATCGCAAAGGAAGAGGTCGGTAACGTCATTACGCAATCTGTCGTAGCGATGGCGATTGCGAACCAGATCACAAGCGTTCTCGAACCGGAAGCCCTCAAAGAGGTCATGCTTTCCAAGGTACCGAAAAAAGTACACGAAGCAAACCTCAAAGCCTGGGAACTCGGCGTCAAGTACGCTATCGAATCCGGCGTCACTCTGGCGGCGTAAGGAAAAAGGCGGCACAGTGCCGCTTTTTTTTGAACTCCTTTCTAATATTATATAATATGTTATATAGTCAATCTTGTGTTGCAAATAGAAGAGGGCGACGACGCCATTTTGCACCTCAAGGAAATATTATATAATATGTTAAATACTCAGCACTTCTCCCATATGCTATAATATCAGCGGTACAACGTGCGATAGCTTGATTTTCAAGAGGAAAGTCCGGGCTGCCGTAAGACAGGGCTCCATCTAACGGATGGCCGGCGCAAGCCGAGGGACAGTGCAACAGAGAGTAGACCGCCACTTTGGATTGAACGGCATTTGGAATAAAATCCCAAACGCCTACGCTCAGCCGCTGTGGCACTAAAGCTTCGCCTTACGGCGAGAAAGAAAGGGAAAATCCCTTCGACAATGCCGAAAGCATTGGTGTGCTTTAGTGCCACAGCGGCCAGCGTAGGGAGCAGGGGCTTTCAAGGAAACATCGCTTTGCGAGCGGTACCCTTGTTTTGCTCCTGCTCCCGTGCAAATGAGGTGGTAAGGGTGAAACGGTGGGGTAAGAGCCCACCAGTTCCGCCAGTAATGGCGGAAGCTATGTAAACCCAGCCTGGCAGCAAGAAACAGATGGTAAGCGTCTTACAATGCTTTTGTTTCGCTGGAGGCATCCGGTAACGGATGCAGTAGATAAATTATCGTATCAACAGAACCCGGCTTACCGTTGTACCTCTTTTTCTACCGCTTTTCATTTTCCCACAAACCGTTTATTCACTGATCGAGGTCCAAAAGAGATCGAGCTGTTTTTCAAATGCCGTCGAGAGGGCGGTCGTGGCTACACCGTCCGCCTTCAAGAGACTGACCTGCAGGCGCAGATAGAAGAGCTGCCCCAAAAAGGCATTGGCGAGCGTCATAGGGTCATTGGAACGGATCAGACCCTCCTGCATCATGATAAAGAAACCAGAAGAGAGAAGCTTGATATTTGCATCATGAAACTCCTGTCTGAAACCGCTGCGAAGCACATCGTTCTGCATCAGTTCTATGAGCATGAAACGGAAGAGTTTTTCGTACTTCTTGTCAAAGGTCATGAGCTTGAATTCGGTCATGAATTTATGTAAAAACGACTTGCCTTTTTTGGCGTTCTGCTGCACAAAATCATCCGTTTTCTGATGGGCAAAAGGGGAGGCGAAAACCCTGCCGGCCACCGCAAGAAAGATCGCCTCTTTATTGGCATAATGGTTATAGAGAGCACTCTCCCTGATGCCGACTTTCGCGGCAATTTTACGTACGGAAGCACCTTTATAGCCATACTCCGCAAAGAGATCCATCGCCGCTTCCTCAATCAGCTTCTTTGTATCTCCACCCTTTTTAAACTCCCTGTTTTCGGGCATTACAGACTCCTTGTTAACAATCGTTCATGTTTTGGAAAGTGTATATGAACATCCGTTAATTTATCCTTAATCTAAAGTGAACAGATGTTCTTTTTGTAGGGCTATCAAATTAACATACGTTCATTTAATAGGACGCAGTCTCTTCCCGATTCGCTATAATCATCAGCATGAATAGCAGCAGGAGAGACGTGGTGATATATTTATATATGAAGAAGGGGATAAGACCGCTTTTTAGCAGCCTAATTGCCGCATTATCCGTCGGTTGCAGCTCACCTTTCATTATTGAACAAAACGATCTGCTTCTGGGGCTGGAAATCGGCCAGGAGAGCCTGGAGATCCGCACGGAGAAGGTGGCTGAAGATCGCATAGGAATGCAGAACCTGACAATCAAGCGCTCGTTGTATGCAGTGCAGGGGGGACAGCATGTCGTATACGAACTGGCCGTCACACAGCCCCCTTATCGTTACCACTATGACGTGAAACGCTCGCTATCGCTTATTTTTGCAGCGAGAAAGGTCACCCAGATCGACCGTGTCGGCAATCTCGGCTTCTATGCCATCGACTGGAATGAGGGTACTGTACTGCTGGCTATCGCGCAGAACCTGCATAAAGGCGGTATTAAGATGATCTACGGCCTCAGGGCGGATCAGATGGCGCAGGCGCTCAGAAAGGCCGACAGCAAGCATACTGATGCCCTGGAGGCCTTTAAAGCGATTATGGTGCTACACGGCGACACATCTGCGTTTAAAAGCCGCTGGGTGCCAAAGCTGCTCATCCTGGATACTCTGATTACGCGTCCTGCAGTGCCGTCAGTACCAAAACCGTACCCACCAAAATAGTGCAATGTTCGCGCACAATGGTTATATTATTTAATAATAGCTCTCATATTAAATAATGTCTACACTGCACTACAGGTGGCGTTGGGAATGGGGCAGGAAACGCGGAAAATTTCTTTCAAGAGAATATACATTATGTTAACTAAAATACAATCCCTTGGATCAGGGTTAATGTTAGGCGGACATTTGGCGCATTGCCCTTGTTTTCAGGTATCCTTTGGAAGAATATATCGCAAAGGAGTATGCGATGGCTACGGTGACTTTGACGGACAATCGAAACGGCAATACCTACGAATTTAGTATCATGCACCCTACCATGGGCCAGGACGTGATCGATATCCGCGACCTTTTCAAGCAGACGGGCATGTTTACCTACGACCCCGGCTTTACGTCGACGGCCAGCTGCAGCTCCACCATTACCTATATAGACGGCGCAAAGGGCGAACTGCGATACCGCGGCTATCCGATTGAAGAGCTGGCAATGAAAAAGAGCTATCTCGAGGTGTGCTACCTTCTGCTTAACGGCGAGCTCCCCTCCCCGGAGGAGCTGGCGGCGTACGATTACGAATTCCGCAAGCGGGCGTATGTGCATGAAGGATTGAAAAACCTCTTTTACTCCTTCCCAGACAATGCCCACCCCATGGCGATGCTCTCCTCCGCCGTTTCGGCGCTCTCCACCTTCTACTCGGAACACATCATGATGCGTAACGACGAAGACCTGCAGGTGATGCGCCGCCGGCTGCTGGCCAAGGTCCCTACCCTGGCCGCGTTCGCTTACCGGCGCTCCCTGGGCATTCCTTTTATCTATCCCGACCTTGAACGCTCTTTTACCGAAAACTTTCTCTATATGATCCATGCCTACCCCGGACAGGACCTGAAGATTCCGGAAGTGCAGGTACGGGCGCTCGATACGATCTTTACGCTCCATGCCGATCATGAGCAGAACGCCTCGACGACGGTGGTCCGCTCCGTAGCATCGACGGGAGCGCACCCCTATGCGGCGATCACGGCGGGCATCAATGCCCTGTGGGGTCGTGCCCACGGCGGGGCGAACGAGTCGGTCATCGCGCAGCTCGAATACATCGGTTCCGCTGACCGTGTCGACGAATTCATCGCCCGGACGAAGGACCCCAATGACGATTTCAGGCTGATGGGGTTTGGTCACCGTGTCTATAAAAACTTCGACCCCCGTGCTAAGATCCTGAAGCAACTGCTTGACGAGATGAAAGACGAGCTCGATGTTGACAGCGAACTGCTTCAGATCGCCGAGAAGATCGAGGCGGTCGCTCTCAGCGACGACTATTTTATTTCACGGAAGCTCTACCCCAATATCGATTTCTATTCGGGGCTGATCCTGACGGCGCTCAAAATCCCCAAAGAGATGTTTACTATTATCTTTGTGATAGGACGCACCGTCGGATGGCTTGCGCAGTGGTTAGAATTTCACGCCGATTCGGAAAAAAAGATCGCCCGGCCGCGTCAACGCTACATCGGACCGGAAACAAGGAGCTTAATTTAGTGAGTACAAAACAAGAATTAATAAACGACATCGAAAAACTGCTTAACGGTTACGGCGGTAATACCCATATCAACCCGGAAATGCTTGCTTTCATGGATGAACAGACCCTCAAATCGATCATCGTTTCTCTCCTGGAACAGAAGGAAAAAACGGTCGAATCCAACCTCGAATGGCTTGAACAATTTAAAAAATATTGATTTTTCCCATAAATTTAAGTTTGTGTAACGTAATTGTTACTATAATTTTGCAACGTAATATCACGGGCAAACAATTTTAATCCTGTTAACGTTGTTTGCTGATAACAGTGTAAAATACAGACAGAAATCATCATGAGGAAACAGAAATGAAAAATGTTGACCTGGTTCAGCTGACCGAAGAGACGAAAAAAATGAGTGCAATGGTCGTTGAAGACGAGGCCGTTGCGAATGAACTGCTCAGTTCAACGTTCAAAAACTTTTTTAAAGATGTCACATCCGCATTCAACGGGAAAGAGGCTCTGGAACTTTTTAAAGAGAAAAAACCGGACATCGTCTTTGTCGACATCATTATGCCGGAGATGGACGGGATCGAGCTCGCACGCAAGATCCGTGAGATGAACCCGCAGCAGATGGTCGTTGTCATCTCTGCAAGCAACGACATCCAGAAGATCTCAGAAACGATCGAAATCGGAGTCAACAGCTTTATCCAGAAGCCGATTGATACGAAAAAGATCATCGAGCTTCTTCAGAACGTTACCAACATGGTCAAACGCAAGAAAAAGGTTGAAACGAAAACCTTCTCTATCTCCCTGCCCCTTGATCTGTATGACCTGGTCAACGACAACGCCAAAGCCGAGAGCATCTCCAAGAATGCGGTCATTATCCGCGCCCTCCGCGAATTCTATATGTAATTTCATTTAAATGCCGCAATACTGCGGCATTTAAGAGATTGTTAAGCGATACGGAAATATAATTTCGGCTCAACAAAAATGTTGCAACAGCGTGGCCCCATCGTCTAGCGGTTAGGATCCCAGATTTTCATTCTGGTTACCGGAGTTCGAGTCTCCGTGGGGTCACCACTTCTTCTCCCTTATTTCAAAACTTTCAACATCTTTTCCAATCACCTTTGACACGTTAGCCACCATGCTTCATTGGCATCGGCCAAACGATTCTTTGTGCATGGTTATGTCCGGGCCTTCCGTTTGCAAAGGAAGCTGGTTTTTATTTCGGGTGGAGTAGATTTGTCTAAGCACAAATAAACATGAATCCGGAGGAAAGAATTATGACACCGGGAGAGATTATTCTTGGCATCATCGCACTCTTTGCCGTCTTTTTGGGAGTAGGCGTTCTCCAGTATAACCGGTTGTATGAAAAGGAAGAGCGTCAACGCGGAGAGCAGTAGCAGCTCATTGTGTACGCTTTTTTGAAGTGCCGTCCCGCTGCGAGGCGGCGATTGCTTGTCTACTGCATTGAGCGGATAGCGAGATTGCCCATCTTCTCCAGGTAGGGATGCACTTCCCCTCCCCCCGATACCGTCTTTTTCAGTTCGTCAAGAAAATAGGACTGTGTCGCATCGTCGGCGAGGCTGAAGGCGTAAAAGACCCACTCGACCGTGGCGCCCTCCATCCCTTCGAGCGTGCAGCTTTGGTCAAAGGCAAAGTCCGGGGGCAGCAGGGCGATCGCTTGGCGGTAGAACGCCGGCAGTTCGTACCGGAGGAGTTGCTGAAGCGTCTCCGCCTCGATGGTCGCATCCACCTCTTCAATGTCGGTCATGCCGACGACCAGCGTTTTGCCGAAGAGCAGTTTCTCGCCGAGGAAAAAGCCCTTTTGGCCTTTTTCGAACGCTTCGCCGCCGCTGTAGACCATATGCGCATTCAGCAGGGCGTTGCTGTCAACGAGCAGGGAACCGAACAGGGTGTAAAGGCTGTGGGGCTGTCCGTCGTAATCCTGGACGGAAACAGTTTGGGTGTCGGGATCAATCAAAAATGCTTTCATGGCGACAGTCTACCCCATTTTACATAGCGGCTGGCTAATCCGCCGGGTATGCGAAGGGGCGTTGTCGCGAACTAAATGTGATGTGAGACTCCGCTATTAAGCTTGTTTCGTTAATATTTCACAAAAAAATCAGGAACGTTTCATGCTGCGTTTTGCCCCAAGCCCGACAGGAGATATGCACATCGGGAACCTGCGCGTTGCCCTCTTCAACGCCCTCCTCTCCCGCCAGCGCAATGAGCCGCTCATCATCCGGATCGAAGATACGGACAAAGAGCGCAATATTGAAGGCAAGGACAAGGAGATCCTGCAGATCCTTGCGCTCTTCGGTATCGAATACGGCGACGTCATCTACCAGAGCAACAACCTGCGTTTTCACCGTGCCATGGCGATCCAGCTGCTGCAGGAGAAAAAAGCGTTCAACTGTTTCTGTACCCCCGAAGAGCTCGACCGCAAACGTGAGCTGGCGAAGGAGCAGAAAAAGCCCTTCCGCTACGACGACGCCTGTACGCACCTTCCTCCGGAAGCGACGATCGACAACGAGAACCCGTTCACGGTCCGTCTGAAGCGCCCCGATGCACCCATCACGGTTGAGGACATCATCAAGGGTGCAGCGACGTTCGACCCGATGGATATCGACAGCTTTATTATCCTGCGCGCGGAAAAGTACCCGACCTACAACTTCGCCTGTGCCATCGACGATATGCTCGGCGACATCTCCCTGGTCATCCGTGGCGAGGACCACTTCTCCAACACCTCCAAGCAGATCGCGATCCGCAACGCCCTGGGCTACGACAAGAAGGTCGAATACGCCCACCTGCCCATCATCCTCAACGACGAGGGCAAGAAGATGAGTAAGCGCGACAATGCGTCGAGCGTCAAGTGGATGCTTGAAGAGGGGTTCCTGCCCGAAGCGATCGCCAACTACCTCATTCTCATCGGCAACAAGACCCCAGAAGAGGTCTTTACGATGGCCGAGGCGGTCGCCTGGTTCGACCTTAAAAATATCTCCCGCGCGCCGGCGCGTTTCAGCATTGACAAGCTGCGCCATATCAACCGTGAGCACCTCCGCCGCATGGAGGATAAAGAGCTTTCGCGCTACGTCGGGTTTGCCGACGATTCCATCGGCAGACTGGCCAAACTCTACCTGGAAGAGGCCAGTACGACCAAGGAGCTCAAGGCAAAGGTAGCGGCGGTGTTTGCGCCGAAGGAGATCCCGGAGGAGTTCGCCGAGAGCGCCGAAGCGATCCGCGCCGCCATCAAAGCGGCGCCCTACTTCGAAGCTTTCGACGATCTCAAGCAGCATGTCGTCGACGCCACGGGCATCAAGGGCAAACAGCTCTTTAAATCCCTGCGCCTGCTGCTCACCGGCGCCGAACACGGCCCGGAACTGGCCGACGTCTATGTACAGATCAAATCCTACCTCGGGGAGATCGTCAAATGAGCACCTTCGGCAGCATCATCGCAGGCCTCGGCGGTATCGTCCATACACTGATCAACGTCTATATCTGGGTCGTCATTATCGCCGCCCTGCTCACCTGGGTGCGCCCCGATCCGACCAACCCCATCGTACAGGTGCTGTACCGCCTGACCGAACCGGCCTACAGCCTGCTGCGCCGCTACGTGCCGACCATCTTCAACGGTATCGACCTCGCCCCGCTCATCATCATTATCGGCCTTCAGGTGATCGATGTCATCTTCGTCCGCCTGGTCTACGCGTTGGCAGGTGCGCTCTAACAATGCGTCTGCGGGCCGCCCTCGCAACGCTCTTGCTCGGTACGCTGCTCAGCGCCGACATCACCCTGGAGCAGATCCGCTCCAAGCCCCCTTCCAATGCCCGCAACTTTATGATCTGGCAGTATTTCGACCAGAACATCACCTCTGCACAGGCCGACGAGGCGTTCTACCTGATCCGCAATGTTGGCAGACGGATGTTTTTCGCCTATGCCGAGAAGAGTGCCCGCCCCGAAGTCGCCTATACCGTCAAATGTATGAAAATGGGTGTCAATGACCTGATCAAGAGCGAGGATGCCGGCTGTATGAAACTGGCGCTCTCCGTTGGCAAACTCTCTGCGATGCATCAAAAGGCGCGCGACCGCGTTGTCGGGCTTGTGGGCGATGCCTCCCTCAAAGCCGCAGCGGAAGTGCTGAATGATCCTGACCTCCAGCAGCACTACAAGCGCTACCCGCCCGCCTTGTTTCTGCGCGTTTTCAACGGCAGCTACGGCAATTCCCGACGGAAGCAGTTTAATTTCATCCCCGATTACGACTACATGCAACTGCTGGCGAAGGCACCGGGCTTTACCTCCGCGGTCATGAGTACGATCAATGACGACAAACTCTCGAAGTTCGGCTGGGCACTGACCAAGGTTGATGCCGTTGAAAGCCTTGACCCGCGCGGGCTCTTTTACCTGGGACTGAACCAGCTGCAGCGCGGCAAAAAATCCCGGGCGATCGAACTCTTCCAGCTCTCCGGCGACAAAGCCTATTATCAGAGCGACAAGGACAAGGCGCTCTTCTGGCAGGCCCTGGCTTCGGAGAAGAACGACCTGATGTGGAAACTGCTGGCGCAGAGCTGGGACATCAACTTCTACTCCCTCTACGCGATGGAGAAAACGGGCATTTTCCCGGAAAACTACTACTCGCAGCTGCAGACATCCGACACCGTTTCGGATCTGAACCTCTCCGACCCCTTCGTCTGGAACGATCTGCTTGATACGATCAACCGGACACCGAAAGACGAGCTCTACGCCCTGGCCAAACGCTACGATGCGAAAAACCTCGTGCCGCTCCAGTCCTTCATTATCGAAAAGGCTTCCCGCTACCGCCTGCAGGGGTATGTCATGCCCTACGACGCAGAGCTAAACGACGTCGATACGGATACCAAGGCGATCATCTACGCGCTGATGCGCCAGGAGAGCCGGTTTATCCCGGCGGCCCTGTCGCACTCCTATGCCCTGGGGCTGATGCAGATGATGCCCTTTCTGTGTCGTGCGATGGACGGCAAGGTGGATTGCGGGCGCGATACCCTTTTTGACATGTTCGATCCGCATATCAATCTGCTCTACGCCAAGCCCCATATCGCGTGGCTGCAGTACCGCGTTTATCACCCCCTCTTCATCGCCTACGCCTATAACGGCGGCATCGGGTTCACCAAACGCTACCTGCTTGACGACAAGTTCAATGCCGGCCCCTACGAGCCTTTCTTAAGCATGGAGCTGATGCGGACGACGGAGACGCGGGAGTACGGGAAGAAGGTCTTGACCAACTACGTGGTCTACAAGAAGATCCTGGGCGAGCCGGTCTCGCTTATTGATCTGTGTGAAACGTTACTTCACCCTTCAAAGACGGACCGGTTCCGAAAAACAAAGTAAGGTTCGCCTCCTTCGTCGGTCGGAAGAGGAGCTGGTAGTAGCGGTTCCACGGGTTGTTCAGCGGCATCAACCCCCGTAGGGAGCAGTTGTCATCAAGCGGTGCCATCCCGACGGGGGCTTTGCCGTTGAGGGTGACGTTATACTCCTCCAGGGTCCGCCCGCCGCGGTCGAAAAGGGCGACAAAGAAGGAGGGGCGCTCGCCGTAGAGTTGCGGATCGACGGGGTTGAGATGCAGGATGCTGATCAGGGCGGTCGTACGGTTGGCCTCGTCGGTCAGGGTGACGCGTTTGAGGTTCGCGACCGCCCGTTCGTGCCGGCTGTCGAGTTTTGTAAAGTGGGTGAAGGCGCTCTCTTTGCTGCACGCGGAAAAGAGCACGGCGGTGATCAACAATATGGGCCAAAAGCGCATGGGACTCCGGAAAGCATGGTTTGCAGCATTATAGCGGAATGTCGCTCCGCAGCCCATTTGCGCCCATCTTAAGAGATTTTCAACCATTGTGGACTATAATCCCCCATATTTTAAGGGAGAGTCCCCGGGGATGCAGTTACCATGAAGAAACGTCTTGCCGTCGCTTTTACCGGCCCTTCGAACAGCGGAAAAACGACACTGATCGTCAAAGTGGCCGCCCGCCTGATGCACGAACACGGCAAAGAGGTTGCCATTATCAAGAACGACCCCAAGGACAAGGCGCGTTTCGACATTCCCGGCAAGGACAGCTACAAGTTCACCGATACCGGTGCCGAGGTGATCGTCACATCGCCCAGCCGAACCACCCTCTTCTCCCACCGCCACCACGAGCTGGACGAACTGATCGCGCTCTTCGGCCATTTTGACATCCTGCTCGTCGAAGGACTCAAAACCCTGCCGCTGCCGCGGATCAGCATCTTTCGCGACCGCATCGACGAAGCCTATTTTCCCTATATGAACGCCCTCGCCGTCGACGAGAGCGTCACACTTGACGATTACGACCTTCCCGACAAGGTCGCCGTCCTCGACCTCAACGACCCCGACGCCGTCGTCGAGTGGATCCTCACCCATGCCAAGGAGATATAACCATGCAGACCCTCGCCCCCGTCTTTGAAGCCATCGAACGCGCCGCGCACCGTATTCACGAAGCGATCACCAACGAAGATACCGACTATTCGGCCCACTCCAACCAGTCCGGCGACGTTCAGCTCAAGCTCGACATCCAGAGCGACTTGATCATCGCCGAGGAGTTCTCCCGCATTCCCCTCGTCAAGGCGATCGCCAGCGAGGAGAAAGAGGAGGAGGAGATCCTGCACGAAGGCGGGCAGCTCTGCATCGCCTACGACCCCCTCGACGGTTCCAGCCTGATCGACGTCGACCTGAGCGTCGGCTCCATTTTCGGCATCTACGACGGCGAATGGAGCGCGCAGAAGATGATCGCTTCCGTCTACGTCGTCTACGGCCCGCGTACCGAGATGGTGACGGCCTACAAGAACAACGTCCGCCACTACACGTGGCGCCACGGCCGTTTCAAAGAGCTCGAGCAGATCAAGATCGGCGAAAAGGGCAAGCTCAACGCCCCGGGCGGCACCCAGCAGCACTGGCCTGTACACCACAAACAGCTCATCGACGGCCTCTTTGCGGAGGGGTACCGCCTGCGCTACTCCGGTGGCATGGTCCCGGACCTGCACCAGATCCTGCTCAAAGGGGGCGGACTCTTCAGCTACCCGGGTACGACAGACAAACCCGACGGCAAGCTGCGCAAGCTCTTCGAGGTTTTCCCCTTCGCCTTCGTCTACGAGATGGCCGGCGGCGCGGCGGTGGATGAAAAGGGCAACCGCCTCCTGGAGCTGCCGTGCAGCGACCCGCATGAGACGACGCCCTGCTTCTTCGGCTCCACCTATGAAATCGGCAAGGTGAAAGCGGCCTATGGCGCAGAGTGACCCGGAAAAAGACCGTTTCGAACTGCAGCTCGATGTCATGATCGAGAAATTGCAGGCCTGCCAGGCCGAACACGGCGTCAAGAGCTGCAGCGCCTGCGAGCATTGCCTGGGATGCGACGTGCGCAAAAGCTACGTCGCCGCTGTTTACGACAGCATGTCCAAGGGCGAGACCGGCGGATTCGAATTTTAACAAGGATATTAGAGAGTATGAGCTATTACGTCACCACCCCAATCTACTACGTCAACGGCGAGGCGCATATCGGCCACGCGTATACGACCTTCATCGCGGATGCGCTGGCCCGCTACCACCGTTTGATCGGCGAGGATGTCTACTTCCTCACCGGGACCGACGAACACGGGCAGAAGATCGAGGAATCGGCGAAAAAGTTCGAGAAACCGACCCAGCAGTTCGCCGACGAGATCAGCGCCAGCTTCCGCAACCTCTGGGACGAATTCGGCATCAGTTACGACCAGTTCATCCGTACGACGGACAAGGACCATATGACCGGTGTCCAGAAGGCATTCGAGAAGATGTACGCCAAGGGGGACATCTACAAGGGGAACTACGAGGGGCACTACTGCGTTAGCTGCGAGACCTTCTTCCCCGAAACCCAGCTCATCGACGGCGAGTTCTGCCCGGACTGCGGCCGCTCGACAAGCATCGTCAAGGAGGAGAGCTACTTCTTCAAGCTCTCGGCGTATGAGCAGAAACTGCTTGATTATTACGAAGCGCACCAGGATTTTATCCTGCCGAAATCCCGCCGCAACGAGGTCATCAACTTCGTCAAGGGCGGTCTGAATGACCTCTCCGTGACCCGTACGAGCTTCACCTGGGGCGTGCCGCTGCCCGAATCTGTCGGGGACAGCAAGCATGTTATGTACGTCTGGCTCGATGCCCTGCTCAACTATATCACGGCGCTCGGCTACGGCCGCGACGAGGCGAAAATGGACTTCTGGCCGGCACAGATGCAACTGGTGGGCAAGGATATCCTTCGCTTCCACGCCATCTACTGGCCGGCGTTCCTGATGAGCCTGGACCTGCCGCTGCCGAAGCATATCGGTGCCCACGGCTGGTGGACCCGCGACGGCGAGAAGATGAGCAAGTCCAAGGGCAACGTCGTCAGCCCCAAAGAGGTCGCCGACGTCTACGGCCTGGAGAACCTGCGCTACTTCATGATGCGCGAAGTCCCCTTCGGGCAGGACGGCGATTTCTCCCAGCGCGCCCTGATCGACCGGATCAACTCCGATCTCAGCAACGACCTGGGGAACCTGCTCAACCGCATTATCGGGATGAGCGGAAAGTATTCCGATTTCGTCATCGACAGCAGCGATGTCATGACCTACCACAAAGCAGAGATGGAAGAGGTCAATGCCGTGCTCGGCAGCGTCGAGCGCTTCCTAGACGAAGTTCAGACACACCGTTTCCTCGAAGAGCTTTGGAAACTCTTTACGATCGGGAACAAGGCGATCGAAGCGCATGCACCGTGGGTCAAGATGAAAGAGGGGAAAAAGGAAGAGGCGCTGGCATTGGTGGCACTCGTGGCCAACATTCTCGCCAAGGCCTCTGTCCTGCTGCACCCTTTCATGCCGAAAACGACGTCGACGATCGCGGACGCGCTCGGTTTTGCTATCGACACCAACGCGTATAACGATTTGGTCAAGGGCGGTAAACTGCTGCCGACCTTTACGATCAAGAAGGTCCCACCCCTCTTCCCGCGCATCGAGGCCCCGCTGATGGACCAGGCCCCGGCGGCCCAGCCCAACGCGAAAGAAGAAGAGGCGCCGAAAAAAGCGAAAGCGGCGGAACCGGTCGAGGCCGACAACCTGATCACCATCGACCAGTTCTTCCAGACTCAGCTCAAGATCGGCACCATCGTCGAAGCCGAAGAGGTACCCAAGAGCAAGAAGCTGCTCAAGCTGCAGGTTGACGTCGGCGAGGAGAAGCCGCGCCAGGTCGTCGCCGGCATCCGCGAATATTACGAAGCACAGAGCCTCGTCGGCACCCAGGTCTGCGTCGTCGCGAACCTGAAACCGGCCAAGCTGATGGGCATGGTCTCCGAGGGGATGCTGCTGGCGGCCAAAGATGACGAGGGGCTCTCGCTGATGCGTCCCGAAGCGCCGAGAAAGGCAGGCAGTTCCGTCGGATGAGGCTGCAGAACCTCCTCTCATTGACCGGGGCGGAGATGATGTCCGATCCGGCCGTGACGCTTGTCGACGCCGTTGTCCTCGAAGCACACAAAGTGAGACGGGGGGACCTCTTCATCGCCTTTGACAAGGCGGATATTCCCCAGGCCGTGGCCAACGGTGCCTATGCCGTGCTCTATGAAGAGGCATGCACGGTCACCGACCCGGAGATCGCCTGGCTGAAAGTCGATTCGGTCGAGTTTACGCTGTTGCGCCTGCTGCGTTTCCGCATGCTGGAGAAATCGCTGCACGTCTACGGCTGCGACCAGGTGACCCTGGCCGTCGCGGCCCAGATGCTTAAAGATCCGCGCTGCTTCGTCTGGCAGGGAACCATCCGGTCGAACTTTTACGACCTGTGGGAGCTGCCCGAAGCAAGCTGGGTCTTCGTCCCGGAGTACAAACGCTGCGAGGACCTCTTCGTGCAGGTACTGCCCCTTCCGAAAACGGGTAACGTTCCCATCGACATTGCGGAGCAGACCCTTTTTGAAACATCGTTTGTGCTTGATGACGTCTATTACGAGCGCATGCAGCTTTCCCCTTTTTTCCTCCCCTACCTCGGCCATCTCTACCAATTCGCCAAGTCACACGGGCTGACGTTCACCGTCGGCGGCATGCAGGGGAGCTCCCACTTCGTGCCCGTCTTTGTGGGTGACGACCTGCGTCCCAAGACTTTCGGCCAGGGCGGCAAAGTCCTGATCTTCGAACCGGACCTCTCTTTGCTCCTGCAGGAGATGGATTTTATCCGCAGCGAAGCCAAATGGGCGAAGATCATCTACCTGATGCCCAAAAGCTCCGCCGAAACATCCGAGCACCACGACGCATTCTTGCTATATGAGAACCAAGAAGATATAATGCAGCTATTAAAAACGGTTCCATACCATTTTGCATTGATCGGCGGTCAGGACAGACGACTTCTTGATACCGTGCATTACAAGGCCGAAACACCAACCCTCTTCTAGGAGCAATTGCGTTGAACGCAGACCCCTCATCGAGTCCCCTGACGCTAAAAGAAGGACTCTCTCAAAATAAAGTCGCCGTCTACGGTATCGTACTCGGCGTGATCGCATTCGTTTTCCACCACTATCATAACGCCTATCTCGCTACGACGCTCTCCGCCGTTTCCATCGCCCTGCTCTCCATGACCGTCGCCGAAGTGGCCGAAGTGCTTGCCGAACGGCTTGAAGAGCCCTATGGCTCCTTCGTTCTCACCTTCAGCGCCGTCATCGTCGAGATCATCCTGCTCTATATGGTTCTTATGAGTTCGCACAACGACCCGCGTGCGCTTGATACGGTCAAAGGGGGTATCATCTCCGCCGTCATCGTCGACATGAACGTGCTGCTGGGACTGGCCGTCTTTATCGGCGGGCTTGCATTCAAGGAGCAGGAGCACAACGAGGATACCTCCAGTACCTATACGACAATCCTGCTCGTCGCCACTTCCGCACTGCTTGTGCCGAGCATCATGCACTTTACCTCCGAGTCGCACCGTGACCTGATCCTCGCCAGCAACATCATCGGCTTCGTCCTTTTTTGTTTTTACATTGTCATTTTCATTTTCCAGACGAAGACCCACTCGCACTTCTTCAAGGCGACGGCACGCAGCCGCATCTTCCGTTACAAGCGGCGCCTCTCCGAGGGTGAAGAGGAGACGGAGGAGCAGCCCGATGCCTTTGAACGTCTCGCCACGGTCAGCAACTTTATGATCATCTTCGCCCTGATCGCGCTGATCGGTCTCGTCGCGGAGATCTTCGCTGATGAGGGGATGTCCCTGGTGCAAAAGTATGACTTCCCCGTCGGCCTGGCGGGCCTCATCATCGCAATCATCTCCGTTGCACCGGAGATCATGACGGCGATCACGGCGGCACGAAACGACCAGATCCAGCGGGTTATCAATATTGCGATGGGGGCCTCGACGGTGTCGATCATGCTCACCGTACCGGCGCTGTTGGCGCTCTCCTATACGACGGCGCATCCCCTGACCCTGGACTTCAACACCCTGCAGGTCGGGGCGCTCATTCTCACCATCGTGCTGGCATGGAAAACGACGGATGATGGCTATACCAACTATTTTGAAGGGACGTCGCACCTCTTTTTCTTTATCTGCTATGCCATTATCGCGGCGTTTTATTGACAGAACGTTAAAGGAGCAAAAGCCCCTTTGCCTACGCTGGCGGCTATGGCACTAAAGCACACTGCTGCTTTGTCCTCGCTGCGCTGCGAAATTCCGCTACGCTACATCGGCGGCAGCGTAGAAAGTACTGGCCGGTTTTTGGAAAAGAAATGGGAATTATATAGGAGATTATAGATGGATAGACGTACTTTTCTGACTGCTGCGGCGGCGACATCGTCGGCGGTGCTGCTCGAGGGCTGCAACGACAGTAATCGGGTGGCGATCGACTACAGCAAACATCCGAAACAGCACGATACGACAGACAAAAGCGTCAACATCAACCGCGGCAAAAAGACGGAGCTCAAGATCGCGACGAGCTGGCCGGCGCACTTTCCCATCATGGGCACGGGCGTCGACCGTTTCGCCGATCGGGTCGCGCAGATCAGCGGCGGGCAGCTCAGTATCAAGCTCTTCCCGAAAAACACCCTCGTCCCCGCCCTCGCCGTTTTTGATGCGGCCAGCAGCGGCCAGATCGACGGGTTCCACTCGGGCCCCTACTACTGGAAGGGCAAAAACGCGGCCTTCTCCCTCTTCAGCGGGTTCCCGTTTGGGATGACGGCGGAGGAGCTTAACGGCTGGATTCTCTACGGCGGCGGCATGGAGCTGTGGCGGGAGCTCTACGGCCGCTACAACCTCCACCCTTTTGCCGGCGGCAATACCAATATCCAGATGGGCGGCTGGTTTCGAAAACCGATCGAGACCCTGGAGGATATGAATGGCCTGAAGATGCGCATCCCGGGGCTCGGCGGCGAAGTGATGTCGAAGCTCGGCGTCAACCCCGTCCTGCTGCCCGCCGGGGAGATCTACACCTCCCTGGAGCGCGGCGTGATCGATGCGACAGAGTGGGTCGGCCCCTACCTCGACACGAAGATGGGCTTTTACAAGGTAGCGCCCTACTACTACTCGGGATGGCACGAACCGGGTTCCATCCTGGAGATGACCTTCAGCAAACATACGTGGGAGCGGCTCTCGGGAGAACAGCAGGCTATCATCGAGTGTGCTGTCAGCGAGCTCAACAGCACGATGACCTTCGAATTCCAGGCGAAGAACGCCGAGGCGATGGCTTCGCTCGAAGCGAACGGCGTCAAGCTGATGCGCTTCCCCGACGCCGTCACCGAGGCCGCTAAAAAAGCGCTGACAGCGGTTATCGCCGAACAGAGCGCCCAGAGCGCCGACTTCAAACGGGTTTTTGAGAGCGCCTCCTCCTATCTTGCCAAAAGCAAGGTCTTCAGCGACGCCAGCCTGCGCTACTTCCTCAACGTCCGCTAATCCTTATCTTTGAAGCGGTCGACGAAGCCGTGGCAGTAAGGCTGTTTGTGATGACGCATGTAGTAGTCCTGGTGATACGCTTCGGCTTTCTGGAATGCTGATGCTTCGAGCAGCTCCGTTTGGACGTTATAGCCGTTTTTGACCAACTGCGCTATCAACGCTTCGGCAATCATTTTCTCTTTCAGGTCATTGTAGAAAACCGCACTCTGGTACTGGCTGCCGATGTCGGGCCCTTGCCTGCCCTTTTGCGTCGGGTCGTGGATATCGAAGAAGGTTTTGGCAAGCGTTTTGTAGTCGACTTTTGAAGGGTCATAAGTGACAGCAACTGTCTCAAGATAGCCGGTACGCCCGGAGGAGACGTCCCTGTAGGTAGGGTCTGGCATATTGCCACCCATATAGCCGGAGACGACCGATGTGACGCCGGGGATCTTCTCTATGTAGTACTCCACGCCCCAGAAACAGCCGCCGGCAAAGTAGGCGACTTTTTTTTCGGGGATGAATTCCATGGAGATGGAGTTGACACAGTGACGGAGGTTCTTCTGAGTCAGGTGCTCACCGCTGAAGACATGGCCCAGGTGCGCGCCGCAGTTGGCGCAGATAATCTCCGTACGGTAGCCGTCGGGATCGGGAATGCGCTTCACGGCGCCGGGGATCTCGTCGTCAAAGGATGGCCAGCCGCAGTGCGAATCGAATTTGTCCTCGGAGCGGTAGAGTTTGGCCCCGCAGCGTTTGCAGACATAGGTGCCCTTGGCCTTGTTGTGAAGCAGCTCGCCGCTGTAGGGACGCTCCGTGGCTTTATGGACGATGACCGCTTCCTCCTGCGGCGTCAGCGGTTTCCAGGTGCCGACGGGTTTGTACGGCGCGCTATCCGCGGCAACGGCCAGGGTCAGAAACAGGGTGATAAAAAAAAGAATGTATTTCATCTTCTCTCCTCTTTTCCCGAGTATAGGCAGAGTGCATTAATAGTTCAAAAACGCTGATCAGTAGTAGGAGGCTTTGCGGTGCCGCATCCGGAGACGCAGCGCCTTCTCGTCGGGAAGGATGGAGGCTACGAGAGCGTGGAAGTCGGCGGAGTGGTTGAAATGGACGCGGTGCGCCAGTTCGTGTACGACGGTATAATCAACCATCGCCTCTTCAAGCTGGAGCAGCAGGGTGTTGTAGGTGATCACCCCCGTCTTCGAGCAGCTCCCCCAGCGCCGTTTCATCTTCCGGAAGCGGATCGCCTCGTACGTCACCCCCATCCGTTCGGCGAACAGGGCGGTTTTTTCGCGCAGCACTGCTTCGGCGCGTTCGCGGTAGAAGCGGTCGCAGCTTCGCCGGAGCGCCTCGGGCGAGTGCGTCTGAAACGCGGCGTCAAGCGACGTAAGGGGTACGATGTCGCCCAGAAAAAGTAGGCTCTCCCCCAGCCGCATCGTCGGCTGCGCGGCGTAGCGGTTCTGCTGGCGAAGGATCCACTCGCGCTTGGAAGTGACGAACGCCTGCAGGTGCCGCTGCCCCCGACCGTTGGACTTGAGCACGACCGTGCCGTCCGCCTCCACACTGAGATAGGCGTGCTTCATCCGGGGATTGACACGGTGCTCGACCTGGATGCCGTCGAACTCAATCACCATAGAGCACCCCCTTGACCGGCCGATAGGCCTCGAGTTTCGCCTCAAAACGCATAGCAGCGTACGCCGGCGATGTCGAGGGAAGCAGCGTACAGGGGACGGAAAGGTCCGGGTAATGTTTTTTGCACCCTTCGAAGGCTTTTTTGCCGGTACAGAAAATATGCACGATCCCGGGATGCGACGCGAGAAAAGCGGGGATGTCGTTGGGAACGAGCTCGCTCAGATTCGCGTCGCTCGAGTTGTTCTCACTGCGCACCAGGGATGCATAGCTGTCCCAGAGGGCGATCCCCTGCTCCAGCGCGAAAGCGCGGCGGGCGGCTTTGTCCGGGAGGGCGACGTCAAAAAGTCTCTCCATGATGGGCCAGAACTGGTTGCGCGGGTGGGCGTAGTAGAAATCGGCTTTGAAAGAGGCGATGCTGGGGAAAGAACCGAGGACCAGGACGCGGGAACGGTCGTCGGCAACGGGGTCGAAGGGGTGCTCCAGGCGCATCTACACCCGGTGGTCCATCTTGACGCTCACCTCGTCGTAATCGGTCTTGAAGGCTTTGAGCACGCGGTTGACCTTCTCGATATCGAGGGGTTTGTGCTGCAGCTGGTTTACGGCCTTGTACAGCAGGCTGAAACGCCCTTTGCGCGCCGCGATCCACTTTTCGAGGTTCTTGGTGATCTCGAAGGACGCCATCAGCGTATCGAAAGGGATCTGGTAGATGTCGATCAGGGTCGAGAAAACCGCCAGCAGGCGGAGTTCGTCGCTGCGGCGCTCCGGATCGGCGCTGTGAACGTTGGAAACGATGGTGTTCATCAGGTCGATACGCTCTTCGAAGAAGCGGGAAAAAGGCCCTTTCTCGACGCTGATGTCCGCACCGCCCTTCGCATAAATGATGAGCATGAACCAGCGGCGCATGACATCGGGACCGATATCCATGATCATGGCACGGACGGAGCGCGTGGCGTCGTAGCGCTTGATGCCGGTGGAGATGAGATACTGGAAAAACTGGATGGTGAGCTCGTTGTGGCGTTCAAACTCTTTGGCGAATTCATGGAACGGCACGGTGTCGAGCATCTTGTAAAGCCGGCTGACCCCGATCTGTTTGGGTTCGAGGCGGTAGTGCTTGACCGGGACCGGGTGCTGGATGTAGTACCCCTGGAAATAATCGAAACCGAGGCTCTGGTATGCGGAAAACTCGTCGATGGTTTCGACCTTCTGGGCAATGAGCTTATGGTTTTTCTTTAACACGCCGGCATATTCGGCAACTTGTTCGACATCGCTGTTTTGAATGTCGATCTTGAGATAGCTGATATAGGGCAGTACATTTTCGTACTGGGTGATCGTATTGGCAGATACGATGAAGTTATCCAGGGCAAAACGGTACCCGTTGTCGTACAGAATTTTCAGCTTGGCGATTTCATTATGGCGCAGCGGCTCGTTCGCCGCAATCTCGAAGACGCATTGATCGGGACGGAAGGTCTCAATAATATCCGTCATCAAAAAAGCGGGGGAGATATTGAAGAATGCAAGACTATCCCCCACTGCGCGCTCCCGGCCAATCAGGTTGAATACGCTCAGCATTACTTGCGCGGACATCAGCCGATGCGTCAATGCTGGGTTAGCGGCGTTGTTCTCACCTTCGCGGTGCAGCAGTTCGTAGCCGTAGGTAGCATTGGAAGCATCGATGATGGGCTGTCGCGCAACTTGTACAAACTCTGTCATCGGACTCCTTTGTGTCAACTTCTGATATTGTATATCATAACAGTTTTCGACAGGCTTAGGACACACCGTTTTTAACACGATAGGGAATCGGGTCGGGTATGCCGGCCAGTTCGAAACCTTTGAGGCGGAGCCGGCAGCTGTCGCAGACGCCGCAGGCCGCCGCTTCGTCACTGTAGCAGCTCCAGGTCAGTTCGAGCGGTACGTCGTACGCAAGGGCCTCGGCGACGATCTGCTCCTTTTTAAGGTGCACCAGCGGCATGGCGATGGTGAGCTGCGTTTCATCCCTCGTGCCGAGATTGACGGCACGCTGCATCGCTTCGATGTAGGCCTCGCGGCAGTCGGGGTAGCCGCTGGAATCCTCCTCGACGACACCAATGCCGATGACGGAAGCTCCCTCTTTTTCGGCAATGGCGGCGGCGATGCTCAAAAAGATGCCGTTACGGAACGGTACGTAGGTGACGGGGACGCCGGCTTCAATGCCGCCCGTGGGGACGTCGATGCTTCTGTCCGTCAATGCCGAGGCGCCGATGGCGGCGAAAAAGTCCAGATCGATCTCGTAGGTCTGCCCGGTGCCGAGGCGCGCCGTGATAGCCCGGAAGCTCTCCAGCTCCTTTTGCTGCGTGCGCTGATCGTAGTTGAAATGGACCGCAACGATCTCATACCCCTGAGCGCGGAGCATATAGGCCGCCAGTGTCGAATCCATTCCGCCGCTCATGATACAGACCGCTTTTTTACCCACGTGTGCTCCCCTTATGAATCTTTGACGTTATTATAGCCTGTTTCCCGGCCTTTGAGCGCGGCCATGATGGCATCGGCGACCCGGAACGCGTTGGCGTAGATCGTCCAGGTGTAGGGCACGCTCCCGCCCGTCGGCATAAAGCTCGCATCGGAAACATAGAGATTGTCGATGCCGTGCATTTTGCAATTGGGGTCGAGGACGGAGTGTTCGGGGTCCGTCCCGAAACGGCACCCGCCGGCGACCAGATTCGGCGGCGGGGCCGAGGAGATGTCGCTCTCGATCTCAACCGCTCCCATCTGCCGCAGGACACTCTCCGCTTTTTCGGCCAGGTAATTCCCGACCTCGATATCCTGCGGATGGCCGTAGAGGCGGATCTTGCCGACGGGCACTCCCCACTTGTCTTTCACGCTTTCGTCAACGGAGACAAAACATTTGTCCGTCGGCATCCAGTCATTAAAGACCTCAAAGGCGAAGATACGAGACGCCGTGAAGGCGTGCTCAAGCCGCGCCTGCAGTTTCCGCCCCCAGAGCAGATTGCCGTCGTCGTCGTAAAGCTCGCGCAGGGCACGACTGACGGGGTTGGCATGCTCGAAGAGAAAATCGATCGTCCCCCCTTTCACCGCACGCCCGTTTTGATGATAGACGTACCACTCCTGCAACGAGCGGTTGACGAAGGCGCCGCGGGTCATCAGCTCAAAGCGCTGCCGTTCGTTCAGGCGGGCAAACTCGAACCTCCCCTGCCCGCTGCCGCCGGCGGAAAAGATAAGGTTCTTGCCCAGCTGGCCGTTGGCGTTTCCCAGACCGTCGGGGTGGAAATCGTTGCGCGAATTGAACAGCAGGCGTACGCTTTCGATCGCCTGGGCGGCAACAACAAAGGTGCCTGCCGTGACGGTGCGGGGTCTGCCGTCGGCATCAAAGTAGTGCGCCGCGGTGACGTGCTGCCGGTCGGCATCGAGTCTGTAGACAAACACGTTCGGGAGAATATCGCACCGCCCCGTCGCTTTCGCCTTTTCAAGGAGTGCCGCGCGGGCGTTGCCTTTGGCGCCCGTCGCGCAGCCGTAACTGCCGCAGAAGTTGGAGTAGGAACAGCCGCTGCGCCCCAGGGCGTCAAAGGGGAGCACGGCCCTCGGCGTGGGGATGCTGTGATACCCGAGCGTTTCGCAGGCCGTATCAAACCAGCCGGAGATGGGCTGCTCCCAGGTCGGCGGGAAGGGGAAATCCTTCGTGGAGCGCCGCTCCTGGAAAGGGTGCTCGACGACCCTGCCCGAGACGCCGACGAGCTGTTCGACTTTCGTAAAATAGGGTTCCATGTCGTCATAGGAGATGGGCCAGTCGACGACGTTGGCCCCTGCCACGGGACCGAAGGCGGATCGGAGCCTGAAGTCGACCGGTTTCATCCGGTGGAAATAGCCGCTCATCAGATTCGAAGAGCCTCCCACCATGGAGCCGTTCCAGAAGTTCCAGCCCGATTCCGCCGCGGTCACGCGATCAATGCTGCCGTCACTGTCATAGGTCTCCACGACATGCTGCTCCTCCCTAAGCCGGGGGGTGTAGATGCTGCGGCGGCTGACGGCGATTTCGTCCTTGGTAAAATCCTTCTCCGTCAGGTAGGGCCCCTTCTCCAGTACGAGGACACGGTAGCCCGCGCGGCTGAGTTCGTATGCTACGGGAGAAGCCCCCGCGCCGCTGCCGACGATGCAGATATCATATTGTTTCATATTAACGGTGTCTTCGGCCGGGGATAGCCGGGTTCGTAACGCAGCCAGCGCCACCCTGCCTCGTGGGTGTTCGCGCCGTAGACAGGGTCGCTCAGCAGGGCTTCGAAAAGATAGGAGAGCACGCTCCAGAGCCAGTTGTCCCCCCAGACGAGTCCGGAAGCCTTTTGCAGGACCTGCTGGCGCTGTTCCGGGGGGAGCCGGTAGTAGGCATAGCCGTAATCCTTGCGGGCCTGTTCGTTCAGCCAGCGCGCGCCGTTGGTGAGAAAACGCTTGTCATCGTCATCGACGTAGGGATCGCGCATAACGCCGCCGAGGTAGTCGATCGCTTTGAGCAGCCGGGGCGAAGGGGCACCGCCGCCACCGGGAAAGAGGTCGCGATGGACGGTGGCAATGGTCTGGTACGGTTCTGCGTGCATGGTGACGGGACGGGCGTACTCCGCACCGCTTTCGGCAGGCAGAAGCAGCAGCGCCGCGCCCCCGAACAGGAGGGTTCGTCGGTTTATCATGGATTGATTGTAGCATAGCGGCAAAAACGTTTCAGTAACGGCACGCTAAAGCACAGATTGGCTAAAATGCCGTCTATGATTGATATCGACAACCAAACGGATTTTCTACCGGATTTTACACTGCTTGACGCCATTGTTGACGCGCTGGACGCAGGCGAGATGGAGCTTGTCATCTGCGACGACGAGACGATCCGCGTGCTCAACCGCGACCACCGCGGCATCGACAAAGCGACCGATGTGCTGAGCTTCCCTTACGATCCGATGCCGATGGCACCGATCGGCAGCATCGTTATCAGCGCAGACCATGTGCGCAGCGGCGCGGCGCGTTTCGGTCACAGCGAGACGGAGGAGTGCGCCCTGCTCTTTTTGCACGGCGTATTGCACCTGCTGGGCTTTGACCATGAGACGGACGAGGGCGAGATGCGGCGCAAAGAGGAAGAAGTCATCAAAGCGCTCGGACTGCCGAGCAGCCTGATCGTCCGTACCGAGGAGGCGTAATGGAGTATCTTGTTTTCGTTGCCGCGATGGCGGCGCTTATCTGGGGGGCGGATTTCATTATCCGCGAATCCGAGCGGATCGCCCTGCACTACAACATCTCCCACTTCGTCATCGGCGCGACGCTGGTCGGGTTCGGCACTTCCCTGCCGGAGATGGCGGCATCGATGACAGCGTCATGGTACGCCAAGCCCGAAATGGCTGTCGCGAACGTCGTCGGCAGCGTGACGATGAATATCACCCTCGTCCTGGGCCTCGTCTTTGTCCTGGCGAAGAAGATGAATCCGGACCGCGATCTGTTCAACCGCGACAGCGCCTGGATCCTTTTCCCCGTCATCCTCTATTTTCTGACGGCTTACGACGGCGTCATCGGCCGTTTCGAGGGCGGCATCTTTGTCATTCTCATGGCCGCCTACCTTTACTTCCTCTTCTCGACGGACGGTTCGGAACTGACCGAGGAGATTGACGAGAGCCTGGAAAAAGAGGCCTTTGCCTGGGGCAAAACGATTGCGCTGCTCGGTGTGGGCTTCATTATGACCATCGGCGGGGCCCACTTCGTTGTCGAAAGCGCCAGTATGATCGCCCGCAGCCTCGGGGTCAGCGAATGGGTCATCGGCCTGCTGCTGATCGCCTTCGGGACGTCGCTGCCGGAGCTTGTCGTCTCCCTTGTTGCCCTCAAAAAGGGCAACGCCGATCTGAGCATTGGGAACATCATCGGTTCCAACGTTGCCAACTTTGCCATGGTGCTCGGCGGCGCGGCCATTATCCGCCCGCTTCCCATCAACGGGACAAACCTCGCCGACATCTACATTATGATGGCTGCTTCACTCGCGCTGCTGCTGGTCCTTGCCAATAAGCTCTACAGCAAAGCCGGCGGGATCATTCTACTGATGATCTTTGCCCTCTTCGTCAAAAGCGCGCTCGGGCAGTAAGCCCCTGCAGCCGCTACTTTTTAATATACCCGAACTCTACCAGTTTGTCATAGATCTTCGAGACGATGTCACCGGCGGCGCTGGCCCCGTGGCCGCCGTGTTCAATCAGGGCGGTAACGACGTATTTGGGATGCTTATAGGGCCCATAGGTCGTCAGCCAGGCGTGTGAGCGCGTATAGTAGGCCATATCCTCCTCTTTGATCCGTTTCTTCGTCGCCTGCGGGATCCCGACTACCTGGGCGGTACCGGTCTTGCCTGCGATGGGCACCGTGGTTTTGATCTGGGAGGACGCCGTTCCTTTGGGATGGCTGCAGACCTGGCGCATCGCACGGCGGATGATGGGAAGGTCCGCTTTTTGCGCAGGGGTCAGTACATCCCGGTAGACCGCTTTGGTCAGGTTGTTGTCGATCATGCGCGCTAGCCTCGGTCGTGGCAGTTTCCCGCCGGCGAGGAGCGCCGTGTTCTGGGCGATCTGCAGGGGCGTAACGAGCACACTCCCCTGCCCGATGGAGGTGTTGAGCGTCTCGCCGATATACCACGGTTCGTTGTAGCGCTCCCGTTTCCAGGCCCGGTTGGGAATGGTGCCGATGAACTCATTGGGAAGGTCTATATCCGTTTTGTTGCCCAGGCCGAAGTTTTTCAACCCTTCACTGATTTTTTCGATCCCGACCTTGAGACTCCCTTTGTAGAAGTAGTCATCGCAGCTCTCGCGGATCGCCTTGTGCAGGTCTGTCTTGCCGTGTCCCCAGCTTTTCCAGCAGCGGAAATTTCGGTTCCCCAGCTTCATCGTACCGCTGCAGGTGACGTACCACCACTGGCTGATCCCGCTGTCGAGATAGACGAGCCCGATAGAGGGTTTGATGGTGGAGCCCGGCGGATAGAGCCCGTTGACGATCTTGTTTGTAAAGGGCATGTCGAGGTCGTTGATCAGGGCGTTCCATTTCTTTGCCGAGATCCCCGAGACGAAGGTGTTGGGGTTGTATTCGGGGTAGCTCCCCGCCGAGAGGATCTCGCCGTCAAGGCCCATCACGATCACGGCCCCCGCATTCCCGCGCATCAGTTCGCTGATGTACTGCTGCAACCGCATGTCAATGGTGAGCACCAGGTTCCGGTTCTCCACCGCCTTGCGGGTCTCGAGCACGGAGATCTCCTCGTTGAGCGCGTTCATCTGTACCGTGCGCTCCCCGGGCACCCCTTCGAGGTAGCGGTTGTACTGCTTCTCAAGACCCGATTTCCCGACGATGCCCGTCAGTTTGAGCACGGGGTCCTTCTCGATCTCCTGCTGGTTGGACTTCGCCGTATACCCGATGAGATGCGCCGCGATCTTCTGGTAGGGGTAGTAGCGCATCGGGGCCGGAGAGATCTTGACGTTCTCGAGCAGGTTCAGCTCCGAGTAGACGGGCAGAATATCCTCGTAGGAGATAAAGTCGGCCACGGCGATCTCGCGGTGGTTGTAGTGTGAATCGTTCTGTTTGTAGATCTTGATCATCTTCTGCGCATCGAGCATCGGCAGCAGCGTCTGGATCCGTTCCAGCGTCGTCTGAAGGCTCTCCAACCGCTTCTGGGTGTTCAGATGGGGCATGATCTCGATCTTGAAACCCAGCTTGTTGATGGCGAGGGGCTTGAAGTTCCGGTCGAGTATCTCGCCGCGGACCGGTGCGATCCGCTCCGTCTTGAGGGTGTTTTCCGTCGAGAGCTGCTCGTAATAGCGGTTGGAGTGCACGCTCAGATAGTAGACGCGGCTGAGCAGCGAGACCCAGATGAAGATGAACAGGGCGATAAGGAAACGGGTTCTCACAGCAGCCCCACCAGGAAGAATTCGATCATCATGTAGAAGATGACCTTGAAATCAAGCTGCGGCAGCGGCAGGGCGAACATATTCGCAAAAAGCGCGGTAAACGCCCAGTAGCCGACGTAGGCGAGCACCACGATGATCCCGTTGAGGCAGAGATGGCAGGAGACGATACTTTTGATCCGCGGCAGGATCAGGAAGTAGCTGACCGTATAGAAGAAGAGCGTGCTGAGCAGCAGATACCCCTTGGCGGTCTCGGCGATGACCAGCAGGATCATGATCAGGAAAAACGCGAAGGACGAATGGGTATCAAGCGCCCTGATGTAGAGGAAAAAAAGGACGCCGAACATCGGCGGCAGATAGAGGTAGTGCATGGAGAGCGCTTCGTAGGGCACGAAGAGCAGCGCGAAAAAAAGCCAGATCAGAGGGTTTTGATCAGCGCGATTTCGTTGCATACCGGAAAGTGCTTGCATTTGATACAGTCGGCCCAGATCTTATGTTCGGGCAGGCTCTCTTTTGGGATCTCGGAAAAGGAGAGTTTTTCGAAGAATCGGGCCGCATAGGTGAGTGCCAGGATCCGTTTGAGGCCGAGCTTCCTCCCCTCTTCCAGTGCCAGCTTGACCAGTTCCGCCCCGATCCCGCGGTTGCGGTAGGGTTCGTCGACGATCAGCGAGCGGATTTCCGCCAGCTCCGGCGAATGCACATGCAGTGCCGTGAAGCCGATCAGGCGCTCGCCGTCAAAAGCGAGTATGTAGGAGCGGATGTTGGTCGCCAGTTCGTCGTTGCTGCGCACGAGAATGGTGCCGTCGTCGACCTTGGGCGCGACGAGGCGCTGCATCGCCTCGATATCGGCCAGGGTCGCTTTTCTATAGTGAATGGCCATCATCATCCTCCGTCAGGAGATCGTAAAGGCGTGCCGCCAGTTTTGAAATGCCCCGCTTTTTGCTGCTGGAGACGACCATCGCACCGGGGTAATCCCGCAGCAGCGCCCCGAGCTCTTTCTGGTTGAGCTTGTCCCCTTTGGTAAAGACGCGCAGAACGGTCTGGCCGGGGCGGCGGATCTGCTCAAGGTATTCGGCGACGGAGCGGTCGATGGGGAGATCGGGGTGGCGCGCATCGACAAGATGGACAAAGACGCGGATCTGTTCGCGCTGGGTAATGAAGTCGGTCAGGTTCTTCTCCCAGTCGCTCTTGAGGCTTTTGGAGACCTTCGCGTATCCAAACCCGGGAAGGTCGACCAGTTTTGCCGAATATTTTTCGCGGCTCTCCCGATCCATGAAGGTGGCGTCGAAATAGTTGATCAGGCGCGTTTTCCCCGGCGTCGCGGAGACTTTTGCAAGGTTTTTGTGGTTACACAGCGCATTGAGCAGCGAACTTTTGCCTGCGTTGGAGCGGGCCATGAAGGCCACCTCGTTGACGGTGTCGTTCTCCGGTGACTGGGAGATGTTCGCGGCGCTCGTCTCGAAATGCGCTTCGACGACCTCAATCACTTCTTTTTCTCCTCGGGGAGATTGAAGATCATGATAACGGGCTGGCGCTCAGCCCCTTTTGCCGCGGCCGTTCCCTCCTGGATATTGACCACGACCTCTTCACCGTCGATCTGCTTGTGCTCGTCGTGCTGCATAAGGTGTACGTCGCCGTAGAAACTGTACTGCTCTTTGAGCGGCAGATAGATGACCTTCTGCGCGCGCCCGCTGTAGGTGGAACCGTTGTCGGCCTTGAGGAAAAAGGAGGCGTCGCCGCTGGCGATATACTTCGTCGGCGTACGGTCGGCCGCGGTATAGACCTCAACGCGCGAGGCGTTGAGTTCGTCGCTTCCCATCTTGATGTGCACATGACCCTCGAAGACCGAACGCCCCTGTTTTTCGTTGGCCGTAAAGGCGTCGGCAACGATTCTGAGCTGTTCGGCTGCATAGAGGCTCCCGGTCACTGCCGTGGCCAGGATAAGGGCTAAAGCGGACTTCACATCTTCTCCTTCATGGTGTAGATTCCGACGATCTTTTTCGCACTGATATCGCCGCTGTTGAGGTTATAGTAAAGGTTTCTGCCGTCAACGCGGTCCCGCGCCTGCCAAAGCACGAAAGCGCCCGGTGCGCGTACTTCCCCCGAGCTCTGGTTGTAGTCGGCCTTTGCGGTCTCGAAGGTGATCCCGTCGTCACGTCTGAAGCGCACATCCCCTTCGAGGGTGATCAGCGGCTCTTTGTAGATGCCTTTGCTGGCCTTCATGGTCTCCACATGCCCTTCCGAACGGTCGGTGAGGTTCAGATCAACCACCTCGTAGCGGTCGGGGAAGCGCGATGCATGATGCCCCGCCAGTATCGTTTTCACCCCGGTCGACGCGACCTCGTAGACCGTGAAACGATCCAGCTCGATCTGTGCGAGCTCCCCGGGGGAGGCAATATCGACCTGCAACGGTTTGAAAAAGAGGAAAATTCCCCCCAGCACCGCCCCGATAAGGAGGTAGAAGGACGTGACGCTCATTGCCACTGCGCGAGAAAGGCCTCTTCCTCGCCGTTACGGCGCATCAGCGCTTCGATCATCTCCCGTACGGCAGCTTCGCCGCCCCGGCGGGAAAGGACGTTGTCGACGCGGCCGGTGATGTAGGCGGATGCATCGGCAGGGGCAAAGGAGACTGCGGCCAGCTCCAGCATTTTCAGGTCATTCAGGTCGTCACCGACGGCCGCGACCTCTGTTGCCACATCGATGCCGAGATCGCTGCAGAGCATCTCCAGGCGTTTGCGTTTGTCCATGACACCCTGATAGAGGTGCAAAATCCCCAGCTCGTCCGCGCGCCGTTTGACGATGCCCGATCGGCGTCCGGTGATAATGGCCACTTCGTGTCCGAGGCGCATCCAGCTCTTGATCGCCAGGCCGTCTTTGACGTTGAACGCCTTGATCTCTTCGCCGCTTTCACCGTAGATGATCTGTCCGTTGGTCAGGCAGCCGTCCACGTCCAGGATGATCAGTTTGATCACAAAACGCCCTTCGTGCTCGGTACGGTGACGCGTTCGTTGCGGGTGACTGCCCGGCGCAGCGCCACGGCGAAGGCTTTGAAGGCCGCCTCGATGACGTGGTGTCGGTTTTTACCGCGCTGCATGACGATATGCGCACAGATGCGTGAATTGAAAACGATGGCCCGGAAGAACTCTTCGGCCAGCTCAGCATCGAAGCTGCCGACCTTGCCGCTGACGGGAACGTCGTAATAGAGATAGGGACGGTTGCTTAGGTCCATGTCGCAGCTGACGCTCGCCTCGTCCATGACGACGACGGCGTTGCCGAAACGCTCGACCTTCTCGATCGGGTAGATCGCCTCGGCCAGCGCCATGGCGATCACGATGCCGACATCCTCGACGCTGTGGTGGTCGTCAATGTGCGTGTCGCCCTGGCAGGAGACGTTCAGATCGATCAGGGCATGTTTGGCGAAAGCTTCGAGCATGTGGTCGAAAAAACCGACACCGGTTTCGATGCTGCTTTTCCCCTCGCCGTAGAGTTCAAGCTCTACGCGAATCTGCGTCTCTTTGGTATTGCGCTCTTTGACGATCATGCTTATTTCCTTACGATAAAGGCGTGCTCAAAAGGCGACGATGCAATAAAATCGTGCGCCTCGGCCTCGCTTTTGAACTTTCCGAGCCAGACGCGGAAAAGTCTTTCGTTATTATACTCAGTATCCTTGATGATCGTTTTATGCCCTTCGAAACCATCGAATTTCTGCTGGGTGATGGAAGCGCCCTCGAAACGGCGGAAAGCGCCGATCTGAATATAGAACGCACTGACGACCTGCTCCGCCGGTCCGGCGCGCAGCGCCGCTTCCGACGGGATGACGCGCTCGCCTTTGCCGGCAAAGCCAAGCACCTCGAGATGCACGTCGGTCGTCCCTGCTCCCACCATCTGAAGATCGTTGGCGGCCTTTTTGGAGAGGTCGATGATCCGCGATGCGACAAAGGGCCCCCTGTCGTTGATGCGTACGACGGTCTGGCGCCCGTTGCGTCTGTTGGTGACGCGCACGATGGTATTCATCGGCAGGGTTTTGTGCGCGGCGGTGGCGGCGTACATGTCGTAGCGTTCGCCGTTCGAGGTCAGTTTGCCGTGAAAGTCGGGGCCGTACCAGCTGGCGCGGCCGTCGAAGGTGTCGCCCTTCTGGACGACCGTGGGGTAGTAGCGGCGACCATTGACCGTGTAGGGGCGCATCGTAGGGTGTTTGTACGTCGATGACGCGGGCGTTGTCCGTGTAGCGACGGCCGGGGGCGCTTCATAGGCAGTGCGGGACGATACGCCCCGCGTACTGCACCCGGCGACCAGGAGCAAAAGGGCGAGAAGCGGAAGGATTTTAGTCATAAATACTCAGCCGGTCGCCGACGCGGATCAGGCTCCCCTTGATGTTATTGAGTTTTCTCAGGCTGGAGACCGTCGTCTCAAAAATACGGGCGATCGTCTCGAGGGAGTCTCCGCGCTTGACGGTGTATTTGCCGTTTTTAAGATCCAGCGGTTTGGAAAGGGGGATAACAAGCTTCTGCCCGATACGCAGCATGTTCGTATGCAGACGGTTGAACTCCTTGATCATCTTGTAGGGGACGCGGTATTTTTTTCCTATCCGGGAGAGGTTATCCCCCGCTTCGACATGGTGAAGCATGTAGAAGGTCTCCAACGGGGCGGGTTTGTAATTCTGGCGGAATTCGTTCAGTTTGACATAGGGGATATAGATCGTGTACTGCGTGTTTTTGGGCGGTACGAAGTCGTATTTGAGGTGGGGATTGAGCGATGTCAGCTTGTACGTTGGCATGTTAATCAGCTTGGCGACCCGGCTGATGCGTTCACCCCGTGACACTTTGACCTGCGCGATGGAGTAGGCGTTGGCGCGGTTAAGCAAGTAGGCGTACTCCTGGTTGATCATGAAATCCTCATCCGACGCCAGCAGCGTCAGCGCGACGATCTTGCGGATATAGTTGCGGCTCTCCCTGGGAAGGTAGCGTTTTTTCTCATCGAGCAGCACGGAGATGTTGTCGGTACCCGCCTTTTTGATCGCACGGTAAAGACGCCCTTCCCCGCAGTTATACGCGATGGCGGCGAGGTACCATTTGTTGAACCTGGCATGGAGCGTCTCCAGGTAGGTGATGGCGGCCTTGGTCGACTTGACAAGGTCCCTGCGTTCGTCGACATAATCATTGATCTGAAGGCCGAAGGTACGCCCCGTTTCGGGCATGAACTGCCAGACCCCGGAGGCTTTTTTATGGGAATAGGCGTCGATGGAGAAGCCCGACTCCGCCATCGCCAGGAAGAGGAACTCGTCGGGGACGTCAGAGTGTACCAGGATGTCCTTGATCATCGGGATGAAAAGGTAGGCCTGGTCAAGGCTCTTGAAGAAGCCGCGGCGCTGGTACTCTGTGCGTTTTTTGCTGATGATCTTTTGAAGCTTGGGGTCGTTTAGAAAAGTGGTCGGCAGATCGAACGCCCGTACGATCTCGGCCTCCCGGTTCGAGTCTGAATCAAAAAACAGGGCGCCGAAAAGCAGCGCGGGCAGCAAAAAAATGGGTGCAAGAATACGTCCAATAACCAAAAAATCCCCTCTTTTTTGGCTTATTATAACATAGTGCCCTGTTGTTAGAAAATGCCGAAAAGCCGCGAGGCGTTCCGAGTCGTTACCGCTTCGACCGTCTCGACGGGCATGTCGAGCAGTTCGCCCATTTTTTCGGCGACCAGTTTCGTATAGGCCGGTTCGTTGCGTTCGCCGCGGTGCGGATGAGGCGTCAGATAGGGCCCGTCCGTTTCGATCAGGAGGCGCTCTTTCGGGATCTTTGGCAGCACCTGCACAAGCTTGCGCGCGTTCTTGAAGGTCAGCACGCCGCCGATGCCGAAATAGAAGTTCTGGCCGGCGAGCACCAACAACTCTTCGTCGGCGTTATAGCAGTGCAGCACGCCCCCGACCCGCGATGCCCCCTCCTCTTCGAGAATGACGCGCGCGTCATGGCTGGCGTTACGAATATGCACAATCAGCGGTTTGCCGTAGGCCAGCGCGATGCGGATCTGGGCCCGGAACACCTCAGCCTGTTTCCGTTTCTCTTCGGCCTGCTCCTCCTCGCTGCCTTCGAGTCGGAAGTAGTCAAGCCCGCACTCCCCGACGGCGACGCACTTGGGGTGGTTGAGGAATTCGTCGAAACAGGCTGTGTCGAAGCCGTCAAGATCGTAGGGGTGAATACCGACGGCGAAATAGACGTTTTCATGCGCTTCGGCGATCGCGATGGCCCGTGGCAGGGTCTCGGCATCGGCACCGGGGATGATCAGGGCCTCGACGCCCTCGCGTTCGGCGCGCTCGAGCACCGCTTCGAGATCCTCTTCGTAACGCTCATCGTCGAGGTGGATATGGGTGTCGATGATCACGAAACGCCCCTTTCGGCGCTGCCGTGGGCCGTCTCCAGCAGCTCCGTGGCCAGATGGCGGGCTTTCTCCGAAACCGATTCGCCGCTGACGATCCGGGCGATCTCCTCCATCCGCTCCTCCTGCGTAGCCAGTTCCCGGACGTGGCTGTGTTCGCTTTTGGTGACGATGAAGTGCTGCTCGCCCATGGCGGTCAGTTGGGGCTGGTGTGAGATGACGAGGATCTGAAAATGGCGGCTGAGGGTGCGCAGTACCCGGGCGACGCTCATGGACTCCTCGCCGCTGAGGTTGGCATCGATCTCGTCAAGCATCAAAACGCCCTGCTGCCCCTGCATCCCTTCGGACTTGACCGCCAGGAGCGCAAGACGTAGGCGGTTGAATTCCCCGGCACTGATCTGCTGCAGCGGTGCGCCCTTGAGCTGCAGGGAGGCGCGGTCCTGCCCCTGCGGGCCGAAATCGCCGTGGGTCAGCGTCACTTCCGCGCCGTCGAGATAGAGCTGGTGCAGATAGCCGTTGATGGAGTCGTTAAGCGTGTACAGGGCGCCGCTGCGTGCAAGGGAGATCTGCGCGGCGCTCTGCGTCAAGGAGGTGTAGAGGGTATTGAGTTCCTGCTGCAGCGCTTCGACATGCTCCTCCAGGGATTCGTAGACGTCGAGCTCTTTTTGTTTGCTGTCGCGGTAGGAGAGCGCCTCCTCGATGCTGCCGTAGCGCCGCTTTAGTTCCGAAAGCGACTCCAGGCGGTTGAGGACCTGTTCAATATCGGTGCCCTCGAGGTCGTCGAAACGCTCCTGGGCTGAATCGAACTGTGTGCGCAGTTCGTTCATCGTGTCGTCGAAAAAGGCGCCGTCGATGTCCAGTGATTCGAGCACTTCGTTGACGATATGCTCATAATCGAAGATCTGCTGGGCGTGGCCGATCTTCTCTTCGAGTTTCTCTTTTTTCGACAGGGATTTCTTGATCTCGAGCAGGGCGTCGTATTCGCCCGGTTCCGGACCGATGTCGTTGATCTTGTTGACCTCGAATCGGGCGAACTCCTCCTGCTCCCGCAGTTTGCGCTCGTCGGATTTAAGGCGCTCCAGCTCCTGTTCGAGCTGCTTAAGACGCAGGTACCCCTGGTGGTAGAGACTGACGTGGTGCGTATGTTTCGCATCGGAAACGGAGACCGTCGCATCGATGAGCCCCAGGAGCGCGTCCGAATCGAAATCGCTGTAATCCTTCAGGCTCAGGTGGCGCAGGTGGGTTTTGCTGAGCTCCGCCACCGTCGCGCGGGAGATGGACTGGCTGTTAAAGAAGTAGCGTGCCTTCTCTTTCTTCACCTCCCGAAGCACGTTCGGGCTTTCATTGAGCAGCCCGCTGGCGCTTTCGTCGATCTGCCAGGAGACGACCGATTCGCTCAGGGCCGCGATGGGATCGTCCAGACCGAACGAGGCGAGGATGGAACGCATAAAGACGGACTTTCCGCTGCCGCTGGGTCCCGAAAAGACGATAAGCCCCGGTTTGAGGTCAATGGAGACCTCTTCAAATGTCAGACAGTCGCGCAGATGGAAATGTTCGATCATCCTTCCCCCCAGTTCAGTTTTTCCTTGAGCACATCGAAGTAGTTGAAGGCTTTGCGGTGCAGGAGTTTGGCCGGCATGTCGGCCAGGGAGATGCGGATGCTGTCCCCTTCGCCGAACTCGTACATATCCTGCCCGTCAACGACGGCAAGCGCGCTCTGGTCCGGTGTCCGGACTTCGATATCGTACTGCCCGGGCAGAACGACCGGCCGCTGGGTCAGTGAGTGCGGACAGATCGGCGTCAGGGCGAAGACCTTCGTCAGGGGGAAGAGGACCGGCCCCCCGGCGGAGAGGTTGTAGGCGGTCGACCCCGTCGGGGTGGAGATGATGACGCCGTCGCCGAAATAGGTGTTGAAGTTTTTGCCGTCGACGAAGGTCTCGACGTGGATCATCTTGGAGATGGAGGGGCGCGTGATGACGATGTCGTTGAAAGCGACGACGCGCTTCTCCCCCGCCCCCGTCGTAATCACCGCCTGCAGCATCGCCCGTTCGTCGATGCGGTACTCCCCGGCCTGGATCTGCGTCAGGATCTCATCGAGCTCATCGAGCGCAACGTCGGCGAGGAAACCGAGTTTCCCGGCGTGGATCCCCATCACGGGTTTGCCGAAGCTGTGCGACCGGCGCACGGCGGAGATAAGGGTCCCGTCGCCGCCGATCGTGGCCAGCAGGTCGCTCTCCCGGCAGAGGATGTCGAACTGCTGACCCAGGACGCCGATCATGCCGCCGCTGAGGTTGTCGATAAGCACTTCGATGCCGTGGGCCTCGAAGATCTGCTTGACCCGGTAGAAAACCTCTTTCAGTTCCGGCGTCGACGGCCGCAGGATAATGCCGACTTTTTTCAGTGAAATCTGCGCTGTTTCATTCATGGAACAGATTATACCACGCTGCGCATCGCCGCCGTGTTTTCGAGTCAGAGTGCTAAAAGTGCAGCGAGCCTTCCAGGTAGAATCCCTTTAGCAGGAGATCGATCTTCGTGTTGTAGCTCTTTTTTTGGAGCCAGAGCCGGTGCATGCGGTAGCCCAGTTCGATCGAAGGCATGAAATGGGTCGCGACCGTCCCGAAATCGTAGCGTCCCGCCAGACGGAAATCGTAGAGCGTGAAACTGCCTTCGTCATAGTAATAGTAGGAGAGTTCAACGGATGCCGGCAGCTGCATGACGGGTATGCTCGCATGCAGATAGAGCTGCGGCAGCGTCGTGACGTCGCTTTCATCGTAATGAAAAGAGCTGTCGTCAATGGTATAGCGCGTCGTGACGTACTTGACGTTGATACCGGCATCGAACGATGCCCAGGAGAGCAGATTTTCGAACGTATAGTAGAAGGTTGCGTCATACTCTTCCGCGCTCACCTTGTTCGGCGCATCCGCCTGGTAGAGGAAGGGTCCCCAGGTCACGGAGCTTTTCGTGCGGCCGTTATAGGCGATCGACGTGTATGCGAGACGGAGATTCGGTACAAAGGGCGAAACCTCCCGGGGCTTGAAGTCAGCAAAGATGTAGAAGTTGTATTCATCCTTGTACCCCAGGTCGCCGACAGAGCTGACGCTCCCCCCGCTGTCGTTATAGGTCAGATCCCCCGACGCCTTGGCGTACCACACCCCCACCCCCGTTTCAACGTCGGTTTCGAAGGCCTGGAGAGCTGTTGCAAACAGCGCGCAAAGCAGTATCGGTTTCGAGAAAAATGTCACGGGGATCCTTTAGCATGCAACGTAGACGCCGGGGCGATTTGTGGCGGCGATTATAACATTTCCATATAAGTTTTACCAGTTTTTTGTTAATTAACGTGGTGTGACGAGTGAATGGCATCCTGACCGTCACCGTCCGTTTTGTTTGGCGATCCGGCAGAAACATGCCTCGGATCCCATCTTACCCCTGTCCTTTAGCAATGCTGAATCCCCTATGCGATATAATCGCGAAAATTTTTGCCGCAGGAATCACACCTGCCGGCACAAGGACCCAACGTTTTGAGAAGCCATTACTGTACCGATTTAAACGAAAACAACGTCGGCGAGCGCGTCGAACTCGCCGGCTGGGCGAACAGTTACCGTGACCATGGCGGCATCATCTTTATCGACCTGCGTGACAAATCCGGACTGATCCAGCTCGTCTGCGACCCGGCGGATAACGCCGAAGCGCACCAGATCGCCAACGACGTCCGCGACGAGTTCGTCCTGATCGCCAAAGGGACCATCCGCCTGCGCGGCGAAGGGCTGACGAACCCGCGCCTCAAAACGGGTGCCATCGAGGTCGTCGTCGACGAGCTTGTCATCGAGAACCGCTCCGCACCGATGCCCTTTGTCATCGGTGACGAGTCCGTCGGCGAAGAGACGAAGCTTAAGTACCGCTACCTCGACCTGCGTTCCACTTCCTCATTTGATACCTTCAGACTGCGCTCCAAAGCGGCCATCGCGGCGCGCAACGTCCTCGACGAGCTCGGCTTCCTCGAGGTCGAGACGCCGATCCTGACGAAATCCACGCCGGAAGGCGCACGCGACTACCTCGTCCCGAGCCGTGTCCACGAAGGCGAATTCTACGCCCTGCCCCAGTCCCCGCAGCTCTTCAAGCAGCTGCTGATGGTGGGCGGTTTCGACCGCTATTTCCAGATCGCAAAGTGTTTCCGCGACGAAGACCTCCGCGCCGACCGCCAGCCCGAATTTACCCAGATCGATGTCGAGATGAGCTTTTGTGACCAGGAAGAGGTCATTGCCGTCGCCGAAAAGCTGATCGTCGGGATGTTCAAAGCCGCCGGCCATGACGTCCAGGCACCCTTCCCGCGTATGCCGCACAAAGAGGCGATGGAGAAATACGGTTCTGATAAACCGGACATGCGCTACGGCCTGGAGATGGTCGACGTCATCGACATCTTTGAGCGCTGCGATAACGAGATCTTCACCGCCATCGCGAAAAACCCGAAACTCAACCGCATCAAGGCGCTGCGCGTCCCGGGTGCCGATCTCGTCTTCTCCAAGCGCGAAATGAAAAGTTTCGAGGATTACGTCCGCAAATTCGGCGCGAAGGGGCTTGGCTACTTCCAGATGAAAGAGGACGGCCTCAAAGGGCCGCTGACGAAGTTCTTCTCCGAGGAAGATATCCAGGCGATCATCGACCGCACCGAGCTTGAAGTCGGCGACGTCGTCTTCTTCGGCGCCGGCGACAAGCACACCGTCTGGGACTACATGGGACGCTTCCGCATCTTTATCGCCGAGCATGAGAAGATGAACCTCGTCGACAAAGACCGCTTTGAGTTCCTCTGGGTCGTCGATTTCCCGATGTTCGAGATCGACGAAGGGCGCGTCAAAGCCCTCCACCACCCCTTCACGATGCCTAAAGACCTCAACCACGAGCATCTCGAAGACATCGAATCCATCGCCTACGATATCGTCCTCAACGGCGTCGAGCTGGGCGGCGGTTCCATCCGTATCCATAAGCAGGATGTCCAGGAGGAGATCTTCAAACTGCTCGGCATCGAGGAGGAGGAAGCGCAGGAGAAGTTCGGCTTCCTCCTCGACGCCCTCAAGTTCGGTGCGCCGCCGCACGGCGGTTTCGCGATCGGTTTCGACCGCCTCATCATGCTGCTCGCCAAAAAGGACAGCATCCGCGACGTCATCGCCTTCCCGAAAACGCAGAAAGCCTCCTGTCTGCTCACCCAGGCCCCGAGCAGCGTCGACAACGCGCAGCTGCGTGAGCTGCATATCCGCACCAGAGAATCCAAAAGCCAGTCATGAGTCGTAAAAAACTCTTTCTCATTATCGGCGCGCCCGGCTCGGGCAAAACGACCGATTGCGAAGTGATCGCTTCGCGCCATGACGAGATTACCCACTACTCCGCCGGCGATATGTTCCGCGCGGAGGTCGCGACGGGCAGCGAACGCGGCCAAATCATCAAAGCCATCATCGACCGCGGCGAGATCGTGCCCATCGACATTGCGATCGAGACGATCGTCGGTGCGATCAAGCAGGCGCCGACCGCGGCCGTTATCATCGACGGCTATCCCCGCTCCATCGAGCAGATGGAAGCCCTCGATGACTACCTCGCGGGCGAACCGGAGGTGGCGCTGGCAAACGTCATCGAGGTCGTTGTCAGCGAAGAGATCGCCCGCGACCGCGTCCTAGGACGTGCGCGCGGCGCGGATGACAACGAAGCGGTCTTTGCACGTCGGATGAACGTCTATGTCGAGCCGCTGGCCGATATCCAGCACTTTTATACCCAAAAAGGGCTGCTGCACAAGATCAACGGCGAACGCGAGCTCGCCCAGGTCGCGAACGAGATGCAGGCCCACATCGAAAGTTTAATTTAACAAGGAAAAGCATGAAAATCATTCTACTCGGCGCACCCGGCGCAGGCAAAGGCACCCAGGCACAGTTTCTGACAAAGGCGTTCGATATCCCGCAGATCTCCACGGGGGACATGCTCCGTGCCGCGATCAAGGCTGGGACGGAACTGGGGAAACTGGCGAAATCCTTCATGGACGCGGGCAAGCTCGTCACCGACGAGATCATCATCGGCCTCGTTAAAGAGCGTATTACAGAGGATGACTGCAAGAACGGCTTCCTGCTTGACGGTTTCCCGCGCACCATCGCCCAGGCGGATGCACTGAAAGAAGCGGGTGTTGCCATTGATGCCGTTATCGAGATCGACGTCCCCGACTCCGAGATCGTCAGCCGCATGTCCGGCCGCCGTGCCCACCTGGCGTCGGGCCGTACCTACCACGTCGTTTACAACCCGCCGAAAGTCGAAGGCAAGGATGACATCACCGGTGAGGAGCTTGTGCAGCGCGACGACGACAAAGAAGAGGTCGTCCTCGACCGTTTGCGCGTCTACCACGAGCAGACTGCACCGCTGATCGGCTACTACACGGCCGAAGCCGAAAACAACAGCGCCGTCACCTATATCCGCATCGACGGAACCCAGCCGATCGACACGGTCCAGAGCACGATCCTCTCCGCGCTGAAATAAGCGCCGGGCGGTTCCGCCCTCCCACCCTTTTCAGACGCTATAATACCCCTATGAATACGCCAAACTTCTATGCCGTCATTATCGGCACCGAGATCCTTAACGGACGTCGGAGCGACAAGCACTTCGCCTTTCTCAAAGAAGCCTTGGAGCCGTACGGGCACGCCCTTTACGCCTCCCTCGTTATCAAGGACGATGCTGCCCTGATCGAAGCGACCTACAGGATGATTCTCGCCGATCCGGATGCCGTCCTCTTCAGTTTCGGCGGGATCGGTTCCACCCCCGACGATCTGACCCGTCCCATCGCGGCCAAAGTCTTTACCGACAAGCCGCTGCGGCGCCACTTCCAGTTCGAGCAGGATATCATTGAGCGTTTCGGTGACGAGGCCCGTCCCCACCGTGTCCGTATGGCGGACCTGCCCGTCGGCGTCACCCTGCTGAAAAACCCCGTCAACAATATGTCCGGCTTCTCATTGGAGAACCGCTACTTTTTCGTACCGGGATTCCCGGAGATGGCGCACCCGATGATCGAGGCCGCCATCAAAGGACACTTCTCCCAGCCCAAACGCCTCCATCGCCGCACATTGATCGCCGAGACAAGCGAGAACACGCTCATCGACGTCATGAAAAAGGTGCCGGAGGCGATCGAGTTCTCTTCGCTTCCGATGCTGCGAGACGGCGTCGCCCGTGTCGAGATCTCCGTTGCCGGCAGCGAAACACCCGCCGTTGACGATGCGTTCGCGCTCTTTACCGACTTCCTGCATGAGGCAGAGATCGCCTTCCAGATCACATGATGCGCTTTTTGCTCTTCGGATTCGTCTTCACCGCCGTCATGGGCGCGCTGAACCTCTACGCCTACCGCCGTTTCTTCCGACGGCTTCACTTCGGCAGGGCCGGTGCGTGGAAAACCGTCGCCCTCTCCCTCTTCGTCGTCGAGGTCCTTTTCGTCTTTCAGACCCTGACCCACCTCCTGCCCGATTCACCCCTGCTCTATTACCTTCTCAGCAGCAGCGTCGGCGTTACCTTCATCCTCTTTTTTGTCGCCCTCGTCTACGACCTGATGCATACGGCCGCGGAGCGCATCCCCTTTCAGCCCGAACGCCGCCGCTTCATCAAGATCGGTTTTGACCTCACCATGATCATCGCGGCGGTCAGCTACCTTCTTGATGGGCTGATCGGCGGTCTGCGCCGTCCGATGCTCCGTTTTGAGCAGATCGCACTGGGCGAAACGGATGCAAAGCCCTTCCGTATCGTCCAGCTCAGCGATATGCATATCGGCCTGGACATCCGCAGGGAGTTCGTTGAATCATGCGTGACGCGTACCAATGCGCTGCGCCCCGACATGGTCGTCATCACCGGCGACCTTGTCGACAGGAAGATCGAACACGTTGCCGCGGAACTCGAACCGCTCAAAGCGCTGCAGTCCCGCTTCGGCACCTTCTTCATTACCGGGAATCATGAATATTTCCACGGCGTGGAGGCCATTGTGGCGCACCTGCGCAATGCACTGGGTATTACCGTGCTTGACAATGAGAGCGTGAAGATCGCCGAACGGTTCAACCTCGTCGGTGTCAACGACCTGATCTCCAAACGGATGGGGGTGATGCCTTACGACGTCGAAGCCGCCTTCGGGGATTGTGACCCTGCGCTCAAAACGATCGTCCTCTCCCATCAGCCCAAAAGTACGCGGATTATGCAGCACAAGGCGTACGACCTGATGCTCAGCGGTCACACCCACGGCGGGCAGATCTTTCCCTTCGGCCTGCTCGTGATGATCGACCAGCCCTACCTCGCGGGACACTACCGCGTCGACGCGGACAAACAGATCTACGTCAGCCGGGGCACGGGCTACTGGGGACCGCCGCTGCGGGTGCTCGCTCCCAGCGAGATCAGCGTGATCGATATCGTCTGATCAGCGTCCCGTATGCAGGCGGCAGCTCACCGAGGTGGCGCAGCTTTTACCCTCGAGGACATACTGCAGCTCGTAGAGGTTTTCCATGCTGTAGGCGATATCCTCGAATGACTCCCTGTCCCCGGCAAAGAGCAACTGGTCGCCGATCTGGAGCGGCATCCCCGGGTCCGGAAGTAGAAAATCCTCATCGCCGCGCCGCAGGTAAAGCGCAACGGCGCGGTTGCAGTAGCGGTGATCTTTACGGCTGCGGAGCAGGATCTCCAGCTCAGCTGTTTCCCCTTTTTCCAGGTGGCGGCAGAGCGCGTACGCATGCTCTTCGTCGACGACGGTCTCCAGCTTGTCGGGATTGTCGCCGATGATCTGTTTGAGGGTGATGATGAGGCCGTCCCCCCACTCCGCGCCCTTGTTCTTGATGAGCTGCAGGAAACGTTCGCTGAGCGGCCGCGCGATGGCGATGTAGGTCTGGTTGATCAGCAGGTTTTTGACGATCGTCACGCGGTCGATGTCCGCGGCTTTGAAGACACTGTCGTCGTGGATGTTGTTCTGGCGGGCAACCGTAAAGATGTTCGGGTTCAGTTTTTTCGCCGCCATCACGATGCTCAGGTTGATAAAGTCGTCGTTCATGCCGGCGATGATGCAGGAGGCCTCTTTGACCCCGGCATCGAGCAGGAGTTTCTTGTCCTGCCCCTCCCCTACCATGATGTGGACATCGTCCTTGCGCATCTGGCGCACTTTTTTGGGGTTCGTCTCGATAAAGACGTACTCGATGCCGGCGCGCTTGAGCGCAATGCGCAGCGCCTTGCCCATCCGCCCGTAGCCGCAGACGATGTATTTGCCCTCGGTGGGGATCATGTCCCGGGGATGCAGCTGCAGCGGTTCGCCGTAGATCCACTGCTCCAGCATCAGCAGCGAGGGCGCGCGCAGCCCCATATAGAGCCGCTTGGCCACGATTTTGAAAGGGTTTTCGACGATCTCTATCCCGATGGTATTGAGGTTCTCCGCGTACTCCTCGTACGTCGCCTCGACGATCACCTTTACATGGGGATTGAGCAGTTTGGCCGCCATGGCCGTATGCAGGTTCATCGCGTCGTCGCTGGAGAGGGAGACGACCGCCTGGCATTCGGGTTTGTTGATGCCGGCCATGCGCAGCACGTCCGGGTCGTTGATGTCGCCGTGCAGCGCCGGGATCTCCAGCGTATAGTTCGCCAGGACCATTTCGTCTATGCGCATCGCGTCGTTCTCGATGACGACGGACTGTATCCCTTCGTCGCTCAGTTTACGGATAATGCTTTTGGCCAGGAGGTTGTAGCCGACGAAGATGATAAAAGGTTCGCGGATGCCGTGGATTTTGCCTTTGAACTTCGAGAGGTCGATCTGGGATGCGAGCACCTTGTCCTGCATCAGGGCGACGATAGCGCCGATGGCGTAGAACCATCCGATGACGGAGAGGTAGATGGAAAAAGAGACCCAGAGACGCTGCGGGTAGGTAAAACTGTAGGGTGTCTCCCCGAAACCGATCGTCGATGCGGTATAGGTGACAAAATAGAAGGCGTCAAAGAAAGTCAGATGGTAGGGCTGGCCCTGCTCGTCCACCCCGGGGATAAGTACCATCCCAAGGATGGAGATTCCAAAGGTCGTGATCAGTACAAACATCGGCACCCGCAGGCGCCGGATGATCAGGAAAAGCGCGGTATTGTCCACGGCCTCAGCGCTTCGATTTGATGGTTTCCGCCGTAAAGAGGATGACGGAAACGATATTGGCGATCATGGCCCCGCCCGAGAGCGAGATGATCGCGACGACCACCTCCGTGTTCATGCCGACGACGTATTCGCCGAAGGCCCAGACCGACGCGGAGCTGATGAGCTGGATATCGGCCACCAGGCTGGTCGCCAGCAGCACGGCGCCGATCTGCGTCTTGTCCCCCAGTTTGTAGACAGTCGCGATCAGGTTGAAGATGATCGCCGCAAAAAGCTCATACCGGCTGTGCTCGTCAATGACCGTCGGATCACCGTAAAAGAAACCGAAGTTCGTCGTCAGTGCGAGGATAATGAAGAAGCCGGAGATAACGTTGGACAGGTTCATAGACACTCCTTGGCAACCATTCTATTCTCCCCTTTTTTAAAAAGGCTTTAACCGTCACCCCCTATTTGACGCATCCCTAAAATTACTATATAATTTTATATATAATTAATATTGGATGATATCATGAAGCCGAAAAATGAGATAACCCGCTCGCTCATCGTGGATAAAGAGGTCTGGAACGAAAGCATGAAATACGCGCGGCAGCGCTATAAAATGAGCCTGAGTAAAGTCGTCGAGCACCTGCTCGAAGAGTGGTTGAACAAAGAGAAACGCAAGCCCCTCGAGAACGAACGGCAGGAGAAGCTTTTTTAGCGGTAGTGGCGCTCGAAATGTTTCGGACTCTCCCCTGATTTGAGGAGCTCCAGACGGGCGATGCGCTGCTCTGTCGTCGGGTGGGTGCGGAATAGCTCCCCGAAAGAGAGCCGTTTGCCGGCGAAGGGGGAGACGATGAAGAGGTGGGCATTCTCCGGGGTCGCGCCCTGGACGCTGCCGCGGGTATTGTAGGTCTCAAGTTTACGAAGGGCCCGCTGCAGCCACTCGGGGTGCCCCGTGATCCGGGCGGAACCGGCATCGGCCATAAACTCCCGGGAGCGGCTTATGGTCATCTGGATGACGCTGGCCGCCAGGGGCAGCAGCAGCGCCAGTGCGATCATGACGATGGGGTTGCGCCCGCGGTTGTTACCGAACATCGCCCCGAACTGCATCATATTGGCGATCATCGCAATGGCACCGGCGATGGAGGCGGCTACCGTGGCAATGAGCATGTCCCGGTGCTTGACGTGGGAGAGCTCATGGGCCATGACCGCTTCGACCTCCTCATCGTCAAGCATCTGCAGCAATCCCTCGGTAATGGCGACGGCGGCGTGTGCCGGGTCGCGTCCCGTGGCAAAGGCATTCGGGGTCTGCTCGTGGATGATATACATCGCCGGGACCGGAAGGTCCGCCTTGTGCGCGAGGGAGCTGATGATACGGTAGAGACGAGGGTTCTGCTCCGGCGTGCCCGGTTCGGCGTGGTAGTGCCGCAGCAGCATCTTGTCCGAATAAAAATAGGCGTAGAAATTCATCCCGCCGGCAAGCAGCAGGCCGATCAGCGCCCCGTTCATGCCGCCGAAATAGCCGCCGAGCATCACGAACAGCACCGCCAGCGAGGAGAGAAGAAAGACGGTTTTGATCTGTTCCATCACTCTGCCCCCTCTTCTCCCAACAGGCCGAGCATCTGTTTGCGGTGGGTCTTGCGGGCGTAATCGGCGCCGGTCAGCCCGAGCTTGTCCGTTATGGCGGTGTCCGCTCCGTTTGCCATGAGAAGCTCGACAATCTCTTTGCGGTTATAGCAGACGGCGGCCATCAGCGGGGTAAAGCCGCTGGCCCGGCGGGTCTCGTTGACGTTGACCCCTTCGTCAATGATCTTGCGCACCATTGTCGGGTTGTTGTAGGTGATCGCGACATCGAAAACACTTACGCCCTCATCATCGGCATCAAAGAGATCCGCACCCGCCCCGACCAGCAGCTCCAGCAGTTCATCGCTGCAGCGCAGGCGCAGCGCTTGGGCAATCACCGACTCCCCGTGCTCGCTCTTTTCATTGACGTCGGCGCCCTCTTTGAGACTCTTCTTGACACCGAGGTAGTCATCCGACTGTAGTAACGTCGACCAGTTGCTCATTGCTTCAATCCTTTGCGAAAGTATAACACCGCAACTTCTAACCGACAGCTTCGGTTTTGCATCAATGAAGCGCCTTAATACGCGCCTTAGAAAATCCCGCTGCCAAGTCAGATGCAGGGTTATCAGAGCTGGTCTGTGTTAGAATTCCGAAAAAATTCAAGGAACCTGCTCTATGGAAATGATTGAAACTGCAGACGCATTCAAGGCCAAAGTGGCTGACATTCAAAACGGTGAAGGGTACAAGGCACCGGTCGCCTTTGGTATCTGCCGGGTCGATTTCGGCCAGCTGAACACCGACAAGATCCTGCAGGCGACCTACCCGGTCGTCAACTGGGATGAGAACTTCGGCAGCGCGGCGATCTTCATGGAGGCGCTCAAAGAGAGCGGCTGCCCGGTCGACATCAGCGGCGACGAGGCGATCTGCAACGTCACCCTGCCTTTCCTCGAGAGCTGCCTCAATGCCTTCACGCCCTATGCGGACGAGGCCTACGGCGATGCCCACAAGAACATCCAGGTCATCTCCGCACTGTACAACCAGATCAAAGAGAGCGGTATGCGCGACGGCGAGTTCCGCGTCGTCTTCATCTTCAACGATGCGCCGTGCCAGAGCGTCGAGGCGACCTACCTGAAGCTCTACGCGATGTCCCTGGGCAAAGTCGCCCTGCGCAGCATCAACCTGAACGGCGCGTTCGGCGCGCTGCCGAACGTCGCCTGGAGCGACGGCCAGCCGATCGAACTCGACTGGCTCCGTGAAAACGAGATCGAGCTCAAGTTCTCCGGTCAGTACCCGCACATCGATTTCGTCGACAAATTTCCGCGCTTCCTGCAGCACATCATCCCGGCGGACAATACCCGTATCCTTGAAACGTCCAAGGTCCGCTTCGGTGCCCAGCTGCACGCCGGTACGACCGTTATGCCGGGGGCAAGCTACATCAACTTCAATGCCGGTACGACGGGTGTCAGCATGGTCGAAGGGCGCATCTCCAGCTCCGCGGTCGTCGGCGATGGTTCCGATGTGGGCGGCGGCGCTTCCATCCTCGGTGTCCTCAGCGGCACCGACGGCAACCCGATTTCCATCGGCAAGAACTGCCTCCTCGGCGCGAACTCCGTCTGCGGTATTCCGCTGGGTGACGCCTGTATCATCGATGCGGGCATCGCCATCCTCGAAGGGACGAAGTTTCTCATCGAATACGAAGAGCTCGAGAAGATCAAAGCCGCCAACCCGGGCGTCGAACTGGAGGGCGACTGGTTCAAAGGGAAGGATCTCGCAGGCCTTAACGGCATCCACTACCGCCAGGACTCCTTTACCGGCGAGATGATCGCTCTGCGCTCCCGCCGCGAGGTCAAGCTCAACGCCGACCTTCACTAAGTACCGCCTCCGCGGTACCTACTCCGCTTCCTCTTCAAAAACGAAATTCATACTTTCCACTTTATGCAGCAGTGAGTATTCGTCGCTGTACCCGTCCAGTTCATGCCCCAGGCGCAGGGATGAGATCACGGTCTTGCCGATAATATGGCGGCCGAAGTTCCCCTCGTCGTCAACGGTTTTGACGCCCCAGACCGTATGAAGCACCGCAGGCTCGCCGTCGTAGACGCCCAGGTAGAGCAGAATGTGCCCTTTGAGGTAGAGCAGCGTCTCGAAGGGTCTCCCCTCCTCGGCGATCTTGGCGAGTTTCGCGGCATCGTCAAGGCCTTCGAAAGAGACGACTTCCCCGAGCCTGGACTGCTTGTAGGAGTTGCGCGGCATCCAGAGGCCGAAGGGGGCGAAGATGTCCCGCAGCGTCGAGGAGCAGTCCCGTTCGCCGTACAGCCCGCCCCAACCGTATTTCGTCTGCATCATCGGTGCAATAACCCGGCGCATGTTTTCGCGGGTGAAGGTGAGCGGGAGCGGTGCCGCCGCTTCCCGCGGGATCTCTGCGGTCCCGGCGTGGCCCGCCGGGTCGACGCGCCACTGCGCCGCGCTTTTTTGCTGCAGCGGCAGGACCATGCCCACATACCCTTCGAACATATAGCGTCCCCGCAGGGAGTGGATCGGCATGCGGTCTTCGAGCAGTCCCAGCAGAGGCTGTGCCCGCAGGACCTCCCGCTCCGCTCTGCCGACGGGGGCAATGCGGTCGACGGGGACCCAGCCCGTCGCGTAGGAGGTCATGACGTAGGCCCATGCCCCGCTTCGGGAGTAGTGCGAAATATAGAGCGGTTCGCCGGCGAAAACGGTACTGTTCTGCAGATAATCAAAGGGGAACCCCTCCCCGGCCACCGAGGGGTCGCGAAACAGGGGCTTCTCCGTCGGGAAGTTGCGCAGATCCAGGCGGCGCAGCGCCACGGCACGGCCGGCAGTGCTGCCGTACGCCTGCCAGTTCGCTTCGCGCAGCATCGCATAGAACCATGCCTGCGAGAGTGGCTGGAGGTTCTGTCCGTAGGCGTTTTCGGGACGGTAGACATCAAAGGGCCACTTAACCTCTTCGAGCGCTTCGGGCGTATACGCGTCGTCCCACACCTTGTAATAGGTGCTTTCGTACCCTTGTTGTACCGGCAGCGTTGCGTTGCGCTCCTGCAGCCGGATAAGGTAGGGATCGATCGTCTGGGGGAAACGCTGAAGGTCCTCGACGCCGGCGAGAGGGGGAAGCGGCGTTTCGGCCGCCGTGTCCCGGAGCATTTTGGGGGTACAGCCGCCCAGCGACAGGGCCAGGAGGGCTGCCGCCAGGGCGGTCAAAGGGCGTGGGTGGGAAAACATCTTCTCTCCGGTTCCCGCCCCTGGGACGGTTAATCGACCTGACCGAACCGCCCGACAACGCGTCCGATGATCTCGATAGCATCGGGAGCGGCGGTCTGGACGGGGTACTCTTTATTGTCAGAAATAATGTCGATTTTACCATCTATTCGCTTGTGGAGGCGTTTGATGAAGAGGCCGCCTTCGGTATTGATGGTAAAAATCCCGCCCCGGCCGATATCCTTTTTGCTGCGGTTGACAAAGATGATGTCGCCGTAGCTGAAGGTCGGTTCCATCGAATCCCCGCTGACATTGATTGCCTCAATATAGCGCAGCTCCTGCTCCCCGCCGAGGGTCTGCACGAAATTTCCGCTCAGCATCATCGGTTCGGAACCCTCGTCGAACACATCCGCCCCGCCGCCGGCGGAAGCGCTGATCTCGCTGAAATAGCGGACCATGTAGAACTTGTTGGTCGGTTCGATCAGGCTTTCGGGTGACTGGCCGAAGAGCAGCCAGTTGATCGCGATGGAGCGTTTGGCGCAGAAGTTCAGCAGCTCTTCATAGGGGATCTTGTTGCGTTTTTTCAGGGTGGCAAAGTTCATTTGCGAGATCCCGAGCAGGGAGGCGACATCCTTGTCGAACACTTTTTTCCCCGGAAGCTCGCCGGAAACGATATCTTTGATCTCCTCGACGATGTCGGCAAACTCTTTCATCTTCAGCTCCTTCTTTTACGCGTTGTTTTGTATAGCATAATAGTATAGCGATGTAAGATCGTAGCAAAATTATATGTCAAATTGCAATATTTAAAAAGAAAGATGTCATGCAGTCCTACAATAGGTCAAATTAAATGACAAAGGGAGCTCCCATGGCACAGATGATCAGAAAAGCGGAATCATGGTTTGAGAAGTTTGAACACTCTCTGGAAAGATTGGCCGACAGGCTGCTCTGAGCCTAGGCCTTTGTGTCTGATGAAGCGGATTCCTCCTCCGCCTCTTTGCGTTTCTCCTCTTTTTCGCGCTCTTCGAATTTCTGGCGATGGTAACCGCCGAAAATCATAAACATGAAAAGCACAAAGAGGATCAGCATGATCGTATCGATTACCCCGTTCACATCATCTCCTTATAGGTCTCAAAGTTCTGTTCAATCGCCTTATAGAGGATAATCCCACAGCTGATCGCCAGGTTGAGGCTGCGCCCCTCCCGCGTCATGGGGATTGTCATGCAGGCTTCCGGATGCGCGTTGAGAAGCTCGGCGGGGATCCCGGCGGTCTCGCTGCCGAAAAAGAGGTAGTCCCCTTCCCGGAAGGTATGCTCGAAATAGGGCTGCTCCGTCTTGGTCGTCGCCAGGTGGTACCGCGCGGCATCGGGGTGCGCTGCGGTAAACGCCTCCAGGCTCTCCCAGACATGCAGGTCGATCTTGTGCCAGTAATCCAGCCCCGCCCGCCGGACCGCCTTTTCGCTGATATCGAATCCCAGCGGCTCGATCAGGTGCAGCGTGGCACCCGTGTTGACGCAGAGGCGCCCGATGGCGCCGGTGTTGTTGGGGATCTGCGGATGGACAAGAACGATGTTAAACATGAGTGCCTTTAAAAGCGCAAAGCGCGTGGGCCTACTGCCGATGCAGCAAAGCGGAATTCCGCAGCAAAGCGAGGACAACGTGCCTTAGCGGCAGCGTAGACAAATGGACTTTGTTCATTTGGCGTTTAGTTAAAAAATAACGGTCCTGTTCCCGTAAACGAAGATGCGGTCCTCGAGGGCCAGGCGTACGGCCCGGGAGAGGACGATCTTCTCGATATCGCGTCCGAGACGCTGCATCTCCTGCCAGTTGTGGGCATGGTCGACATGCTTGACGTCCTGGGAGATGATCGGCCCTTCGTCGAGGTCGTTGTTGACGAAGTGCGCCGTCGCTCCGATGATCTTCACCCCGCGCTCATACGCCTGTTTGTAGGGGTTTGCCCCGATAAACGCCGGCAGGAAAGAGTGGTGGATGTTGAGGATCTTGTTGGCGTAGGCCTCGACGAAATTCGGGGTGAGGATACGCATGTATTTCGCCAGGACGATATAGTCGATCTCGCCGAAAGCGGCCAGGCACTCGAGCACCTTCTGTTCGTGATCGTCGCGGCTGAGCCCCTCGTGCGACACCGTATAGAAAGGAATGCCGAACTTCTCGATCAGCGGTTCAAGCAGGTCGTAGTTGGAAACGACGCCGAGGATGTTGGCGTCGAGTTCGCCGGCCTCGTAGCGGATCAGCAGGTCCCCCAGGGCGTGGGACTCCTTTGTGACCATCAAAACGATGTTCTTCTTCTCCGGGGAGACGATACGCAGGTTCGCCTTTTCCGGCAGCACGGCGCGCAGTTCCTTCTCCAGGTCGTTGCCGTCGATGAAGCCGCTGACGACGCTGCGCATAAAGAAGAGGTTCGTTTCGCTGTCGACGAACTCGCTGTTGGAGAGGATGTTCAGGTCGTACTTGAAAAAGATGCTCGAGACTTTATAGACGAGCCCTTTTTCGTCACGACAATCGATCAGTACCCGGTACTCTTTCATTCTTTGGCCGCGTAGTTGGCGATGATGTCACCCATTTCACTGGTGGAGCAGAGCTCTTTGGCATCGTAGTTGGCGAGGTCGCGCGTACGGTAGCCGTCTTTGAGGGCATGCTTGATGGCCGCGTCGATACGGTCCGCCGCCTCGTTTTCGCCCAGGGCGAAGCGGAGCATCATCGACGCGCTGGCGATCGTCGCGATCGGGTTGGCGATCCCCTGCCCCGCGATGTCCGGTGCCGAACCGTGGATCGGCTCGTACACGCCGATCTTCGCGCCGACGGAGGCAGAGGGGAGCAGCCCGATGGAGCCCGAGAGCATGCTCGCCTCGTCGCTGAGGATGTCGCCGAAAATGTTCCCCGTCAGGATGACGTCAAACTGTTTCGGGTCGCGGATCAGCTGCATCGCGGCATTATCGACGTACATATGCGACAGGGAGACTTCCGGGTACTCTTTGGCGACCTCTTCGACGGTCTCGCGCCACATCTGGGAGACGTCGAGGACGTTTGCCTTGTCGACGGAACAGACCTTTTTGCCGCGTTCCATCGCAATCTTGAACGCCGTGTGGGCGATGCGCACAACCTCCGGCTTCGTATAGACCATCGTGTTGTATGCCTTGTCCCCTTCCCAACCTTTGGGTTCGCCGAAATAGATACCGCCGATCAGTTCACGCACGACCATCAGGTCGACGCCTTTGACGACTTCGGGCTTGAGGGAGCTGGCGTTGACCAGTTCGTCATAGACGACGGCCGGGCGGAGGTTGGCGAAAACGCCGAGCTCTTTGCGGAAACGCAGCAAGCCGCTCTCCGGACGCTTTTCGCGCGGCAGGTTGTCCCACTTCTCACCGCCGATGGCGCCGAAAAGGACCGCGTCGGCATTCAAGGAGACGTTGATCGTCTCCTGGGGCAGCGGATCGCCGGTGACGTCGTAGGCGCTTCCGCCCATCAGGACCTCTTCATAACGCATGGAAAAATCGAACCGGGCGGCAACGGCATCGAGCACCTTGACCGCTTCGTCGATGATCTCGGGACCGATCCCGTCCCCCTTGATCAGGGCAATGTTATAGGTTTTCATGCTTTTCCTCCTGCTTTGATCTCTTCTTCGGCATAATTCATCAGGCCGCCGGCGGAGAGCAGCTCCTGCATAAACGGCGGGATCGGCGTAAAGGCGTAGCTCTTGCCGGTCGTCTTGTCCGTGACAGTCCCTTTGTCCATGTCGACGGAGACGATATCGCCTTCGGCAATCTCGGCGCTCTCTTCGAGTTCGAAGATCGGCAGTCCCATATTAAAGGCGTTGCGGTAGAAGATGCGGGCAAATGTCGGGGCAATCACTGCGGCGATCCCGGCGGCTTTCAGGGCGATCGGGGCATGTTCGCGTGACGAACCGCAGCCGAAGTTGTTGCCGGCGACGATAATGTCGCCCGGTGCCATTTTCGAAACGAAATCGGGATCGGCGTCCTCCATTACATGCTTCGCGAGTTCCTTGGGATCGGAAGTATTAAGATAGCGTGCGGCGATGATCAGGTCCGTATCGATATCCTGACCGAACCGCCAGACTTTTCCTTCGAGTGTGCTCATAGAAGATCCTGCAGTTTTTTGGTGCGATTATATCCAAAATCCCTCAAAGGGGGTTGAATGACGGGATATATTAAATAATATGTATCCTTTATTTCTTTCCGTTTCCATGAAGGAAAGCAAAGACTAAGCCATCATAAAGTATAATCCCCACTTAACTCAAAAAACCCACGAGGCCTGGCCCACCCCGATGGAGGGGATAAGCCGATACGCCCCAATATTACTTATTCCAGGAGCTTTTCACCCGATGACCGCAAAAGAACTCAATAAAGCCCTTGAAACCCTTTTTGTCGAACACCAATCCGAGAATTGTATCACCTACGAAACGATCGCGGAGCTTTTTGAGAAGAATCCGACATCCGCCCAGGCAAAAAGCATCCTGAAACTTGCCGAAAAGAACAAACGCTGCCTCTATACCGCTTCGGAGCACGCCAAGCTCATGAACGAGCAGGAAGCCGAAGCGCGGCGCGATGCTCAGCGCAAACTGATCGAAAACGCCAGCGGCGAGGAGTTCGACATCCTCAAGCAGCACGAGCTGATGGAGTGGTCCCGCTCCGATTCGCCGGTACGGATGTACCTGCGCGAAATGGGACAGATCCCGCTCCTGACCAAAGAGGAGGAGATCGAGATCTCGAAAAAGATCGAATTCGGTGAGAGCATCATTATCGACGCGATCTGTTCCGTCCCCTACCTGATCGACTTCATCCTTGACTATAAAGAACCGCTCATCAATCGCGAACGCCGTGTCAAAGAGCTCTTCAAAAGCTTTGAAGACGAAAAAGACGACGGCGACGGCGACGACGACAATGACAGCGATGACGATGAGGGCGGCGAAAAGAAGGTCAGCGCGAAAGATAAAAAGCGCGTCGATCTCGTCGTCAGCAGCTTCAAGGCCCTCGAAAAAGCGAAAAAAGAGTGGCAGAAAGCCTCCGAAAAACTGCCTGAAGGCGTCGAGAACGGCGACATGAACGAAGAGATCGTCCACTTCTTCCTGACGGCAAGCTTCAAAAAGAAGATTCTCAAAGAGAAGCTGCTTGACCTCGGACCGACGTCCAAGCTGATCAACGAGCTCGTCAAATCGATGGAGACCTCCCTCAAGAGCGACGAAGGGTTTGAAAAAGAGCTCAAGCGCCTCGAGTACAAGCTTCCGCTCTTCAACGATCTGCTCCGCAAGAACCACAGAGAGATCCTCGATAACATTACAGAGCTCTCCAAAGAGGATATCGCGGCACGGGTCCCCGAAGCGACCATGGTCGGCACCTATATGGAGATCAAGAAGCTGATCCAGACCAAAGAGGCCTCCAAGGGCGGCTTTAATATGGAACCGGAAAAGCTCTCGGACATCCTCGAGCAGATCAAGCGCGGTAAGGCGATCTCCGAGACGGCCAAGACGCGGATGGCGAAATCAAACCTCCGTCTCGTCGTCTCCATCGCCAAGCGCTATACCAACCGCGGCCTCCCCTTCCTCGACCTGATCCAGGAGGGGAACATCGGTCTGATGAAAGCCGTC